>DASSTL010000080.1:0-39458 GCA_035707985.1 Nocardioides sp. | reverse complement strand
GCACCTCATCCACCGGCTCGCGAAGCTCCAGAACATCAGCGTCCACCTCGCAGAGAAGCGGCAGGCGGGCATCGAGCAGGCCGCCCGCGAGGCCGCCCAGCGCGCGGCGGAGAAGAAGGCCCGCGAGGAGGCCGCACGCCGGGCACAGGAGCAGCAGCAGAGCCAGGACTCGTCGCCGTCCGACAACCCGACGCAAGCGCCCTCCGACCCGCCCAGCTCCCCGGCACCACCGGCCGCACCTCCGGCGCCCGCGTCGGGCGTGCAGCGGGCGATCGCGTTCGCACGGGCCCAGATCGGGGACCCCTACGTCTGGGGTGCCGCCGGCCCGAACGCCTGGGACTGCTCGGGTCTGACCATGGGCGCCTGGCGCGCGGGCGGCATCTCGCTGCCGCACTACTCGGTCGCGCAGTACCAGCAGTCAACGCCGATCTCGGCGAGCTCGCTGCGCCCGGGCGACCTGGTCTTCTGGGGCTCCTCGAGCAGCCCGTCGTCGATCTACCACGTCGCGCTGTACGTCGGGAACGGGATGATCATCCAGGCCCCGCGCACGGGCCGGGACGTGGAAGAGGTGTCCATGTACTACTGGATCACCCCGAACTTCTACGCGCGACCTTAGCCACGCAGCCACGCAGCCACGCAGCCGCGCCCGAGGAACGCGGGCGTGGCGTGGGCGTGGGTAGGTCGAGCGAGCGCGCGAGCGAGCCTGCGAGCTCGTGACCGCGAGTCGAGACCCAGTGACGGTGCCTGGGGCGGTGACCCCGACCAGCCCTGGGTACGGTCCGCCCATGGCAACGATCTCGGACGAGCTGAGGCGCCTGCTCGACGGCCGGTACGCCGACGTACGCGACCTGGTGCGCACCAACCTCGCCGAGCACGCCTCGGTGCTCGAGGACGCCGAGACGATGACGCGGGAGGATTTCCGCGATCGGGTCAGGGACCTGGTGGTGCTCATGGCCGGCACCGGCCAGACCGGCATGGGCTTCCCCGAGGAGTACGGCGGGGGCGGGGACCTCGGTGCGTCGATCGCGGCGTTCGAGACGCTGGCGTACGGCGACCTGTCGCTGCTGGTGAAGGTCGGCGTGCAGTTCGGCCTGTTCGGCGGGGCCATCCTGATGCTCGGCAGCAAGCGCCATCACGACGCGTACCTCGAGGACCTGATCGCAGGGCGTCTCCTCGGCTGCTTCGCGATGACCGAGTCGGGCCACGGCTCGAACGTGCAGGCCCTCGGCACGGTCGCGGCGTACGACAGCGAGACCGACGAGCTGGTGATCACGACCCCGGACGACGCGTCACGCAAGGACTACATCGGCAACGCCGCCGAGGACGCCGAGTCGGCCGTGGTCTTCGCCCAGCTCGAGGTCGAGGGCGAGCGCCACGGCGTCCACGCGATGGTGGTCCCTCTCCGCCGCGACGCAGAGCTGCTGCCCGGGATCCGGATCGAGGACGACGGCCTCAAGATGGGGCTGAACGGCGTCGACAACGGACGGATCTGGTTCGACGGCGTCCGCATCCCGCGCGGCAACCTGCTCGACCGCTTCGCCGACATCACCGACGACGGGCACTACCGGAGCCCGATCGACAACCCGGACAAGCGCTTCTTCACCATGCTCGGCACGCTCGTGCAGGGCCGGGTCTGCGTGTCCGGGGCGGGCATCAACGCCGCCAAGGTCGCCCTCGCGCTCGCGGTCAGGTACGCCGTACGCCGGCGCCAGTTCAACGCGACGTCGGAGGACCACGAGGAGCTTCTGCTCGACTACGGCCTGCATCAGCGCCGGCTGTTCCCGCTGCTGGCCGAGAACTACGCGATGCACTTCGCCCAGGAGCGCCTCGCCCTCGACACCCACGCGGTCTTCTCCGTCGCGACCGCCGAGGACGAGGACGAGCAGGCGAGACGTGAGCTCGAGTCGCGGGCCGCGGGCACGAAGGCGCTCGGCACCTGGCACGCGACCCGCACGATCCAGGAGTGCCGGGAGGCGTGCGGGGGTGCGGGGTACCTCGCGGTCAACCGGTTCGCTGCGCTGAAGGCCGACACCGACGTGTTCACGACGTTCGAGGGTGACAACCACGTCCTGCTCCAGCTCGTCGCCAAGGGGCTGCTGACCGACTACGCCAGTGACTTCGAGGACCTCGACCAGCTCGGTATGGTGCGCTTCGTGGCGGGCGCGGCGCTCGAGACCGTGGTCGAGCGGACCGCCGCCCACAAGCTGCTCGAGACGATCAAAGACGTGCTCCCCGGCGGTGACGACTGGGACCGGGAGGCCGACCTGCTCGACCCGGAGTACCAGCTCGCCATGCTTCGCTTCCGCGAGGAGCACACGCTGGCCGGTGTCGCGCGCCGGCTCAAGCGCGGGATCGACAACGGACTGAACGCCGGCCAGGTCTTCTCCCACGTGCAGGACCACGTGGTCGCCGCGGCCCGGGCGCACGTCGAGCGGCTGGTGCTGGAGGCGTTCGTCGCCAAGGTCGCGGGGTTGCCGGACGGTGACGTGAAGGAGTCCCTCACCCTGCTCCGCGACCTGCACGCGCTCGTCACGATCGAGCGGGACCGCGCCTGGTTCATGGAGCACGGCCGGCTCACCTCGCCGCGCTCGAAGGCGATCACGCGCGAGGTGAACGACTTGTGCCGCAGGATCCGCCCGCTCGCCGTCGACCTGGTCGACGCGTACGGCGTGCCTCCCGAGCTGCTGCGGTCCCCCGACCTGCTCCCCTGACACCGGAGTGGGAGGGTGTCGGGGTGAGGATCCCGGGTGTGTTCAGCACGACGCTCGAGCCTGACGGCGAGGCGGTCGGGACGGCGGTGCTGGTGCCCGGGCGCGGCTACTCACCTCAGGCACCGCTGCTGTTCTTCACCGGGCTCGCCCTGGCACAGCACGGTTGGCGCGTCGAGCATCACTGGTGGGACCCGCCGAAGCACGAGTCCGACGCTCAGACGCTCGCGTGGGTGCGCGCCGAGGTCGAGGGAGCCCTACCGGCGTCGGGGCGAGCCCTCCTCGTCGGCAAGTCCCTCGGCACGTGGGCCGCGCCCCTCGCCGCCGAGCGCGAGCTGCCGGCCATCTGGCTCACCCCGATCCTGGACCAGCCCGAGATCGTCGACGCGATCCGGGCCAACCCCGCGCCGCAGCTCCTCCTCGGCGGCTCGGCCGACGCGTTCTGGGACCGCGCGGTCGCCGCCGACCTCGCGGGCGAGACCCGCACCGTGGTCGAGGTCCCGGACGTCGACCACGCGATGTTGCTGCCCGGCGACGTCGTCCGCGGCGTCGAGGCGCACGTCGAGGCGGCGCGGGCGGTGGACGACTGGCTTCGGTCGGGGCTGTAGGCCACTGTCCTAGCCCAGGGTCAGAGCACCAGTCGCGCGTCGTAGAGCCGCTCGTACGCCGGGCGAGTGGCGGCCACGACCTCCTCACCCTCGGGGGTCAGCTCGACGCGGCGGGGTCGGTAGGGCTCGAAGCCCGTGGAGCGCAGCACCGCGTCGTACCAGTACGGCGCCCACACCCCGTCGCTCTCGCGCGGGCCGGCGGGCCAGGAGAGCATTGCGTCGGTGAACTCGACGCCGACGTAGGAGCACAGCCGGCGCAGGTACGCCGCCGGGTCGCGCAGGAAGTCCGCGGCGTCGATCACGGGCACGGACGGTCCGAGCAGCACGTGGAGCTCGAGCTGCTGGAGGATCCCGATGTCGTCCGGGGTGACGGTGGCGCGCGACCGCAGGTACGACGAGACGACCTCGGCCGGGTCCCGGATCAGCAGGACGTTGTGCAGCGAGGCGATCCACTCGCGCGGCAGGTCGGGCAGGAGGTGCTGCGCCATGTGCTTCTGGTACTGCAGCACCGGCCCGTCGGCCCACGGCCGGGTGAGCGAGTCGACCACGCGCCGCCAGTCGGTCTCCCCCGCCGCGATCACCTCGTCCCGGCCGGGGTGGTCGAGTCCGGTGTGGGCGAGGTACCACGCGTAGAGCGGCTCGTCGACGACCTCCGTGTCGGGCCGGTTCTCCCACGCCCGCATGGTCGCGGTCGAGATGTTGCGCGGCCCGGACCAGCAGGCCAGGCGGATGGTCACGGCGTCAGCGGGTGGGCGCGGCCGGCGACGTCACGGCGCACGAGGTCGGCGTACAGGTCCTGCAGCCGCTCGACCATCGACCCGCGCCGTCCGGTCCCGATCGTGCGGCCGTCGACGGTGTGGACCGGCACGACGCCGGCGAACGTCCCGGTCACGAAAGCCTCGTCGGCGGAGTAGACCTCGGTGAGGCTGAACAGACGCTCGTGTGCCGGGATGCCCGACTCGCGGCAGACCCGCAGCACGTTGCCCCGGGTGATGCCGCCCAGGCAGTAGGCACCCGACGACGTCCACACCTCCCCCCGTCGGACGACGAAGAAGTGCGTGCTGTTGCAGGTCGCCACGAAGCCCTGTGGGTCGAGCATCAGTGCCTCGTCCGCACCCGCGGTGTAGGCCTGGATGCAGGCGGTGATGTCGTTCAGCTTGCTGTGGGCGTTGAGCTTCGGGTCGAGCGTGTCGGGCGACGCGCGCCGCACGTGGACGGTGAACAGCGACAGCCCCTGCTCGACCGTCGACGGCAACGGGTCCTTGTGCTCGGCGATGATCACGACCGTGGCCGGCCCGGCCGAGAAGCGGGGGTCCTGGTACGGCGTGGACTTGGGCCCGCGCGTCACCATCAGCCGCACGTGGACACCGCCGGACATGCCGTTGGCGCGGAGCGTCTCGTAGATGCGCTCGGTCAGCTGCTCACGGGTCAGCCCGATGTCGAGCGCGATCGCGGCCGCGCCCTCCCACAGCCGGTCGAGGTGCTGGTCGAGGAACGCCGGGTGGCCGGCGTGCACGCGGATGCCCTCCCACACGCCGTCGCCGAGCACGAACCCGGCGTCGAAGACCGAGACGACCGCCTCGGCCCGCGGCACCAGAGCACCGTTGACGTGGACCAGGACGTCGGCGTTGCGGGGGTCGTCGGCGTGGTCGTGGGCGCCGTGCGTGGTGGGAGGCACCGTCAGTGGAGCTGCTCGGGGTGCTCGCGGAGTCGGGCGAACGACGCCTCGACCTCCTTCTCGGCAGCGTCGCGGCCGACCCAGTCGGCGCCCTCGACGGACTTCCCGGGCTCGAGGTCCTTGTAGACGGTGAAGAAGTGCTCGATCTCGAGCCGGTCGAACTTCGGCAGGTGGTTGATGTCGCGCAGGTGCTCCAGACGCGGGTCGGACACCGGCACGCACAGCACCTTGTCGTCCGCGCCCTTCTCGTCGGTCATCCGGTACATCCCGATCGCGCGGCACTTGATCAGGCAGCCGGGGAACGTCGGCTCCCCGAGCAGCAGCACCAGCGCGTCGAGAGGGTCGCCGTCCTGGCCGAGGGTCTCCTCGATGTAGCCGTAGTCGGCGGGGTACTGCGTCGCGGTGAACAGGGTCCGGTCGAGCCGGATGCGGCCGGACTCGTGGTCGACCTCGTACTTGTTGCGGCTCCCCTTCGGGATCTCCACCAGTACGTCGAACTCCAGCACCTTGACCTCCACGTGTCGCCGTCGGCCGTCCGGCCCCGGTCCGGCTCCGGGTCAGTCTCGCGCAGAATGAGGGCTCGTGCCCAACCCGACCGAGGAGCTCGCCATGGCCCGAAGCCCGCGCCGCAAGCGCCGGGTCAGACGCGTCCTCGCGTGGGTGGCGGGTGTCGTGGTGCTGGCCCTGTCCGTCGGCGCGGCGGCGGCGTACCAGACGGGTCGGCTCGACGAGTGGTTCGGCGACGGTGAGGTGCCGCCTCCACTGGTTGCCCCGGTCGCCGGGTTCACCGCCCCGACCGCGGCGTCACCGAGCGCGGTCGCGCGGACGGCACCATCGGCGCGTCCGGAGGCAGCCTGCGTACGCCGCGCGCTGAAGCCCGCGATCGACGACCCGCATCTCGCCGACCTGCGGGCCGTCGTGGCGCCCCTGACCGGCCGACCGGTGCTGGACCTGGGCACCGGCACCTCGACACCGGCGTCGACGTTGAAGCTGCTCACCGCGACCGCCGCCCTCAGCGCCCTCGGCCCGGAGCGCACGTTCGCCACTCGCGTGGTGAAGGACGGCCGGCACGGCATCGTGCTGGTCGGTGGGGGCGACCCGTTCCTCCAGGGACAGCAGCCGAAGGAGGGCGTGGCCCGTCACGACGCGAGCCTCCAGACGCTCGCCGCCGAGACCGCGCGGCGCCTCCACGCGCGCGGCACGACGAAGGTCCGACTGTCGTACGACACGTCCCTGTTCACCGGCCCCCGGGTGAACCCGCACTGGCCGAAGACCTACCTGCCCGACGTCGTCTCACCGATCACCGCGCTGTGGGCCGACGAGGGCCTGAACCCGCACGGCTTCGGCCGGGTCCCCGACCCGCCGGCGACCGCGGCCGACCTGTTCGCGTCGTACCTCCGCAAGCGCGGGATCGCCGTGGCGCCCGAGGTCACCGAGCAGAAGGCCCGTCCGGACGCCCGTGAGCTGGCCCGGGTCACCAGCCTGCCGGTGGCCGACATCGTGGAGCGGGTGTTGCAGTACAGCGACAACGAGGGGGCCGAGGTGCTCGCCCATCACGTCGGGCTCGAGGTCGACGGCGACGGCTCGTACGCCGGCGGGGTGCGCGGCGTGACCTCGACCCTCCGCGACCTCGGCATCGACCTGACCGGGGCCACGATCCAGGACGGCAGTGGCCTCTCCCGCCACGACCGCCTCGACGCCGAGACCCTCGTGGACGTGCTCCGGCTCGCCGCCTCGCCCGACCACCCTGAGCTCCGCTCGGTGATCACCGGCCTCCCGGTCGCGGCGTACGACGGGTCGTTGTCGTACCGCTACGGCGACGGCAGCCGCGGCCGCGGTCTGGTCAGGGCCAAGACCGGCACCCTCACCGGCACCAGCGCCCTGGCCGGCCTCACCACCGACGCCCGCCACCGCCCCCTGCTCTTCGCCTTCGTCAGCAACCACGTGAAGGTCGCCGAGACCCTGGACACCCGCGCCGCCCTCGAACGCCTCACCACAGCCCTTGCCACCGCCCGCTGCTGACTCTCGCCGGTGGTTGAGGACACCGGGTCTCGAGACGCGTCGTTCGGCCCCTCGTTCGCCCAGCCCCTCGTTCCTCGGGTCTGAGCCGACGCTCCTCGACCTCCCGCCCTCTTCGCGGCCCTCACAGGCTCGGCCCGCGGGGCGTGAACGTAGGCTCCTGGCATGACGGAGATGGTCGACTGGCGACTCGCGGTCTCGATCGGGTCGCGGCTGGCGGGGGCCGGCCCGGAGGTCAGCGCTGCGGAGGCCGAGGCCATCGTCGCCGAGCTGCGCGAGGGCGCGGAGCGCTCCACGTCGTACGTCCGCGACTTCACCGGACTGGACGCCGGGGCGCTGTCCGCGCCGGTCCTGGTCGTCGACCGACCCGCGTGGATCCAGGCCAACGCCGACGGCTTCGCCCAGATCCTCACCCCGGTGATCGAGAAGGTCACCGCGAAGAAGGGTCCGCCCAGCGCGTTCACCCAGTCGGTCGGCTCGAAGGTCACCGGCGCCGAGGTCGGCGGGCTGCTCGGGTTCATGGCCGGCAAGGTGCTCGGGCAGTTCGACCCGTTCCACGAGCCCCACGGGCGCCTGCTCCTGGTGGCGCCCAACGTCGTGCACGTGGAGCGCGAGCTGCAGGCCGACCCCCATCACTTCCGGCTCTGGGTGTGCCTGCACGAGGAGACCCACCGGGTGCAGTTCACGGCGGTGCCGTGGATGCGCGACCACCTGTTCGACCAGGTCACCCAGCTCGCGGAGACGGTGGAACCGGAGCGGTTCCTCGGGGAGGGGCTGCAGCGCATCGCCGAGGCGGTGAAGAACGGCCGCGGCGGCAGCCTCCTCGACCTCCTCGGCTCCCCGGAGCAGAAGGCGATCCTCGACCGGGTCACCGGCGTGATGTCGCTGCTCGAGGGCCACGCCGACGTCGTCATGGACGGCGTCGGACCCGAGGTGATCCCGAGCGTGCGCGAGATCCGCTCGAAGTTCACCCAACGCCGCCAGGGCACGGGCACCTTCGACCGCTTCCTGCGCAAGCTGCTCGGCCTCGAGGCGAAGATGGCGCAGTACCGCGACGGCGCGACGTTCGTCAGAGCGGTCGTCGACAAGATCGGCATGGACGACTTCAACGCCGTGTGGGCCGCGGCCGACAACCTGCCGACCTTGGCCGAGATCCACGATCCCGACAGCTGGGTCGCCCGCGTCCACCCGTGAGGACCACGGTGAGCCGGTCATGACGCTGCACCCGTCGGTCGCCGCGGTCCGCCAGGCCGTGCGGCACGGTCTCGCGGACCTGGAGCCCGGCGCCCGGCTGCTCGTGGCCGTGAGCGGCGGTGCGGACTCGCTGGCGCTGGCCTCGGCCACGGTCTTCGAGGGACGCGACCAGGGCTGGTACGTCGTGGGCGTCACCGTCGACCACGGGCTCCAGGACGACTCCGCCGAACGCGCCCAGCGCGTCGTCGGCCAGCTCTCCGCGCTCGGGGTCGACGAGACCGTGAGTGCGAGGGCCGACGTCCGCGCACCCGGCCTCGGGCCCGAGGCGGCCGCCCGGGCCGCCCGCTACGCCCTGCTCGACCAGGTGCGGGAGCGGTTCGAGGCCGAGACGGTCCTGCTCGGCCACACCCGCGACGACCAAGCGGAGACCGTGCTGATGGGCCTCGCGCGCGGGTCGGGTGGCCGGTCGATCGCCGGGATGCGCCGATCCTTCGACCACTACCGCCGTCCGCTGCTCGACGTGTCCCACAACGACACGGTGACGGCGTGCCAGGTCGAGGGCCTGGAGTACTGGGAGGACCCGCACAACGCCGACGACGCCTACACCCGCGTGCGGGTACGCCGACGGGTACTGCCTGTGCTCGAGGACGAGCTGGGGCCCGGTGTCACCGAGGCGCTGGCGCGGACCGCCGACCTGCTCCGTGCCGACATGGAGCTCCTCGACGAGTACGCCGAACGGGCGCTGGCCGCCGTCAGCGTCGAGGGAGGACTGTCGGTCGCGGCCCTGGTGGACCTCGAGGCGCCGATCCGCTCGCGCGTCCTGCGGACGGCGGCGGTGTCGGCGGGAGCCCCCGCCGGCGAGACGTTCCTCCAGCACGTCGTCGCGGTCGACGCCCTGGTCACCGACTGGCACGGGCAGAAGTGGGTCGACCTGCCCGGCCACGTGCGCGCCGTACGCCAGGACGGGGTCCTCACCTTCGAGCGGCCGGCCGACACGACATAGGGCGTGGCTAAGGTGCAGTCATGGATGCCACCCAGGTCGAGGACGACCTCGTCGAGGTCCTCTTCACCGAGAAGCAGATCCACGACCGGCTCGACGAGCTGGCCCAGCAGATCGCGGCGGACTACGAGGGCAAGGACCTCCTGATCGTCGGCATCCTGCGGGGAGCCGCGATGGTGATGGTCGACCTCGCCCGCGCCCTCCCACGTCACGTGGAGATGGACTGGATGGCAATCAGCTCCTACGGATCCGGCACCAAGTCCAGCGGCGTGGTGCGGATCCTGAAGGACCTCGACACCGACATCACCGGCCGCCACGTCCTCATCGTCGACGAGATCATCGAGACCGGCCTGACCCAGAGCTGGGTCACCTCCAACCTCGCCAGCCGCTCGCCCGCGAGCGTCGAGATCTGCACCCTGCTCCGCAAGCCCGACGCCGCCCAGCAGCAGCTCGACGTCAAGTACGTCGGCTGGGACATCCCCAACGACTTCGTCGTGGGCTACGGCCTCGACTACCGCCAGAAGTACCGCAACCTGCGTGACATCGGGACGCTCGCACCCCACGTGTACTCATAGCGGGTGCCGGTTTCAGGCTCCCGGAGTAGGTCTGGAACGCTCCACGAGGGACAATGGGCATTGGGAATGACGTGTACCGTCGTCATTCTCGGAAAACCAGTGCTCACCGGCGCAGCTGCCGGGAGCAGCGTCTCGTCGTCGAGAGAGTCCTGTGAAGCGTTTCGCCCGTAGCCCGTGGCCGTGGATCGTCGTCGCGGTGCTGCTCATCCTGTTCGCGCTGCAGTACATCGCGTCGCCGGGCGGGTACGACGAGATCAAGACCAGCCAGATGATGCAGTACATCAGCGACGGGCAGGTCAAGTCGATCACCCTCGTCGACGGCGGCGACCAGACGATCAAGGCGACCCTGAAGGACGGCGTACGCCCCGAGGGCGCCGACGTCACCTCGCACTGGCTCGACGGCACCCAGGCCGAGCTCCAGCAGGCGATCCAGAAGGACATCGACAACAAGACGCTCGAGCCCAACGCCTACGACGTCAGCATCAGCCATCCCAGCCTGATCGGGCAGATCGTCACGACCCTGCTGCCGTTCGTGCTGATCGTGCTCCTGTTCCTGTTCCTGATGAACCAGGTGCAGGGCGGCGGCGGCCGCGGGGTCATGCAGTTCGCCAAGTCGCGGGCCAAGCTGATCACCAAGGACATGCCCAAGACGACGTTCAGCGACGTCGCGGGCGCGGACGAGGCCGTCGAGGAGCTCGGCGAGATCAAGGAGTTCCTCCAGGAGCCCGCCAAGTTCCAGGCGGTCGGCGCCAAGATCCCCAAGGGCGTCCTGCTCTACGGCCCTCCCGGCACCGGCAAGACGCTGCTCGCCCGCGCGGTCGCGGGTGAGGCCGGCGTGCCCTTCTACTCCATCTCCGGCTCCGACTTCGTCGAGATGTTCGTCGGTGTCGGCGCGAGCCGGGTGCGCGACCTGTTCGAGCAGGCCAAGGAGAACGCCCCGGCCATCGTCTTCATCGACGAGATCGACGCCGTAGGTCGTCACCGTGGCGCCGGCATGGGCGGTGGTCACGACGAGCGTGAGCAGACGCTGAACCAGCTGCTGGTCGAGATGGACGGCTTCGACGTCCGCGGCGGCGTGATCCTGATCGCGGCCACCAACCGGCCCGACGTGCTCGACCCGGCGCTGCTGCGCCCGGGCCGCTTCGACCGGCAGATCCAGGTCGACGCCCCCGACCTCGCCGGCCGCCACAAGATCCTCGAGGTCCACGCCCGCGGCAAGCCGCTGGCGCCGGGCATCGACCTGCTCGCGGTGGCACGTCGTACGCCGGGCTTCACCGGAGCCGACCTCGAGAACGTCCTCAACGAGGCCGCACTGCTGACCGCCCGGTCCAACCAGAAGCTGATCACCGACGAGTCGCTCGACGAGGCGATCGACCGCGTGATCGCCGGTCCCCAGCGACGTACCCGCCTGATGAGCGAGAAGGAGAAGCTCATCACCGCCTACCACGAGGGCGGCCACGCTCTGGTGGCGGCGGCGTTCCCGGGCAACGACCCGGTGCACAAGGTGACGATCCTGCCGCGCGGCCGGGCGCTCGGCTACACGATGGTGCTGCCCGACCAGGACAAGTACAGCCAGACGCGCAGCGAGATGCTCGACAGCCTGGCCTACATGATGGGTGGTCGCGCCGCCGAGGAGATGGTCTTCCACGACCCGACCACCGGCGCCGGCAACGACATCGAGAAGGCGACGGCGGTCGCCCGGGCGATGGTCACGCAGTACGGCATGACCGAGCGGCTCGGTGCGATCAAGCTCGGCGACAGCAACTCCGAGCCTTTCCTCGGGCGCGACCTCGGACACAGCCGCAACTACTCCGAGGAGGTCGCCGCGGCGGTCGACGAGGAGACCAAGAAGCTGCTCGCGAACGCCCACCAGGAGGCCTTCGACATCCTCGAGGAGAACCGCGACGTCCTCGACAACCTCGTCCTCGAGCTGATGGACAAGGAGACCCTGGACAAGGAGCAGGTCGCAGAGATCTTCAAGCCGCTGCGCAAGCGTCCTCCGCGTCCGGCGTGGACGGGCTCGCCCGACCGCAACCCCTCGCAGATCCCGCCCGTCGAGATCCCGCAGGCGATCAAGGACCGGATCAAGATCAACGGCACTCGTCCGGACAACGACACCGGTGGCGTCCTGACGCCTCCGGGTCCGGGTGGCGACGTGCACGGCGCCCCGGTCGGGCCGGGCTCGAGCCCCGAGCCCCCTCCGCCGTCGGCCTGAGCCGGGCGGGACCAGAGCATGGCCGACCCGATCGCCTGGCACGAGCGACCGGCGGAGGAGGTTCCTCCGTTCGACCACGAGCGGGCCGCCAACGCCGTCCGCGAGCTGCTGATCGCGATCGGTGAGGACCCCGAGCGCGAGGGCCTGCGCGACACCCCGAACCGCGTCGCCCGGGCGTACGCCGAGCTCACGTCCGGGCTCCGGCAGACGCCGTCCGACGTGCTGACCACGACGTTCGACCTCGGGCACGACGAGATGGTCCTGGTGCGCGACATCGAGCTGTGGTCGATGTGCGAGCACCACCTGGTGCCGTTCACGGGCGTCGCCCACGTCGGCTACATCCCGTCTGAGGCCGGCAAGATCACCGGGCTCTCCAAGCTCGCCCGGCTCGTCGACGTCTACGCCAAGCGCCCACAGGTGCAGGAGCGGCTGACGACGCAGATCGCCGACGCCCTGGTGGCGGGTCTCGAGGCACGGGGCGTGATCGTGGTGATCGAGGCGGAGCACCTCTGCATGACGATGCGCGGGGTCCGCAAGGCAGGCGCGCGCACGATCACCTCGGCGGTGCGCGGCCAGATGCACAACGCCGCCACGCGGTCCGAGGCGATGGCGCTGATCAACAGCAACAAGGGATAGTGCGGCTCATGCCGCTTCTCATGGGCGTGGTGAACGTGACGCCCGACTCCTTCTCCGACGGCGGCAGGTGGGCGACGCCGGACGCCGCCGTCGCGCACGGTCGCGACCTCCTAACCGACGGGGCCGACATCCTCGACATCGGCGGGGAGTCGACCCGCCCGGGCGCCACCCGCCCCCTCGTCGAGGAGGAGCTGGGCCGGGTGATCCCGGTGATCCGCGAGCTGGCCGGCGCCGGCGCGACCGTGTCGGTCGACACGATGCGCTCGGAGGTGGCCGAGCAGGCGGTGGCATCGGGGGCCTCGATCGTCAACGACGTGTCCGGCGGGCTGGCCGACCCGCGGATCCTCGACGTGGTCGCCGCCTCGGGGGCGACGTACGTCTGCATGCACTGGCGCGGTCACAGCGACCACATGCAGGAGCTCGCGTCGTACGACGGCCGCGGCGGGGTGGTCGGGGCGGTGCGCGAGGAGCTCTCCGTGCGGGTGGAGGCGGCCCGCAAGGCCGGCATCGCGGCCGACCGGATCGTCCTCGACCCGGGCCTCGGCTTCGCCAAGACGGCCGAGCACAACTGGGCGCTCCTGGCCGGGCTGTCCCAGCTCCAGACCCTCGGGTTCCCGCTGCTGGTCGGCGCCAGCCGGAAGTCGTTCCTGGGCTCGCTGCTCGCCGCCCCTGACGGCACGCCGCGCCCCGTCGACGACCGGGAGCACGCGACCACGGCGCTCACGGTGCTCCTGGCCCAGGAGGGGATCTGGGGCTTGCGTGTGCACGACGTGCGCAACAGCCGCGACGCGCTGCGCACCCTGGCGCGGTGGGAGGAGTCGAGGTCATGACCGACGAGCTCTCCGTGACGGGGATCGAGTGCTTCGCCCACCACGGCGTCTTCGAGCACGAGCGCCGAGCCGGCCAGAGGTTCGTGATCGACCTCACGCTGGGCGTGGACACCCGCCCGGCAGCCGCCTCTGACGACTTGCACGACACCGTCGACTACGGAAGTCTCGTCGCGCAGGTGAAAGCCGCCGTCGAGTCGGACCCGGTCGACCTCATCGAGACCGTGGCCGAGCGCATCTCGGGCGTCTGCCTCTTGGACGGACGTGTTGAATGGGTTCGGGTCACGGTGCACAAGCCGGACGCTCCGATCGAGGCGGCGTTCTCCGACGTGACGCTGACGATCACCCGACCCAGCCCCCAGCAGTGAGGTGCCCGCCGTGACCGAGACGCCCAACCCGAACATCGTCGACGCCGACACCCTCACCGGGGAGATGCGGCCGATCCGCCGGGCCGTGGTGGCACTGGGCTCCAACCTCGGTGAGAAGCTGACCAGCTTGCAGGGCGCCGTGCACGCGCTGGCCGACACGCCCGACGTCTGGGTCACCGGCGTGTCCCCGGTCTACGAGACCGAGCCCGTGGACGCACCCGAGGGCTCCGACACGTTCCTCAACGCCGTCGTCCTGCTCGACACGACGCTGGCCGCCAGCCGCCTCCTCGACCGGGCGCAGGCGATCGAGGACGCCTTCGGCCGCGACCGGACCACCGACATCCGCAACGCGCCGCGCACCCTCGACGTCGACGTGATCGTGGTCGGCGACCGACGCCGCAACGACGAGGTCATGCAGCTGCCCCATCCCCGCGCTGCCGAGCGCGCGTTCGTGCTCCAGCCGTGGTACGACATCGAGCCCGACGCCGAGATCCCGGACGCGGGACCGATCGCCGAGCTGCTCGAGAAGAGCGACCGCAGCGGGCTGAAGAAGCGCGACGACCTGGTGCTCCAGGTGCAGTGAGCGCCGAGCCCGAGCCGCCGGACGAAGGGCCGGAGCCACCCGAGCCCGAGGGGCACCTGCGTCCGATGAGTCCGGCCGCCCTGTGCGCCTGGGCGGTGGTCGGGCTGGTGGCCGGCTGGGTGTTCCACATCATCGCCGACCAGGGCACCGGCCTGCCTCCGCAGGTCTCGTGGGCGCAGCCGCTCGCGCTCGTGCTGGTCGCGGCGATCCTGTTCGGCACCGCCTGGTCCACGCGGCGTACGATCGCGCAGCACCCGGGACGACTCTCGCCGCACCAGGCCGTCAACCGGCTCGTCCTGGCCCGCGCCTGCGCCTACGTCGGCGCGCTCGCGGGCGGCGCCTACATCGGGTACGCCGTGAGCTGGCTGGGCGTCGACAGCAGCGAGCTCGCAGGTGAGCGCGCCTTCCGATCGGCCTGCGCCGGCGTGGCGGGCATCCTGATCGTGGTCGGCGGGGTCCTGCTCGAACGCGCGTGTCGCGTCCCTCCGAAGGACGACGAGCCCTAGCCTTTTCGCATGTCTTCCCCACAGACTCGTCGTCGGCAGCGCAGCACCAGACTCATGGTCGCCGCCGCACTGGTCATCACCGCGGCGGTCGTCGTCATCGGCGCCGTCCTCAGCGCATCCCTCACGTTCGTGTCGGTCGCTGCCGTCCTCGCCGTCGTCCTCGGAGCCACGGCCGTCCGCATCACCCGCACCGAGGTCATCCAGTCGCGCCGCGACGCGGCCGCCGACCGGGCCGAGCAGGCCCAGGCCTACCGCAAGCTCGGCGAGGCACGGTCGCGCGAGCACCGCTCCTTCGTGGACGCGATGTCGGCCAAGCTCGGCCGCGCCCATCGGGCGGCGAACGAGCTGGAGTCGGCGTTCATCTCCTCCCAGGGTCGGGCCGCCGAGTCGGCGCGCCGGCTCAAGGCCGAGACCCGCCGGGCCGACGCCGCCGAGGCCGAGGGCACCCGTCTCGCGATCGCGCTGGAGGAGTCCGACCAGCGGGCCGCCGAGGCGATCGTGCGGGTCGCCGAGCTCGAGGACGAGAACGTCGTGCTCCGCACCGAGAACGACACCCTGCGCTCCGAGCTCGAGATCGCCACCTCCTGGCCCGCCGCCGGCACGGCGTAACTACGCCGAGTCGGCGCAAGAGGACAGTCCCAAGCCGCCGACTCGGCGGAAACGGACACAGAGAACGCGCCGAGTCGTCATATGACGACTCGGCGCGTTTTCGATGTCTCTTTGCGCCGACTCGGCGACGTTCAGATGGTGGTTTGTGCCGAATCAGTGAGGCTTGCCCGGAGAGCGCGATGGATGCCGTCGGGGGTGAGGACGCCGACGAACTGGGCGCCGTCCTTCACCCCGACCACCGCCTTGTCGTCGCGCAGGAGTACGGCGAGTGCGTGCTCGAGCGTGGAGTCCAGGTCGATGGCGGCGGCGAGATCGCCGGTGCGGATGCCGTCGAGCGGCTCGAGGTGGGCGCGGTCGAGCTTGGTCACCGTGAGCCGGCGCAGGCCCGCGGTCGAGCCGACGAAGTCGGCCACGAAGTCGTCGGCCGGGTGGCCGAGGAGCGCGGCCGGCGTGGCGAACTGGGCGAGATGACCGCCCTGGGCGAGCACGGCGACCTTGTCGCCCATCTTCACGGCCTCGTCGATGTCGTGGGTGACCAGGACGACGGTCTTGGCGAGCTCCCCCTGGAGGCGCAGGAACTCGTCCTGTAGCCGTGCGCGCACGATCGGGTCGACGGCCGCGAACGGCTCGTCCATGAGGAGGACGGGCGGGTCGGCCGCGAGTGCCCGGGCCACGCCGACACGCTGCTGCTGTCCGCCCGAGAGCTGACGGGGGTAACGGTCGGCGAACGTCTTCGGGTCCAGGCCCACCAGGTCGAGCAGCTCCAGCGCGCGCTCACGCGCCTGCCTCTTCGGTGTGCCGATCAGCGAGGGCACGGTGGCGACGTTCGTGACGATCTTCTGGTGGGGGAACAGCCCGATCTGCTGGATGACGTAGCCGATCCGCCGGCGCAGCTGCACCGGGTCCTCGGAGGTGACGTCCCGCCCCTCGAGGAAGATCCGGCCCGAGGTCGGCTCGATCAGGCGGTTGATCATCTTCAGCGTGGTCGACTTCCCACACCCGGACGGGCCCACGAGGACGACCATCTCGCCGGCGGCGATCTCGAGATCGAGCTCGTGCACCGCCACCGTTCCGTCGGCGTACTTCTTCCCGACCCCCTCGAGCCGGATCATCGCTCCGGATGCGTGATCGCTCGGCGGTGCCTCCGCGGAGGGCGCGGTAGCGTTCATGATCGTGACCCTACTCGCGGGAGCCGGGCCTCAAGCCGTCCAGTCGGGGTTCGAGCCGAGCTGCTACAGCCGGCTGGTGAACAAGTGGTACTGCACCGACTACCTCAAGGACTTCCACCAGGATCTGTGGGAGGCGACGAAGCAGCATCTGCAGATCACGGCGTCGGCGATCGTGCTCGCGGTGCTCATCGCGTTCCCGCTGGCGCTCCTCGCGCGCCGCTTCCCGCCGCTGCGGGGCCTGATCCTCGGCACCAGCACGATGATCTACACGATCCCCAGCATCGCGCTCTTCCCGTTCCTGGTGCCGTTCACCGGCATCACCATGAAGACCGCGGTGATCGGGCTCGCGCTCTACGCGCTCACGATCCTGGTCCGCAGCATGCTCGCGGGTCTGCTCGGCGTACCCGACGAGGTGCGTGAGTCGGCGACCGGGCTCGGCTACGGCAAGACGCGCCTGCTCTTCTCGATCGAGCTCCCTCTGGCCCTGCCGGTGATCATGGCCGGGCTGCGCGTGGCCACGGTGTCGACGGTGGCGCTGACCACGATCGGCACGCTGGTGTCGTACGGCGGCCTCGGCAACCTCATCCGCGACGGGGTTCAGAACAACTTCAAGGCCGAGATCCTCGCCGCGAGCGTTCTCTGCGTGGTGCTGGCCGTGCTGCTCGACGCGCTGATCGTCTGCCTCCAGTGGCTGACCACTCCCTGGACCCATCGGAGGCGCACGGCATGAGAAACCTCCGGGACGCCTGGACGTACCTGACCACCGGCTCGAACTGGGGCGGCAACGAGGGGATGTGGCACCTGCTCGTGCAGCAGCTCCTGCTCACCTTCACGGCGCTGGCCGTCGCGATGGTGTTCGGGCTGTCGCTCGCCCTCTGGCTCGGTCACCTCGGCCGGGCGGGTTTCCTGACCGTCAACCTCACCAACATCGGGCGGGCCGTCCCGACGTTCGCCCTGCTCGCGATCCTGGTCACTCTCGACCACCCCGGCACCGCAGAGTTCGGGCCCTACGGCCGGGCCGGCCTGGCCACCCTGATCGCGCTGGCACTCTTCGCCCTCCCGCCGATCTACACCAACGCGTACGTCGCCGTGCGCGAGGTCGCAGCGCCGATCAAGGAGTCCGCGGTCGGGATGGGCATGACGGGGTCGCAGCGTTTCTGGCGGGTGGAGCTGCCGTTGGCGCTGCCGCTGATCGTGTCGGGCATGCGGCTGGCGCTCGTGCAGGTCTGGGCCACCGCGACGATCGCGGCGCTGGTGGCCGGGCCGGGTCTCGGCACTCTGATCACGGAGGGCTTCTACAACACCGACTATCCCAAGGGCATCGCCGCGGCCTTCGTGGTGGCGGTCGTGGCGTTCCTGCTCGAGGTCGGGAGCGCGCTCCTCGAGCGTGCGGTGGACCCGAATCGTAAGGGAACTGCAACCCGGCCCGGCGAGACCCGATCTCGCGTGACCTCCGGCATCGGGGCATGATGGTCGCTCCACGCCCTGGAAGGGGGGCACCGGACACGCGCGTCGTCAGCGACGCGGGACACAGAAGGTGAAATCCATGAATACCCGACGCCTCTTGGCCGGGGTGGTGGCGGCGAGCGCCGCGCTCCTCACGGCCTGCGGTAGCTCCGACAGCAGTAGCTCGACCGCGACCGACAACCCGTCGTCTGCCAGCACGGACAAGGGCACGGTGCGGATCTCCGGCCAGAACTTCACCGAGGCCGAGATCGTCGCCGACATGTACGCCGCCGTTCTCGAAAAGGCCGGTTACACGCCCCAGGTCAAGCTGGTCGACACGCGTGACGTGTACATGAAGGACTTCCCGAAGAACGTCGACGTCGTGCCGGAGTACACCGGCGCGATCGTGGAGTTCCTCAACGGCACCTACAATGGCGCGAACGCCAAACCGATCACGGTCTCCGATCCGCAGAAGACCATCGACAAGGCCAAGCCGCTGCTCGACAAGAAGGGCGCGACCCTGCTCAACCCGTCGGCGGCCACCGACACCAACGCGTTCTTCGTGAGCAAGAACTACTCCGAGCAGAACAACGTGACGACGCTGTCGGACCTCGACGGCAAGTCGGTCGTGCTGGCCGCTGCCCCCGACTGCAAGGGGCGGCTCGACTGCGAGGGCGGCCTGACGTCGGCGTACGGCATCAAGATCACCAAGATCCTGCCGCTGGGGTACGCCAGCCAGCAGACCTACGACTCGGTGATCAAGGGCGAGTCCCAGCTCGGTGAGACCAGCACCACCGACGGCACCCTCGAGAGCCAGGGCCTGGTGCTCCTGCCCGACGACAAGCACATCCAGCCGGCGCAGAACCTCGTGCCGCTGGTGTCGACGGAGTTCCTGGACGCCCACCCGGACGTCGCCGAGCCGTTGAACAACCTGATGGCGAAGCTCACGACCGAGGCGCTCACCCAGCTGAACGGCCAGGTGGCCGTCGATCGGCAGAAGCCGGAGGAAGTCGCGCAGCAGTGGCTGTCCGACAACGGTCTCCTCTGAGCCGGAGGTAGCACCGCACTAGGGTCGGCGCATGCCGCCCTCGTCCCGTCTGCGCGACATCGCCCGGACGGCACTGGGGCGGCTGCCCGGTCCGGTGCGGGCACGCCTGCTCGGCACGCTGGGGAGCCGAGTCGGGCTGGCGGGTGCCGACATCGGCCTGGTCACCGTGGTGGTGGTGCCCGAGGAGGGCGACCGCGTCGAGGACTGCCTGGCCTCGGTCAGGGGCCAGACCCACGCGTTGCTCGACGTCGTGGTGTGCCCGGTCGGCTCGGCGGGCGCCGACCTGCCGGACGACCCGCGCTTCCGGTCCATCGGCGCCGAGCCCACGTCGTACGCCGCGGTGCGGGTGGGCGTCGCGGCGGCCACCGGTCGGTACGTCGTGCTCGTGCGCGGGTGCGACCAGCTGCTGCCGCGTGCGGTCGCCGACCTGGCCGGTGCGCTGGCCTCGAGCGGAGCCGACCTGGCGAGCGGCGTCCTCGAGCAGGCCGGTGAGGCCGAGCCGTGGCTGGCGCGCGCGCAGACGGACGCTCACCGCGATCCAGGGCCGCACGCGCCGGCCCCGCCCGAGCTGGCCGGCGACCTGACCCTGGCCAACAAGGCGTTCACCCGCGAGCTCGCCGGGCGGCTCGCGGTCGCGGAGGGGGACGACTGGCGGTGCTCGCCGTCGCTGGCCGCGCTCCTGCCGGGTCTCGCCACTGTCGTCCTCGGGAGGTCGGTGGCGAGGTTCGCCCACGATCGCGGACGCCGCGCCTTCGGTGCCCGGCCGAGCCCGCTGCCCGAGCTCGACCACTGGCTCGACCTGGACCGGCGCGTCAGGGCGGTCCTCGACGGTACGCCGCTCGCGGACGGCTGGCGCCGGCACTGGTACGACGTGCTGGTGCCGCGGTTCGTCGCCGACGCCGAACGCGCGGACGACGCGACCTGGTCCCGCCTGGTCGCGCTCAGCGATCTGCCCGAGGGCGTCGACGTCCGCGCCTCGTCACGGAGCCTGTTGGCTCTGGCCGCGGCCGATCGGCGAGCCGACGTCGAGGCGCTCTCCGCCGAATTGGAGTCCCTGGACGAGGACGTGCCCACTGAGCTCACCGACGGCCGCCCGCTCGCCGTCTGGCACAGCGTGGACCTGCCGCCGGAGCAGCGGCGCCTGGGTGAGAGCGAGACCCGACTGGCGGTGCGCGTCGTCCGGGCGGCCCAGGTCGGCCACGGCCGCGTCCTGGACCTCTGGACCCGCGTCGGTGGCGTGGACCTCGCCCGCCACCCGCTCGAGATCTCCGTGGAGGCCGACGGAACAGCGACGGCCGTCGAACCTCGAGCCGACCCGACCGCGAACCGATGGGGCGCCACCCGCTTCCAGTCGGCAGCCGAGGGCGCCGTGCGCGTCACCGTGCCGCCCGGCACGCTCGAGCTCCGGGTCGTGGCACGCGTCGGCGCCCTCGAGCGGACCGCGGGCGTCACGGTGCCGCCACGCACACCCACCCCCGACGGCCCTGAGCCGCTGGTCCACGGTGTCTTCCTCGACGGCGACCGGCTCGTCGTGCAGCTCGACCGCCCGGCCGACGGCCTGCGGCTGCGCGGTCCGGGCACCGACGTCGCCGGCGAGCCCCAACGCGACGGCACGGTCGTCTTCGACACCCGCCGGGATCTTTACGGGCGGTCGGTGTGGCTCCCGACCGCCGTCTACCACCTGCACCACCGCGGCGGGCTGGCCGCTGCCCCCGCGTGGCGGGAACGCCTCCCGGTCGAGACCGTGGGTGAGCGACACCGGCTGCGGGTGCTCCCCGCCCACGACGCGGTCGGCGAGCTCCATCTCGGACCGCCGCGGGCCGACGACGAGCTCGGCAGCTACGGCCAGCAGCAGCTCCGGGCGGCGTACGCCGTCGACGGGCGCCCGACCGAGCCGGGCCTGTGGTACTTCGAGTCCTTCGCCGGACGCACCGCGACCGACACCCCGCGCGCCGTCTTCGACGAGCTGCGGAGACGCGACCCGAAGGCCCGGGTCGCGTGGGGGATCCTCGACCACGGCCATGGGACACCGTCCGGTGCCGAGGCCGTCGTGATCGGCTCGCGCCGGTGGTACGACGTGCTGGGCACGGCCCGCGTCCTGGTGACCAACACCGAGCTCGAGGAGTGGTACCGGCGGCGCCCGGACCAGCTGGTCGTGCAGTGCTTCCACGGCTACCCGTCCAAGGCCATGGGCGAGTCGCAGTGGCGGGCTCGCGACCTGCCCCCGAGGCGAGTCGCCATCATGCGGCGGCGGAGCGTCGAGACATGGGACCTGATCTCGACGCCGACCCCGGCGATGACCGAGGTTTACCGCGAGCAGTACGGCTACACCGGTCCCGCCGCGGAGCACGGCTACCCGCGCGACGACGCGTTGCGTGCCCAGGACGCGGACGCGGTGCGCGATCGCGTACGCCGCCGGCTCGGCGTACGCCCGGACCAGACGGCTGTGCTCTACGCCCCGACCTGGCGCGACCACCTCGCCACCCGGCCCCGTGCCGCTGCGATGACCGAGCACCTCGACGTCGACGCGGCCGCGGCGGCGCTGGGAGACTCCCACGTGATCCTGCTGCGCGGGCATCGCTTCCACACCTCCGGTGCCTCGCGACGGGGCGTGGTCGACGTGACGGACCACCCCGAGATCAACGAGCTGATCCTCGCCTCCGACGTCGCCGTGCTCGACTACTCGTCGCTGCGTTTCGACTACGCCCAGACGCGGCGGCCCATGGTGTTCCTGGTGCCCGACCTGGAGGACTACACCTCCGGCGTCCGGGGCTTCATCTTCCCCTTCGAGGACACCGCCCCCGGACCGCTCGTCCGCACCACCGACGAGGTCGTCGAGCAGGTCCGCGACGTGCCCGCTCTCGCGTCGGCCTGGGCCGGCCGGATCGCCGACTTCGACACCCTCTACAACCCCTACCAGGACGGTCACGCCTCAGCCCGGATGCTCGACGCGATCCTCGCCCTGCTCTGACCGCCGAGTCGGCACATGACGACTCGGCGAGAATCCGCCGTCCCTGTGCGCCGACTCGGCGTGTTGTCGACGTCTCTGTGCGCCGACTCGGCCTGCTACGCGTCCCCGCGTGGGGCGAAGACGGCGTCGACGAGGCGGGCGGAGGCGTGACCGTCGTCGAGGTCGGCGTACTCGCGCCGGAACATCTCACGCTGGGGCGCCGTACGCCGGGCCAGCCCGTCGAGGTCACGGATCAGCGAGACCACCTCCTGGGTGGTCGTGACGTGGGGTCCGGGTGCCGTCGGCGCGTAGGGGATCACGCCCCCGCGCACCGCGTCGTACTTCTCGAGGTCCGGCACCAGGAAGATCATCGGCTTGTCGACGAGTGCGTAGTCGAACCTCAGCGAGGAGTAGTCGAGCACCGCACAGTCGGAGGCGAGGATCAGGTCGTTGATGTCGGGGTGGCCGGTGACGTCGAGGATGTTGGCGCCACCCTCGTGCCGGCCACCGGCTCGCGCGTTGAACGCGTGGCCGCGCACCAGGAACGTGTAGCCCGGGCCGACGTCGCGGGCCGCCCGGTCGACGTCGAAGAAGTCGATGCGCTCGGCGGCCATGTCGTCGGCCGACATGTAGTCGCGGAAGGTCGGGGCGTACATCACGACGCGCTGCCCGTCGGCGATCCCGAGCACCTTGCGTACGCGGTCGCGGATGGCGGACGCCTCGTCGGACTGGAGCACGTCGTTGCGCGGGTAGCCGATCTCGAGGATCTCCGGTGTGGCGCCGGCGGGGTCGAGGAACGCCGCCTTCAGCAGCGGGGTCGCGTACGACGCGGGCGACACGAAGTAGTCCCAGTCGCGGGCGCGGCGGTCGAAGCTGTTGATCTGGCTGGCCGGGAAGCCGCCCTTCGACCACCACTCGTGACCCATCACCTTGTACGGGTAGCCGTGCATCGTCTGGATGATGACCTGGCCCTTCGGCTTCTGGTGCCAGTCGGGCTGGTGGACGTTGACCATGACGTAGCGGGACGTCGCGAGCGCCTCGTGCCACTCCGGCGTCCCCTCGATGAGCGGCACCCCCCCTTCGGGAACCGGCACCGAGTGGTCGCGTACGGACCAGTAGCGCGTGAGAGGCGCGCCTCGGCGGCCGAGCTCGTGGTGCACGCCGAGCATGTTGCAGTTGGCGACCTCGCTGTAGAGGGCGCGGAAGAACACGCTGTCCTGCGTGGCCTCCTCGACCCGGGCGGACGTCCAGAGCCGGTACTGGTTGCGCTGCCCGCGTACGTCGTCGGGCAGCGGCTCCTGCACATTCAGGGTCAGCACCGGCGACTTGAGCGTCATCACCTCGAGCAGTGACCGGAAGCGCTGCCGCGACTCCTCGACCGGGAGCCCGTCCAGCATCTCCGCCGACGGCACGACCGGGACGTCCTCGAGGCGCACGTCGTCGGTGGCCCGGAGGACCACGGCGTACTTGTTGCGGGGCAGGGTCAGGTCGTCGTGGCCCCACCGCGACCCGACCAAGGGGAACGTCAGGGTGTGGCTGCCGTCGGCGTTGCGCACCGCCGTCCCGGTCACGTCGAGCGAGGAGCTCGAGAGGAGCGGCGTGTACGCCGAGAGGTCGAGCCGGCTGCGCACCAGCACGGTCAGCGTCTCGTCGGTGAGCTCGTGGGCCGTGGCCACCGGACCGAGGTCCATCACCTCCAGGTCTCCGAGCCTGCCCTGGGACAGCCGGCGCGGAGCAGCCGGGTCGTCGACGAGCGCCGGCGACACCTCACTGCCGGGCGGAGCCAGGATCGGAGTCCACTCACCGCTCGGCAGCCGCATCCGGATGCGGAACGGCCGGGCGACCGCCCATGGCGACAGAGTGGTCGGAGCGGCGGTCGGGAGCGAGGCGAGGTCCAGCCTTACCCGCCACTCGCCGTCCACGCCCGTCGGCACGGGCTCCGCGGCGACCAGCTCGCGCCGACCGGAGTCGGCGTGCGTGACGGTGACCCGGCCCGGGGTCTCCGCGCGGAACACGACCGTCGCGCGTCCCCGGGCGTCCACGTCGGTGGAGACGGCGTACGCCGGCGCGTGGTGCAACCGGACCACGATCTGGCGTTCGGAGCCTCGCAGCGCGGTCCGGACCAGGCCGCCGTCGCCGACGTACGACTGCGCGACGGAGGCCGAGCCGGCCGTCGACAGCTCCTTGACCCGGGAGGTGCGGCGTACTCCGGCGGCGGTCATGGTGACCTCGACCGACCACTCCTGGTCGACATCGGCAGGGATCGCGTCGGCCGAGATCCGTGCTCGCCATCCGCCGGGCCGGTAGTTGCAGTGCCAGTGGATCCCGAAGAGGTCGAGCCGCGGCTCGTCGAGGAGCTCGCTCGCCATCGGCAGCCGGGTCTCTCCGTCGGCGGACACCAGCTCGACGGAAAGCTCCGGCGGGTTGGTGACCAGGTCGATGTTGCGGATGTAGGACCAACCTCCCAGCGTGAGCTCGTCGCCGTCCCATCGCGCTCGCATCAGCCGGCTCACCAGCTCCAGCTGGCGGTCGGACAGGATGTCGACGTCGTCGGGCAGGCCCTCGGTGAGCGGCAGCCCGATCCGGATGCCCTCGGGCGTGGCCCGGGTGGGGAAGCGCTTGGCCTCTCCGCCCCAGTTCTCGATGTAGGCGACTGCGGCGTCGCGGCGGTCGTTCGCGATGAGCTCGACGAGGACCTTGTCCTGGGCGCCCACGTTGCGCACGAACTCCTCGCGCGAGACGCGGCCGACGAGGTCGAGCAGCGCCTCCCGCAGCAGATCCCAGAACTCCGGGCCGCCCTTCACGAGGTGGCGGGTGAAGAACGGCATGTTGAACGAGATCAGCTGGAGCGCCCGGATCTGGACGGCGCGCTCCTTGCCGGCGTCCTGCAGGGCCTGGAACGACGCCGCGACGGACTCGTTGTGCGCGGCGAGGTTGCGCGTCGACCAGGCGCTCTGGGAGATCGACGACCGGTCGTTGCGGATGCGCCACGACACCGAGATGTCGGGGATCACGTCGAACGCCTCGGCCTTCGCGAACGCCGCCGCGCTGACCGGCTGGTCCTCGTAGATCTTGCCCTCGGGAAAACGCAGGCCGGCGCTGTCCCAGAACTCCCGGCGGTACGTCTTGCTCCACGCCACGGCGTTGACCATCGCCTCGGGGAACGTGTCGAGGTCCACGCCGAGGCGCCGTCGGGCGTGCGCGGACCGGATCCAGCTACCGGCCGGCACCCGCTTCTTGTTCTCGAGGCGGTCGTAGCACGAGACGACGAAGTCGGAGCCCGACTCGAGCAGTGCGCCGATCGCGGTGGTGTAGGCGTGAGGGGTCACCACGTCGTCGGAGTCCACGAACGTCAGGAACTCACCCCTGGCATGCTCCACGCCGGTGTTGCGGGCGGCGCTCAGACCGCCGTTCTCGCGGGTGACGACGCGGACGCGGAGGTCGCGTCGGGCGTGCCGCCGGGCGATGGCACCGCTCCGGTCGGGGCTGCCGTCGTCGACCACGATGATCTCGATCTCGCGGTAGTGCTGGAACCGCAACGACACCAGGCACTCGTCGAGGAAGTCCTCGACCTGGTAGCAGGGCACCACGATCGAGAGCAGACCCGGCACCCGGCCGCCCCGGCGTACGGCGCGACGTGCGCGGATGCGGACGCCGTCGGTGGCCCGGCGTGCGCGCTCGGGCGCGCTTCGGGCCAGCCGCCTGATCCTGTCGGCGGCGCCGCTCGGCAGGGGCACTGGGCGCATGAGGCGGTTCGGCATCGATCCCTTGGGGTGGGTAGGGAGGAGCTTCGGCATCCGGAACGGGGTGGACGGACCCGCCCGAGACGGCCTTCATGCTACTGGCGTGGGGCTGCTCCTCCGATTCCCCGTGCGGCCTGGCGAACCGGTGTCAGCCGAGACCGTCCTCGCCCAGCGCGTCGTTCATCGGGTCGAGCTTGCGCAGGTCCAGGACGTGGCCGGTGCCGTCCGAGAGAAGGACGTCGATCGAGGACCTCGCCACGGCGCGGGAGTCGAGCAGAGAGTCGGGTGGTTCCTCGCCGAAAGCCTTGGTGCGCATGGGGGTGCCGGTGCGCTCGGGGTTCACGCAGTTGACGCGGACGCCGCTCTCGGCCCACTCGTCGGCCAGCGCCTGGGTCAGGTTGACCACCGCCGCCTTCGCCGAGGAGTAGAGGCTGTAGCCGCTGCGCCCCCGCGTGTAGCTGCTCGACGTGAACAGCAGGAGGCTGCCCGACGTGCGGTGGAGGTGGGGGAAGAAGACCTGCGCGATGAAGACCGGCGCCAGGTAGTTCACCTCGGTGGCCGCGTAGATCGTCTCCTCGGTGGTCTCGAGCAGCGAGCCGCGCGGGAGGATGCCGGCCGTCGCCACCACGAAGTCGATCCGGCCGTGCTTCTCGGAGACCTGGTCGGCCACGGCGACGAGGTCCGAACGCCGCTCGACGTGGGTGTTGGTGCTCGACCGGCTGAACGTCTCGACGGTGGCGCCGTACTCCGACGCCAGCGCCGCGATGTCGGCGCCGATGCCGTAGCTCCCGCCGAGCACCACCACGACCTTGCCGTCCAGGGCCGCGCGGTACTCCTCGGGACTGTGGCCCTCGGGGACGTAGCCGCTGGTGAGCTGGAAGAGCTTGTCGGCCAGGAAGACGTCGATCGGGTCGGTGACCTTCATGTTCCGCTCCTCGCCGGCCACGACCCAGATGGGGACATCCGGGAGGTAGCGGAGCACGACGCCGCAGTCGTCGGTCGCGGTGAAGTCGGGGTCCTTGTCGGCGAGCGCGTACGCCGCGCGGAGCACCGAGGTGCGGAACCCCTGGGGTGTCTGGCCGCGTCGCAGGCTCGCCCGCTGGGGGATCGCGCGGATCGTGTTGTCCTGCTGGTCGACCTCGATGATCGTGTCCGCCGAGGGGATCGCGACGTCGACCGCGTCGTACTGCTCGAGCGCCTCGAAGCACTCGGTGATGATGCGAGCGCTCACCATCGGCCGCACCGCGTCGTGGAACAGGACGGGGCAGTCGTCAGGGAGGTTCTGCAGGGCGCGCTGGGTCGTGCCGTTGCGGGTCTCGGCCCCTTCGTGGATCTGGGTGACCTTGTCGTACCCGCCGTTGCGCACCATGGCGCGCACCGCGTCGAGGTGGCCGGGCGCCATCATCACCACGATCTCGTCCACCATCGGGTGAGACTGGAACGCGGCCAGGGTGTGCTCGAGGATCGTCTTCCCGGCGATCTTGATCAGCTGCTTGGGGATGTCGAGCCCCACGCGCATCCCGACACCCCCGGCGAGGAGGACGGCGACGCGCGGCGACGTCGGCCGGGCGTCGCCCTCGCTCACGACGACCTCCGGAGCCGGCCGACGGCTCGACCGGCGATCGTGCGGGCGCGCGCCCAGGGTGTCCGCTCGGCGGCCGCCTGCCGCATCTCCTCACGGACCCGCTTGGCCGACTTCCGGCGCTCGCGGCGGGCGAACGCTCCGGTGCGGTTACGGGCGACGTCGTAGCACTCGTCGTAGTAGGCGTTCAGCTCCTCGCGGAGCGCGTCGAGCTCGGCGCGGGTCGTGTCCTGCTCCTCCGGTGTCGTGCCGACCAGGCCCCCGTAGGTGTCGTAGGTGCGCGTGGCCAGGTCGAGCACCCGCGCGGGGAGGCCGAGCTCGTCCCAGTCGGCGCTGGAGCGACGGAGCGTGGGGTCGACCAGCGCGTCGGCGTCGGCGAGCTGCTCCTCGGTGGCCTGCTCGAAGAGCCCCATGCCGATCGTCGCGTCGGCCTGGGTCAGCGCCGGACGCCAGTCGGCGAGGAGGTCGTCGTACCGGACCGTCGCGCGCGGGAGGTCGCGGGTGCGGATCTCGGTGCCGAGCATCATCGTCAGCCACCCGATCACTCGCGTGGTGTTCCCGGTGCGCGTGCCGTAGGCGATCTCGCGCGACCGCATCACCTCGGCGGGGTGCCGGAGCATCGTGGCGACCCGGACGTCCGCACCCACCTTGGCGGCCGCCGCCCGGTGGAGCTCCAGGAACCACGCGAGGCGTGGGTCCTTGACGACGATGCGGTCGTTCTCGGCGAACTGGAGCTCGAGCCAGTCCACGAGCGGTCCGAGCGCCTTGGGGTCCGCCGCGATCTTGTCGGTGAGGTCCCAGGCCTCGGGGCGGCCGTCCTCGATCACGACGTCGACGGAGGCGAGGAGCTCGTTGTGGTAGTCGACCAGCCAGCGCGGCTCACCGAAGCCCCGCGGGTTCGACCGGTTGGCGCTCACCTCGGGCTTGGGGATGTGGACGCCGAGCCTGCCGGTGAGGCCGGTGAACAGGCTGGTGCCGCTGCGGCCGGAGCCGGCGACCACGAGCATCCGCCGCTGCCCGGGCACGGCCGGGGACACGTCCTGCATGAGGGAAACTGTGTCACAAGGCTCGTCGGCCGACCGCAGCCGTCAGGTCGCATGCGGGCCCGTCGTGACCGCAGGCTCTGCGGCTAGGCTGAGCCAATGCCGGTGAGACCCGCCGACGACGCCGACCTGCTGCTGCCGCCGGGCTCGGTACTCGTCCACATCGGACCCTTCAAGACCGGCTCCTCGGCACTCCAGCAGGCGCTGCACGCCAGGCGGTCGCAGATCCGCGACCACGGCGTGCTCTACCCGGGCACCACCTACCGGCACCTGCGGGAGGCGGCGGCCGTGATGGGCCGCGGGCCGCGCGGGGTGAGTGACGTCCCGGAGCGCGAGTGGACCGACCTCGTCGACGAGATCCAACGGTCCGACGCCGCGCGCAGCGTGGTCAGCAGCGAGGGCCTCAGTACGGCGGGGCGGCGCGTGGTCAAGCGGATCGTCGACGACCTGGGACGCGACCGCCTCCATGTGGTGCGGGTGGAGCGACGTCTCGACCGGCTCCTCCCGTCGGCCTGGCAGGAGCGCGTCAAGTCATCCAACGAGTCGCGCACGTACCCGGAGTTCCTCGATGACGTGCTGGCCGCAGATCCCGCGACGGCCGAGGGCCGACGTGTGTCCTTCTGGGCCGCCCACAGCCTGGAGAAGTTCCTCGACCGCTGGCGGTCCGCGCTCCCGGACGACCACATCCACGTCGTCGTGGCCGACGACAGCGACCCGCGCGGCACGGCGGCGGTCTTCGAGCGGATGCTCGGCCTGCCCGCCGGGATGCTCGACCCGACCCAGCGTCCGAACAGCTCGCTGTCGTGGGAGCGCACCGAGGTGTGCCGGCGGCTCAACGAGGTCTTCGACGAGCGGGGATGGCCCGACAAGATGCGCCGGCGCCTCCTCCAGAACGCGGTCGTCAAGGCGTTCCGCGAGGCGCCCGCCGGTGCGCACGAGTCGCGCATACCCCCGGTGACCGGTGACCGGCTCCGGCGTACGGCGGAGCTCAGCGCCGCCCGGATCCACCTGCTCACCACGAGCGGCATCGACGTGATCGGCGACCCCGAGCCGACCCGCGTGGTCGCCGGGTCGGCCACGAGCGAGCCCGACGCGCCTCCGCCGACGACGATCGACATCGCCCCCGTGGTGGCCGCGCTGGAGGAGCTCATCTCGCGGGTGCAGTCGGGCAGCCGCCAGGGCACCCCTGCGGAGGTGTCGTCGTGACCGGCAACGTCGCGGCTCTTCCCGAGGGTGCGGTGCTCCTGCACATCGGCCCGTACAAGACCGGTTCGACCGCGATCCAGCAGGCGCTGTTCGACCACCGGGAGGATCTCGCCACCTACGGCGTCCTCTACCCCGGCCGGTGGCGTCGGCTGTTCCGCGAGGGTCACGCCCTCATGCAGTGGTCACCCCGCGGGAGGCCGGTGCCGCCGGTTTCGGTGTGGGACGACTTCGCCGCGGGCATCCGCGAGCGCACCGACGTCCGCGTGTGCCTGAGCACCGAGGACTTCGGCCGCATCCGGGAGTCCCGCAAGGCGCACAAGGTGATCGAGGACCTCGGGCCGGAGCGTCTCCACGTCATCGCCGTGGTCCGCGCCTACCACCGCCTGATGCCGTCGCACTGGCAGGAGCGCGTGAAGAGCCACGAGCTCAGGTCGTACGACGACTGGCTGCACGAGCTTCTCGAGGGCGACGAGTCGAGTGAGGTGTACCGCAGCTTCTGGACCTCGCACGACGTGGAGTACATGACCTCCCGGTGGCTCGACGTCCTCCCACCGGAGCGGTTCACGCTGGTGATGACCGACGACTCCGACCGCAGTCTCCTGCCCCGGACCTTCGAGCGGCTGCTCGGCCTTCCCGAAGGGCTGCTGGAGCCCGAGCAGAGCACGAACGCCTCCCTCAGCATGAACGCCGTCGAGGTGCTGCGACGGGTCAACAACGAGTTCGCGGCTCGCGGCTGGACGGACCGGGACTACGTGCGGCTGATCCAGGAGGGCATGGTCCGCGAGCTCCAGCAGTCCGGCCGGGGCGAGGGCGACGTACCGGTGCCCCCCCTGCCCGGGTGGGCGCGGCCCCTCGTCGCCGAGCGCAGCGTCCGCCGCGTGAAGGTGATCGAAAAGCTCGGTGTGAACGTCGTCGGAGATCCCGCCTGCCTGCTCCTCCCCGACCTCCCGGAGGTGGGTGAGCAGGACCTCGCACCCGACCGCATCTCGACGGAGGCGTCCGCGACGGCGGTGGCCGGAGTCGTGGCGGCCGCACTGCGCCCCGGCAGGCGTCAGGCCGCAGGGGCACGACGTCCCGGCAAGTCGGCCGCGTCCCGTGACCCCGACCTCGGGTCCGCGAGCGGCCGTCAGCTGCTCGGCGAGCTGGTCCGCCGTACCCGGTCGAAGCTGCGGCGACGCCGCTCCGCGACCGACTGACGTACCCCCTCCGCAGCGGCTAGTAGGGTCGCCGCATGCGAGTGTCGGACACCCACCGCGTGCTCTTCGTGCACGTGCCGAAGACCGGAGGTTCGACGATCGACCTCATCTTCGACAAGGAGGTCGACGACGCGCGCAAGGTGAATCGCGCCAAGCGTCACTTCACCTACGGAGAGCTCCTGGAGCTCGAGCCCAGCCTGTCGCACTACTGGTCGTGCGGTTTCGTCCGCAACCCGTGGGCCCGGATGGTCTCCTGGTGGGCCATGGTCGTCGACATGTTCGACAAGGCCGAGCGCGGCATCGAGCCGGCGCGGACCAAGGTCGAGAAGGCCCCGGGCATCTGGCAGCCACTCGGCAAGTACCGCCAGGACTTCCCGACCTTCGTCCTCGAGGGCACGGAGAACGTCGAGCGCCTCCGGGTCCCCCAGCTCCAGCGGCTGCAGTCGGACCAGCGCGGGACCGTGGACTTCATCGGCCGGGTCGAGAACTTCGTGCACGACGTGAACGTCGTCCGGGACAAGCTCGGCCTCGAGGCGGTCGAGGAGCTGCCCCGGCGCAACGCGAGCACACATGGTCACTACAGCGAGTACTACGACGACCGGACCCGCGAGCGTGTGGCGGAGCTCTACGCGACGGACATCGAGGCGTTCGGCTACACCTTCGGCTGACGGCTGAGTACGCCGACTCTGGCGCGGAGTCGTCCACGTCACATCCCGGTCGTGTTCCGGCCGCGGGAACAGCCGCGTACATTCAGGTTGTTCCCACAACGTGCGGTACCCGTACCGGCTCTCGCCCGAGGGTGGTCGGCGGGACCTGAACGCGAGGAAGCCAATGACCCCACTCCGGGTGGGCGTGATCGGCGCCGGCCGGGTCGGCGCCGTGCTCGCCGCAGCTCTGCGGTCCCACGGCCACGTGATCGCCTCCGTGGCCGGCGAGTCCGACGCCTCCAAGCGTCGCGCGGCCGAGCTCCTGCCGGGCGTGCCGATGGCCAAGCCGACTGCCGTGGCGCGCGGCTGCGACCTGCTGCTGCTGACCGTGCCCGACGACATGCTGGAGAACGTCGTCACCCAGCTGGCTGCGAGCGGCGCGCTCCGCGAGGGCCAGCTCGTGGCCCACACCAGCGGCAGCCACGGGCTCCGCGTGCTCGAGCCCGCGACCCGCATCGGCGCGCGCCCGGTCGCCCTGCACCCCGCGATGACCTTCACCGGCACCGCCCGCGACCTCGACCGGCTGGCCGACTGTGTCTTCGGGGTGACCGCCGGGCCCGGTGAGCGCGCCTGGGCCGCCGAGCTGGTGGCCCAGCTCGGTGCCACCGTGATGTTGGTCCCGGAGGAGCTGCGGGGTCTGTACCACGCCGGCCTCGCCCACGGCGCCAACCACCTGGTCACCCTGGTGACGCAGGCGATGGAGCTGCTGGGAGCGGCCGGTTCCGACGACCCCGCCGCCATCCTGCGCCCCCTGCTGCAGGCCGCCCTCGACAACGCCCTCGCCGAGGGAGACAGCGCGCTGACCGGCCCGATCGTGCGCGGTGACGTCAACACCGTGCGCGCTCACCTCGCCGAGCTCGCACGCACCGCGCCCGACACGCTCCCGTCGTACGTCGTCCTGGCTCGCGCCACGCTCGACCGCGTCGTCACCGACGGCCGCGTCCTGCCGATCCGGGCCGCGGCGATCCGGCGGGTGCTCGACGAGGCAGTGCGGCCGGCGGTCGATCCTCGTACGCCGCTCCTGTGAGCGCCACACCCCGGCTCGCGTCGACGCGAGCGGAGCTCGCGGACGCCCTCGCGTCGCACCGGCGGGCCGGGGAGACGGTCGGCGTGGTCACGACCATGGGCGCCCTCCACGAGGGTCACGCCAGCCTGTTCCGCGTCGCGCGCGAGCGGGTGGCCGACGGGCCGGTGGTGGCCACCATCTTCGTGAACCCGCTCCAGTTCGGCGCAGGCGAGGATCTCGACCGCTACCCGCGGACCCTCGAGGCGGACCTCGAGATGTGTGCGCGCGAGAAGGTCGACGTGGTCTTCGCGCCTTCGGTCGACGAGGTCTACCCGGGTGGCGATCCCGAGGTGACCGTCGACCCGGGACCGTTGGGGGGCGAGCTCGAGGGTGCTGTCCGACCGGGCCACTTCCGAGGCGTCCTGACCGTCGTGGCGAAGCTGTTCGGCCTGGTGCGCCCCGACCTTGCCGTGTTCGGGGAGAAGGACTACCAGCAGCTCGTGCTCGTCCGCCGGATGAGCCGGGACCTGTGCCTGGGCGTCGACGTCATCGGGGCCGAGACGGTCCGTGAGCCCGACGGCCTGGCGCTGTCCAGTCGCAACCGCTACCTCGACCCCGACGAGCGCTCGCGTGCCGCCGCCCTCAGCCGGGCCCTCCGGACGGCGCAGGACAGCGCGGCGTACGGGTCGGCCGCCGCCAGCTCGGCCGCGATGGGCGTCCTGGACGGCGTACCCGGGATCGACCTGCAGTACCTCGAGATCCGCACCCCCGAGCTCGACGAGATCGACGACCCGCTGCCCGGCGAGCCCGTGCCCGCCCGGGTGCTGGTCGCGGCCCGCGTCGGCACCACGCGCCTGATCGACAACCTGCCGCTGACCCTCGGGGGCGGCACACCGCCGCGCGCCACCGGCTCGGATGCTCAGTAGCCTCCTCCCATGACCGGACAGCCTGTGGTCGGCCGCCTGGACGCGCCGCCACCCGGGTGGGTCGTCGAGGCCGAGGTGGTGGTCGTGGGGTCCGGGATCGCCGGGCTGACCGCGGCCCTGCGGCTGCGGGAGCACGTCGGGAAGGTTCTGGTCGTCACCAAGGACGTGCTCGACGCCGGCTCGACCCAGTGGGCGCAGGGCGGCATCGCCGCGGCCCTCGGCCCGGGCGACACCCCGGGGCAGCACGAGCGCGACACGTTGGTCGCCGGCGCGGGCGCGTGCGATGCCGAGGCGGTGCGGGTGCTGGTGACCGAGGGGCCCGAGGCCGTTCGCGAGTTGATCGCACTCGGTGCCAACTTCGACCTCCACGCCGACGGCGAGCTCAGCCTGACCCGCGAGGGCGGGCACCACCGCGACCGGATCGCGCACGCCGGCGGGGACGCCACCGGGGCGGAGATCCAGCGGGCTCTGATCGCCGCCGTCGCGCGGGCGCCGGAGATCGAGGTGATCGCGCACGCCCTCGCGGTCGACCTGTTGCTGGCGGACGACGGCGGCGTCGCGGGACTCACCCTGCACGTGATGGGTGAGGGGCAGCGCGACGGTGTCGGCGCGGTCAGGTGTCGGGCCGTGGTCCTCGCCAGCGGCGGCATGGGGCAGGTCTTCTCGCAGACCACCAACCCGTCGGTCTCCACCGGCGACGGGATGGCCCTCGCCTACCGCGCGGGGGCGGTCCTGCGCGACCTCGAGTTCGTGCAGTTCCACCCGACGGTGATGTGGCTCGGCCCGGACTCGCGCGGTCAGCAGCCGCTGATCTCGGAGGCCGTGCGCGGTGAGGGTGCCTTCCTTGTCGACTGGGAAGGACACCGGTTCATGCAGGGGGTGCACGAGCTGGGCGACCTCGCCCCGCGCGACGTCGTCGCCAAGGCGATCACCCGCCGGATGATGGAGACCGGGCACCCGCACATGTGGCTGGACGCCAGGCATCTCGGCCAGGTGTTCTGGGAGATGCGCTTCCCGACCATCCTCGCCACGTGCCGGCGTCACGGCGTCGACCCGGTCACCGAGCTGATTCCCGTCGCGCCCGCGTGCCACTACGCGTCCGGGGGCGTCGCCACCGACACCTGGGGGCGCAGCTCGGTCGCCGGCCTGTACGCCACGGGCGAGGTGGCCTGCTCCGGCGTCCACGGCGCCAACCGCCTCGCGTCGAACTCGCTGCTGGAGGGCCTGGTCTTCTCCCGTCGCATCGCCGAGGTGCTCCCGTCCGAGCTGCGCCCGTGGTCCGAGCCGGTCGCCGACCCTCGCCCGGTCGGGCTCGTCGACGGTGCGAGGCGGCGTCGTCTCCAGGAGGAGATGACCGCACGGGCCGGCGTGCTCCGGTCCGCCGACGGGCTGCGAGCCGCTGTCGACTGCCTGGTCTCGATGGCGGCGGAGCCGGCCGGTGCCGTCGACCAGGACGCCTGGGAGACCACGAACCTGCACACCGTCAGCACCCTGCTCGCGCGCGCCGCCCTGCTGCGCGAGGAGACCCGCGGCTCCCACTGGCGGGAGGACTTCCCCGAGCGCGACGACGTGCACTGGGCGGGTCATGTCGACTGGGTGCTCACGGCCGGTCGACCCGAGGGCGGGTTCCACCCGTCACGTCCCACCGACCCGACGTCGGTGGCGCCGTGATCGCGCGCACGGCGTACGCCGACCTGCCGGGTCGGCTGCTGGACGAGCTCGCGCACGCGGGTCTGGATCCGGAGGACGTCTACGCGATGGTCGTCCGGGCCTTCGACGAGGACCTTCCCGACGGTGGACGCGACGTCACCAGCAGCGCGATGCCCCCGATGGGGGTCGGCGTCGGCGACATCGGCGCTCGTGAGGCGGGCGTGGTCGCCGGCCTCGGCGTCGCCGAGCTCGTCTTCGCCTACGCGATGGGTTCCGAGGCCGACGTGTCCGGAAGGGTGCCGGACGGCACCCGCGTCTTTCCCGGCGACGTGGTGATGACCGTGGCCGGGCCCGTCCAGGACCTGCTGACCGCCGAGCGGACCGCACTGAACTTCGCCTCGCACCTCTCCGGCGTCGCGACCGCGACCAGCCACTGGGTCGCGGCGCTCGAGGGCACTGGCGCCCGCGTCCTCGACACCCGCAAGACGCTGCCGACGTACCGCGCCCTCCAGAAGTACGCCGTGCGGTGCGGCGGTGGCGTGAACCACCGGTCCAGCCTCTCCGACCGGGCGATGGTGAAGGACAACCACGTACTGGCCGCCGGCGGCGTGGTGCCGGCGTACGAGTTGGTGCGCGACGCCAACCCGGGGCTCCGCGTGGAGGTGGAGGTCACCGACCTCGACCAGCTCCGCGACCTGCTCGACGCCGGCTGCACCGAGATCCTGCTGGACAACATGGACTCGCCGACGATGGCCGAGGCGGTCCGGATCACCCGCGGGCGGGCCACGCTGGAAGCGTCGGGCGGTCTCACGCTGGAGCGCGCCCGGGAGGTGGCGGAGACGGGGGTGGACTTCATCTCGGTGGGTGCCCTCACCCACTCGGTGAAGGTCTTCGACCTCGGCCTGGACCTGCGATGAGCTCCCTGCTGGCCGCCGACATCGGCAACAGCCACACGGTCCTCGGCCTGGTCGACGACGGCGAGGTCCTCGCCGACTGGCGGGTGGCCACCGTGGAGTCGCGGACCGCCGACGAGTGGGCGGTCCTGATCCGTGGGCTGCTCGGCGACCGCGAGCCCGAGGTGAGCGGCATCGTGGTCTGCGCCTCCGTCCCGGCGGTGCTCCAGGAGTGGCGGCGCATGCTGGCGGGCCACTTCGGCGGCGTGCCGAGCGTGGTCGTGGAACCCGGCATCCGCACCGGCATCCCGGTGCTGACCGACAACCCGCGCGAGGTCGGCACCGACCGCATCGTGAACGCGCTGGCTGCCATGACCCGGTACGGCGGCCCCGCCGTCGTCGTGGGGTTCGGCGGCACGGCCACCACCTTCGACGTGGTGAATTCACAGGGCCAGTACGTCGGGGGCGCCATATCACCTGGCATCGAGATATCGTTGGAGGCCCTGGAACGCCGAGGTGCGCAATTGCGCATGGTCGAATTGCGTCGGCCGCGCTCGGTGATCGCCCGGAACACCGTCGAGGCTCTGCAGTCGGGAATGGTGTTCGGAGTCGCGAGCCAGGTCGACGGAATTGTTGCCCGAATCATCGATGAGCTCGGCGTAACCGACGATGCGGAGAAGCCCGTCACCGTCGTCGCAACCGGCTATCTGGCGCCGCTCGTGTACGACGAGTGCCGGTGCTTCACGATCCACGACCCCTGGTTGACGCTGCATGGACTCGAGCTGGTCTACGCGCGAAACCGCGGCGGCTCCGCCTCTTAATCCACGGAAATCTCTGCCGAAAGTTCCACCCTGTGAGTGGCGATTTGTGCTCTATCTCGGGCTCCGATACGTTTTTCCTATCGGGCCCGGCATGGGGCGGTTAACGTGGCCCCCCACCCTCGAAAGGACAGCTTCACCATGGCGCAGAAAGTGCACATCACCCTCGAGGACGACCTCGACGGCGGCGAGGCCGCCGAGACCGTCGCTTTCGGCCTCGATGGTCGTAGCTACGAGATCGACCTGAACGCGAAAAACGCCAAGGCGCTCCGTGACGCCCTGGCGAAGTACGTCGCCGCCGGCCGTCGCGCCGGAGGCCGCAGCGGCTCCAAGCGGCGCACCCAGGTGGGTACCAGCGCCCGTGAGATCCGCGATTGGGCCCGCTCCAACGGCCACAAGGTCCCCGACCGCGGCCGCATCCCCTCCGACGTCCGCGAGGCCTTCGAGGCCGCCCACTGAGCGAACAGGCGGGCGCGAGGAACGAGCGTCCGGCGCGGGTGAGCAAGGTTGAGCGAGCCCACGGCTGAGCTCGCGAAGCCGTGACCGGCGAGACGAAACCCGCTGACGGTGCCTGGGGCCCCAACACGGTCACCGGGTTTCGAGACGGTCGCAGAGCGACCTCCTCGACCAACGATGATGCGTGTTCGCTGTTGGCGGACGACGGGTACGGGAGCCTGGGAACACGTAGGCTGGAGGACCAGTTGGAAAAGGTGACGCCCGCCGCCCCGTGAGCGCGGTGTCCCCTTTTCCGCGACGAGGAGCGATAGGCATGTTCGAGCGGTTCACTGACCGAGCCCGTCGGGTGGTCGTGCTGGCCCAGGAAGAGGCCCGCATGCTCTCCCACAACTACATCGGCACCGAGCACATCCTGCTCGGCCTGATCCACGAGGGCGAGGGTGTCGCCGCGAAGGCTCTGGAGAGCCTCGACATCTCCCTGGAGGCCGTGCGCGCGCAGGTCGAGGAGATCATCGGCCAGGGCCAGCAGGCCCCCAGCGGGCACATCCCGTTCACCCCGCGTGCCAAGAAGGTCCTCGAGCTGTCGCTGCGTGAGGCGCTGCAGCTCGGCCACTCCTACATCGGCACCGAGCACATCCTGCTCGGTCTGATCCGGGAGGGCGAGGGCGTCGCGGCCCAGGTGCTGCAGAAGCTCGGCGCCGACCTCAACCGGGTCCGCCAGCAGGTGATCCAGCTGCTGAGCGGGTTCCAGGGCAAGGAGCAGTCCGGCACCCAGGCGGCCACCGCCGGTGCTCCGGCGGATGCGCCGTCGTCCTCGCTGGTGCTCGACCAGTTCGGCCGGAACCTGACCCAGGACGCCCGCGAGTCCAAGCTCGACCCGGTCATCGGGCGCGAGCAGGAGATCGAGCGGGTCATGCAGATCCTGAGCCGGCGTACCAAGAACAACCCGGTGCTGATCGGCGAGCCCGGCGTCGGCAAGACCACGATCGTGGCCGGTCTGGCGCAGGACATCGTCCGCGGCAACGTCCCGGAGACGTTGAAGGACAAGCAGATCTACACCCTCGACCTCGGCGCGCTGGTCGCCGGGTCGCGCTACCGCGGTGACTTCGAGGAGCGCCTGAAGAAGGTCCTCAAGGAGATCCGCACCCGCGGCGACATCGTGCTGTTCATCGACGAGATCCATACCCTGGTCGGCGCCGGCGCGGCCGAGGGCGCGATCGACGCGGCCAGCATCCTCAAGCCGATGCTGGCGCGCGGTGAGCTGCAGACGATCGGTGCCACCACGCTCGACGAGTACCGCAAGCACCTGGAGAAGGACGCCGCGCTCGAGCGCCGGTTCCAGCCGATCCAGGTCGCGGAGCCCTCGATCGCGCACACGATCGAGATGCTCAAGGGCCTGCGCGACCGCTACGAGGCGCACCACCGCGTCACGATCACCGACGAGGCGCTGGTCTCGGCGGCCACGCTGGCCGATCGCTACATCTCCGACCGCTTCCTGCCCGACAAGGCCATCGACCTGATCGACGAGGCTGGCTCGCGGCTGCGGATCCGCCGCATGACCGCGCCCGCAGACCTGCGCGAGTACGACGAGCAGATCGCCGAGGTCCGCCAGCGCAAGGAGGCCGCGATCGACGGCCAGGACTTCGAGGCCGCCGCGCGGCTGCGCGACGAGGAGAAGCAGCTCATCCTGAAGAAGTCCGAGCGCGAGAAGCAGTGGCGCGCCGGTGACCTCGACGAGGTCGCCGAGGTCGACGAGGAGCTGATCGCCGAGGTGCTGGCGGTTGCGACGGGCATCCCGATCGTCAAGCTCAGCGAGGAGGAGTCTACCCGTCTGCTCAAGATGGAGGACGAGCTCCACAAGCGCGTCATCGGCCAGGACCAGGCGGTCGCGGCCCTCAGCCGCGCGATCCGTCGTACCCGCGCCGGGCTGAAGGATCCGAAGCGTCCGGGCGGCTCGTTCATCTTCGCCGGCCCCTCGGGCGTCGGTAAGACCTGGTTGTCCAAGACGCTGGCCGAGTTCCTGTTCGGCGACGAGGACTCCCTGATCCAGCTCGACATGTCCGAGTTCAGCGAGAAGCACACCGTTTCCCGGC
>DASSTL010000079.1:0-4254 GCA_035707985.1 Nocardioides sp. | reverse complement strand
GATCTGCTCGACCCCGCCCTCGATCTTGAACGGGTTGGTGCGGCTCGAGCCGAGGATGGTCCCGCCTCGCGGCAGGATGCCGCGCACCTGCGGGATGCCGAGCTCCATCGTCCGCCCCTCGAGCGGGCCCTTCCAGCCGTCGCGGAAGCCGACGAACTCGAAGCCGTGCACGCTCACGCCCTTGCGCACCACGGCCCGGATCACGGCGTTGAGTCCGGGGCAGTCGCCACCTCCGGTGAGCACTCCGACACGCATGGTTGACTCCTGATGGGCAGGGTTTGGATCGTTACAAGCGCAGCGTCCGCCAGCCTAGGGCCCCCGGCTCCCGCGCCGTCAACAGTCCACAGTCACGTACGCCGGGCTCACGGGCCGGGCGTTTGCCCGGGCCGCGGACAAACCTACGAGGACGCCGGCGCCTCGGCGGTGGTCCCGACGGGCGCGGGCTCCGCCACGTTGGTGACCGATCGGCGGACCTGGGGCACCCGCCGCGCGAGCACCTCGATCAGCGCGAGCCACACCACGCAGACCACCAACGGCCCGCCCCAGGCGGCCACCGACCCGCGGTCGAGCAGCGCGGAGTAGAGCAGGGGCGTGACAGCCGCCGACGTGCTCCAGGCGAGCTGGCTCGCGGCCATGTAGCGCCCCCGCTGGTCGGGCGGAGGCGTCTCGGCCGACAGCGCCGCGACCACCGGCCCGGCCGTCATCTCGCCGAGCGTGTAGACGAACGCCGCGGCCAGCACGATGGCGACCCCGACGGCCACCGTCACGGCGTCGGCGAGGACGAACATCACGAAGGACACGGCGCTGAACGCGACCGCGGCGTGCAGTACCCGGCGTCTCGCCCGCCCGGTCATCCGGCGTACGACGAGCCCCTGGCCGACGCCGATCATCACGGTGTTGATCACGAACACGGTGCCGGGCACCCAGCCGGGCAGACCGAGCGAGTCGACGAAGTACACCGGCATCGACACGTTGAGCGTCATCGTCACCATCGCGTAGCAGAAGATCACCGCGATCAGCGTGCGGTAGCCACGGTCGGCGTACGCGACCCACCAGCCGCGCGCCCGGTCGCCCTCCTGGGTGGCGACCGCGCGTCCGCCCGCCACCCCGAGCATCAGCACGAACGCCAGGACGTACGACGCGGCGTTGGCCAGCACCACCGACTGGTACGCCGCACCCGAGCCGATCGTCAGCGCGACCGCGGCGAGCACCCCGCCCACGCCGTACCCGGCGTTGCGCATCGCCTGGAGGAAGCCGAACCACAGCTCTCGCTCACCCGGCCGCGTGATCTGGGTGACCATCGGCCCGAGCGCACCCCAGAACGCCTGCCGCGTGGCGGTCGCAGCGAACACCAGGACCGTGACCGCGACCAGCGAGTGGGCGAACGGGTAGAGCACGAACGCAGCGGCGGCGCCGGCGTTGCCGACCTGCATGACTGTCCGCGGCCCCAGCCGGTCGACCAGGGACCCGATCACCGGGACCACCGGGATCACCACCGTGTTGGCGATCGTCATCGCGAGGCCGAGCTCCACCAGCGAGAGAGACGTCTGGTGGAGGAAGTAGAGCATCGACAGGGGCATCCAGACGCCACTGCCCAGCGCGTCGATCGCGAGCGCCGAGACGAAGCGCCGATGAGGACCGATGTCTGGGAACCCGAGTCGCTGCAGCACCTCGACATCCTCCAACTTCGAGCGGGGTTGAGGGCAAGCCGTTATCGCTACGGTGGCCCCCATGACGTTCTCGATCGTGGCCCGGTCCACCGACGGTGAGTCCTGGGGCGTGGCCGTCGCCTCGAAGTTCCTCGCGGTGGGGGCCGTCGTACCGGCGGCCGTGGCCGGCGTCGGGGCAGTCGCCACGCAGGCCGACGCGAACGTCGCCTACAAGGGCCTGGCGCTGTCCCACCTCGACGAGGGCGCCACCGCCTCGGTCGCCCTCCAGCGGCTGCTCGAGGAGGACGAGGGGCGCGACGAGCGGCAGGTCGGCATCGTGGACTCCGACGGCGGCGCCGCGAGCCACACCGGCCACGCCTGCCTCGACTGGGCGGGCAGCGTCACCGGTCCGGACGGCACCGGGTACGCGATCCAGGGCAACATCCTGGCCGGCGACTTCGTGGTCGCCGCCATGCAGGACGCCTACGAGGCCAGCGACCCGGACGAGCCGCTCGCGCGCCGCCTCCTCGCCGCGCTGGCCGCCGGTGACGACGCCGGAGGCGACCGGCGCGGGCGCCAGTCGGCCGCGCTGCTCGTCGTACGCGAGGGAGCCGGGTACGGCGGTGGCGACGACATCGCAGTCGACCTCCGCGTGGACGACCATCCCGACCCGGTGACCGAGCTCGCCCGACTGCTGGACCTCAACGACCTCTATCTGACCGCCTCGACCGAGTCCGAGCGCGTGACCATCACCGACGAGCTCCGCGAGGAGATCGACAAGCGCGTCCACGAGCTCGGCTTCGATGCGCTGGGCGACTGGGTCGGCACCGAGAACTACGAGATGCGCGTCGACCCCGCCGGAGCCTGGATCGACCAGCAGATCCTCGAACGGCTCCGTGAGGCGACCCCCGGCACCGACGTCCCCTCCGCCGAGGCATGAGCGTTCTCGCGATCGACGCCGGCACCACCGGTGTCACCGCCCTCGTCGTCACCCCCGACGGCAGGATCGCCGCACGGGGCTACCAGGAGTTCGCCCAGCACTTCCCGCAGCCCGGCTGGGTCGAGCACTCCCCCGAGGAGATCTGGCAGGCGACGCTCGAGGCCACGCGCGGCGCGCTCGCCGGGTACGACGCGAGCGAGCTGCGGGCGGTCGGCATCACCAACCAGCGCGAGACCGTGCTCCTGTGGGACCGCGAGACCCTCGGTTCGCCGCGCCGGGCGATCGTGTGGCAGGACCGGCGTACCACCGACATCTGCGACCGCCTGCGCGACGAGGGGCACGAACCCCGCGTCACCGAGCTCACCGGTCTGCGTCTCGACCCCTACTTCTCGGGCACCAAGCTGGTCTGGCTCCGCGAGCACGAGCCCCACACCTGGGCGCTCGTCGAGGAGGGCCGGTACGCCGTCGGCACCGTCGACTCCTACCTCGTCGCCCGGATGACCCGCGGCACCTGGCACGTCACCGACGTCTCCAACGCCAGCCGTACCCTGCTGATGGACCTGTCGACCGGCCAGTGGTCCGACGAGCTGTGCGACCTGTTCGGCGTACCCCGTGACGCGCTGCCCGAGCTGGTGCCCAACTGGGGCGAGATCGGCACCACGGACCCGGCGTCGTTCTGCGGCCTGGAGCTGCCCGTCGCCGGGCTGGCCGGCGACCAGCAGTCGGCGTTGTTCGGCCAGACCTGCTTCGACCCCGGCGACGCCAAGTGCACCTACGGCACCGGCTCCTTCATCCTCACCAACACCGGCACCAACCTGGAGCGCTCGGAGGCCGGTCTCCTTTCGACCGCCGCGTGGCGCTCCCCCGACGGCGAGCTCACCTACGCGCTCGAGGGTGCGATCTTCGTGACCGGCGCGGCCGTGCAGTGGCTGCGCGACGGGCTCCAGATCGTGGGCTCGGCCGCCGAGACGGCCGCGATCGCGGCCAGCGTGGAGTCATCGGAGGGCGTCGTGTTCGTCCCCGCGCTGACCGGCCTCGGCGCGCCCCACTGGGACCCCCACGCCCGGGGCACGATCCTCGGGATCACCCGCGGCACGACCCGCGCCCATCTCGTGCGGGCGACGCTCGAGGCGATCGCGTTCGAGGTGCGCGACGTGCTGGCCACGATGCCCGAGTCGCACTCGAGTGCGCTGCGGGTCGACGGCGGCGCGTCGGCCAACGACCTGCTCTGCCAGGTCCAGGCCGACCAGCTCGGCGTACCGGTCGAGCGGCCGGAGATCGTCGAGACCACCGCGCTCGGCGCGGCGTTCCTGGCCGGGCTCGGCGTGGGCGTGTGGGACTCCACCGACGACCTGCGGGACACCTGGCAGCTCGACGCCCGCTTCGAGCCGACCGAGGACCCGGACGCCCGCGCGGCGGCCGACGCGGCGTACAGGCGCTGGCAGGAGGGTGTCCGCCGCTCCCTCCACTGGGCCGACTGAGGCACCGGCTCGTCAACCCAGCTTGTCCAACGCCTTCTGGGCCGCGTCGCGGGTCTTCACGGCGGCGGCATGGGCGGCCTCGGCCTCGCCCTGGGCGTCCTCGGCCTCCTCGAGCTCCTCGTCGGTCTCCTCCGCCGACGCCTCCAGCTCGGAGAGCTTCCGCTTGAGCTCGTCGATCTCCGAC
>DASSTL010000078.1:0-44673 GCA_035707985.1 Nocardioides sp. | reverse complement strand
GCCGGTGCCGGCCAGGGTGACCAGCCAGTCCGGTCCGGCGGCCGCGACGACGCCGAGCACGAACGAACCGACCACGTTGACCGTCCAGGTGCCCCAGGGGAAGACCGTGCCGTGGAGACGCTGCACGGAGACGTCGGTCAGATAGCGCACAGGTGCCCCCACGGCGCCACCGAGCAGCACGAGGAGGACGGTCACGGTCGCACCGCCTGTTCGGTGAGGCGCAGAGCCGCGACGACGGCCACCAAGCCGACCAGCAGCGTCGCGGCGACGTAGCCGAGGGCCACCACCGGCCGATCGGCGGCCAGGAGCGACCGGGTGTCCACCGCGTACGTCGAGAAGGTCGTGAAGCCACCCAGGAACCCGGTGCCGAGGAACGGCCTGACCAGGGTGTGCTCGGGCCAGCGCTCGACGACCAGCACCATCAGCACGCCGATCAGGAGGCAGCCCGAGACGTTGGTGAGCAGCGTGTCCCACGGGACCTGCCCCGGCTCGTGCGGCAGGGCCTCGGCGACCACCCACCGGGCGAGCGCACCCAGCGCCCCACCCATGGCGATCGCCGCGAGAGCCGTAGTGTGGATCCGGGGCGGCGGGACGTCCGCCTCGAGGGTGACGTCGGGATCGACGGGGAGGTCCGGGAACGGGTCCTCGGAAGTGGACATGCAGGCTCCTACCGGTCAGGTAGGGACTGTCGGCGGCCTCCCGCGGTTCACAGCCGGTCCGTCCGGTGTCGGCGAGCCCCACCGCCGCGGGCGCCAGACTACTGGGCTGTCGGTCGGGCGTGCGTCACGGACGCCAGCAGACGGGCGGGTCCTCGCCGGTGCGCCCGTCGACGGCTTCGCGAACCAGGTCGAGGTGCCCGGTGTGCCGCCCGTACTCCTCGAGGAGGTCGAAGAGGATGCGCCGGACGCTGATCCGAGCACCGTCGGGGAGCGACACCGCCGCGTCCCCGTCGAGCCCACGCTCGTGGAGCACCGCTCGGGTCACGGCGCGTGACCTGCCGACTGCGTCGTCGTACAGGGAGTACAGCTCGCTGGGGGACTGCCCGGAGGCGGACGTGAACTCCCAGTCCTCGTCGGCGTCCCAGTGGTTGTCGTCCCAGACGGCGGGCATCGGCCGACCGGAGACCTTGACGAACGCCGCGTAGTCCTCCTGCACGGCAAGGTGCTTGAGCAGACCGGCGACCGTCAAGGTCGACCCGGCGGCGGCCGCGGCATGGATCTGCTGGTCGTCCAGTCCGTCGGCTTTCCACCGGAACGTGGCGCGCAGCCGGTCCAGCGACCCGAGCACGTGCTCGGCCTCGGTGCCGGCGAACGGTGGCTCCCAGGGCGGGAGGACAGGCGTGGTCATGGCTCCGACGCTAGGCTGCCTTCCGGACGCTTTCCTTCCGGAAATGGAGCAATCCTGTGGTCGTGCACGATGTGAGCCCCGCGGCCCGGGCCCTCCTGGTCCTCGAGCACATCCAGAACGCGCCGGGGATCACCGCGGACCGGCTGGCCGACCGGATGGGGCTCACCGACCGCGCAGTCCGCCGCCACGTCGGCACCCTGCGCCAGGCCGGGATCCCGGTCGAGTCCACGCGGGGGCGGTACGGCGGGTACCGGATCGGCCGGGGGATGCGGCTGGCGCCGCTGATGTTCACCCCGACCGAGGCGCTGGGACTGGTGATGGCCGTCCTCGAGGGTCACCCGGCGGGGGAGGACGAGCCGGTCGGGCAGGCCCTGGGCAAGATCGTGCGCGCCCTCCCGGAGCCCCTGGCGCGCCCGGCGGACGCCGTGCGACGCGTGCCGGCGCGGGGCTGGCAGGTGGTCGTTCCCGACGTCGAGATCACAGCTCAGCTCGTGCAGGCCTCGGACGCCCAGCGACGTGTGCGGCTCCGCTACGCCATCGACGAGGACCGCGAGTGGGAGGTCGAGCTCGACCCGTGGGCGGTCGTCGTCCGGCACCGGCGGTGGTACCTGCTGGGCTGGGCGCACGGCAAGGACGCCCGCCGGATCCTGCGCGTGGACCGGGTACGCCGGGTGGAGGTGCTGCCGGAGGAGTTCCACGCGCCACCCGACCTGGACGCGCTGGCCGCGGTCGAGGAGCAGCTCTCGATGGGCTGGAAGTACGACGTCGAGGTCGTCATCGAGGCTCCGCTCGAGGACTGCCGGCACTGGCTCCCGCGCAGCTTCGGTCGGCTCGAGGCGATCGGCGACACCACCACGCGGCTGGTCGCCACCACCGACGAGCCCGAGTGGTACGCCGCCCAGCTGGGCAACTTGCCCATGTCGTTCCACCTCGTCGGGTCGCCCGAGGTACGCGAGGCGATGCGGATCCTCGGGCGTCGCTTCCTCGAGGCGGCCTCCTCAGACTGACGAGACCGACGCCTCCACAGGTACCCAGAGGATCTCGTCGCGGCTGAGCCGCTGACGCGACGGCGAGTCGTCGGCTGACGGCGCTGCGACGCCCGCGTCCGGCCGCCCGATCGCGGCCATGGAGGTGACCTCCCAGTGCTCGGGGACGTCGAAGTCGGCGGACAGACCGTCGCGGTCGAACGCGCGGAACTGACGGACGCCGAGCCCGAGCGCCTGCGCCTGCAGGGTCAGGTGGGCGACAGCCTGCCCCAGGTCGTAGTGGGCGAACTCGGAGTACTCCCAGTCCGTGCTCTCGACGAGCCGGTGCGACAGGTTCGCCACGAGCACGGCCGCAGTCGGCGCCCAGCGCAGGGCGCTGGGGTACAGGCGAGCGACGAGCCGCTCGTGAACGCGGTCGCCACGTCGGCCCACGACGAAGGCCCACGGCTGGCTGTTGCCCGCCGACGGCGCCCACCGGGCCGCCTCCAGCAGGAGCGCGACGTCGTCCGGGCCGAGCTCATGGGTGTCGTCGAAGCGGAGCGGGCTCCATCGGCTGGACAGCAACGGATGCAGGCGATGCTCGGGCACGCGGTCCAGAACGCCGGGGGCGCCGTCATGCTTCCCGGCCCCCACGGTCCGGACACCCCTTGCCGCGCCACCCGCGGATCCCTAGCGTGACCGCTGCGGGGAGGGAGGTGCGGGTGAGGGCCCGTCGTACCGCTGCGCGTCGCGCGGCAGCCCTGGTGGCGGCGACCGGGGCGCTGCTCAGCACGCTGCTCTCCGTGGTCGCCGCCGCAGGTCCGGCGTACGCCGACTCGAGCGCGGCAGCCCGCGAGCTGGCCAAGACCTACAGCCCGGTCGTCATGCTGCGCGACTTCCACCCTGGGTGCAGCGGCGACGGCGAGCACTACGTCCCGATGCGGGTCGACCCGCTCCTCGACAACCCCGAGATGGTGCTGCGCCAGGTGGGCACGAACAACCCGGTGCTCGGCCTGGCGCCGTCGGGCGCCCAGCTCTACGGCCGCGGGCCTGGCACCTACCTCGACCTCCCGGGCGACGCGCTCAAGCCGGGCTGCATCTACGCCGACGACAGTGCCCGGTACGTCCCGCTGTCGAAGTCCGCGGTCTACGCCCACGTCACCACCCAGGCCGACCGGCCGGGCTACGTGGCGGTGCAGTACTGGCTGTACTGGTACTACAACGACTGGAACGACAAGCACGAGAGCGACTGGGAGTTCGTCCAGGTGCTCTTCAAGGCCGAATCGGTCGAGGCTGCGCTCGACACCGAGCCGTTCCAGGTCGGCTACGCCCAGCACACCGGCGGCGAGACGGCCGAATGGGACGACGAGAAGCTCGAGAAGGAGGGAACTCACCCGGTCGTCTACTCGTCGGAGGGGTCCCACGCCAGCTACTTCGAGCCGGCGCTCTACCTCGGCCGTAGCGCCTCTGAGGGGTTCGGCTGCGACAACACCCAGGGGCCGAGCACCCGGGTGGAGCCGAAGGCCGTGCTGCTGCCCGACCGGCCGTCCGGCCCGGACGACAGGTTCGCCTGGCTGGGCTACGACGGCCGATGGGGTGAGCGCCATGCGGGCCCGAACAACGGGCCTGACGGGCCCCTGGGCAAGCCGCGCTGGCGCAGCCCGGTGACCTGGCAGGAGAACCTCCGTCCCTCGTCGTTCGTGATCCCCGGCGGCAGCGAGACCCCACCGAAGGTGGTCGGCGCGTTCTGCGAGGTGGTGGGGCGTGGCTCGGTGCTCTACGTCCGGTACGCCGCGCAGCCGGCCGCCGTCCTCGCGACGCTCGCCGTGATCGCGCTCGTGCTCATGTTCCTGCTCCGGCGCACGAGGTGGGGCAAGGTGCCGCCGTACCCAGTCGTGCGACGTCGGCGGTCAGGCGAGATCACGCGAGCCGCCTGGAACCTCTACCGGCGCCACGTCCCTGCCTTCTTCATCGTGGGGCTGCTGGCCGTCCCGATCGGGTTGCTCGTGGTGCTCGACGTGCTCGTGCTCCAGCACCTGCCGTTCGTGAGCACGGTGGTGCGGGTCTCGACCGAGCAGGCACCCCCCGGCAACCGCCTCCTGTTCTCGGCGTCGGTCGCGTCGAGCTTCTGGCCGGTGACCGTCCTGCTGATGTCGGCCGCGGTCGCGGACCTGATGGACGACGGCCGGAGTCGGCTGAGCCCGCGGAGGGCCGTGCAGGCCATGCGCGCCGTCGCCGCGCGGTGGCGGGAGCTCGTCTCGGCCTACCTGCCGGCCGCGGTGGCGATCGTGCTGCTGTCCTGGACCGGTGTCGGGATTCCGGTCGCGGCGTGGCTCACGGTGCGCTTCCAGTTCCTGGGACAGATCGTGATGCGCGAGGGTCTGAGCGGGTCGGCGGCTCGAGCCCGTGCCGGCCGGCTGGTCCGGCACCGGTGGTGGCACACCGCGGTGGTCGCGTTGATCGTCTGGGTGGGGATCAACGCCCTCGGCGTGCTGCTCGGCCTGGTGCTGCTCGTGGCCTTCACCTCGCTGCCGCTGTGGACGATCACGGTGATCGTGCTGGTCGCCCAGGTCGCCCTGACCCCGCTGGGCGCCATCGCTCTGACGCTGCTGTACGGCGACGCAGCCGCCGAGCGGGCCGAGGAGGAGCGCACGAGGGACCCGGCGCTCGTCTGAGACGCCTCACCCGGCGAGGAGCGCGCCGCCGTTCACGTGCAGCACCTGACCGGAGATGTGCCGGCCGGCCGGGGAAAGCAGGTAGGCGACGAGGCTCGCGACGTCGTCGGGGCGTCCCGCGGTGCCGGTGAAGGTCTCACCCACCAGGCGGGCGCGGCGCTCGGGGGTCATCGAGTCGCCGAAGAACTCGGTGTCCTCGGTGTACCCCGGTGCGACGACGTTGGCGGTGACGTGCCGGGGCCCCAGTGTGCGGGCGAGGTCGCGGACCCAAGGTGTGAGAGCGGATTTGGCCGCGCCGTACGAGCCGCCGCCGCGGGTGCCGGCGATGGAGCCGAGGGCCACGATGGCGGCGCCGTCGGCCAGGCACGTCCGGAGTGCCTCGACCGTGAGGACAGCGGTCAGCACATTCGCGCGCCATGACGCCTCCCACGACCTCGCGACGCCGAGGAGGCCGCGCTCGTCGGAAGCCGGCGGGGCCCCACCGGCGACCAGCGCGAGGCCTGCGACGGGGCGGCCGCCCACGGCCTCGGCCAGCCGGTCGGCTCCCTCGGGCGTGGCCAGGTCCGCGTCGACCAGCAGGGGAGGGGATCCGGCGTCGAGGACCTGGGCGGTCTCCTCGAGCGCCGACCGGCGACGGCCGACGAGGACCAGGCTCTCCGGACGTGACGCCACCGCGGCGGCGACCGCCCGCCCGATGCCGGAGCCGGCGCCGGTGACGACGAGGACGGAAGGTGAGTCCGAGACGTTCATCCAGACAGTTTAGCGCTAAAGTATTTCCATGAACGACCGGGGCGACCAGGTGGGGGAGATCGTCGCGGCCTGGCGCCGCGAGCGTCCGGACGACGACGTCTCGTCGATCTTGGTGGTGACGCCGATCTGGCGGCTGGCGGCCGCACTGCAGCGGGCGCGCGCCGAGGCGCTGGCGGAGTTCGGGCTGGACCAGAGCGGGCTCGACGTCCTGGGCACGCTCCGGCGAGCCGGACCGCCGTACCGGATGACGGCGGGGGAGCTGACCCGTCGCTGTCGGGTCTCGCCGGGGGCGACCACGCAGCGTGTCCAGCGACTCGAGCGAGGGGGGTACGTCGAGCGCGTCCGCGACGAGCACGACCGGCGCACCGTCCTCGTCCACCTGACCCCCGGTGGTTCCGCCAAGCTGGACGAGGTCTTCGCCGCGGTGATGGCCGCCGACGAGCAGGTGCTCACCGGGCTCTCGTCGCGGGACCGGAAGGCGCTGGAGCGGATCCTGGGCTCCTGGCTGGTCGCCGCGGGCCTGGACGAGGTCACGCCGTCCTGAACCGTCACGCCGCCTAGGGTGGGCGGGTGCTGCCCCGGCCGACGACGCGACTGCGCTTCCGGGAGATGGTCCCCGACGACGTGGACGACCTCTCCGCCGTGCTCGGCGCCCCCGACCCGGCACGTCCCGGGCACCGCACCCGCACCCGTGAGGACACCGAGCGGTGGATCGCCTGGAACCAGGAGAACTACCGGACCTACGGATTCGGCCTCTGGGCCGTGGAGACCCACGACGGCGGGTTCGTGGGGGACTGCGGGCTCACCATGCAGGACCTCGAGGGTGAGCTCCACCTCGAGGTCGGCTACCACGTCGCGCTCGACCTGCGGGGACAGGGCCTGGCGACCGAGGCCGCGGCCGCGGTGCGGCGGGCGGCGGCGGAGGCAGGGGAGCCCCACCTCGTCGCGATCGTCCGGCCGGACAACCTGCCCTCGCAGCGGGTCGCCCAGAAGATCGGGCTGCAGCTCGAACGGCGCGCGCACAAGGGCAGGGGAGAGGTGCTGGTCTTCGGAGCGGACCTGCAGTCGCCCGGTGGCATGGGACGATGACGCCGTGAGTGGCGCGACCGACGAGCAGCGGGTGAAGGACCTCGTGCTGCTACGCCGCGTGCGCGACCGGATCGACCGCGAGTACGCCCAGCCGCTCGACGTGGAGGCGCTGGCGCGCGGCGTCCACATGTCGGCCGGGCACCTCAGCCGCGAGTTCAAGCGGGCGTACGGGGAGCCGCCGTACTCCTACCTGATGACGCGCCGGATCGAGCGGGCGATGGCGCTACTGCGGCGCGGTGGTCTGAGCGTCACCGAGGTGTGCTTCGAGGTCGGCTGCTCCTCGCTCGGGACGTTCAGCACCCGGTTCACCGAACTGGTCGGAATGTCGCCGAGCGCCTACCGCGACCAGGTCGCCGGGCAGCGGGCCGAGCAGCTCCCCGAGAACGCCGGCGAGACCCCCTCATGCATCACCAAGCAGGTCACCCGCCCGATCCGCGACCGGAGCGGTCCGAAGTCGGTCAGGAATGGAGAAGCAACCGCACCCGCCCGCCCCTAGCGTTGCGGTCCATGGACATCACCATTCACTCCAGCTTCCTCCCGCACACCGATCCCGAGGCCTCCCTGGCCTTCTACCGCGACGCCCTGGGCTTCGAGGTCCGGCTGGACGTCGGCCAGGGCACGATGCGCTGGATCACGATCGGCCCGTCCGGTCAGCCCGACACGAGTGTCGTGCTGACTCCGCCCGCGGTCGACCCCGGCATCACCGAGGAGGAGCGGCGCGTCATCAGCGAGATGATGGCGAAGGGCACCTACGCCGTGCTCCTGCTCGCCTCCGACGACGTCGACGCGGCGTTCGAGTCCGTCGCGGCCCACGACGTCGAGGTGGTCCAGGAGCCGACCGACCAGCCGTACGGCATCCGCGACTGCGCCTTCCGCGACCCGGCGGGGAACCTGGTCCGCATCCAGCAGCGCCCCGCTGCCTGAGGGCGGCCGTCATGTGTCATCCGGGCCTTCCGGCCGACGTACGTGCAGCTGCCACCGTGGCCCCGCGCCTGGTGCCGGCCGAGCTCCCTGCGGCCGACGCCGAGCCGCCGCCGGACCCGGTGCTCGACGCGCAGGCCGAGCAGGCTCGCACGTAGGTTTGGGGCATGTCTCCGACGATCCACGCCGCCGACAGCCACGACCGGATCCGGGTCACCGGTGCCCGCGTCAACAACCTCAAGGACGTCAGTGTCGAGCTCCCCAAACGCCGGCTGACGGCGTTCACAGGGGTGTCGGGCTCGGGCAAGAGCTCGCTGGTCTTCGGCACGATCGCCGCCGAGTCCCAGCGCCTCATCAACGAGACCTACAGCGCCTTCGTGCAGGGGTTCATGCCCACCATGGCGCGGCCCGAGGTCGACGTACTGGACGGCCTGACGACCGCGATCATGGTCGACCAGGAGCGGCTGGGCGGCGACGCGCGGTCGACGGTGGGCACGGCCACCGATGTGCACGCGATGCTCCGCATCCTGTTCAGCCGGGCGGGAGACCCTCACATCGGGCCGCCCACGGCGTTCTCCTTCAACGTCCCGACGCGGGTGGCGAGCGGCTCGATGGACGTGCAGAAGGGACGTGGCGAGCGGCTGACGGTCCGCAAGCGGGTCTACCTGGGCGGCATGTGCCCGCGCTGCGAGGGCCGCGGGTCGGTCAACGACATCGACCTGACGGCGGTGTACGACGAGAGCTTGTCGCTGCGTGAGGGCGCACTCAAGGTGCCGGGCTACAGCATGGACGGCTGGTACGGACGGATCTTCAGCGGCAGCGGCTTCTTCGACATGGACAAGCCGATCAAGAAGTACACCAAGCGCGAGCGCGAGGACCTCCTCTACAAGGGGCCGACCAAGATCAAGGTCGACGGCATCAACCTCACCTACGAGGGGGTCATCACCAAGATCTCGAAGTCCATGCTCTCCCGCGACCTCGACTCGCTCCAGCCGCACGTGCGGGCGTTCGTGGAGCGGGTTGCGACGTTCTCGACGTGCCCCGAGTGCGACGGCACGCGGCTCACGCCCGAGGCGCGGTCGTCCCGGATCCGGGGGAAGAACATCGCCGAGCTCTGCGCGATGGAGATCCGCGACCTGGCCGAGTGGATCCGCGCGCTGGACGAGCCGTCGATGGCGCCTTTGCTCGAGGCGCTCGGGGAGACCCTCGACTCGTTCGTCCGGATCGGGCTGGGCTACCTGTCTCTCGACCGAGCGTCGGGCACGCTCTCGGGCGGGGAGGCGCAGCGGGTGAAGATGATCCGCCAGCTCGGGTCGTCGCTGACCGACGTCACCTACGTCTTCGACGAGCCGACGATCGGCCTGCACCCGCACGACATCCAGCGGATGAACGACCTGCTGCTCCAGCTCCGCGACAAGGGCAACACCGTCCTCGTGGTCGAGCACAAGCCGGAGACGATCGCCATCGCCGACCACGTCGTCGACCTGGGACCCGGAGCCGGCAGTGCCGGCGGGCAGATCGTCTTCGAGGGCACCGTCGACGGACTGCGCAAGAGCGGCACGACCACCGGTCGCCACCTCGACGACCGTGCCTCGCTGAAGTCGTCCGTGCGCGAGCGCACCGGCGTCCTCGAGGTGCGTGGCGCGAGCACCCACAACCTCCAGGACGTCGACGTCGACATCCCCCTGGGCCTGCTCACCGTCGTCACCGGGGTGGCGGGGTCCGGCAAGAGCTCGCTGATCCAGGGTTCCGTCGCCGGCCGGGAGGGTGTGGTCGTGGTGGACCAGAGCGCCATCCGCGGGTCGCGCCGCAGCAACCCCGCGACGTACACCGGGCTGCTCGACCCGATCCGCAAGGCCTTCGCGAAGGCGACGGGGACGAAGCCCGCGCTGTTCAGCGCCAACTCCGAGGGCGCCTGCCCGACCTGCAACGGTGCCGGGGTCGTCTACAGCGACCTGGCGATGATGGCCGGGGTGGCCACGCCGTGCGAGATGTGCGAGGGGAAGCGGTTCCAGGCCGAGGTCCTCGGGTACACCTTCGGCGGGCGCAACATCGCCGAGGTGCTGGCGATGCCGGTGACCCAGGCGCTGGAGTTCTTCGGCGACGGCGAGGCCGCGACGCCGGCCGCCCACCGGATCCTCGGGCGGCTGGAGGACGCCGGGCTCGGTTATGTCAGCCTGGGGCAGCCGCTGACGACCCTCTCCGGGGGAGAGCGGCAACGTCTCAAGCTGGCAACGCATCTGGGGGAGAAGGGCGGCATCTTCGTGCTCGACGAGCCCACGACCGGGCTCCACCTCGCCGACGTCGAGCAGATGCTCGGACTGCTGGACCGGATGGTCGACGAGGGCCGTTCGGTGATCGTGATCGAGCACCATCAGGCGGTGATGGCGCACGCCGACTGGATCATCGACCTGGGGCCCGGCGCCGGCCACGACGGAGGCACGGTCGTCTTCGAGGGGACGCCAGCCGACCTGGTGGCCGCGCGGAGCACACTCACCGGCGAGCACCTCGCGGCGTACGTCGGCGCCTGATCCCCGTCGGGATCGTCAGGCCGCCTGCTCGTCCTTCCGGGGCCGCCCGGGGCCGCGCTTGCGCGGGACCACACGGCCGTCCTCGATCAGCTGGCCGCCCCACACGCCCCAGCGCTCGCCGCGTGCGATCGCTGCCGCGAGGCAGTGGTCGATGGCCGCGCAGTGGTGACAGATCCGCTTGGCTCGCTCCACCTCGTCGGGACGGGCCGAGAACCACAGGTCCGGGTTCTCGCGGCACGGCCACGAGGTGTGGCCGTGCCCGGGGCCGACGCCGACGATCCGGAGGTCGAGGTCGTCGAGACGGCTCATGTGGTCACCTCCGGGTCCCGGCGGTGCCGGCGGTGTCGTCGTACCGTGCGGGCTCGGGCTGCCAGCCGCGCCTGCGCGGCGTCGCGCAGGCGTTGGTCGATGTGGGCCTGGGCCTCCATCGTGTGAACGTCGGGATGCATGGGATCGCCTCTTCGTGTTCCTGCCTGGTCGAAGACCAGCCTGTGCCGATCGGTGCCCAGGAACATCGGCACGCTGGCGGGTATCGCGCGTGAGGGAGACGAGAGCGGCGCGCTCCGCGGTCGGGGATCACCGCGGCGAACCATGCTCGCCGCCGCGCGGGACGTCGAGCATCCGCCAGTTGGCCGATGAAGTCCCCGCGTGGCCGCGGTTGAGTGCGTTGACATGGAGGTGCACATCCGGATCGACCACCTGCGACCCCCCGTCGGCCAGCTGACGGTCACGGGGCAACCCGACCCGTCCCAGCCGGCTCCGTCGTCGATCTCGTTCACCGGGTGGCTCGACCTGCTGCGGGCTCTCTCCGACGTCTTCGAGCTGTCCGGAGACGCGCCACCATCGCCGTAGCTCCGAACCGCTCGACCGCGCCGGATGGCCGTACGATGACTGGCATGCTCGGGACGTCGCGCGAGCCCACGCTGCGAGGCCGGGACGACGAGGTCGTCCAGCTCTGCGACACCGTCGACCGTGCCGTCGAGGGGCGACTCTCTGTCGCCGTCATCGAGGGTGAGGCAGGCATCGGCAAGACCCGCCTCATGGACCATGCCCTGCACCTGGCCCGCGAGCGGGACTGTCAGGTGGTCACGGCGAAGGCCGAGGAGATGGAGCAGAACCGGCCGTTCGGCGTGATCGCCGCGGCGCTCGGCTGCACGCGGGAGGCCGAGGACGGGCGACGCGCGGCGATCGCCCACCTCATCACCACTCATGAGCACCATGGCCACGGCCCGCTGACCGTCAGCAGCGACCCGGGGCTCCAGTTCCGGGTCGTGGACGCGTTCTGCGACCTCGTCGACTCCCTGGCGATCGAGCGGCCACTGGTGCTCGGCCTGGACGACCTGCAGTGGGCCGACCCGTCCAGCCTGGTCACGCTGGCAGCGCTCGCCCGCACTGCCGTCGGCCTGCCGGTCGCCGTGATCGGGTGCTGCCGGCCCTTCCCGAGGCCGCCTGCGATGCTGCGGCTGCTCGGGACCCTCGAGCAGGTGGGCGTCCGCCGGCTCGGGCTCAGCCAGCTCGACGACTCCGACGTGCGGGACGTGGTCGCCGAGCTCGTGCAGGCGACGCCGGGTCCGGGACTGCTCGAGGTCGTGTCCGGCGCCGCCGGCAACCCGCTGTTCGTCACCGAGCTCCTGAACGCGATCGAGCAGCAGGGGAGTCTGCTGAAGGTGGACGGCCAGGCCGAGGTGAGCGGGTCGACGCCGCCACCCTCGCTGCCGCTGACCATCCTCGGGCGGCTGAGCTCGCTGCCAGAGGAGGCGATCCGGCTGCTGCGAGCCGGGTCGCTGCTGGGGTCGACGTTCTCGATCACCGAGCTGGCGACGGTGCTGGGCCGGCCGGTCACCGACCTCACGCCGGCGGTCGAGGCGGTCCTCGCGTCGGGGGTGCTCGACGAGCACGGCGTGCTGCTGCGGTTCCGGCACGACCTGATCCGGGAGGCGATCTACGCCGACATGCCGTCGAGCCTGCGGCTGGGGCTCCACCGCGAGGCGGCGATCCGGCTCGCCGAGGTCGGCGCGCCGGCCAGCCGGGTGGCCGACCAGTTCGCGCGCGGGGCGACCAGCGGTGACCCCGAGGCGATCGACTGGCTGGCCCGGGCCGCGCGCGAGGTGGTCTCGACCTCTCCGGAGACCACGGCCGAGCTGCTCGAGCGCGCCGTCGGGCTGATGGACGCGTCCGATCCCCGGCAGGACCTGTGGGAGGTCGAGCGCGCCGACAGCCTGATGCTGGCGGGGCAGGTGACGGAGACGATCGAGGCCTGCGAGGCGCTCCTGGCCAGGGGTCACCGGCCCGAGGCCGAGGCGCCGGCGCGCCTCCGGCTCGGGGCCGCGCTCATGGTCAACGGGCGGCCGGCCGAGGCGATCCATGCGCTGGAAGGGGTTGCCGACTCGACGGTGAGCGAGGAGATGCGGGCGCTGGCCCTCTCCGAGGCGAGCTTCGCCAGGCTCTGGCTGGGGGACTTCGACGGCGCCGAGTCCGCCGCCGAGATGGCGGAGACGCTGAGCGCCCGGACCGGGCATCACCGGGCAGCCACCGGCGCCTTGGCCACCCGGTCGGTCGTGGCCTGCATGCGCGGACACCTGGCCGACGCCATGAAGCTCAGCGACGAGGCGCTGTCGCTGGCCGACAGCAGTCCCGGCCGGGTCGGGCACGCGTTCCCGGTGAACGCGCCCCGCGGCTGGGTCTTCATGGAGCAGGACCGGCACGCGGAGGCGGTGCAGGCGCTGACCACCGGGAGCCGGATCTGCGAGGAGATCGGCGTGAGGTGGCCGCTGGCGACGTACCAGGCCTACCTCTCCGTGGAGCGGTTCGTCGTCGGGGAGTGGGACGACGCGGTGGCCGAGCTCGAGGCGGGGGTCGCCTTGGCCGAGGAGACGGGTGTCACCTACGCGGTGAAGCCCAGCCACAGCGCCCGCGCCATGATCCGGCTCCACCGCAACGACCTGAACGGCGCCCGCCAGGCTGTCCAGGACGCCGAGGCGGTCGCTGACCGAGGGTCCCGGCTCTTCGACTACCGGGTGCTGCTGGCCCATGCGCTCCTCCTGGAGGCCGACGGCGACGCCCCGCAGGCCTACGCGACGCTGGCCGAGCGGTGGCGCCTGTGCCGGAGCGTCGGGATGGCGATCGACTACCCGGCCGTGGGGCCGGACCTGGTGCGCCTGTCGCGGTTGGCCGGTGACACCGAGCTCGCCCGTGAGGTCGCCGAGGCCGTCGACGACGTCGCACGGCGCAACGAGGTGCCGTCCATGACCGGTGCCGCGCTGCGGTGCCGGGCACTGGCCACCGACGACGTCGAGGCCGGCACCCGGGCGGTTGCGGCGTACGCCGACGGGCAACGTCGGCTCGAGGTGGCGCTGACGTCCGAGGAGACGGCCCGCATCGCGGCCGACCAGGGGGAGCTCGACCTGGCGCGCTCGCTGATGGAGCGGGCCGGCGAGGTCTACGAGCGCCTCGACGCGAGCCGGGGCGTCGTACGGGTCGACGCCGCGCTGCGCTCGCTCGGCGTACGCCGCGGGCGCCGCGGGGCCCGCCAGCGGCCGCAGCGCGGCTGGGAGAGCCTGACGCCGACGGAGGCCACGGTGGCCGCGCTGGTCGGCGAGGGACTGTCGAACCCGCAGATCGCCGAGCGGCTGTTCGTCTCACGACGCACCGTCCAGACCCACGTGGCCCACATCTTCACCAAGCTCGACATCACCTCGCGTGCCCAGCTGGCCGCTCTGGTGGCCGTGCATGCGGGGGACACCAAAGCAGGGGTCCCGGCGGCGCGGTGAGGGGCGGCGTACTGTCGCTCATCGTGCCGGACGTCACAGGACCGCCAGTGCCCACGCCGCCCACGGCACACCCTCTCGGCCACGAGGACCTCGTGCGCTGGTACGGCGGCTTCGACCCGCTGGACCCTGGGTCCATCCGGGACTTCATGGACGGGTTCGACCGGCCCTGGTGGATCATCGGTGGCTGGAGCATCGAGGCCTTCACCGGCGTGCCTCGCGAGCACGAGGACATGGACATCTCGATCCTCTCCAGCGACGCCACGGCGTTCCGGCTGTTCCTGGGCAACCACTGGCACGCCTGGAACGTCGACGAGGGCTGGTTCCGGCCGTTCGACGACCGCTTTCCCGACGTACGCCCGGACAGCCAGCTGTGGATCCGGCGAGATGCGCAGTCCCCGTGGGTGCTCGACGTGCCGTTCACGCCGGACACGAACGGACGGTGGACCAACAAGCGTCACCTCGCGCACACCGAGGACCTGGCGGACATGACCTGGGTCGCTCCGGACGGACTCAGGTATGCGCGGCCCGAGGTCACGCTGATGTTCAAAGCGAAGCAGGACCGCGCCAAGGACGTACGTGACGCCGAGATCGCGCTGCCGATGCTCGACCAGCGTTCTCGGTCCTGGCTCAGCAACACGATCGCTCAGTGGGACCCGCAGCATCCGTGGGTGGTGGAAAAGGGGGCCTGAACCCCCGCACCACGCCTACGCACGTCGCCGATAACTGACATTATGTCAACTCACGAAGAAGGGTTCGGGGCATCCCCTCTCCCACGACACTGCTGGGTGAGGGCACTGCGGGTTTGCATGTGCCACCGATGCGAGGAATGGTGGAAGGTCCTGCCAGCAATCGACGAAGGAGAGCACGTGCTCACCCTCACGGAGAACGCCAGCACGATCGTCAAGGACATCGCCGCGCAGCAAGGCGGCGGTGAGACCACCGGACTGCGGATCAGCAGCGAGGACCCACAGGCGGGCCTCATGGTGACCGCGGCCCAGCAGCCGCACCCGGGTGACCAGACCGTGGAGTCCCACGGCGCCGTGGTGTACCTCGATCCCCCGGCTTCGGAGCAGCTCGACGACCAGGTGCTCGACGCCTCGGTCGACGAGGCCGGCCGCGTCCAGTTCGCGCTCGCCCCGCAGAGCTGACGCCGCCTCACGGCGTACGAGACGGACGACGACCCCGGGTGCCCATGCGGCGCCCGGGGTCGTTCACGTCCCAGGGTCGAGGGCTCAGCCCAGCCCGACGAGCTCGCGGCCTCGGTCGATCAGCTCGTACCGGAAGGTCGCCCAGATGACCACGACCGCCCCGACCAGGCCGAGCAGCGTGATGACGGACGTGTAGACCGGCTTCTCGCGGGCCTGCTCCCAGGCGATGGCCCCCTTCTCCTGCATCGGGCGCAGCAAACGCCGGGCGAACTCGAACTCCAGCGACCACAGCCACAGCCCCAGCAGGATCGGCGGGATCGTGAGAGGTCCCGGGAGGACGATCAGCACGAGCCCGGTGACGATGCAGATCAGCCCGGCGACGAACAGGGCGACGCGCCGCAGGGTCCGGGACATGCGGCCTGTCTAGCAGGTCGTCCTCCGGGTCCGGCGGCAGGACCTCACCGGTTCTCTCCTATTCTCGACGCCGTGCTGTCCCGTCCTGTCCTCCCGCTCGCCGCTGCTGCCCTTCTCCTCTCCTTGACCGCCTGCGGCGGGGGGTCGTCCAGCGAGACCGCGCAGGACACCGCCACGTCCGAGCCCAGCCAGAGCGAGTCGACCTCGAGCGCAGGGACCCCCGACGTGACCTGTGACTACCCCGCCGACCCGCAGGCGGCCACCAAGAAGGTGAACCCTCCTCCGCAGACCCCGGACGTCGCCGGCCAGGTCGCGGTCACGATGGAGACGTCGATCGGCACGATCAACGCCACGCTCGACGCGGACAAGACGCCGTGCACCGTGAACTCGTTCGTGTCGCTGGCGAGGCAGGGCTTCTTCGACAAGACCCCGTGTCACCGGCTGACGACGGCCGCGACCGGCATCTTCGTGCTCCAGTGCGGCGACCCGTCGGGGACCGGCACCGGTGGTCCGGGCTACACGATCCCCGACGAGCTGTCGGGCGACGAGACGTACGGCCCGGGGACGCTTGCGATGGCCAAGACGGACCAGCCCGACTCGGGTGGGTCGCAGTTCTTCATCGTCTACAAGAAGACTCCCCTGCCGCCGGACTACACGGTTTTCGGCCAGGTGGACGCGGCCGGTGTGAAAGCGGTGCGCAAGGTGGCCAGGCAGGGCACCGACGACGCCTTCGGCCAGGGCGACGGACACCCGAAGGTGACGGTCACGCTGGACAGCGTCAGCGCCGGCTGACCCGAGCAACTCTGCTCGGTCCAGGTGCTCAGTCCAGGTGGTAGGCGATCGGCGTACCCAGCTGGAGGGTGCGGCCCACGCTGCACAACCGGTCGGCGGTCTGCTGGAGCGCGCGGGGCAGCACCTCGCGAGCGGCGTCACCGCCCTCCCCCTCGGGGAACCGGATCCTCACCGTCACCTCGAGGTCGACCAGGTGTGACCCGTTGTCGTCGCGGATCTTGTGGCCCTCGACGTGGACGTCGAAGGCGTCGGGTGTGGCTCGCTTGCCGGTGATCAGGCCGACGTCGATCGCGGTGCATCCCGCCAGCGAGGCGAGGAGCAGCTCGACCGGCGTGAAGTCCGGGTCGTCACCCGACCCGACCGGCAGCACTCCCCCTCGGACGTTGACCGCCTTGTACCGACCCTCACCGATCTGGGTCAGGTCCAGCTCGCGCAGGGTCTCGTCGCTCATCCCGCCACCGTAGTCAGCGGACGCCGTGTCTGCCGCGGGGATCTACGCTGGAGCCGTGACCGACCTCGCGCGGCGTCCCGGACCCGTGTCCCGTCTCCGGGTCTCCGAGCAGACCCCCGACGGCGAGACGGAGCTCGAGGACCAGGTCGTCGCCGAGGAGCCGCTCGAGATCCGGATCGCGTGGCCCGGTGGGGAGGCGCGGCGCGCCTGGGTCACGATGCGCACGCCGGGCCACGACTTCGAGCTGGCCGCGGGTTGGGCGTTCCACGAGGGCCTGGTGGGCGCGGGCGGCCTGGCGGAGGTCGCCTACTGCACCGACGAGGACCTCACCCCCGAGCAGGAGTTCAACGTCGTGACGCTGCGGGCTTCGGGCCCGGTCGACCTGAGCCACCGGCACGACGCGATGTCGGCCGGGTCCTCGGCGTGCGGGGTCTGTGGGAAGGACAGCATCGAAGCCGCCCTCTCGACGGTGCGAGGCCCTCGCTGGACCGGTCCCGAGCCCCGCCCGGACGTCGTACGCCGGCTCCCGGCGATGCTGCGCGAGGAGCAGTCCGTCTTCGCGCGGACCGGTGGCGTACACGCGGCCGGGCTCTTCTCCGCCGACGGTGACCGGCACGTCGTACGTGAGGACGTGGGGCGGCACAACGCCGTCGACAAGGTGTCCGGCGCCCGACTGCTGGCCGGTGAGTCCCCCGCGGACGCCTACCTCGTGGTCAGCGGACGGGCCGGTTTCGAGCTCGTGCAGAAGGCCGTGGCCGCCGGCATCGGGTCCCTCGTCGCCGTCGGTGCCCCGTCGTCCCTCGCTGTCCACCTCGCCCGCGAGGCCAGTCTCGGGCTCTTCGGGTTCACCCGCCCCGAGCGCACGGTCCGCTACGCCTGATCGCCGAGTCGGCACAAGACGACTCGGCGCGATCTCGACGTACACATGCGCCGAGTCGGTGCGTTTTCGGCGTACACCTGCGCCGACTCAGCGTGGGAGCGCGGGAGTGTCGGCGTTCGAACCTAGGTTCGACCTGTGCGGATCCTCCACACCTCCGACTGGCACCTGGGACGCTCGTTCCACCGGGTCGGCATGCTCGAGCACCAGGCGGCGTACGTCGACCACCTGCTCGACGTGGTCGCCTCCGAGTCGGTCGACCTCGTGGTGGTCGCGGGAGACGTCTACGACCGCGCGCTCCCCCACGTCGACGCCGTGCGCCTCGCCGACGAGGCGCTGGCGCGGCTGGCTGCCTCGCGGGCCCGAGTCGTGCTGACCTCGGGCAACCACGACTCCGCGCAGCGGTTGGGATTCGGCTCGCGGTTGTTCGACGCCGCGGGCGTGCACGTCCGCACCGACGCCTCCGCGGTCGGGACCCCCGTCCTTCTCGAGGACGAGCACGGCCCGGTGGCGGTGCACGGCATCCCCTACCTCGACCCGCACGCGCTCCACGAGCCATGGCACCTCCCCACCCGGAGCCACGAGGCGGCTCTCGCCGAGGCGATGCGTCGGGTGCGAGCCGACCTGGCCACGCGGAAGACCCGCTCGGTCGTCCTCGCTCATGCCTTCGTCGCCGGCGGGCTGCCGAGCGACTCCGAGCGCGACATCAGCGTCGGCGGCGTCTCGGTGGTCAGTGCCGAGGTGTTCGACGGCATCTCCTACACCGCCCTGGGCCACCTGCACGGGCGCACGGTCCTCGGCGACGCCCTGCGCTACAGCGGGTCTCCGCTGGCCTACTCCTTCTCCGAAGCCGGACACACCAAGGGCAGCTGGCTGGTCGACCTCGGACCGTGCGGAGTGGCCGGAGCGACGTTCGTCGAGGCGCCCGTCCCCCGACGGCTCTCCCTGATCGCCGGCGAGCTCGACGTGCTCCTCACCGACCCGTCGTACGCCGATGCCGAGGACGACTGGGTGCACGTGACGCTGACCGATGCGATCCGCCCGGAGCGGCCGATGGAGCGCCTGCGCGCCCGCTTCCCCCATGCGCTCGTCCTGGCCTTCGCGCCCTCTGGCCAGCCGGCCGCCTCGATCGTCGCGCAACCCGCCCACGGCCGCACCGACCACCAGGTCGCGCTCGACTTCGTCGAGGCGATGCGGGGTGCCCCCGCCTCAGACGACGAGTCCGCGCTGCTGCTCACGGCGTGCGACTCCTGTGCCGAGGACCCCGACGCGGACGTCCTGGTCAGTACGCCGGGTGGGAGCGGCTGATGCGGCTGCACCACCTGTCCATCACGGCGTTCGGGCCGTTCGTCGAGACCGCCGAGGTCGACTTCGACGCGCTGTCTGACGCGGGCCTGTTCCTGCTGTCAGGTCCTACCGGTGCCGGCAAGTCCAGCGTCCTCGACGCCGTCTGCTTCGCCCTTTACGGCGCCGTCCCCGGCGACCGCCAAGACGCCGGACGCCTGCGCTCCGACCAGGCTCCGGTGGGCCTGACGCCGCAGGTGACCCTCGAGGTGACCCTTGCCGGCCGCCGCTTCCAGGTGGTCCGCTCCCCCGCGTGGGACCGGCCCAAGAAGCGCGGCACCGGCATGACCCGCGAGCAGGCACGCGTGACGCTGAGCGAGCGGGTCGCCGACGAGTGGGTCCACCTGACCAGCCGGCTCGACGAGGCCGGCGACCTCCTGGGCGGGCTGCTGGGCATGAACCTCGACCAGTTCTGCCAGGTGGCGATGCTCCCCCAGGGGCAGTTCCAGGCGTTCCTGCGGGCCAAGCCCGACGAGCGCCAGCGCCTGCTCGCGCGACTCTTCCGCACCGGCCGCTTCGAGCGGGTCGAGGCGTGGCTGCGCGACCACCGCCTGTCCCTGCGACGCGCGTCGGAGGCCCACGCGCGCACCGTCGGTGACCTGGTCAGCAGGCTCTCCGAAGCCGCCCACCGAGCGGTGCCCGAGGGAGCCGAGGACGCCCTGTCCGAGTGGGCGGACGACGTGCTCTCCGAGGCGGAGACCCGGCATACGACGGCGGCACGGGCGGTCCCCCAGGCCGCCGAGACCCAGCAGATCGCCGCGGCCGAGCTGACGGCCGCCCGCGACCTGGCCGCGGCCCGTGAGCGCGTGGTGGCCGCCGCCGCGGCCGTCGAGCGCCTCGACCTTCAGGGCGAGCGCCACGCGGCGGACGTCGACCGTCTCGACCGCGCCAGGCGGGCCGCAGCCGTGCTGCCGCTGGCCCGGCTGGTCGACGAGCGCCGCCAGGCGCACGCCGACGCCGAGGCGGCCGCGGCGGCATCCGTCGAGGAGGCGCGACGGCAGGGCCTCGACCACGACGACGTCCTGGCGGAGCTGGAGCGCACCTCCGACCGCCTCGCCACGCTCACCACGCTCCTCCCGGCCGAGCAGCTCGTCGGCGATCTCCGGGAGCAACGCGCGGCTGCCGAAAACAGGCTCGCCTCACTGGCACGAGACGACGAGCTCGACTCCGCGGAGGCCGCCGCCCTCGCGAGCCTCACCGACGAGCTCCGACGCACGCAGGGCGCCATCGACGAGGAGATCGGGGCGCTGCCCGACCTCCAGGCCGAGGTCGACCGGCTGCACCGCATCGCCCAGGCGCACGACGACGTCGCGCGCCTGACCACCGAGCTCGACGAGGCCACCGCCGAGCACACCGCGGCGCGCACCGCCGTCGTCGACCTGCGGCAGCACCTCCTCGACCTGCGCGAACGACGCATCGCCGGCATGGCGGCGGAGCTCGCCACCGGTCTCGTGGTCGGCGGCGACTGCCCCGTCTGCGGCTCCGCCGACCATCCCCGTCCGGCGGTCCCGTCGGACGCCCAGCCCACGGCCGACGCCGAGCGCGACGCCCAGCGCGCCGTCGACGACGCCCAGGCCGTCGAGCTGGCCCAGCAGCTCCGGGTGCGCGACCTCGAGAGGGCGTTGACCACGGCTCGCGAGGTCGTGGGCGACACCGATGCCGCCGGGATCCGCCAACGCCTGGCGGACGCCGAGTCTCGTTCGCAGGTGGCCCGGGAGCGCGTGGCGCAGGGCGAGGTCGTCGCGGCGCGGCTCGAGCAGACGTCCGCGCGGGCGGCCGAGATCGAGAAGGCCGCGGCCGAGCGCCGGGTCACCTCGGCGGAGCTCGCGACCACGGTCGAGCACCTCGGCATGCGCATCGCCGAGGTCGAGGCCCAGGTTTGCGAGCTCCGCGGCGAGCACGCCGAGCTCCGCGGTGCGGTCGCCGAGCTGACCCACCGTCGTGACCTCCTGCGTCGGGTGCGCGACGACGCGGCGGCCCTGGCGGCCGCCCGCGCCGCCCTGGACGACGCGACGACCGCGCTCGGACGTGCTGCCCTCGAGGCCGGCTTCGACACAGCGGACGACGCACGCACCGCCGCTCTCCCGCCGGAGTCCCTCGCCGCGCTGGAGGATGCCGTCCAGGCCCACCGCACCGCACTCGCGGCCGCCCGGCAGGTGCTCGACGAGCCGGACGCCTGGACGCTCCTCACCACCCCCGAGCCCGACCTGGCCGGGGCCGAGACGCGCAGCCGGACGGCCACCGAGACCCTCGAGCGTGTCCGGGCGGCCGACGAGACGGCGGCCCGCACCCACGAGCGCGTACGCCGGCTCGTGGGCGAGCTCACCACGGCGCTCGCCGCCTGGACACCCGTGCGCGACGAGCTCGCACTCGCGACCCGGGTGTCCGCCTTCGCCGAGGGCAAGGCCGCGGACAACCGTCTCCAGATGCGGCTGTCCGCCTACGTCCTCGCCTACCGGCTCTCCCAGGTCGTCGCCGCCGCCAACGCCCGACTCGCCGGGATGAGCGACCGTCGTTACTCCCTGGAGCACGTCGCCACGCGTGGTGCCGGGGAGACCCGCGGCGGGCTCAGCCTGGTCGTGCGCGACGACTGGTCCGGCGAGGCCCGCGACCCCGGCACCCTCTCCGGCGGCGAGACGTTCGTCGTCTCCCTCGCCCTGGCGCTCGGCCTGGCCGACGTCGTGGCCCACGAAGCCGGCGGCGCCGACCTGCAGACCCTGTTCGTCGACGAGGGCTTCGGCTCCCTCGACGCTGAGACCCTCGACGACGTGCTCGACATCCTCGACGCCCTCCGCGAGAACGGCCGCGCCGTCGGCGTCGTCAGCCATGTCGCCGAGATGCGCCACCGCATCCCGACCCAGCTCGTGGTGTCCAAGGCCCGCACCGGGTCCACGCTGGACGTCGTCGGTTGACGGGCTAGGTTTCCAGGCATGCCCCCTGGTCTCGATCCCGGATTCACCGCGCTCCCCCACCGTGCCCTCGGTGACGCCGCCCTGCAGCGCGCGCGAGAGCTGGGCGTCAGCCATGCCGACTTCCGCTTCGAGCGGGTCCGCTGGCAGGACGTCCGGGTCCGCGACGGCGCCCTCCAGGGCGCGGCCGACGACGTGGACACCGGATTCGCCGTGCGGGTCATCCACCAGGGCGCGTGGGGCTTCGCGTCCGGGGTCCACCTCACCGTCGAGGAGGCGGTGCGCGTCGCCGAGGCCGCGGTCGCGGTCGCGAAGGTCTCGGCCGCGCTCACCACGACCCCGGTCGAGATCGCACCCGAGCCGGTGTACGACGACGTGACCTGGGTGTCGTCGTACGTCCAGGACCCGTTCGAGGTCTCCCTGCACGACAAGGCCGAGGTGCTGATCGGCTGGACCGAGCACCTCCGCCGTCACCCGGCGGTCCAGCACGCCACCGCGGAGGTCCTCCAGGTCCACGAGAACAAGTACTACGCCGACCTCGCCGGCACCCGGACGACCCAGCAGCGCATCCGGCTCCTGCCCACGTTCACCGCCATGGGCACCGACGACGACCGCGGGGTCTTCGACGACATGACCTCGATCGCGCCACCGGTCGGCCGCGGCTGGGAGTACGTCGTGGGGTCGCCGGCCGACGGCGCGTGGGACTGGGACTCCGAGCTCGCCGAGGTGCCGGACCTGCTGGCGGAGAAGCTGGCCGCCCCCTCGGTCGAGGCCGGCACCTACGACCTGGTGATCCACCCGTCGAACCTCTGGCTCACCATCCACGAGTCGATCGGGCACGCCACCGAGCTCGACCGCGCGCTCGGCTACGAGGCGAACTACGCCGGCACGTCGTTCGCCACGATCGACAAGCTGGGATCGCTGAGGTACGGCTCCGAGGTCATGCACGTCACCGGCGACCGCACGGTCGATCACGGCCTGTCGACCATCGGGTACGACGACGAAGGCGTCGCCACCCAGCAGTGGGACATCGTCTGCGACGGGGTGCTGGTCGGCTACCAGCTCGACCGCGCGATGGCCCACCTGCACCCCGAGCTCAACGACGGCCGCTCGAACGGCTGCGCGTTCGCCGACTCCCCCGGTCACATCCCCATCCAGCGGATGGCCAACGTCTCCTTGCAGCCGGGCGCCGAGGACCTCTCCACCGAGGACCTGATCGGCCGGGTCGAGCGCGGGCTGTACGTCGTCGGCGACAAGTCCTGGTCGATCGACATGCAGCGGTTCAACTTCCAGTTCACGGGTCAGCGGTTCTACGCCATCCGCGACGGCCGGCTCGCCGGGCAGGTCCGCGACGCGGCGTACCAGGCGACGACGACGGAGTTCTGGGGCTCCATGGAAGCGGTCGGCGGACCGAGCACGTGGGTACTCGGCGGGGCCTTCAACTGCGGCAAGGCCCAACCCGGGCAGGTGGCCGCCGTCAGCCACGGCTGCCCGACCGCGCTGTTCCGCGGCGTCCGGATCCTCAACACCGACGAGGAGGGGGCTCACTGATGCCCGCCACCAGCACGGCCACCCCGCAGGAGCTCGTCGACCACGCGCTCGCGTCCTCCACCGCCGACGACTGCATCGCGATCGCCCACCACCACACCGGGGCCAACCTGCGGTGGGCCAACAACACCCTCACCACGAACGGTCAGATGCGGGGCGTCGAGATCACCGTCATCTCGTTCGTACACCGGCCAGGTGGCGCCTCCGCCGCCTCGGTCTCCGCCAGCGCCACGACCCTCGATCAGGTGGCCGACCTGGCCGCGGATGCCGATGCCGCCGCCCGGGCAGCCGACCCGGCGACCGACGCCCAAGAGCTCGTCACCGGCGACGCGGCGGCCGACTGGGACGAGCCGCCGGTCGAGACAGACGTGCACGTCTTCGACACGTTCGCACCGGCACTGGGTGAGGCGTTCGGGCGGGCCCGGGCCGGCGGGCGCGTGCTCTACGGCTTCGTCAACCACGGCATCACGACCACCTACCTGGCGTCCACGACCGGCTTGCGGCTGCGCCACGTGCAGCCGACCGGGCACTACGGCTGCACCGGCAAGACCGGCGATCTCACCAACAGTGCGTGGGTCGGTGGCGCCACCCGAGACTTCGTCGGCGTCGACCCGCTGGCACTCGAGGCGGAGCTCGAGCGGCGGCTGGGCTGGGGCGCGCGACGCGTCGACCTGCCGGCCGGGCGGTACGACACGATCCTGCCGCCGAGCGCCGTCGCCGACCTGATGATCGACGCCTACTGGTACGCCGGCGCGCGGGACGCGCACGACGGGCACTCGGTCTACAGCCGCCGCGGCGGGGGCACCCGGATCGGTGAGCAGCTGGCGCGCCAGGGCGTCACCCTGGCCTCGGACCCGGCGTACCCCGGGCTCGAGTGCGCGCGGCACGTCGTCGTCGGGTCCTCGGGCGACGACCGCTCGGTCTTCGACAACGGCCTCCCTCTGAGCCGCACCGAGTGGATCGGCGACGGGGTCCTCCGATCGCTCCTCCAGACCCGCGAGACGGCCGCGATGACCGAGCAGCCGGTGACGCCCGCCATCGACAACCTCGTGCTGGAGGTGAGCGACGGGTCCGGCAGCGTGGACGACCTGGTCGCGGGCATCGAGCGCGGGCTGCTGCTCACCTGCCTGTGGTACATCCGGGCCGTCGACCCGCAGACGCTGCTGCTCACGGGGCTGACCCGCGACGGCGTCTACCTCGTCGAGAACGGCGAGATCACCGCCGCGGTCAACAACTTCCGGTTCAACGAGAGCCCGGTCGACCTGCTCCGCCGGTTCACGCACGCCTCGGTCACGGTGCCCGCGTTCAGCCGCGAATGGGGTGACGACTACTTCTCGCGCACCGCGATGCCGGCGCTGCGGGTGCCGGACTTCAACATGTCCAGCGTCTCCCAGGCCATGTGAGAGAGCGCGTGCGTACCCTCCTCAGCGGCGGACGATCCGCAGGCGCGGTGACTGCCCGATCGCGTGATAGCCGTCATCGGTCGAGAGCCGCGCGACGTACGTGCCGGGTGCCAGGTCCAGGACCGAGCCGTAGTTCAGGTAGTTGTCGCGCCCGAAGGTCATCGAGCCGTTGATGGCCGTCTGGGTATACCGGTAGATGGTGTAGGCGCTCGGACCGGCGCACGTGACACGGCACCGGTAGAAGCTCACCCAGTCGAGGTTGTTGCCCGGCGCCCGAGTCCAGGTCACCCGGATGGGCTGCCCGACCCGGTAGGTCCGGCGGTCCGTCGCGACGTGCGACCGCGTGCCCGGCCGGTACACCCAGACCGGTGCCGAGGCCTCGACCCGGTCGTGCTTCTTGTCCCGGAGCACCACGTCGTAGCGGCCGGGGCGGAGGTACGCCGTACGGAGCCGGACGAGACCGTTCTCGCGGCCGTCGGTGGAGACCTGGCGCAGGTACAGACCCTTCCCGCCACGTCGGACCAGGGCGACCTTCTCGTGACTCAGCCCCCGCGCATGGAACCGGACACGGAGCTGGTGTCCGGTGATCACGCGTCGCTCCCTGGGCGAGACGATCAGCGGCGCCGGTGCGGGGGTCACGTCGAACGTCGAGACGACGCCGCGGTGGTCCGTCGGGTACGGCTTCTTGAAAGCCAGGTCGACCTGTGGGTTGCCCCGCTCCCCCACCAACAGGCTCGACACCGTGGTGGCGGGTCCGGCGTGCAGCACGAAGTCGATCCGGTCGAAGAAGTCGTGCTTCTGCGTCTCGGGGCCGCCCGGCGACCAGGTGAAGCCCGGGTCGGCCACCGGGTCGGGGTGGACGTCGCGGTAGGAGTCTCCGAAGCCCACCTTCGCCAGCGCCTCGGTCCCGGGCCAGCGCACCGGGTACTTCACCTTCGGCCGGGCCTGGGCGACGGCCTTGGTCCAGTCCAGGTGCGACGGGCTGTTGAAGTCGCCGGTCAGGAACACCGGGACGCCGCGGTCGGCCAGGCGTGGGAGACGGCGCAGGAGCGGCTTCAGCGCTCGCACGCGCAGCCTCCGCTCCAGCGCGAGCACGCGCTTCTTCGACCAGCCGGCCCGCACGCGGTAGGGGCCGTACGGCGTCGACGGCAGGTGGGTGTTCGCGACCGCGATCACCCGGCCGGGAGTCGGCATCACGTAGGTGAACAGACCGCGGCTGTGCGGCGGGTCGAGGATCGGGAACCTGGAGATGACGTGGGCCTGCGGGCTGGCGTACCAGCCGAGGAGGCGAGCCAGGCGCCGCGTGTTGTCCTCGGCCTCCTGGACGCCGACCACGTCAGTGCCGCTGACCTCGATGATGTGGGCGAGCCGGTGCAGTGCCTTCGGGCAGCCGTTGAGCACCGGACACCAGCCGCCCGTCGAGAGCTGGTAGTCGTCTCCCCCGTAGAAGATGTTCTGGGTCATCACCGCCAGGCGGACGGTGGGTGCCGCCGGCGCGGGCGCGCTCCGGGCCTCCGCGGAGGGAGTCGGGAGCATCACCCCCGTGGCGACGAGCAGCATCGTGAAGCCTGCTGTGAACCCCGAGCCGACACGTCGTGGGAGGCGCATGCGCGGCATTATGGGCGCACCTGACTGAACAGTCAAACAGTTCTGCCCGGAATGGGGGCGTCCGGGTCGTACGGCGTCCGCGTGTAGACGAACGTCGCGCACTCGAGGTGGCTGACGGACCCGTCGCCGCGGCGTACGACGCGCAGCGTCTCGCCGGCGTGGTAGCCCTCGGTGCCGACCAGCGTCTCGTCGCGCAGCTCGAACCGCTCGAGGACGACGCCGTCACGGGTCATCACCACCTCGCCACCGTCGAGGACGACGACGTGAGGGGTGTTGCCCCAGTGCCAGACACCGGGCACGCCGTCGAGGACGTCCGGGACCTCCGCCGTGGGCCGCCAGGGCGTCGGAAGCGTGGGCTCACATCGCTCCAGCTCCTCCAACAGGTCGCGCGCCACCTCGCCGGGGGCGAGGCCGGTGGTGGCGTTGCACAGCACCACGGCACCGGTGCGGCGAGGGCGGTCGACGAAGCAGGCCGCGAGGAACCCCGGCATCGAGCCGGTGTGACCGACGAGCATGCCGGACCCGCCCCGCCCCAGCTGGAAGCCGAGGCCGTGGGCGGACTCGAGGGCCGAGGCGCGGTCCCCCGCCTGCGGATGCGCGGCGAGGTCCAGCCAGGACAGGTCCAGGACGTCCGGGTGACCGGCGCCGAGGAACGCGGCGTACGTTGCGAGGTCGCCCACCGTCGACCACAGCTGCCCCGCGGGCGCCATCGCCAGCGTGTCGGTGGCGGGCTCGGGCGTGAGCGTGCCGTCGTAGGGGCCGACGCTCCACCCGGGCGCGGAGCGGTCCTGCGGCAGGTACGACGTGCGGTCGAGTCCGAGCGGCTCGAGGATCCGCTCGCGGACGGCGTCAAACCACGTCGTCTCCAGGACCCGCGCGACCACCTCGCCGAGCAGGGCGAACCCGAGGTTGGAGTAGTGGAACTGCTGGCCGTCGGGGAACACCGCGCCGGAGCCGTCGTTGGCGGCCACGAGCTCGTCCCAGGTGACGCCGGGCGACCGTTCCCACCAGGAGCCGCGCGGCTCCGACTGCATCCCGGACGAGTGGCTCAGCAGCGCACGCAGGGTGCGGTCGGCGTACCCCACGTCGCCGAGGACGCGGGAGGCGGGCTCGTCCAGGTCGACCCGGCCGTCGCGGACCAGCTGCAGCACGAGCACTGCGGTGAACGTCTTGGTGATCGAGCCGATCCGGTACTGCACGTCGTCGGGCCGGTCGCCCACGTCGCCGTACGCACCGGTCCAGAGGGGCTCGGCGTCGCGCACCACTCCGGCCACGAGCGACGGGAGCCGACCGGTCACCTGCCGCTGGGCCAGCAGCGCGAGCAGCCGGCGGGCCGTGGTGTCGGCGACGCCGTACGGCGGCGCGCTCACTGGGCCGGGTCGTGGGACTCGGCGAACGCCTCGGGCGGCGGGCACGAGCAGACCAGGTTGCGGTCGCCGTAGGCCTGGTCGATGCGAGCCACGGGCGGCCAGTACTTGTCGGGGTCGGGGCCGGTCGGGAACACCGCCACCTCGCGAGGGTAGGCGCGGTCCCAGTCGCCGACGACCGCCCGCGTCGTGTGGGGGGCACCGCGCAGCGGGGACTTCTCGACGCTCCACTCCCCTCGCTCGACCTGGTCGATCTCGGCCCGGATCGCCAGCATCGCGTCGCAGAATCGGTCGATCTCGCCGAGGTCCTCGGACTCGGTCGGCTCGACCATCAGCGTCCCGGCGACCGGGAACGACATGGTCGGCGCGTGGAAGCCGTAGTCGATGAGCCGCTTCGCGACGTCGTCGACGGTCACGCCCGAAGCCTTCGTGAGCCCCCGGAGGTCGAGGATGCACTCGTGGGCGACCAACCCGTTCTCTCCGCGGTAGAGCACCGGGTAGGCGTCGTCGAGCCGCGAGGCGATGTAGTTGGCCGAGAGCACTGCGCTGGCGGTCGCCCGGCGCAGCCCCTCGGCGCCCATCATCGCGATGTAGGCCCAGGAGATCGGCAGGATGCCGGCCGAGCCGTACGGCGCCGCGCTGATCGCGCCGACCCCCTCGCGCCGATCGGGCTCGGGGTGACCCGCGTGGCTCGGGAGGTACGGCGCGAGGTGCTCGCGCACCGCGACCGGCCCGACCCCCGGACCGCCGCCACCGTGCGGGATGCAGAAGGTCTTGTGCAGGTTGAGATGGGACACGTCGCCGCCGAACTCGCCGGGCCGCGCGTAGCCGAGGAGGGCGTTGAGGTTGGCGCCGTCGACGTACACCTGGCCGCCGACCTCGTGGACGATCGAGCACAGCTCGGTGATGGTGTCCTCGTACACGCCGTGGGTCGAGGGGTAGGTGACCATGATCGCCGCCAGCGAGTCCTGGTGCTCCTGGCAGAGCCGGCGCAGGTCGTCGAGGTCGACCGCGCCGTCCTCGCCCGCCTTCACCACGACGACGCGCATCCCGGCCATCACCGCCGACGCGGCGTTCGTGCCGTGCGCGGACGACGGGATGAGGCACACGTTGCGCGAGCCGGCGCCGTTGGCGCGGTGGAAACCGCGGATCGCGAGCAGGCCGGCGAGCTCGCCCTGCGAGCCGGCGTTCGGCTGGATCGAGACGCGGTCGTAGCCCGTGGCCTCGGCGAGCCACGACTCGAGCTGGCCGATCAGCTCGCCATAGCCCTGGGCGTCCTGCGCCGGCGCGAAGGGGTGCAGGTCGGCGAAGCCGGGCATCGAGACCGGCTCCATCTCGGTGGTCGCGTTGAGCTTCATCGTGCAGGAGCCGAGCGGGATCATGCCGCGGTCCAGCGCGTAGTCGCGGGCCGACAGTCGGCGCAGGTAGCGCAGCATCTGGGTCTCGCTGTGGTGCGCGTGGAAGACCTCGTGGGTGAGGTACGGCGTGGTGCGCGCCAGCCCCTGCGGGATCGTCTCGGGGGTGCTGATCGAGTGCCTGCCGGGCTCGTGGACGCCGAACGCGCGCAGCACGGCGCCGAGTGTGGCCGGCCCGTACGTCTCCCCGACGCTGAGGCCCACGTGGTCGTCGTCGACGTGTCGCAGGTGCAGCCCCTGCTCACGCGCCGCTTCGACCACCTGCGCCGCACGCCCGGGGACGCGGGCGAGCACGGTGTCGAAGTACTCGGCGTGGACGACCTCGACCCCGGCGTGCCGGAGCATCCCCCCGAGCTGACGGGCGTGGTCCTTGATCTGCTCGGCGATCGCCCGCAGGCCCTCGGGACCGTGGTACACGGCGTACATCGAGGCGACGACGGCCAGCAGCACCTGCGCGGTGCAGATGTTGGAGGTCGCCTTGTCGCGGCGGATGTGCTGCTCGCGGGTCTGCAGCGCGAGGCGGTACGCCGGGCGGCCCTCCGCGTCGACCGAGACCCCGACCAGGCGACCCGGCAGGTGGCGCTCGAGGCCGCCGGCGACCGACATGAAGCCGGCGTGCGGGCCGCCATAGAACATCGGGACCCCGAAGCGCTGCGAGGACCCCACGACGACGTCGGCGCCGAGCGCCCCGGGCGCCTCGAGAAGGGTCAGCGCGAGCAGGTCGGCGGCCACGACCGCGAGCCCCCCGCGCTCGTGGACGGCGTCGATGACCGGACGCGGGTCGAGGATGCGGCCAGAGGCTCCGGGGTACTGCACGAGCACGCCCGACACGTCGCCGTCGGGAAGACCCGCGGCCAGATCGGCGACGACGACCTCGATGCCCATCGCCTGGGCGCGGGTGTGCACCACCTCGATGGTCTGCGGCAGCGCGTCGGAGTCGACGACGAACGCGCCCGTGGTGTTGCGCTGCGCGCGGCGTACCAGCGTCATCGCCTCCGCGGCGGCGGTACCCTCGTCGAGCAGGCTGGCGTTCGCGGTCGGAAGGCCGGTGAGGTCGCCGATCACGGTCTGGAAGTTGAGCAGGGCCTCGAGCCGGCCCTGTGAGATCTCCGGCTGGTAGGGCGTGTACGCCGTGTACCAGCTCGGGTCCTCGAGGACGTTGCGGCGGATCACGGCGGGGGTGATCGTCGAGTGGTAGCCGACCCCGATCATCGACTCGGCCGGACGGTTGAGCCCGGCCAGCCGCCGGAGCTCCCGCGCCGCGTCGTGCTCCGACAGCGGCTCCGGGAGGTCGAGCGTGCGCGAGGCGATGGCCTTCGGGACGGCAGCCGCCATGAGGTCGTCGAGCGAGCCGTAGCCGACCCGATCGAGCATCCGGGCGATGTCGTCCGGGCGTGGTCCGACGTGACGGTCGGCGAAGACGGGCTGCTGGGTCACGGGTGGCTCCTCGACTGGATCGTTCGATTCGCCTCCCCCTCTGTCGTGCCGGCGTGTGGTGGGGCCGGTGCTCCAGAGTTGCCTGACCCGCGCGGTCCTGGCGCCTGAGAGGTTCCGGGGAGGGGTTGCCCCTTCGGCGCTCCGACCCGGGCGACCCGTCGGTCAGACGGGGCGTCCGGCGAAGACTCTCCCGCGCGGGATCGTCAGCGCGCCCACTCTAACGCGCATGAGGTCAGCCTAGTTTTCGGGCGCGGCGGGCGGCGAGCTCGTCGTTCGCCTGCGCGCCGGTCTCGTCCTCGGCGGTGCGCTCGCTGGGGAGCTCGGAGAGCGTGCCCTCGATCTCGCGCCAGACCCCGCCGATGGCGATGCCGAACACGCCCTGGCCGCCCTGGAGGAGGTCGATCACCTGGTCGTCGCTGGTGCACTCGTAGACCGAGGCACCGTCGCTCATCAGCGTCACGCGGGTCAGGTCGTCGGTGCCGCGGTTGCGCAGGTGCTGCACGGCGGTGCGGATCTGCTGGAGCGAGATGCCGGCGTCCAGCAGGCGCTTGATCACCTTGAGCAGCAGGATGTCGCGGAAGGAGTACAGGCGCTGGGAGCCGGAACCGGTGGCGCTGCGGACGGAGGGCTCGACCAGACCGGTGCGGGCCCAGTAGTCGAGCTGCCGGTAGGTGATGCCGGCGGCGTTGCAGGCGGTCGGGCCGCGGTAGCCGGTGTCGCTGGGCAGCGGGGAGACGTCATCGGTGAAGAGCAGGCCTTGCTCCTCCGCCGCCTCGGCCGCGCGGACCGCCTCGGTCTCGTCGGCCGGGACGTGCGTCCCGCGCTGCTCGGTGTCGGACACTGTGACCTCCGTGGTGGGCGCCTCGGATGCGCGGACTCCAGGGGAACCGTACGGCACGAGCCACATCGGTGGAGTTACATCGAGGACAGTTCAAGGTAAGCCCGCACCTCGGACTCGTCAAAGAGCGCGGCGGCGTGTCGCAACCCTCAACCTCAACCTGAGGTTGATGCGGTCAGCGCGACTCGAAGTCCTCGGGGGAGACCTGGTCGAGGAACTCGCGGAACCGCTCCACCTCGTCCTCCTGCTCGGCCGGGGCGTCGAGCCCGGCCTCCGCCAGCACCTCCTCGGCGCAGACGATGCGGCTGCCGGTCCGCAGGGCGAGAGCGATGGAGTCGGACGGCCGCGCGCTGACCTCGACGCCGGAGGCCAGGACCAGGATCGCGAAGAACATCCCGTCCTTGACCTCGGTGATCCGTACCTCGGTCAGCTGGTTGCCGGTGGACTCCAGGACGTCCTTGAGCAGGTCGTGGGTCAGCGGACGCGGAGGGACGACCCCCTGCTGCGCGAACGCGATGGCGGTCGCCTCGACCGCCCCGATCCAGATGGGCAGGTAACGCTGCCCCTCCACCTCGCGCAGCAGCACGATGGGGTTGTTCGACGGCATCTCGACCCGGACTCCCAGGACGTCGACCTCGCGCATGCCTCCACAGTACCCCCGCGCGAACAGCCCGAGAGCGGGGTCAGCCGCTCCGGAGTCCGGCCTTGACCAAGGTGGCGTGGAGCCGCACCGAGAGGGCCGCGATCTCGCTGACCGTCTCCTCGGCACGGCCGCGTGCGGCGGCGTCCCTCCCCCGCTTCTGCGGGGCCACGACCTGCTCGACGAGGCCGACCTCACGGTCGGCGGCCGTCTTGAAGGCTCGGAGGTGCCGCGGCTCGAGCCCGAACTCGGCCAGCTCGCGGGCGGTCGTCGCGATCACCAGTGCGTCGGTGTCGTAGTGCCCGGTGCCGGTGCGCGGTCTCACCAGGCCGAACTGCTCGAGCTGGGTCAGGAGCTCGTCGGAGACCTCGGCGATCTTCAGCAGCTCCTTGCGGGACAGCCGCAGGTTGTCACGGCGGAGGAACGACTCGGCGGACGGCATCCCGTCGGCCGACAGGGCCACCGTGGGGACCGTCGGGACGACCTGCTCGATGGGCGGCGGCTCCATCCCCCGGTCGATCGCGTCGAGGTGCTCGCCGATGACGCGGAGCGGGAGGTAGTGGTCACGCTGCATGCGGAGGATGTAGCGGAGTCGGTCGACGTCCTCGGCCGAGAACTTGCGGTAGCCGGCCGGGGTGCGCTCGGGCTTGATCAGCCCCTTGTCCTCGAGGAACCGGATCTTCGGGATGGTGACCCCGGGAAAGTCCGGGCGCAGGAGGTCGAGCACCTCCCCGATGTTGTGCCGCACCCGGCCCGAGGCGGCCGCGCTGCCCTCCACGAGCCCCGTCACGTCTGGGGGGCCGAAGCCCGGTCGCCGGCCGGCGCGTGTCCCTGGAAGAAGACGAGCCGGTACTTGCCGATCTGGACCTCGTCGGTGTCCTTGAGGACGACGGTGTCGATCCGGTCGCGGTTGACGTAGGTGCCATTGAGGCTGCCGGCATCGGAGACGGTGAACGTGTTGCCCTCGCGGGTGAACGTCGCGTGGCGACGTGACACGGTCACGTCGTCGAGGAAGATCTCGCTGTCGGCATGCCGGCCGGCGGTCGTGACGTCCTTGTCGAGCAGGAAGCGGCTCCCCGCGCCGGGACCGCGCTGGACCACCAGGAGCGCCGACCCGACAGGCAGGGCGTCGACGGCCGCAGCGTCGACGGGGTTGAGCTGACGGTCGGACGAGATCTCCGCACGCTCGGCACCGCTGATGTTGATCGTGGCCGTCGAGTCACCACCGGCCGCCGGGGCAGCCTCGGTGACCAGCGGGCGCCCGCACTGCGAGCAGAAGCGCGCGTCGTCCGGGTTAGCGTTGCCGCAGTTGGTGCAGTACGGCATCGAGGATCTTCTCCTGTCCAACCCTCAGTGAGGGGCTGAGGTTGATGGTTGCTGCGAACCTATCAGGCGCTCCCCACTCGTCGGGCGACTTCGGACGGCCGCCCGGAGGTTCACTCCCCCAGGGTCGCCTGGTACGCCGATGCGTCCATGAGACCGTCGACGGCACCCGCGTCCGAGGGGACGACCTCGAAGAGCCAGCCACCGCCGTACGGGTCGCTGTTCACGAGCTCGGGAGTGGCGTCGAGGCTCTCGTTGACGGCCACGACCTCGCCGTCGACCGGCGCGTAGACGTCGCTGACGGACTTCGTGGACTCGAGCTCGCCGCACGCGGCGCCGGCGGTGACGGCCTCACCGACCGCTGGGAGCGAGACGTACACGATGTCGCCGAGCTGGTCCTGGGCGTAGTGCGTGATCCCCACGCGCACCGATCCCTCGGACTCGCCGGGGGTGCGGACCCATTCGTGCTCCGAGGTGTACTTCAAGTCGTCGGGATACACGGCTCTCCTTCGTGGACGCGGCCTGGCGGCAGGCTACTCGTGCTCACTGCGGTTGGGCGTACTGCGGGGTCGTGGGCTTGCGGACCGCGCTGATGTCGAGGGAGTCCAGCTCGTCGACGTGGACCGTGGCTTCGGCCTCCTCGCGGAACTGGGCGATCGGGCCGTCGACGAGCTCGAGGGCACCGTGCAGCGTGTCCGGGTCCCCGATCGCGTCGAACACGTACGGCGAGGTGACCAGGGTGCCGTCGATCCTCAGGCCGCCCGGCGCCGGCTCGATGGCGCTCTGCGCCACGAGCCGAACCTTGCCGTTGACCTGCATCGCCTCGGCGCCGGCAGACCGGAGCTCCTCGACGGTGTCGAGCACGGTCGTCACGTCGACCGGGCGCGGCCCTTCGGTCACGGTGAGCCGGATGCCCGGCCCGGTGGCCGGCACCCACCCGGCCATGATGCTGAGCTCGTCGGCCTGCTTCTGAGCGGCCTCGATCGCCGCCTCCTGGGCCTGCTGGTTCTGCTCGAGCCGCTGCCGGGTCGACTCGAGCTCGTTGATCTGCGACTGCGCCCGCTGCGAGGTGTCGGTCAGGGCCGAGAGCGCGTCGACCAGGTCCTGCTCGCGGTAGCCGGCGTAGGTGTCGTCGGTGGTGTTGGTACGCACCTGGGTGATCGCGGCGAACCCGAGCACGGCGAGGAGCACGCCGACCACGATCTGGCCGCGCGACGGCCGGAGCAGCGCCTCGCGGAGCCGCTCGCGCCCGGCGTCGTCGGGTTCGTCAGGCATGGAACAGGTACCGCCTGATCTGGGCGACGTTCGAGAAGATCCGGATGCCGAGCACCACGATCACACCGGTCGAGAGCTGCCCACCGACGCCGAGCTTGTCGCCGAGGTAGACGATCGCCGCGGCGATGACGACGTTGGAGAAGAACGAGACGACGAACACCTTGTCGTCGAAGATCCCCTCGAGGTAGGCGCGCAGCGCGCCGAAGACCGCGTCGAGAGCGGCGACGACCGCGATCGGGAGGTAGGGGTCGAGCCCGCGGGGAACGTCCGGGGTGAAGATGAGCCCCAGGACGACACCCACGAGCAGTCCGAGTGCCGCGATCATGTCTAGCTGTCCCCCGTCTGTGTGCCTGTGCGTCCATCGCGCGGCGGCACGAGTCGCGCCGAGCGCAGGTGCGGGGGCGATGCCGCCGGAAGCGTCAGCGTCCCGGCATTCCGGACGTCGAAGCGGAACCCGAGGCTGTCCTTGAGCGTGTACCACCGTTCCCCGATCGGGCTCGACAGGAGCTCGGCCGGGATCGTGTTCGGGTCACCGACCACGTCGAACACGAACGGGGGGTTCAGTGGCTGGTTGTTGAGCAGGATCGCGACGCCGACGTTGCGGAAGGCGCTGAGCACGGTGAGGCGGCGGCCGTTCACACTGATGGCCTCGGCGCCGGTCGACCACAGCGCGTCGGTGAGCAACGTCAGGTCGGAGTCACGGACCAGTTGGTTGTCTCCGCTGTCGGGGGCACTGTTCACCGTCACCTGGATACCAGGCCCCTTCACGGCCGCGAAACCGGTGCGCACGCCGAGGCGCTCCACGCGCGCGCTCGCCGCCTGGGCGGTGGCGGTGAGCTGGTTGTTGCTCGACTGCAGCTGAGTGACCCGCGACTGCTCCCGGTCGAGCCGCCGCTGCAGCGCGTCGAGGCCGTCGCGGCGGAGGTCGATCTGCTCGATCAGGCTCGCGCGGCTCGCGTCCGAGGCCGGTGCGTTGCGGCTGGTCTGGACCGCGGCGATCGTCACCAGCAGTCCGAAGACGAGCAGGACCAGACCCGCCGTACGCCGCGGCACCGGGTGCGCAGGCACGTCGTCCCCGGCCGACCGACGGCGGGCCGCGACGTGCTCGTAGTCGGCGTCGAGAGAGCGCTTGGTGATCAACGAGAGCAACGGCTCCGTCACGTGCTCGGGAAGGTCGCGGACCTCAGCCATGTGCGATCACCCGCCGCTCGGTCGTCTTGACCAGCTTGTACACCTGGTAGGCGTAGAGGACCCCGGCCCACCAGTAGAGGCCGATCCCCCACCCGGCGAACGCCCAGCCGAAGACCTTGGCCAGGGTGGCCGTGTCGCCCGTGCCGTCGCCGAGGAGCAGGAGCGGGAAGGCGTAGAGCAGGTTGAAGGTCGCCGCCTTGCCGAGGAAGTGCACGGGCAGCGCGCTGTAGCCACGGGTGCGCAGGATCGGCACCAGCCCCCACAGCAGAAGGTCGCGCAGCGGGAGCACGACGGCGAACCACCACGGGACGACGTCGCGGATCGCGAGCCCGATGACGACGGCGAGGATGTAGAGCCGGTCGGCCACGGGATCGAGCACCTGGCCGAGTCGCGAGGTCTGGCCGAGCCGCCGCGCGAGGTAGCCGTCGAGGTAGTCGGTCACCCCCGAGGCGGCGAGCAGCGCGAGAGCCCAGCCGTCCGCCTCCGGGCCCAGGACCAGCCAGAGGAAGAGCGGGACGCCGAGCAGGCGCAGGAAGCTGAGGGCGTTGGGGACGGTCCACACGCGCGAGTCGTCGCGTGCCACATCGTCCGCCACTACCGCCTGCACCTTCCCCGCCCAGGTTGGCCCCGCCCTGCTCCGAGAGGCGGCCCGTGCGGACCGCCGCGCACACCCTATCCGGCGGCCCGGAGCCCGCTGTGCCTCACTCGGCGGTATCGGTGGACCCGTTCTGGAACGGTCCCTCGAGGTGGGCGGTGTCGCGGATCTCGCCAACCAGCTCCTCGATCACGTCCTCCAACGTCGCGACGCCGAGCGTGCCGCCCTCGTCGTCCACCACCCGGGCCATGTGGGCTCCTCGGCGCTGCAGCTTCTCGAGGGTGTCATGGAGGAGGTCGTCCTTCCGCACCGGCGCGAACGGCCGGATCCACTTGTCCTCGATCGGCCGGTGGCGGCGCTCCTCGTCGGTCTCGAGTACGTCCTTGATGTGGAGGTACCCGACCAGCTCGCCGTCGTCCCCGACGACCGGGAAGCGGCTGTACCCGGTCGCCGCGCACAGCGCCTCGACGTCCGCACCGGTCGAGCCGCGGCGTACCGTCTGGAGCGTCTCCGGCGGCATGAGGACCATCTCGACGGTCTTCTCGGTGAAGCCGAGCGCCCCCGACAAGCGGTCGTACTCCCCGTCCTCGAGCAGGCCCTCGCCGCGGGACTCCTCCACGAGCGCCGCGACCTCCTCGCGGGTGTACGTCGAGCTCACCTCGTCCATGAGCCGCACCCCCACCAGCCGGAGCACACCCGAGGCGAGGGTGTTCACCGCGGCGATCACCGGGCGGGTCACGGAGACGATCGCCCAGATCGGCGTGCCGAGCACGAGCGCGGCCCGGTCGGGCCCGGCCAGCGCGATGTTCTTCGGGATCATCTCCCCCAGCACGACGTGGAGGTAGACGACGACGGCCAGCCCGATCGCGAAGGCGATCGGATGTCGCAGCGCTTCGGGAGCGTGGAGTGCATGCAGCACCGGCTCCAGCAGCTTCGCGGCGGTGGGTTCGGCCACCGCGCCCAGGACCAGCGAGCAGACCGTGATGCCGAGCTGGTTGACGCCGATCACCAGGGACATGTTCTCCATGGCGCGCAGCGTCGTCCGGGCGACGCGGGACCCAGCCTCAGCGCGCGGCTCGATCTGGGTACGTCGGGCCGAGACCAGGGCGAACTCGGCCGCGACGAAGAACGCGTTCCCGAAGAGCAGGAGGACGGCCAACGCGACCGACGTGGTGACGCTCATCGGCCGTCGCCTCCGTCCGGGGACGGCGTGCCGGAACCGTCGAGCACGCGCAGCGACAGCCGGTCGATGCGCAGGCCGTCCATGTGCTCGACGGTGAGCACGGCGAGGCGCTGCCGCTCGGGCTGGTCGGGGTCGGAGCGGTCGGGGACGGGGACCTCCGCGACGTCACCGCGTGAGGGCACCCGCCCCAGCACCTGGAGCACCAGGCCCGCGATCGTGTCGTAGTCCTCGTGGTCGGGTAGCTCGATGCCGGTCAGGTCCTCGACCTCGTCGGGACGCAGCAACCCGGAGAGCGTCCACGAGCCGTCGCTGCGCCGGCGGCCGCGGGACCCCATGCGGTCGTGCTCGTCGGCGATGTCGCCGACGATCTCCTCGATGACGTCCTCGATGGTGACGATCCCGGCCTGGTCGCCGTACTCGTCGAGCACGACGGCGAGCTGGCCCTCCTGCCGCAAGAGAGCGAGCAGCGGGTCGAGCCGGAGTGAGTCGGGCACCACGATGGGGCGCGTCATCAGGTGCTTGACCTTGGTGGTCTGTCGTTCGGTGATCGGCAGGGCGACGGCGTGCTTGACGTGGACGGTGCCGATCACCGTGTCGTCCTGGTCGAGCACCGGGAAGCGCGAGTGCCCGGTCTGCCGGGCCAGCTCGATCACCGACCAGGCGCGGTCGTTCGCCTCGAGACTGACCGTCCGCACCCGCGGCGTCATGATCTCGCCGGCCGTGCGCGTGCCGAACTCGACCGACCGCTCCATCAGCTCGGCGGTGTCGGCGTCGAGGGTCCCCTCGTGCGCCGACCTCGAGATCAGCGAGGCGAGCTCGGTGGACGACCGCGCTGAGCGGAGCTCCTCCTGCGGCTCCATGCCGAGCCGTCGGACGATCGCGTTGGCCGAGCCGTTGAGCACCCGGATCGGGCCCCGCATGAGAGCTGTGAAGACCCGCTGGAAACGCTGCGTCGCGCGAGCGGTCTCCATCGGCCGGGCGATCGCGAGGTTCTTCGGCACGAGCTCGGCGAAGACCATCGTCACCAACGAGCTCACGGTGAGACCGACCGCGACGGCCACCGGCTCGACGGCGTCCTCGGGGAACCCGATCCCCCGGACCGGCTCGCGGATCAGCCGCGCGATCGCGGGTTCGGCGAGGAAGCCGATGGCGAGGTTGGTGATGGTGATCCCGACCTGGGCACCCGAGAGCTGTGTGGACAGCGAGCGGAGGGCCTTCAGGACACCGGCCGCGGATGCGTCACCTTCCTCGGCGGCCTGGGCGACCTTGGACCGGTCGACGGTGACGAAGGAGAACTCGGCGGCGACGAAGACGCCGGCCGCGACCACCAGCACGATCGAGACCGCGAGCAGCAGCCAGGCGGTCAGCACGGGACCTCGCCCGGGCACTGGCAGGAACACGGAGAGGGGCGACTGTCAGAGCCGTCCATGGGCGGGTCGGGGTCCTTGTCGGGAGCTGTCTCGAGGGAGGTGCTTGTCCGGGAACTCTACAGACGCCCCGACCTCACTCGGTCGTGTCGTCCTGGGTGCGGGCCAGCCAGTCGACGAAGGCGACCAGCTGAGGGTCGTCGACGGCGACGTCGATCTCGGTGGCCAGGCACTCGGTGAGCCCGTCGACAGCATCCGGGTCGGCCGACCATCCGCCCGTCAGGACGTCGTCGCAGACCGCCCAGGCCGCGTTGAACGCGTCGACCTGGTCGACCGTGAGGTCGGCCAGCTCCTCGGGCAGCGGCTCGGTGAGGACCGGGGCCTCCGTCGGCGGGTCACTCGGCGGGTCACTCGGCGGGTCACTCGGCGGATCCGTGGGTGAGTCGCTCGGCGGATCGGTGGGCGGATCGGTGGGCTTGGTCGTCGGCCCAGACGTCGGCGGCCCCACGGGACCGTTCGAGGTACCCGAGGGGATCGGCGACATCGTGGCCGTGGGCTGCGCCGGGTCGGGAGACCCGTGCCGGTCGCCGTCGTGACGAGTGCCGCCAGGGCGCGTGGCTTCTGGAACCTTCAGTCCCACCGGCGGCAGCGCGACTACGGTCTGGACGTCGGCACCGTCGGGAGCCGGCACGCTGTCGGCGCGCAGCTCGTCGGCGATCGCGAGCACGCGGTCGACGTACGCGCGGCTGTGGTTGTAGCGGAGCACCGCTCGACGCTGTCCCGCGCGGGTCGAGAGGTCGTCCTGGCCCGCGCAGAGGTAGACGGCGGACCCGAGCGCGGCGTCGTCGACGTCCTGCACGTTGCGATGACCGTCGTCGTCCCCGTCGACCGCGACGGCGGCCCAGGTCGACGGCAGGAACTGCATCGGTCCGACGGCGTGGTCGAAGCGGGTGTCACCGTCCAGGCGGCCTGCGTCGGTGTCGCGGACACGCGAGGTGTCGTGCCGCCCGTCGAGGCGGATTCCCACGATCGGTGGCCGGGCGACGCCGTCGGCGTCGAGGTGACTGCTGGCGGCCCGACCGTGGTCGGACTCGACCTGGCCGATCGCGGCGAGCAGCGCCCAGTCGATGCCGCAGGAGGGTGCCGCCGCGCCCATCACCATCGACGAGCGCTGGTAGGCGGCCAGCGCGACGGCCGGGATCGCCGAGGTGTCGGCGGTGACCGTCGCGGGCGCGGAGGACAGCGAGGCCGGCTGGTCGACCTGGCGCTCGGTCGGGTGCGGCAGCGTGACCGGGGGCAGCGTCGGCGGCAGGGCGGCCGGAGGCGCCTCCGGCGACGCGGCGTTCGCGATCACCTCGGTGGCCGGTTGGCGTCCGCTCCCCATGAGTACCGCGACCAGCAGGGCGGTCAGGCAGGCGGCGACCGCGGCTCGCATCGGCGTCCGCCACCGAACATGCGATCGCGCAAGGTTCCGAGATCGTGGAAGGCCCCCGTCCATGATGTCTACGACGGTAACCCGCCGCCCGCGAGGCGCCTACCCCAGTTTGGGTCACGACCCGATCAAGTCCGGGCAACACCTCGGGAACGACCGCGTCGTGACCGCGTCCGGGCCGGAAACGGCGGTCCCAGGCAAATTGTCGCGGAATCGCCGGTGCGGGCGAGCGCGCGGTCCTAGGTTCGTCCTCGACCTCTGACACATCGCCGCCGGTCCGGGGGGTCCCTGCGGTCACGCACGACTGGAGCCCCCATGGAGTCCAGAGACCTGGCCACCGCCGTCGCCGGACCGGGCCACCGTCGCCCGGCGCGTCGCGCGGTCCTGGCCGGGGCCGGACTCGCCGCGGGAGCCGCACTGCTCCCCGAGGCGGCCGAGGCGGCCGAGGCGGCCGAGGCGGCAGACTCGACGTACCGAGCCGGACGCCACGCCGGTCCTCCCCTGCTCGGCACTCAGGCCCGGCACCTGGTCGGCCGCTTCTCGTACGGCGTGACCCCGGCGCTCGCCAAGCAGGTGCGGCGCAAAGGAGGCGCCCGCGACTGGTTCGAGTGGCAGCTCGCGCCGCAGGACATCCGCGACCACGACGCCAGCCGGCTCGTGACGTGGTTCCCGGGTCTGTCGTGGTCGCCCGGCAGGATCTGGCAGGAGACGATCAGCGGCGGCCTCCCGGGCTGGCAGGTCATGCAGGACTACCAGGCGTGGGTCCTGCTGCGCCGGATGACCAGCAAGCGCCAGCTGCTCGAGACGATGACGGAGTTCTGGGAGAACCACCTGCACGTCCCGGTGTACGCCGACGGCGTCTACACGTGGCGGAAGCGGTACGGCGACGTCATCCGCAAGCACGCGCTCGACTCGGTCGAGAACCTCCTCTGGGCCGCCATCACCCACCCGGCGATGGGGATCTATCTCGACAACGCCGTGTCCGACAAGGACCACCCGAACGAGAACCTGGGCCGCGAGCTGCTCGAGCTGCACACCGTCGGCGTCGGCAACTACACCGAGAGCGATGTGAAGAGCTCGGCGCGGATCCTCACCGGTTGGCGCGTCGACGAGTGGAACACCTGGGCGGCGGCCTACGACCCGACCGCACACTGGGTGGGTCACGTGAAGGTGGGCTCGTTCAGCGCGGCCAACGGCTCGTCCGACGGCCGCAAGGTCACGCGTGAGTACCTGCGCTACCTGGCCCACCACCCCGACACCGCCCATCGGATCGCCCGCCGGCTGGCCACCGTCTTCGTCGAGGACGACCCGCCGCGGTCCTTGGTCAACCGGCTGGCGAAGGTCTACCGGTCGCACGACACCCGGATCCGGCCCGTGCTCCGCGAGCTCGTCGACTCCCGGCACTTCCGCGACGCCGTGGGCGCGAAGATCCGCGACCCGCAGGGCGACCTGGTGGCGACGTACCGGGTGCTCGGGGTGCACGTGAAGAGACCCGCGTCGCGGGACCGGGCAGCCCACCAGATCGCCTGGGTGGCGGAGAGCATCGGGCAGGGCGTGTACGAGTGGCCCCGGCCGGACGGGCAGCCGGTCGACAGCGACTCGTGGGCGTCACCGTCGCGCATGCTGGGTTCGATGTCGTTCCACTGGAACGCGTCGGGCGGCTGGTGGCCCTCGAAGGGGATCCACTACCGCGATCCCGTCGCCTGGCTGCCGAAGGACACGACGCCGTTCAAGGTGCTCGTGGACCACCTGTCGCAAGAGGTCCTCCATCGCCACTCCACCGACCGGCTCCTGAAGGCGTGCTGCCAAGCGGTGGACGCGAAGCCGATGGACCAGATCGACCAGGACCACCCGGTCATGCGCTGGCTCTTCCCGAGGCTGATGACCACCCTTCTCGACTCCTCGGCCCACTTCCGGCGGTGACCACGTGACCTCTTCTACGACCCCGGTCCTCGGTGTGGCGTGCTGCGAGGAGTTCGCAGCCATGAGCCGGCGCAGCCTGCTCCGCGGCGCCCTCGCTCTCGGTGGTGCCACCACGATCGTCGGCAGCGCAGTGATCTCGGCCTCGGCGTCCTCGATCGTCCCGGCATCGTCGGTCCTCGTCGTGCTCTCACTCCGTGGTGCCGCGGACGGCTTGTCGCTGGTGGTCCCCCACGGCGACCCGGCGTACTACACGGCCCGGCCGCGGATCGCGATCCCGAAGGCGCAGCTCCTGGCTGCGGACTCGTTCTTCGGGCTGCACCCCAAGCTCGCTCCCCTGCTGCCGCTGTGGAACGCCGGCAAGATCGCGGCCGTCCACGCCACGGGGCTCCCGGCCCCCAACCGATCGCACTTCTCGGCGATGGAGGAGCTCGAGGACGCCGACCCCGGCTCGAGCAAGCGGGTCGGCTGGCTGAACCGGCTCGTCGGCACGCGCAACCACAACTCACCGCTGCAGGCGCTCGGCATGGGCTCGGGACCGCCGCCGACCGAGCTGGTCGGTCCCGTCCCGCTGATGACGGCAGATTCGGTGGACGACATGAGCATCGCCGGCGACGACCAGTGGGACACCGACCCGGCGGGCAAGCGGCGTCGCTCGCTCCAGACGCTCTGGGGCGACGACAAATCCGCGCTCGGCAAGGCCATGCGTGCCACGCTGACCGCCACCTCCGACTTCGACCCGGTGCGGTCGACGACGGACAACACCGCGTCGTACGGGGACTCCGACCTCGGCCGTGCCCTGTCGCAGGTGGCGCGGGTGATCCGCGGCGACGTCGGGGTGGAGGTGCTGACCGTCGACCAGGGCGACTGGGACATGCACAGCGACCTCGGGACCCTCGAGTGGGGCCAGATGATCCGCAACGCCGAGGACCTGGCGACCGCGATCGCGGCGTTCTTCGGCGACCTGGGGCCGCACACCGACAAGGTCACGCTGGTCGCGTTGAGCGAGTTCGGCCGTCGCGTGGCCGAGAACGACAACTACGGTCTCGACCACGGCTACGGCAACGTCATGTTCGTGGCCGGCGCCGGTGTGAACGGCGGCTATCACTGCCCGAGCTGGCCCGACCTCGGCACCGGCCTCGACGCCGACGTCACCGTCACGACCGACTACCGCAGCGTGCTGGCCGAGATCGTGTCCAGCCGTTTCGCGAGCTCCCCGGCCGCGGTGTTCCCCGGTTTCACCCCCGAGCCCGTGGGGGTCATGCAGAGCGCGTGAGGGCGTCACGGCGGTGAGTGAGCCACCTTCTTCGGCTCTCAAAGTGTGGCTCACTCACCGCCAGCGGAGGTACGCCGGAGGGGTGAGCCGCGTCCGCGTCAGCGCTCCTAGGCTGAGCGGCGGTCGTCCCGGCTGACGACCCCCACAGGAGTTCCCCGTGCTCGCTGCCTTCCTCCTCGCCGGCCTCGTCGCAGCGCCGGTGGCCACGTTGGCGCTGTTCACGCGCAGCGTGTCGACCCGGCGGCGGGCCGGTGCCTGGTGGTCGGCCGGACGCCTCGTGCTCTCCACGATCGGCACGGTCGTGCTGGCGGCGGTGGTGGCCATGGTGCTCCACCTCCTCGACGTGACGCGGGCCAACACGATCGCCGGGGTCACCGGTCTCGTCGTGCTCAGCGCCCTGTGGCTCCCCGCGACCCGGCACTGGGTCGCACGGGCCCACCTCGCGTGGGTGGCCACGTTCTATCTCTTCGCCGCGTACCTCACCTACATGATGTGGTGGACGTTCGTCAGCCACCTCGGCCCACTCGGCACGACCGGTGCTTTGCTGTTGTGGGCGATGGAGGCGTTCGCGGCGTTCCTCGGCGTCGCCTACCTCTGGGAGCTCTGCGACGCGCTCGGCCGCGACGCGTGGGTACGCCGTGTCGGCGACGGGGCCGCGCCCGAGCAGCGCGGCTACACGCCGTTCGTCAGCCTTCAGGTGCCGGCGTACAACGAGCCACCCGAGATGGTGATCGAGACGTTGCAGTCGCTGGTCGCGCTGGACTACCCGGCGTACGAGGTCATCGTGATCGACGACAACACCGACGACGAGACCCTCTGGCGTCCCGTCGAGACGTGGTGTCGCGAGCACGGCCTCAAGTTCGCCCACCTCC
>DASSTL010000077.1:0-101313 GCA_035707985.1 Nocardioides sp. | reverse complement strand
GTCCACAGCGCGTCGTACTTCCTCCAGCCGCGGCTGGCGCCGTACCTGCCCGACGTCCTCGCGCGGGCGCGAGCCCGCGGCGCGACGACGTCGGTCGACACCAACTTCGACCCGATGCGCGCCTGGCACGGGGTGGAGCAGCTGCTGGGTCAGGCGGACGTGCTGATGCCCAACGCCACCGAGCTACGGGGCCTCACCGGCCGGGATGACCTCGACGAGGCGGCGCGCGCGGTGCTCGACCTGGGCTGCCGGGTCGCCCTCAAGAACGGCGCCGACGGCGGGGTGCTGTGGGAGGCCGACGACTCCGTCCACCGGGTCCCGGCGCCACCGATCACGCCCGTCGACACCACCGGCGCCGGCGACTCGTTCGACGCCGGCTTCATCAGCGGCATGGTCGAGGGCCTGCCGGGCCAGGAGTGCCTGGCCCGCGCCGTGCGGTGCGGGAGTCTGTCGACGCGCGCCGTCGGCGGCACGGCAGGCCAACCGAGCCGCACCGAGCTCGGTGCCGTCTAGCCGCGACCCGGTCGACAGCCGCCTCCCCAGTGCTCCCCGGGCGGGCGCCCCACGGCCTTGGGGGGTCCAGGTCGCGGGGCGCGGCGACGCCGGCTGAATGGGGGGTGCCGGCGTCGCGGGCGGGCCGCTTGGTCCGACGTCATGTCGCACAGACAGATGCGTCGGTGTGCTCCGGCCCGCACCTGGCTCCAACGAGGCCGCTGACCTCGGGTTACGGGTGTGACTCGAGAAACGAGCCCCCGACCGGCATCCGGTGCGGGGGCTCGGGCTCTGCCTCTGTGCCTATGCGTTCGGCCGCTTGCCGTGGTTCGCGGCCTTCTTCTTGCGGCCGCGACGCTTGCGTCCGGTCTTGCCCATGGTGTCCTCCTGTGGTCGGCCCGCACGCTCGGCACAGGCGATGGCTCATTGTCGCAAGGCCGACCTGCGACTGCGAAATCTCGGCAGCGGCCCCGTGGGGCTCAGCGCTCGGTGTAGCTGACCCGGATCTGCTGGATCTGGACCCGCACCCGCTCGCGGAGGCTCTCGGGCGCCTGCTCGTGGCAGGACCTCGCGACCAGCGCCTTCACCTGACGCTGGAGGTCGTAGCTCTGGAGGCACGGCGCGCACTCCTCGAGGTGCGCTTTCACCTGGGCCACCTCCCCGCGATCCAGCTCGTTGTCGAGCAGGCAGACGATTCGCTCCAAGAAATCGGCGCAGGTCTCGTCACTGGTCATGACTCCGATCCCCCTCCGGTGCCGTCGTGTCCCACTGGCAGGAGGTCGTGGGCACGGACGTAGTCCGAGAGCATGTCGCGCAGCTGTCGACGACCGCGGTGGAGCCGAGACATCACGGTGCCGATCGGCGTTCCCATGATCTCGGCGATCTCCTTGTAGGCGAACCCCTCGACGTCGGCGAGGTACACCGCCAGACGGAACTCCTCCGGCAGGCGCTGGAGGGCGTCCTTCACCTCGGAGTCGGGCAGGTGCTCGAGGGCCTCGCTCTCGGCCGACTTCAGCCCGGACGAGGTGTGCGACTCGGCTCGGGCGAGCTGCCAGTCCTCGACGTCCTCGGACATCGACTGCTGGGGCTGCCGCTGCTTCTTGCGGTAGTTGTTGATGAACGTGTTGGTGAGGATCCGGTACAGCCAGGCCTTGAGGTTCGTCCCGGGCTTGAACTGGTGGAAGGACGCGTAGGCCTTGGCGAACGTCTCCTGCACGAGGTCCTCGGCGTCCGAGGGGTTGCGGGTCATCCGCATGGCGGCGCCGTACAGCTGGTCGAGGAAGGGGAGCGCATCACGCTCGAAACGCGCTTGGCGCTCGAGGTCCGACTCCTGGGTCACGTCGATCTCGGTCGCCTCGGCGCCGAGATCGGTGAGGTCGGGATGGTCTGTCATCGACTCCCAGGCTACCGGCGGCACCGAACGGTCCATGAGGGCAAGCACAAACCGTTAACACTTCGGTCAGGTCACTGATTCCCGGTGACCTCACGCACCAGCCACTCCAGCACCGCCTCCACCACCAGTGCGAGCGCGTCGTCCTGTGACAGCGGCGCAGCGGCCGGCACGCGCAGCCCGTGGTCCGCGGAGGGTACGACGACCAGCTCGGTGCCTTCCGGGAACTCCTCGGGCCGTCCCATCGCGTCGCGCTCCCCCTGCACGACGAGGGTCGGTACGCCGGCGCCGGTGAGCTCCTCGACGCGCGTCCTCTCAGGGCGGCCGGGTGGGTGGAGCGGGAACGAGAGCGCCAGGCAGCCCACCGCCCCGAGGTCCTGGGCACAGCGCGCCGCGGAGCGCGCGCCTGCCGACCGCCCGCCGACCACGACCGGGCCGTGGGCCTTCAGGGCCGCGTGGGCGGCCCGCAACCCCACGTCGAGGGTCGCCGGAGGCGAGGCGATCTTCTTGCCGGCGACGCGCCACGGCTGCTCGAAGAGGGCGATGGTCACGCCTTGGCGAGGCAGCGCGCCGGCCAGGGCCACGAGATCGCGCGAGTCCACGCCGTTGCCGGCTCCGTGGCTCAGGAGCAGGGTCACGGTCGCCCTCCGCGCCGTGTGGACGTCGAGCCGCCCCTCGCCGTACGGCGTCGGGACGGGCAGCGAGCGGGTCACACGCCCCTCACGCCAGCGCGTCCTCGGCCGGGATCGGCTCGACCAACTGGGGGCCGTTGTTGCGTACGTTGTTCACGTCGGTGGACACCGGGTAGGCCTCGAGCAGGCCGGGCGCAGCAGGCACGAGCAGGGACAGCAGATCGTCACGCCCCGACACGGTCGGGTCGAGCCAGGCGGCCCAGCGCTCGCGCTCGACCATCAGCGGCATCCGGTCGTGGATGTGCCCGACGGCGTCCTCGGCCTCGGTCGTCAGCACCGTGCAGGTCCACCGGAAGCGGTCGGGATCGTCCTCGGGCTTGTCCGGGTCGCGCCAGATCTCGTAGAGACCGGCCATCGCCATGACCCCGCCGTCCTTGGGGTGGATGTAGAAGGGCTGCTTCAGCGGCCTGCCGGACTTGCCCTTCACCTGCGTGGGGTACCACTCGAAGTAGCCGTCGGCCGGTAGCAGGCACCGGCGCGAGGCGAAGGCCCGCTTGTAGGCCGGCTTCTCGGCGACCGTCTCCATGCGGGCGTTGATCATCCGGTTGCCGATCGCGGGGTCCTTCGCCCAGGAGGGCACCAAACCCCAGGTGAGCACCCTCAGCTGGCGCTGCGGCGGCTCGGGGTCGGGGTCGTCACGCGAGGAGGGAGACCGCTCCATGACGGCGTAGACCGGCTTGGTCGGGGCGACGTTGAAGTCGGGCGCGAGCGCCTCCTCCACCTTGTTCGCCCCGGGCGCCGAGATCTCGAACTCCTCGACGAGGTCCTCCGGCTTCCGGCTCGAGGCGTAGCGACCGCACATGTCACCAGCCTAGGTGGGAGCGCAGACCCGGCCGAGAGACGAGGCCAGGTCGCGGGCGCGGACAGCTTGAGCGAGCGCACGACCGAGCTCGCCAGGTCGTGACCGCGCGTCGAAATCCGGTGACGGTGCCTGGGGCCGTGACCCATGGGTCTCGACAGGCTCGACCGACGGGATGCCTCAGTTGGCTTGGTCTCTGGACAGCTCGTCGAGGAGGCTGGAGGCCTGCTCGGGCACCAGCGGGAGCCGCTCGCTCCAGATCCGGACGCCGCCCAGGCCACGCTCGCCGACCTCGAGCAGGTTGCGCAGGAGCGTCGTACGACGGGCCAGGTTCTCGTTGCGGTCGGCCAGGACCACGATCCGGCGCGGGCCGATCCGGCAGACGGTCTCGCCACCGGCGAAGACCGAGCGGGCGGACTCCCCGATCCGGGACATCCGCAGATCGAGACCGAAGACTTCGTCGGCGAGCCCGGCCAGGCGGGGCACGGCAGCCTCGACCACGACGAGGGCGTAGCGGTCGCGCAGAGGGGCCGGCCCGCGGGTGTCCCCCCGGTACAGCTCCGTGAGCCGGCCCCGTAGATGGGCCATGCTGGCCAACCCGGTCAACGGGTCAGCGCACGAGAGCTGATGAAGGTACGAGAGCGTCGCCTCGCTCCAACCCAGCGCCACTGCACACGCATCAGTGAACGCGGGTTCGGTACCCACGACGAGCTCATAGGTCGTCCGGAGATCAGCCAGGGTCTCCTCCAGAGAAACTCCCTGACCGCCCAGCAACCTGCCCACCACCTCACAGGCATCGGTGGCGGTACGCCCGGCGACGAGAGCCTCTGCAACGGCCTCGAATCGCCCCGGCACGCCCCCCGGAACCTGCTCGAAGAGTGCGGGCTGGGACTCGGAGGGAGGCCCGGGCACGATCTTGTCCCGAAAAGCCCAGAACCCCATGACGCCTCCCTCCGATCTCCGACCAGCGCTCTCCGTCCCTGGGACGGCTGGTGCTGCCAAGCATGATGCCGAATCGCGGGAAAAATCTGGGGATTCCACTCATACTGACGTCACAGGTCTCGGTTCCCCCCGTTTGAGTGTTGTGAGGGAGTTGTTGTGAGCGTCTCCCTGTCGGTCGACGGACCGGGTGATGCCGAGCTGATCTCGGCCGTCCGAGGCGGCGACATCGACGCTTACGGCGAGCTCTTCTCGCGACACGTCGACGCGGCTCGCCGGCTGGCCCGCCAGCTCGCCGGGAGCTCCGATGCCGACGACCTGGTCTCGGACGCCTTCACCAAGGTCCTGACCGTGCTCCAGCGCGGGGGCGGACCCGACCTGGCCTTTCGCGCGTACCTCCTGACCGCCGTACGCCGGCTCCACGTCGACCGGCTGCGCGCCGGTTCGCGGCTGCGTCCCGTCGACGACCTCGAGCCGTTCGATCCCGGGCTGCCGTTCCAGGACACGGCCGTGGAGGGCTTCGACAACGCCGCCGCCGCCCGCGCCTTCGCCTCGCTCCCCGAGCGCTGGCAGATGGTCCTGTGGCACACCGAGGTCGAGCAGCAGAAGCCCGCCGACATCGCGCCCCTGCTCGGGATGAGCGCGAACTCGGTGTCCGCGCTCGCCTACCGGGCCCGTGAGGGCCTCCGCCAGGCGTTCCTCAGTCAGCACGCGACGGACCCCGACGACGTCGACTGCGCGTGGACCCGTGACCACCTCGGCGCCTACGTCCGCGGCGGTCTCTCCCGGCGCGACGCGTCCCGCGTGGACGACCACCTGGCCTCCTGCCGCGCCTGCGCCGCGGTCTACCTCGAGCTCACCGAGGTCAACTCGGGCCTGGCCGGCCTGCTCGCACCCCTCCTGCTCGGCACCGCGGGTGCGGGCTACCTGTCCTCGAGCGGCGCCGCCGGCTCCGGCGTCCTCTCCACGACCTTCACTGCTGCCAAGACCTGGGTCGCGGCACACGCGTCGGTCACGGCGGTCGGCGGCATGGTCGTCGCCGCCTCGGCCGCCCTGACCGTCTACGGCGCCGCGCACCTCGGCGGCGGCCACGGCACCGATCTCGGGTCAGCGGGCCAGCTCGACCGTCCTCCGGTCACGTCGATCCAGCCTTCCGACGGCGGCAACGGGAACACCCCGGGCGGGAACGAGGGTCCCGGTCGCAACGACGGTCCGGGGCGCGACGTCTCCTCCAGCCCGGTGACGCCCACCGAGTCGGCACCGCCGTCCTCGTCGCCACCCCTCTCGGACGACTCGACCGCACCGGTCGGCCCCTCGACGAACGCGACCGACGAGCCGACCACCCCCACCGACTCGCCCACCGACTCCCCCACCGGTCCGACGGGTCCGGGCGCGGACGACGTCACCTTCCTCTCAGACCCGCCGGTGGCCCCGAAGTTCGGCGACACGTACGTGGTCCGGGCGACGACCCCGTCGGGCAAGGACGTGACGTTCACCGTCGCCGCCGCGCCGTCCGATGCCTGCTCGCTCGATGCCGACGGGCACACCGTGACCTTCGAGCACGCGGGCACCTGCGTGGTCAGGGCGCACGTGCAGTCCGACGCTCGCGCCTTGGTGATGCGGGCCGGCGACAACACCCAGCGGATCGACATCCCGAAGGCGGACCAGGACATCACGTTCGCTGCGCCTACCGACGCTCGAGTGAGCGCTGACCCGCAGACGGTGACCGCCACCAGCAGCTCGGGGCTCCATGTCCACCTCGAAGGTGACCCGAACAACGACGCCTGTGTCGTGGACGACGACTCCGTGACCTATGTCCACGCCCAGGCCTGCACCATCACCGCCTCGCAGGACGGCAACCGCGACTACCGGCCCGCGCCGGACGTCACGGTGGCCTTCGACGTCGAAAAGGGCATCCAGCAGGTCGGCTTCACGAGCCAGCCCGGCTCGCCTCGGGTCGCCGGAACGCCGTACGCCGTCTCCGCAGACGGCGGGGTGACCGACGACCAGATCCAGTACACCTCCGCCACTCCGGACGTCTGCCAGGTCGACGGGGACCAGGTCACCTTCCAGCACGCCCAGACCTGCAGCATCACGGCCACCCGACCGGGCAACGCCGACTACGAGGACGGCCACGCGACCCAGAGCTTCACCGTCGCCAAGGGCATCCAGCAGATCGACTTCACGAGCCAGCCCGGCTCGCCTCGGGTCGCCGGAACGCCCTACGTCGTCTCCGCCAAGGGCGGGGCCACCGACGACCAGATCCAGTACACCTCCGCCACTCCGAACGTCTGCCAGGTCGACGGGGACCAGGTCACCTTCCAGCACGCCCAGACCTGCAGCATCACCGCCACCCGACCCGGCAACGCCGACTACGAGGACGGCCACGCGACCCAGAGCTTCACCGTCGCCAAGGGCACGCAGACCATCGACTTCACCCCGCCCACCACTCCGGTCGTCGGCGGCCAGGACATCCTGACGGCGACGAGCACGACCGGGGCGACCGTCGCCTTCGACCAGGGCCCCTCAGCCAATGGCGCCTGCACCATCACCGGCGCCACGGTCAGCTTCGACCATGCCCGTAACTGCACGGTCACCATGAGCGCCGACGGCAACGACGACTACGACGCGGTCCAGGGCTTCGCTGCCACCTTCACCATCGCCAAGGGCACGCCACACCTGGACTTCTCGCTCCCGGACGTCGCCCAGGTCCAGGGCAGTGACGATCTGAAAGCCACCAGCGAGTCGGGCGGCAAGATCACCTTCGGGCTGGGCGACGGCGACCAGGTCTGCACCCTGAACCAGGCGCACACCGTGGTGAAGTACCACCGCGTCGGCACGTGCGTCGTCACCGCCACGGTGGCCGCTACGGATGACTACGAGAAGACCCTCGTCGAGCAACGGGTCACGATCGTCGGGCAGCTCGCGATCGACCCGCCGGTCGTGAAGCCCGACCTCGGCGCTCTCCTCGGGTACCACCACGTGCAGGTGACCGTCCACGGCGTGGTGAGCCCGGCGACGGCCACGTTGACGGCCGCCTCGGGTCAGACGGGAGACATCCTCGCCGTCGGCCCGGAGTGCGGCTCGATCCTCTTCCCCGCTCGCTCCTGCACGGTCACTGGCCTCACGCAGACGTTCGACTGGTACGTCAACCTGCACGGAGCCCCGTGGGCCGACGTGACCTTCACCGCGGCGACGACGGACGGTCAGAACGCCTCCCGCAAGGTCAGGGTCGACGCCTGGTCGGGGGAGCGATAGGTCGGGCACATCTGGGTAAGTAGTACCCATGACCGCCATCAGGCTGATCGCCCGTCCGATGCTGGCGTCGATGTTCGTCGTCGGCGGCCTCGACTCACTCCGGCACGCCTCGGGCAAGGTACCGAAGGCGGAGCGGGTGACCGACGCGGTCCCGACGCTCGCGGAGAAGATCGCGCCGGGGCTTCCCGTCCCGACCGATCCGGCGACCCTGATCCGGATCAACGGGGCGACGCAGGTGCTCGCCGGTCTCGCGCTCGCGAGCGGCCGCATGCCACGGGTCTCGGCGCTCGTCCTGGCGGCGTCGCTCGTGCCCACGACGTACGCCGGGCACCCCTTCTGGGCCGAGAAGGATCAGGACTCCAGGGCGGCGCAGCGGGTGCAGTTCTTCAAGAACGTGTCGATGATGGGCGGGTTGCTGCTGGCCGGCGTGGACACCGAGGGGAAGCCGGGCGTGGCCTGGCGGGCCCGGCGGGCCGCCCGTGACGTACGCCGTGAGGCCAGGGTTCTGCGCAAGCAGGCGGCCGCCGAGGCGCGCATCGCCAAGGCTCGTCTGAGCTGACCGCACGGCGCCGCCGCCTCGATACCCTGCGGCGGTGACCAGTGCCCAGACGCCGACCGCGGCCGACCCGGCCTGGCCGGCGCCGCTCGCGCGTGGCTCGGTGCACGCGGAGGTGTCGCTCCCCGGCAGCAAGTCGCTCACCAACCGCGCCCTGGTGCTGGCGGCACTCGCCGACGGCCCTTCGGTCGTACGCCGCGCCCTCCGCTCACGTGACACCGACCTGATGGCCGCGGCCCTGGTCACGCTCGGGGCCACGATCGACACCTCGGGCGACGACTGGGCGGTCGAGCCCGGGCCGATCGTGGGAGGCGGTCGGGTCGACTGCGGACTGGCCGGCACCGTGACCCGGTTCGTGCCGCCGGTGGCCGGGCTCGCGGACGGCGCCGTCGGCTTCGACGGCGACCCGCACATGCGGAACCGCCCGGTGGGCGAGGTGCTGACCGCGCTGCGATCGCTCGGCGTCGAGGTGGAGGGAGTCAGCCTGCCCTTCACGATCCACGGCACCGGGCACGTCCGCGGCGGGCGGGTGGTGCTGGACGCCTCGCGCTCCAGCCAGTTCGTCTCCGCGCTCCTCCTCACCGGCGCGCGGTTCGACGAGGGGCTCGACCTTCTGCACGACGGCAAGGCGGTGCCGTCGCAGCCGCACATCGAGATGACCGTGGCCATGCTGCGTAGCCACGGCGTCGAGGTCGACGACAGCGAGCCCGACCGGTGGCGGGTCTCACCGGGCCCGATCCGCGCGCTCGACCACACCATCGAGCCGGACCTGTCCAATGCGGCACCGTTCCTGGCGCTGGCTGCAACCACCGGCGGGTCGGTGACGGTCCGCGACTGGCCGCGGGAGACGACGCAGGCCGGCGACCTGGTCCGCGACCTGCTGGAGCGGATGGGCTGCCGGGTCGAGCTGGACGCGCGCGGGTTGACGGTCACCGGAGTCGGGCGTCTCCAGGGGATCGACGTCGACCTGCACGACGCCGGCGAGCTCACACCCGTCGTCGCCGCACTCTGCGCGCTGGCCGACAGCCCGTCGTACCTGCGGGGCATCGCCCACATCCGCGGTCACGAGACCGACCGCATCGCCGCCCTGGCCGCCGAGCTCCGCGGACTGGGCGCCTACGTGACGGAGCTCCCCGACGGCCTCGAGCTGCGGCCGGCGGCGTTGCACGGCGGCATGTTCCGCAGCTACGCCGACCACCGGATGGCGCACGCGGGCGCGCTGATCGGCTCCGTCGTCGCGGGCGTGACCATCGACGACGTCGCCACGACGAACAAGACCTTCCCCGACTTCCCGCAGGTGTGGGCACGACTGGTGGGCGAGGCGTCGTGAGCGGCCGGTACGACGAGCACGACCACGAGCACTACGAGCGGCCACGCCGGCGTACGCGTCCACGCACCAAGGAGCGGCCGCGCTACGACGACGCGGTCGACGGCGTCGTGACCACCGTCGACCGCGGCCGCTTCACGCTCGAGGTCGACGGAACCACGGTGCTGGCGGTGAAGGCGCGGCCGCTCGGCCGCAAGGGCGTGGTCGTGGGCGACCGCGTGCGCGTCGTGGGGGACGTGTCGGGCGAGGAGGGGACGCTCGCGCGCATCGTGGAGGTGCAGGACCGCGCGACAGTGCTGCGCCGCACCGCGGACGACGACGACCCCGTCGAGCGGGTCGTGGTCGCGAACGCCGACCAGCTGGTCGTGGTCACCGCGCTCGCCGACCCCGAGCCACGCCCGCGGTTGATCGACCGAGCGCTCGTCGCGGCGTACGACGCGAAGATGAAGCCCCTCCTGTGCCTGACCAAGGCCGACCTGGCCGACCCCGAGTCGCTGCTGGCGACCTACCGGTCACTGGGCGTGCCGTGGGTGGTGACGCAGCGCGGCGCCGACCTCACCGAGGTGCGCGAGCGGCTGGCCGGGAGGACGAGCGTGCTGATCGGGCACAGCGGGGTCGGCAAGTCCACGCTCGTCAACGCGCTCGTGCCGGACGCCGACCGCGAGATCGGACACGTGAACGCGGTCACGGGGCGCGGTCGGCACACCTCGACCTCCGCGATCATGCTGGCGCTGCCGCCGTACGACGGGCGGCCCGGGTGGATCGTCGACACCCCGGGGATCCGGTCGTTCGGGCTGGCGCACGTGCGGCCGGAGGACCTGATCGAGGCCTTCCCGGACCTCGACGAGATGACCGAGGACTGCCCGCGCGGCTGCACGCACGGCGCCGACGAGCCCGAGTGCGGACTCGACGAGGCGGTTTCCCGGGGTGAGGCCGACCCGGAGCGGGTCGAGTCCTTCCGACGACTGCTCGAGGCAAGGTCCGGGCCGGCGTACTGAGGTGGTTCCGTGACGCTCGCAGAGCTCGCTCCTCAACCACCGAGGGGCGGGGCGGAGCGACCTCCTCGACCGACGCTACGCCGGCTATCCCCAGACGCTGCGGGAGCCGGAGTCGCCGGTCAGGAACACGCAGACCAGGACCGTGACGGCGCCGGCCACCAGGAGCAGCTGGATGGCCCACGCCACGATGCCGGTCCGGCCCGCGCGCTCGGTGGTACCGCTCGAGCGGACCGGGGACGGGCCGCGCAGCTGCCACGCGCCCAGCACCGTCGGCACCAGGAAGGCGAGCAGCACCCAGCGCAGGAACCGGCCACGCGACGAGTGTGTCGCCAGCTCGGGCAGCGTCTGGAGGTTCCGAGCCGTCTCGAGCTCCTGCCCCGACTGCACGGCGACGATGCCGCCGGCTGCGGCGATCACGGCACAGGCCACGAGGGGCCACCGGAGCCGCCACCGCCACTGAGGGACGAGGGCGTAGAGGATCCCGCCGATGCCCGCGAGAGGGGCGAACACGACGACGACGTGGACCACCAGGGGATGCAGCGGCAGGCCGTTGAACTCCATGATCCAGCTCGCGGCGAGCGTCCTCATGCCACAGGTATACGGCATGGGCGGGCGCCCGGTTCACCACCGGGCCGAGGGCCGGGTCCCCGGCTTCGGGCGCGCGGCGGAATAGCCTGTGCCCATGCCGCCCGCAGGTCCGACCACAGGTTCACCTGGGACCGACTACACCGACGACCTCCGACTGGCCCACGTACTCGCCGACGACGCGGACTCGATCACGACGTCCCGCTTCCGGGCTCTCGACCTGCACGTGATGAGCAAGCCCGACCTCACGCCGGTCACGGACGCCGACAACGCGGTGGAGGAGTCGATCCGACGCACTCTCTCGCGCGTGCGCTCCCGCGACGCGATCACCGGTGAGGAGCACGGCAGCTCCGGGCACAGCCAGCGGCGCTGGATCGTGGACCCGATCGACGGCACGAAGAACTTCGTCCGAGGCGTCCCGGTCTGGGCGACCCTGATCGCGCTCGCCGTGGACGACGAGGTCGTCCTCTCCGTGGTCTCGGCGCCGCAGCTGCAGCGGCGGTGGTGGGCGTCGACCGGCAACGGCGCGTGGACGGGCCGGTCACTGCTCAAGGCGACGCGCTGCACCGTCTCCGACGTACGCCGGCTCGAGGACGCGTCGCTGGCGTACTCCTCCCTGCACGGGTGGGAGGAGCGCGACCGCCTCCAGGACTTCCTGTCCCTGATGCGCCGTTGCTGGAGGAGCCGCGCGTACGGCGACTTCTGGTCCTACATGTTGCTGGCCGAAGGGGCGGTGGACATCGCCACGGAGCCGGAGCTCAAGGTCTACGACATGGCCGCGCTCGACGTGATCGTGCGGGAGGCCGGCGGCCGGTTCACCTCGCTCGACGGCACCGACGGTCCGTACGGCGGGAACGCGCTGGCCACCAACGGCCACCTGCACGACGCCGCGCTCTCCTTCCTCGGCTCGCTGCCCGACGGAGACCATGACCCGGACTCCCCGTCCCGCGGACCGGGATCGGTCAGTGATCTGCTCTCGCGGCGCACCCGGGGAGAGGACTAGCCTCTAAGAGATCAGAGCCGAGGCCTAGACCTAGACCTAGGAGTGGTCATGCGCATCAGCGACGTTCTCTCGAGCAAGGCCGACCACCAAGTGGTCACGATCGCGCCGGACGCCACCGTACGCGATCTTCTCGGGCTCCTGGCCCGGCACAACATCGGCGCGGTCGTCGTCAGCGGTGACGGTCAGGCCGTCGACGGCATCGTCAGCGAGCGCGACGTCGTACGTCGCCTGCACGACGACGAGACCGTCCTCGACGGCGCCGTGAGCGCGATCATGACCCGCGAGGTCGCCACGACCGAGCCGCACACCCCCGTCGACGACCTCCGCGCCCTGATGACCGAGCGCCGGATCCGGCACGTGCCCGTGGTCGCGGACGGTGGGTTGGTCGGCATCATCAGCATCGGCGACGTCGTGAAGTCGTCGCTCGACCAGCTGCAGTTCGAGCGCGACCAGCTCGACAGCTACGTCCACCAGACCTGACCGACCCGGCCCGATCGAACGTCAGGCCCAGCGGCGCCACATCTCGTCGCGGGCGCTCCGGCACGAGTCACAGTCGCAGGAGGGCGTCTCCGGCGCGGGGTTGCTGCCGAGCTCCGCTCCCCGACCGGTCATCTCGATCTCGGGGGTCTCCCTCACGTCGTCACCCATCAGCAGCATGACCCTCACGCTAGGGGTGACCACCGACAGTCACCTCCGACCTGGAACGACGGCCGGAACCCGTAGGGTCGGGGCATGGAGAAGCCCGAGATCGACCCGCCCGACGGTCCCCCGCCCACCGACCTCGAGATCGTCGACCTGGTCGACGGGGAGGGCGCCGAGGCCACGTCCGGCTCCACCGTCCGGGTCCACTACGTCGGCGTGTCCCACTCGACCGGCGAGGAGTTCGACGCGTCGTACAACCGCGGCGCTCCCCTCGAGTTCCGGCTCGGCGTGGGCCAGGTCATCTCGGGCTGGGACACCGGCGTCCAGGGCATGAAGGTCGGCGGTCGCCGCCGGCTCACCATCCCGCCACACCTCGCCTACGGCGACCGAGGGGCGGGCGGTGTCATCCAGCCCGGCGAGACGCTGATCTTCGTCTGCGACCTGGTCTCCGTCGACTGACTCGGGTCACCCGACCACGACCCGCCGTCCGGCGCACTCGACGACGTCGCCGGACACCAGCTGCCGCCCGCGGCGGGTCTCGACCTCACCGTTCACCCGCACGAGCCCCCGGGCCAGCAGGCCCTTCGCGTCCGCGCCGGTGTCGACCAGGTCGGACAGCTTGAGGAACTGCCCGAGCTTGATCGACTCGTCGCGCAGGTCGATCGTCTCCACGTCACCGCTCATCACTGCACCACCACCGTCACCGTGTGGATCACGAGTCCCACCAACCCTCCCACGATCGTGCCGTTGATCCGGATGAACTGCAGGTCGCGGCCGACGTGCAGCTCGATCCGCCGTGCCGCCTCACGACCGTCCCAGCGCTCGACGGTGTGGGTGATCACGGCCGTGACCTCCGCGCCGTACCGCTCGACCACGAAGACCGACAGGTCCGAGGCCCGCGCGTCGAGAGTGGCCCGCAGGTCTGCGTCCTCGCGCAGGCGAGCCCCGAACGCCGTGAGCTCGCCGGCCAACCGGGCCCGGACGGTGCCGTCGGGGTCGAGCAGCGACGCCTGGAGCACGCGGCGCAACCCGTTCCACAGCGCGATCCCGGACTCGACTACCTGAGGCTGGTCGAGGAGCCGGTTCTTGAGGCGCTCCATGCGGGCCTGGGTGTCCGGGTCGTGCTGCAGGTCGTCGGCGAGCTGCGTCAGCAGCGAGTCGATCGCCCGTCGTGCCCGGTGGTGCGGGTCAGCCCGGATCTCGGCGATCCACGTGACCAGCTCGGTGGTGACCCGGCGCGTCACCGCGTCGTTGAGCCGGGGCGGGGCCCACCACGGCGCCCGTTGCTCCAGCACCTCCGCGACCGTGTCCGGGTGCTCGAGCAGCCAGCCGTGCAGCTCCTCGAGGGCGAGGTCCACGACACCGACGTGGGCGCCGTCGCGGAGGGTCTCAGCGAGCAACCCGCCGACCAGCGGTGCGATCGGCTCCTCCCGGAAGCGCGGGATGAGCGCCTCCCGCACGAGGTCGCTCACGTGCTCGTCGCGGATCCTGCCCAGCCCGATCGCCGCCACCTCGGCCACCTCGTCGACGACCCGGCGTACGTGGTCGGGTTCGGCCAGCCAGTCACCGACGCGCTGCGAGATGGCCGCCGACGCCACCCGGTCGCGGATGATCCCCTCCTGGAGGAAGTTCTCGCCCACGAACTCCTCGAGGCTGCGGCCCAGCTCGTCCTTGCGTCGCGGGATGAGGGCGGTGTGGGGCACCGGGACGCCCAGGGGGTGCTTGAACAGCGCTGTGACCGCGAACCAGTCCGCGATCGCGCCGACCATCGAGGCCTCGGCGCCGGCGTTCACGAACCCCCAGACGCCGCCCTCCCCCAGCGTCGCCAGGTAGACCACGGCGGCCAGCAGCAGGAGCGCGACGGCCAGCGTGCGCATCCGGCGTAGCCCTCGCCTGCGGCGCGCGTCGGCAGCCGGGTCCGGGGTGATCATCGCGACCGGGGCCGGCGGCGTGCTGGTCGTCGTCATCGCCCCGATTCTCGCCCACGCCGGTGCACGGCCGTCGCACCCCGGCCGCCCTGACAGAATGCGGTGCATGCCGCGCACCGTCATCACCTTCGGCACGTTCGACGTCTTCCACGTCGGCCACCTGCGGGTGATCGAGCGCGCCGCCGCGCTGGGCGACCGGCTCGTCGTCGGGGTCTCCGCCGACGCCCTCAACCTGCAGAAGAAGGGTCGGGAGCCGGTGTTCACCCAGGGCGAGCGGCTCGAGATCGTCGCGGCGCTCCGGATGGTCGACGAGGTCTTCGTGGAGGAGAGTCTCGAGCTCAAGCGCGAGTACATCGAGCGGTACGACGCCGACGTGCTGGTGATGGGCGACGACTGGCGCGGCAAGTTCGACGAGTTCGAGGACATCTGCGAGGTGGTCTACCTGCCGCGTACGCCGGCGATCTCGACCACCGCCCTCATCGAGAAGATCTCGGCCACCGGGTGACCTGACAGACGGCGGCCGGCCGCTCTCGTGACTATTCCGAGACCTGGCCGTGACCTTTTCTTCACCACCTACCTTCCGTGTACCTTCCGTGACTTCGTCGTGACATTTCCGTGACATTTCTCGAGTCGATATGCATTCGTTATTCACCCGCAATTGCTTGGCGACTAAGTGCTGGTTCTCTTGGCCGCGGGGCCATCCCCGCGCTCGCGCGCGGGTCCGCCCTGGTGCACCGCTCGGCGAGTCGTCGCCGGGTCGAACCGTCATCGAAAGGCGCGTACATGAGACTCAGAACTCCGTTGGTCGCCCTGTCCTCGGTGGGGCTGCTGGCCCTGGCCGCTTGCGGTGGCAGTGGAGGCGGCTCCGCACCGAGCGCGGAGACCCCGTCGAACTTCAACCCCGGAGCGACCGGCAACGGCAAGGACGCCAACGCGAAGGGTCCGGTCACCATCCCGGGCGCTCAGAAGGGTGGCACCGTCACCGTCCTGACCCTCACCGGTCTGACCACGACGATGGACCCCAGCGAGATCTACTACACCGACACCTCGTCGATCTTCAGCGGCCTGATCGGCCGCTCGCTGACGCAGTACCGTTACGACCCCAAGACCAAGAACATGATCCTGGTCCCCGACCTGGCCACCGACCTGGGTCACTCGAACGACACCTACACCAAGTGGACGTTCACGATCCGTGACGGCGTGAAGTGGGGGGAGAACGGCCAGCCCGTCACCGCCAAGGACGTCGCCTGGGGCATGACGCGGTGCATGGACGCGGCGACCTTCCCCACCGGCGCCTGCCAGTACTACTCGAACGTGTACTACAAGGGCGGCTCGAGCTACAAGGGTCCCTACACCGAACACCAGAAGCCCGGGACCATCTTCAAGGCCATCAAGGTCGACGGCAACAAGATCACCATCACGATGGCCAAGCCGTTCCCGGACATGCCGTACTGGATGACGTTCCCGGCGAACGGTCCCGTGCCGACCGACCCGAAGGTCTCGGACCCGAAGACCTACAAGAAGCACCCCTGGTCGACCGGCCCGTACATGATCGACAAGTTCAACCAGTCCAAGGAGCTCGTGCTCAAGCGGAACCCCTACTGGGACGCGAAGACGGACCCCGCGCGCACGCAGTACCCCGACGGGTACGACTTCCAGCTCCAGACGCCGTCGGAGAAGATCGACCAGATCCTGCTCGCCGACACCGGTGACGGGCAGACGACGCTGACCTACGACGACCTGCTCGCCCCGGACTACCAGCAGATGAAGCAGAAGGCTCCCGACCGGCTCACGCTGGGTGGCTCGCCGTGCACGTACTACTGGGGTCCGGACAACAGGAAGATCACCGACAAGCGCGTGCGCGAGGCTCTCTCGTGGGCGTACCCGTACAAGAACGCCATCCTGGCCGCAGGTCTGATCCCGGGTGTCAACGCGATCCCGTCGACGAACCTGATGCCTCCGGGTGTCCCGGGACGTACGGAGTACAACGTGACCGGTCGTGAGGGCTTCGACTCCGACCCGGCCAAGGCCAAGGCGCTGCTGAAGCAGGCGAACGCGCTCGGCTACGAGATCAAGTTCCTGTTCCGGACCGACGACCCGATCTCGGTCAAGGGCAAGGACGCGATCGTGCGTGGTCTGACCGAGGCCGGCTTCAAGGCGACCCCGGTCCCGACCACGACGGCGAACTACGTCGCGGCACGTGACAACGTCAACGAGGACATCAACGTCCGCTCGGCGGGTTGGTGCTCCGACTGGCCGTCCGGCTCGACCTGGCTGCCTCCGGTGCTGGGCTCGACGAACCCGAACAAGTCCAAGTCCTTCGGTGCCAACTACTCCGCCTTCGGCAACAAGGCGGCGGACGCCCAGATGGACGCCATCCAGAAGATGCCGCTGGAGGACCAGGCGGCAGCGTGGAACAACCTGGACAAGAAGATCATGACCAAGTACTTCCCGCTGTTCACCACCTACTACACCGGCATCGCCCAGGCCCACGGTTCGCGGATCATGGGCGACAACGATGACAACACGGTCGGCATGCCGACCTGGAAGGACATGTGGGTCAAGCAGTGACCCTCGGGGGTTCCTGCTGATCGGCTGAACCCACCCTGAAGGGCGGGGCACGGAAATCCGTGTCCCGCCCTTTCTTCTGCCGTCTTCCCGGGCTTGCCTCGGAGCATTTCCTACGCATTTGCGTCCGCATTTCCACACGCATTTCGATCGACCTGGCGACGGAGGTCGCGCCCGGTGCGAACGACTCCGTCACCGGGAAGGTTCGAAGCTGACGAGCCCGACCAGGTTGCCCTCGGAGTCGGTCAGGAACGCCTGCCACTCCGTCGTGCCGACCGGCCCCAGCGCGTCGTCCTCGTGGGTGAAGATCGGGTGCGGCTCCGAGACGATCTCGACGCGCCCGCGCAGGTCCTCGACCGCCCGGCGTACGTCGGGGACCTCGAGGTAGAGCATCGAGGGCGGAGCGTTGCCCTCGAGCAGGAGGCGCGTGCCGTCGAGGTCGAAGAAGAGCAGCCCGGGCGGCTCGAAGCGGCCGGTCGGCTCGGAGCCGAGCAGGTCGGAGTAGAAGGCGGCCGCCCGGTCGAGGTCGGTGGCTCGCAGGGCGACCTGCACGAGTCTGGTCATGGCTTCCCGTCGTAGGCGTGGGATCGGCCTGGCGATGCTGCCACCCGCCCCACGATCGTGACCACCTTGTGACCGTGGGAAGGCCCTGGGGCCCTTGTGTGCCACCGTAACCTGGCGCGGGCTCGCCGATCGGGCGCCGAGCATCCAGGTCTGAGAGGGGTCCCCGATGGTCGGCTTCATCGTGCGCCGCATTCTCAGCTCGATCCTCGTCGTCTTCCTGACCTCGGTCTTCGTGTTCGTGCTCTTCTACAAGGGCATGGGCGACAGCCCCGCTCGCAACTACTGCGACAGCCTGCACAACGGCCAGTGCTCCGCGACCACGCTGAACTCGATCAAGCACCAGATGGGCTACGACCGCTCGGTCGTGGCGAACTACGTGACCTGGGGCAAGGGGCTCTTCGTCGGCCGCAGCCACGTGTACGTCGACGGCAAGGAGTACGACTGCCCGGCACCCTGCCTGGGCGTCTCGCAGATGACCGGCGACACGGTCTGGCAGGACCTCCGTCAGAAGTATCCGGCCACGATCACCGTGGCGGTCGGCGGGGCCTCGATCTACCTCACCTTCGGCGTCATCATGGGCGTGGTCGCGGCGCGGTGGCGGGGCACCGCGCTGGACCGGTTCCTGGTCGGCGGCTCGCTGGTCTGGTCGTCGATCCCCGACTACGTGATCATCCTGCTCGCCTGGGTCTACCTCTCCCTGCGCCTGCACCTCTTCCCGGAGGTCGGCTACTTCCCGATCACGGAGAACCCGCTCAAGACCATCAGCTGGATGATGCTGCCCTGGCTGGTGCTCGGGGTCACCAGCATCACCGACTACGCGCGGTTCACCCGCGGCCAGATGGTGGAGACCCTGGGAGAGGACTACATCCGCACGGCGCGGGCCAAGGGCGTACGGCAGACCCGGGTGCTGTTCCGGCACGCGCTGCGAGCCGCGATCGTCCCGGTGATCACGATCTTCGGGCTCGACTTCGCCGGCCTGCTGTCCGGGACCGTCTTCATCGAGCAGATCTTCGGCATCGACGGGATCGGTCGATGGGGGCTTCAGGCCCTCAAGACACCGATCGACCTCGGTGTCATCAGCACCGTGGTCCTCGTCGGCGCCGTCCTGGTCGTGGTCGCCAACCTGATCGTCGACATCATCTACGGGTTCCTCGACCCCCGGGTCATCGTCGCCTGAACCACGCCGAGTCGTCATAGGACGACTCGGCGTGATCCGGACGTACCTTTGCGCCGACTCGGCGGTGTGCGACGGCGCCGCTACGGTCTCGGCATGGACGTGGGGATCGAGGAGTACGCCGGCTCGCACCGCGACCTGGAGTGGTCGTTCCGACTCGCGGAGGACTCCGACCAGCAGCTCGACGCCTACATCGACCTCGGGCGCATCTGGGTCGCTCGCACGAGCGAGGGTGAGATCGTCGGCCACCTCCAGGCGGTCCAGCGCGAGGCCGACGTCTGGGAGGTGGTCAACACGGCGGTCGCCGAGCCGGCGCGCGGGCAGGGCGTCGGCCGGGCGCTCCTCGAGCGCGCGATGACCGAGGCCCGCACGGCTGGTGCAGCCCGAGTGATCCTCGCGACCGCCACGGCCGACATCGGCAACCTGCGTTTCTACCAGCGGTGCGGGTTCCGGATGACGCACGTCGTGCCGGACGCCTTCGGCCCCGCCCAGGGATACCCACCCGGCCTCGAGGTGGAGGGCGTCCCGCTCCTCGACCAGGTGTGGTTCGAGAGAATCCTCTGAGTCCCAGGGCCGCGTCGGTAGCATCGTCAGCGGTCCGGGAACGCCCCGGGCGTCCACACGCAGGAGCCGATCGCCCCTCACATGCGGCCAGAACAGGCACGGGAGCTGGTGCGGCGGCTCCGGCCGTTGCGCCGGGCCGCGGTGGTGCTGCTGATGGTCAGCGTGCCGTTCGCGTCGGCGTTCGTCGCGCTCCGGGTCGCCCCACCCGCCCGCGTGGAGATCGCGGGACAGCCGGTCTCGGTGAAGCCGGTGCTGGGGCAGGACACGAGCCGTCTCGCGAGCGGCGCCCTGATCCGGCCCGAGCACGCCCACCTCAGGGTGCTCGACCTCGACATCGGCGTCGACATCACCGCGAACTGGAACCAGCTGATCCCGAGCGACAAGCGGACCCGGCGGTACCTCGTGGCCCTCTGGGACGACCCGCAGCCCGAGCTCGAGCGCATCCGCCGGGCAGCGCGCGACTACATCGTCACGTGGAGCCTGATCGGGTTCCTCAGCGGTGCCGTGGCCTCCGGCGGGGTCGCGGTGCTGGTGCGCGAGCGTCGGCGACGCCTCGCGGCGTACACCCCCGAGCAACGCGACCTGGTCGAGGCCCACAACCGGCGGCTCCGGACGGGTCTGGTCGCAACGGGGGTCGTCGCCGCACTGGCGGTCGACGTGGCCGGGGTCGCGACGTACCTCGACCGTGACCACCACGTCGTCGCCAGCAGCCCCGTCTTCGCCGGCACGACGCTCGAGGGTACCGAGGTCAACGGGCTGATGGCCGAGGTGCTGCCGTTCCTGTCGATCCTGCGACCGAAGGACACGTTCTACGACACGGTGTCGAGGAACCTCGAGGCCGCGCTCGCCGACCGCAACGACCTCCGGCACCGGGGCGAGCGCATGTCGTTCGTGCTCGCGGAGGACTTCGAGGACGTCAATGGGATGGCCCGTCAGGTCGGGCTCGCCGCCGAGCTGGTCGACGCCGACTTCCTGGCGATCACCGGTGACCTCACCTTCGGCGGCAAGCCGATCGAGAGCTACATCATCGACACCGTCAACTACTACTCGCAGGACCGACCCGTCTACTTCACACCCGGGCTCCACGACACGGAGGCGATCGTGGACGCCGCCCGGGAGCGCGGCTGGAACGTGGCCGACGGCCGCACCCGGACGGTCGGCGGGCTCACGCTGCTCGCCGCGGCCGATCCCCGGGTGTCGCTGGTCGGGGACTTCGACGTGGGCGACGTGCTACGGGACCCGGAGGTCGATCTCGACCGGTTCCTCAGCGACACGACGGCCGAGGCGTGCGCGACCCGGCCGGACTTCGTGATCCTGCACGACCACCTGCTCGGGCGGGAGATCGCGGCGTCGGGGTGCGCCCGCGTCGCAGTGCTCGACGGGCGGTCCTACGAGTTCCTCGGGCCGCGCCGAGTGGCGACCGGGACGGGAGAGGACGCCTTCGAGCTCACCACCGGCAGCGCCGGCGGACACGTGAGCACCGAGCCGGATCCCGGCAACGTCCAGCACCCGGCGCGGTTCGTGATCCTGACCTACTCGCCCCAGCGCGAGCACGCGACGTACGCCGTGGTCACGGTCTTCCCCGACGCATCGGTCACGGTGAGCCCCCGCCTCGACCTGGACACGCCGTACGACGGTCAGTAGGACTGGTTCGGGTGGTAGGCGCAGGCGTCCTTGTCGTCCTCGGTGGCCGACTGGGCGTGTGGGTGCTTGTGCGGCGGTAGCAGCGCCTTCTGCACGACCTGGTGCATGTAGTCGAAGTCGGGATCACCCGGACTGAAGTCACTCGAGAGCCGGAAGAGCACCGATTTCGCGCGGTGGTCCTTGGCCTTCAGGGCGAGCTTCACGAACGACGTGAGGAGCTCGCGCGGGATGTCGGTGCGCACGACCTTGCTGCCGGCCGCCGCCAGCGCCTGGTAGCGGCGGAGCATGTTCCACGGGTCGGCCTGGTCGATGATCGAGCTGATCACGCACCGTTGCCGGGCCATCCGCTGGTAGTCGTCGGCGCCGTACCGCCCTCGGGCGTACCAGAGCGCGTGGTAGCCGTCGAGGTGCTGGTCGGGGCCGGGCTCGATGTAGCCCGTCGGCGGGATCCCGGCGTCGGTCTGCCCGTTGATCGCGACCGGCACGTTGACGTTCACCGTGACGCCGCCCATCGCGTCGATCAGCTGGCGGAAACCGGTGAAGTCGATGAGGACGTAGTAGTCGACCTTGAGCCCAGTCGCGCCCTGGACCGCGAGCTTGATCGCGTCGGCCCCTTCGTTCGCGGATGCGCCGAGGACGTGCGGGTGCAGGATCGGGATCTCGCGGTAGACGGCGTTGAGCATCCAGCTGCCGGGGTCACCGGGGCCGGTGAACCCGTCCGGGTACAGGTCGTGCAGAGGTGTCCCCTCGGGGAACGGCACGTCCATCAGGTTGCGCGGCAGGCCGAACGTCACCGTGCGGCCGGTGCGGGTGTCGAGGGACGCCAGGATCATGGTGTCGGTCCGCGTGCCCTCGCGGTACGGGCCGGAGTCGCCGCCGAGCAGGAGCACGTTGACCCGCCTGCGGCCGTGCCACGGGTCCTCCTTGGTCACGTCCGGCGCGGTGGCCGTCCGGTTGTGGGTGAAGACCTGGTTCACCGCGTTCGCCTGGGCCACGGCGTCGCGCACGAGCAACGTGACGGGGGCGATGACGGCCAGGCACATCGCACCGACGAACGCGCTGCCTCCCATCAGGTGCCACCGCCGAGCGGTCGGGACCGGACGCAGGACGATGAACGTGCTGACCACGACCGCCACCCACAGCACCAGGCAGACGGTCGTGACGATGGCCGCCTGGGTCAGCCGCGACGGGTCGAAGGCCAGGTCCAGGGCCGCGCTCAGGTCGTGCGGCGCGACGAGGACCGCCCAGACCAGGCCGAGGATCGCCACGAGGAGGACGCTCGCGCCGAGACGGGTCCGCCGACTGTGCAGGAACCCGGCCCCGGGCAGCACCGCCGACACCAGCGTCCAGCCGAGCGCGTGCAGCACGGAGTCGCAGTGGTGCGGCCCGGCCTTGCGACGACCGGGTTTGATGCCGTACGGCGGCATCGACATGCAGGCTCCTCGGGGGCGCGTCCGAGACGGTCGAGAACGTGGGGGCAGGGATATTGAACCCGATAGGGCCTGAAATCGGACTCAGGAGGCCGTTTGCGCGGGCGGGGCGGCGTGCAGGTACAAGATCCCGTGGAGCTCGGTGCGGCCGGCCTGCTTGAACCGCTCGGTCGCCTCGTCGCAGTAGTCGATGACGCCCTGCCCGCTCACGTCGACCGGTGACTCGATCACCAGGTCGTGGGCCGTGGTGATGTATCCCAGCGAGTCGAACAGGTCGAGCACGTCCCGGGGCTCGTGCCCGTTGGCCCGGATGCCGTCCGGCCAGTACTCCAGCCAGATCGCCGGGCGCGCCCGCTCGAGCGTGCGACGTGAGCCCTCGAGCACCGCCCACTCCCACCCCTCCACGTCGACCTTGAGCACGGTCGGCAGCCGACCGTCGAGGCGCGTCTCGCACAGGTCGTCGACGGTCACGACGTCCACCTCGACCGAGTCACGCACGTTGGGCACCAGGCTCCCGTTCAGCGAGTGGTTGGCGAAGTTGGTCGCGCTCCGGAACAGCGAGATGGTGCCGGTGCGGTCACCGGCCGCCGCCGGGACGATCGCGACGTTCCGGTAGCCGCTGGCGCGCACGTTGTGCTCCAGCAGAGCCCGGGTGTCCGGCTCCGGCTCCAGCGAGAGCACGTACCCCTCTGGCCCGACCTCCGAGGCGAAGTACGTCGTGGTGTAGCCGTAGTTCGCCCCGACGTCGACGACCACGTCGCCCGGTTCGACGTACGGCTCGAGGTACTGGGTCTCGTACGCCCAGCTGACCCCGCTCTGCAGGACGTCGCCGTAGTGGCTCGCGTCCTCCTCGAGGACGGTCAGCTCGTCCCCCCAAGGAGTCCGGATCGTCACCGGAGTGCCGTGGAACCGCTGGTCGCCGGACATGGATGTCCCCTCCCCCGGGCCGAGGCGTCGGCCCACCCGTCACAGCGTCCCACCAGCGCAGGACGTGCGTCTCACATCTGGGCGCGCAGGACGTCGATCTCGCAGCCCGGTGCGGCCGGGTCGAAGCCGTGCTCGGACAACCAGCGGATCGCGACCAGGCTGCGCCACGACCACCAGCCCCGGATCACGTCGAGGTCCACCTCCTCGCCGTATCCGGCCAGGACGTCGTCGAGGTGCTCGGGGTGTCCGAGGGTCAGGCTGGCGAGGTCATAGTTGCCGTCGCCCGGCCCGGCCTCGGACCAGTCGAGCACGCCGGTGACCTCGTCGTCGTCCACGAAGACATGGGCGACCTGGAGGTCGCCGTGGGCGAAGACGGGCATCCACGGCCGGAGGGCCGCCTGGGCGACCCCGCGGTTGCGGGCCACCAGGTCGGCGGAGATGACCTCGTTCGCCAGGAGCCACGTGCACTCGTCGTCCAGCCTTCCTGCCTTCTCCTCGCGGGTCGTTCCGGGCCACGGCGGGAGTGGTGCGTCGTGCAACGCCCGTACGGCGGCTCCCGCGGCCGACCACGCGGCCGCGGACGCGGGCGACCGATGGCCGAGGCGGCCCAGCGGCCTGCCGGGCACGGCGGCCAGCGCGAGCACGGGCGGCTCCCGCCACAGGATCTCCGGAGTCGGGATCGGCGCCCGCGTCATGGCGTCCACCTCGACCTCGGTCATCGCCTGGTCGGCGTCGATCTTGAGGAACACCTCGCCCACGCGCACCGTCGCTCGGTCGGCATGGGCGACCACGACCTCGACCTCGCTCATGGCGCTCAGTCTCGTCGGGCTGCCACTCCACCTCCACACGTTTGTGGGGCGAACGGCACCGGATGAGGTAGTTCCACGCCTGTGCCGTGGGCGGGATGACGGAAGCATGGTGACCATGTCCCGACTCGCATCGCCCGTCCCCGACCCGGCCGCCACGACACCTTCGCAGGAGACATCCGTCTGGTACGGCCGCCCCGACCTGGAGCGGGCCAACCACGTGGCGGAGGGATCGGCGATCGGCCACCTCGGGATCGAGCTGACCGACATCGGCCCGGACTACGTCGTCGGACGGATGCCGGTCGACCGGCGTACCCGGCAGCCCTTCGGGATCCTGCACGGTGGAGCCTCGGTGCTGCTCGCCGAGACCCTGGTCAGTTGTGGAGCCACGTTCGTCGTGGCGCCGGGGCAGGCCGCGGTCGGCATGGAGATCAACGCCAACCACCTGCGCCCGGTCACGTCCGGCTGGGTCACCGGGACCGCCCGGCCGACCTCTCTCGGTCGCCGCAGCCAGGTGTGGGAGGTCCGGATCGTCGACGACCAGGACAGGCTCGTCTGCGTCTCACGCTGCACGCTGGCCGTGATCGAGACCTGAGACTCCGGGCTCCGAGACCGCCGGAGAGCCCCCGAAACGCGGCGATGCCCCGGATCTCGGGTCCAGGGCATCGCGGGTCGATTCGCAATCTAGTCGCGTCCAGCCGCCTGGAAAACCCCCGGAAGTGTGGTCGGAACACCCTCAGCCTTGACATGTGTCCACGCCCGATTTGCCTCTGCAGAGGAAAAATCCGCGATGGTTCGGGGTTCGGCCCGGTGACCGGGCACAGTTGTCTCACCAGGGGGACCGGCTCCGTTGACTAGGGGGGAGCCAACGGAGCCCCACCACACTTCCACTCGGGAGACTGACGATGATCACGATCCTCGCAATCCTGCTGGGCTTCGTCGTGGTGACCACGTTGATGCGCGCCACGGACAAGGTCCTGGCTCGTCGGCTCGTGCCCGCGGACCTGTCCGCGCGCACCGCCCGCCGCGTCGACTGAGACGCCTCGCTCGAGCACGACTCTCGAGCAGAGCAGCAACCACCCACGCCCGTGGCCGGTCGGCCATCGGCCCGAGTCGAGTGCGACAGTGGTACCCGGTGGCCATCGCCACCCCACCATCTGTGACTCGGCTCGGAAGGGACCACGCATGACCCCTGTCCCCGTCGCACACGTCGGGCTGGGAGCGATCGGACGCGAGGTCGTCCGACTCACGCTCCAGCGCGGCGACCTCCGCCTCGTGGGGGCCTGCGACATCGACCCGCAGATGGTGGGCACCTCGATCGGCGAGGTGCTGGGCGTCCAGTCAGCGCCGGACGTCACGGTCGTCGACTCTGTGGCCGCCGTACCTGTGCCCGACCCCGGCCTGGTCGTCACCCACACCACTTCCTCCTCCCTGGAGCGATGCCTGCCCGAGCTGCTGGCGGCGGTCGAGGCTGGTGCCCACGTCGTCTCGTCGTGCGAGGAGCTGTCCTACCCCTGGGTGCAGGCGCCCGAGGCAGCCGCCCGGCTCGACGAGGCGGCGCGCGGCGCCGGGGTGGCGGTCGTCGGCACCGGGGTCAACCCGGGCTTCGCGATGGACTACCTCCCGGTCGTGCTGTCGGGGGTGGCCAAGCGGGTCGACTCGGTGCACGTCCACCGGGTGCAGGACGCCGGCCTGCGGCGCGAGCCGCTCCAGGCAAAGGTGGGGGCGGGCATCACCCGCGAGGAGTTCGACGCGAGGGTGGCGGCCGGGTCGATGGGTCACGTCGGCCTGACGGAGTCGGCCCAGGCGGTCGCGGCGGCGCTGGGCTGGGCCGCCACCGGTACGACGGAGACCATCGAGCCGGTCGTGGCCGAGTCCCCCACGCCGTCGGCGTTCGGCACCATCGAGCCCGGCCGGATCGCGGGCATCGACCAGGTGGCGGTCGTGGTCGCCGACGGCGTCGAGCGCGTGCGGCTGCACCTCCAGATGGCGGTCGGGATCGGCCCCTCGCGCGACGACGTCCGGCTGAGGGGCGAGCCCGACCTGTACCTCTCGGTGCCGGATGGGCTCCACGGCGATGTCTCGACGGCCGCGGCCCTGGTCAACACGATCGGCAGCGTCCGTCACGCGGAGCCCGGGCTGCGGGTGATGAGCGAGCTGCGGCCACCCCGCCCGGCTGCGTCATGACGAGCCCGTGCTCGACCTGATCGTCCGCGGGGGACGCGTCCTCGACGGGCGCGGCGCAGAGCCGCGCATCACCGACGTCGCCGTGTCCGGCGACCGCGTGGTGAGCGTCGGCGACCTGCCGCCGGACGAGTCGGCGGTGGCGGTGATCGACGCGGCCGGGCTCGTCGTCTGCCCGGGCTTCATCAACCCGCTCTCCCACTCCTACTTCTCGGTGCTCGCCGACGGCACGTCGCTCGGCGAGCTCGTGCAGGGGGTCACGACCCAGGTCTTCGGCGAAGGGGAGTCGATGGGTCCGCTGCCCGACGCGGCCCGCGGAGCGATGCAGGCGGAGGCCGCTCAGTACGACGTGGAGGTGACCTGGACCCGTCTGTCGGAGTACCTCGACACCGTCGAGCGCTCGGGGTGCACCCAGAACGTGGCCTCCCTCATCGGCGCTGAGACGATGCGCGTCCACGGCGCGGGGTACGCCGACCGCCCGGTCACGCCGAGGGAGCTCGACGACATGCGCCAGATCGTCGCCGAGGAGATGGCCGAAGGTGCACTCGGCATCGGCTCGTCGCTCATCTACGCGCCCGGAAGCTACGCCGACACCGAGGAACTGGTCGCGCTGTGCGAGGTCGCCGGGGAGTACGGCGGCACGTACGCGTCACACGTCCGCAACGAAGGGCCGGAGCTCCTGTCGGCGACCGACGAGCTGCTCGAGATCGTGCGGCGTACCGGCGTCCACGGCGAGCACTGGCACCTCAAGGCGGCGGGCCGGCCCCAGTGGCCCCTCATGGAGCACGCCCTGGCCAGGCTCCAGGCGGCTCGCGACGAGGGCCTCCCGATCGGAGCCGACGTGTACCCCTACACATGGAGCGGCACCGGCCTGTCCTCCACGATCCCGCCGCACTGGCACGAGGGCGGCCCGGACACGCTGTACGACCGGCTCGGCGACCCTGCAACCCGTGCCCGGATCCGGGCGGAGATGGTGGCGCTCGGGCGGTACGGCGACACCCCCGACGCCGCGGACGTGCTGCTGCTGCGGCTGCGCCACCCCGACAACGCGCGGTGGCAGGGACACACGCTCGCCGAGATCGCGGCCGACCGCGGACAGGACCCGGTCGACACCGCCCTGGACATCATCGCCGCCGAGCGGACGTCGGTGTTCACGGCGTTCCACTCGATGAGTGAGGACAACCTGCGCCGGCAGCTGGCGGTGCCTTGGGTGGGCGTCTGCTCGGACGCCGCCTCGATCGCCCCGACCGGCAGGAGCCTCGACTCCCCCACCCACCCGCGCGCCTACGGCTCGTTCGCCCGGGTGCTCGGGCACTACACGCGCGAGCTCGGGCTGCTGACCCTGCCCGACGCCGTACGCAAGATGACGTCGGTGCCTGCCGGGACGTTCGGTCTGACCGACCGCGGCGTTCTGGCGCCCGGGTACGCCGCAGACCTCGTGGTCCTCGACCCTCACACGGTCATCGACCGCGCGACGTTCGCCGATCCGCACCAGCTCGCGCGAGGCGTGCGCGACGTCGTCGTGAACGGGATCATCGCGCTCCGGGACGGCGTGGCCACCGGTGAACGCCCCGGCCGCCGCCTGCGGCGGGGCCGTGGAACAGCCTGAAACGACCCTCGAGCGGACCCCGGGTGGCTGACCGGTTTCGAGGCGAGGAACATGCAACGAGTGGAAACGGGTAACGGAGGAGCCGTGAGCGAGGGTGCGGCACCTTCCGTCGTCCTCGTGGACGACTCCCGAGAGGTGCGCGTCCTCGTGCGTCGTCGCCTCGAGGCTGCGGGTTTCGACGTCGTCGGCGAGGGCGGCGACGGCGACGAGGCGATCCTGCTGGCCTACCGGCACGAACCCACGCTGCTGCTGCTCGACACCTCCATGCCGAGGGTCGACGGGATCGAGGCGCTGCCGGCGATCCTCGCCCTGTCGCCCGCCACGAAGGTGGTCATGTTCACCGGGTTCGAGGAGACGGACCTCGCCGCCCACGCCCGCCGGCTCGGCGCGGCCGACCTGATCGAGAAGTCACTTCCCCTGGAGGACCTACCGAGCCGTCTCCTAGGCGTGCTCGAGGGCGTCGGGACCGGCGTACCCGACCCGGTGACGGCCCCCGCCCTCCATGTCGCCGGTGACCTGCGGCGGCCGAAGCCGGAGCCGTTCAGCCAGGAGCAGGTCGCGTTCGTCCAGGAGCAGGCGGTGCTCACCGAGCACGTGCAGCAGTTCCGAGACCTGTTCGACCGGGCCGAGATCGGCATGGCCACACTGACCTCCAGCGGCACGATCGTCCGCGCCAACCGCGCCCTCGCCGGTCTCATGGGCTGCTCTCCCGCCGACCTGGTCGGGGTCGACTACGGCCGCCTGACCGTGGGCGGCGGGGAGGACCTCGACCGCCGGCTCGAGGACCTGACGACGTTCGGCGAGGACCTCACGACGTTCGAGCACCGACTGCCTGCGCCACCGGGTGAGGAGCCCACCCGCGTCGTCCGCGCCACGCTCGCCCCCATCCGCGACCTCAAGCGGCAGGTGATCTACGTCTTCGCCCAGGTCCACGACGTCACGGCGCAACGCACGATGGAGAGTGAGCTCAGGCGGACCGAGGAGAACTTCCGACGGCTGGTGGCCGCGGTCGGCGAGTACGCCATCTTCATGCTCGACGCCGACGGCACGGTCGCGAGCTGGAACGCGGGAGCCGAGCGGATCAAGGGGTACGCCGCCCACGAGATCATCGGAAAACCCTTCGAGGTCTTCTACCCCGAGGAGGACCGCGCGACCGGACACCCGCGGCGCAACCTCGAGACCGCGCTCCGCGAGGGCAGCTACTCCGACGAGGGCTGGCGGCTGCGCAAGGACGGGTCCCGTTTCTGGGCCAGCGTGGTGATCAGCCCGGTGTACGACGACTCCGGGCACCACGTCGGGTTCGCGAAGGTGACCCGCGACCACTCAGACCGCCGCGAGCGCGAGAACGAGCGTCGTCGGTTCCTCGAGCAGCGCATCCATCTGCTCGCGGTCACCGCCCACGAGCTGCGGACGCCGACGGCCGTCATCGACGGATCGGCGGGCAGCCTGCGGTCGGACTGGAAGGACCTGTCGGAGGCCGAGCGCGACGAGCTCCTCACGGGGATCCGGACGAGCGCCGACCGTCTCCGACGCCTCGCGTCCGACCTCGGCACGGTCTCGCGGGCCTACGGCGAGACCCTCGAGGTCCATCCCGAGAACGTCTCGCTCGCCGACCTGCTGCACGGTGCTCGCTCCCGCGCCCTCTCCGGGGGCCTCCACGGACCGATCGAGGTGGAGGCTCCCGAGCAGGCGCGGGTGACGGTCGATCCGGTGCGACTGGGGCAGGCGGTCGACAACCTCGTCGAGAACGCCGCCCGTCACGGCCGCCCGCCGATCCGTATCGGCGGCGTCGTGGACGGTGACGGGGTGCGGATCCGGGTCTCCGACACGGGGCCCGGCGTACCCCCGGCGCTCGAACCGCAGCTGTTCGAGCGTTTCGCCATCGCGGGTCCCACGGGCGTGACCGGACTGGGCCTCCACCTGGTGCGCGAGATCGCCCACGCGCACGGCGGCGAGGTGGTCTACCGGCCACCCACCGACGATGAGCTCGCCGCGTTCGAGATCACGCTCCCGGCGCAGCCGGGGCGGCCCCCACCTCCGTGAGGACCGCCCCGGTGGTTCACCGGTGGGGCCGGTGTCCTGCTACGAAGTGAAACGTGACTCGCGTCGGGCCGCGGCCGCCTGTCCACTCAGGCGCTGCGCACGGACCGACGCCTTGGCCGCGCGACGGCCCAGGCGACTCGCGCGCAGCACGCGATGCCCGGTCCGCCAGCGTTCGGCGTCGGCGACTCGATCGGCGATGACCAGCTCTGCGAGGCTGTCCTGCACCAGGCTCAAAAAGGCACCCTTCTCCTTGTCGATTTGCCATCAGGTCGGATATCTGATATGTTGAACAAAAGGGCTTGAATTCTCCTTTCCGATATCACATTCGCATGATATCGAAATGGTAGGGAATTCGCCATCCTCTTGAGTTTTCTTTTCTGCGCCTCCGGCGACGGGCAGGATGCTGCCCATGTCGGCGCGTCCCCCGCAGTCCGCCACGGACGAGCTCGAGGCGCTGCTCGGCGCCCTGTCCTCGCTCCGCGCCGGCGTCCTGGACAAGCTCACGGGTCTCAGCGAGGAGGACGCGCGCCGCAGCACGGTCCCGTCCGGCACCAACCTCGCCGGACTGATCCAGCACCTGACGTTCGTCGAGTCGAAGTGGTTCGAGCAGATCGTCGGCGGCGGGAAGCCGAGCCGTGGACAGCGCTCGATGCAGGTCGACCCGGGACGGTCCCTGACAGCACTGCGCCGCGACTACCGCGAGGCGTGCGCTGCCAGTGACGAGGTGATCCGAGGGGTCGGCGACCCCGCGGCACCGATTCGGCACGGAGGCAAGGCGCGCGACCTGAGGTGGGCCCTGCTCGCCGTGATCGACGAGACCGCCCGCCACGCCGGCCATGCCGACATCATCCGCGAGCAGATCGACGGCAGGACCGGACGCTGACGAGTGGGCCCCGGATCACGGGAGCGCTGTCAGGAGAGCTCAGCGCAGTGAGACCCCGATCGGGATGTTGCGGCCGCTGCCGGCGGTGACGGTGATCTGCCCGCCCACGCCCTGGTAGTGACCCGTGCCGCCGAGGATCGGCAGGGCGAAGGAGCCCGGCCCGGACTGGCCGGCGCGCACGGTTCCGGAGGCCGTGATCTGCCCGTGCGGGAGACGCAGGACGAACTCGCAGAGCTGGTCCAGGCTCTGGGCACCCACCCTCGCGGTGGTGCAGTTCCCGACCAGGCGACCGACGTGCTTCCCGCCGCGGAACACAGGTGCGTCGAACAGGTCCTCGTCACCGGCGCTGGGGCCGGCGTCGCCGAGGTCGACAGTCGAGTCGCTGCCCTGGTGGGCGGTGACCGTGAAGCCCCGGGCCGAGGCCGCGGCGGCGCCGGCGGACGCCGTTCCGGTCGCGGCCAGTGCGGCGGCGCCGGCGGCCCCGGCGGCGACCACGGTGATTCCGGTGATGAGTGTGCGGATCGTGCTCATGGTGATGCCCCCTTCGTGGGTGCCGCGACCGTCGCGGCTGCCGAGAACCTAGGAACGACACCGCCTCACGCGCTTCGCCCCAGGGTCGGAACGCGGCGCGCTCCAGGGGGAACTCGCCGGCCCCGCTCTCCGACCTGAGGGGGATCGCCGGACAACCTCCAGATGGAGGCGCCCGGGAGAGTTCCGGGGTTAGCGTGCGCCCATGGACCGACGCGACCTCGCTCTCCGCCTGCGCCGCGTCGCGCTCGACTGGGTAGCGCCGTTGGCGATCCTGGCGATCGGCGTCGTCGACGTCTCGCAACACCCGCACTCCGTCGAATTCCCCGGGCCACCGGTCCGGCACCTGGCCTTCCTGGTCGTGGGCGTGGCCCTGATCGGCGTACGACGTCTGGCCCCGCTGGTCGCCCCGTGCCTGGTGATCGGCGTGGTGACCTGGTGGACCACGCTGTGGTCAGCCGGTCAGCAAGGCCCCTTCGAAGGGTTCGTCCTCCTGGTCGGCGCCGCCTACGCGCTGGGGACCGTGCGTGACCGACGCAAGCTCGCCATCGGCGCAGGCTTCCTCGTCGCCTGGTTCCTCATCGGGCTCGTGGTCGGCATCGTCGGCGGCCGCGCCGGCGACGTCACCCCCCTCGCCGTCTGGCTGGCTGTCGGTTTCGCGGTCGGTTACCTGGTCAGCCGGCGCACCCAGCAGGCCCACGACGCGTGGGAGGCCCACCGGATGCTGTCGGCGGAGCAGGAGGAGCAGACGACGCGGGCGATCGAGGACGAGCGTGCCCGGATCGCCCGGGAGCTCCACGACGTCGTCGCCCACGGCCTCTCGGTGATCGTGGTGCAGGCAGCGGCCGAACGACGGTCACTGCAGGAACCTGAGGTCGACAGGTCATCGGTCGACGCCGCCCTGAGCTCGATCGAGCGCACGGGACGCGAGGCGCTGGTGGACCTCCGCCGCCTGCTCGGTCTGCTGCGCCGGACCGACGACCCGATGGCCCTGGCACCCCAGCCCGGGCTGGCCCAGCTCGACGATCTCCTGACTCCCGTCCGAGACGCCGGCATCCAGGTGGACCTCGACGTCTCGGGCGAGCGGCTACCGCTACCGCCGGGCCTCGACCTCACGGCGTACCGCATCGTCCAAGAGGCGCTGACCAACGTCCTCAAGCACGCCGACGCCCGCTGCGTCCGGGTGCGGATCGCGTTCGCGCGCAACCAGCTCGACCTCAGGGTCAGCGACGACGGCAGTGGCGCGGGCAGTCTCTCGAGCGCCGACCCGGGACACGGGCTGGTCGGGATGCGGGAACGGGTCAGCGTGTTCGGCGGCACCGTCACGGCCGGTACGACGGACGGCGGAGGAGGCTGGACCGTGCACGCGCGGCTCCCCGTCTCGGCGATGGCGGCCGGATGACGGCCCCCGACCGGACCACGCTGAGCGTGGTGATCGCCGACGACCAGCTGCTGCTGCGCGCGGGCTTCCGCAAGCTCCTCGACGGGGAGGACGGGATCTCGGTGGTCGGCGACGCGGCCGACGGCCACGAGGCGGTCCAGCTGGTCGAGCAGCTCCGCCCCGACGTCGTGCTGATGGACATCCGGATGCCGGTGCTCGACGGCATCGAGGCGACCCGCCGGATCAGCGAGCGGTATCCCGACACGGCGGTGCTGGTGCTGACGACGTACGACCTCGACGAGTACGTGTTCGCCGCGCTGGACGCCGGTGCCGCGGGGTTCCTGCTCAAGGACTGCCCGCCGGACGAGCTGACGTCGGCGATCCGCGTGGTGGCGCGTGGCGACGCCCTGATCGCGCCCTCGATCACGCGGCGGCTCATCGCCGAGTTCGCGGGGCGGGCGTCGCGCGGTGGGCTCCGCGAGCTGCCGCCGATCTCGCAGCGCGAGGAGGAGGTGCTCGTCGGCGTCGCCCGCGGCCTGAGCAACAGCGAGCTCGCCGCGCAGCTGTTCATCGGCGAGGCCACGGTCAAGTCACACGTCAGCAGCCTGCTCACCAAGCTCGACTGCCGCGACCGAGTGCAGCTGGTCGTGGCGGCGTACGAGGCCGGTCTGGTCACACCGGGATCGGCGTAGCGCCCCGGCCGTCTCGTCGTGCCGCAGAGGGTCAGCGGTGGTGCATCCGGGCGAGCTCGCGGTCGACGTCCTCCTCGGTGATCTCGGAGCGGAAGAACGCATCCCACGCGTGCATCACGACACCGATGCCCCAGCCGACCATCAGGAAGGCCGGCCAGAAGAACCCTCCGTTGCTCGTCATCGCCCAGATGACGACCACGAACGAGTTGACCATCAAGAAGACCAGGAGGTGTGGCCAGAAGTCCCGGCGCTTCTTCACCCGCTCGAACGCCTGCTGGCGTACGTCCTTCGACATGTTCTCGGACATGACCCTCACTCCTTCCTGCGAGGAGAACTCGGTCCTCATCCCCACGCTCCCGCACCCCGGACGGCATGGTCAGGGGCGGAAGTCACCGGCGCCGAGGTCCTGCAGCAGCAGTCCTGCGGAGCAGCACGTCGCTACGCTCCCGTCGTGAGCCGGACCTCCGAGGGGGCGACGGGGGCGTCGACGACCCCGGCCTGGGGAGAGCTGTTCGCCGCCGGCCTGGGGCGGACGACGCTCGGTCTGCTGCTCATGGAGGGCTTGGTCGCGGTCCAGGTCCTGGTCACGATCGCGGTGCTGCCCGCGGTGGTGTCCGACCTGGACGGCGTCCGGCTGTTCGGGGCGGCGCTGAGCGCGGAGCAGGTCGCCACCGTCGTCGTCCTGCCCTTCACCCCGAAGCTGGTGCAGCGGTGGGGTCTGCGCGGAGCCTTCTACCTGAGCGTCGGCGTCTTCGTCACCGGCAGCGTCGTGGTGATCCTCGCTCCTGCGTCCTGGGTCTTCGTCGCCGGTCTCTGCATCCAGGGCGCCGGGGGCGGGGCGCAGTACGCGCTGCTCCTCGCCGTGTTCACGCGGCGATACCCGCTGCGCCTCCGGCCGCGGATGTACGCCGCCCTGGCGGTCTCGTGGGCGCTACCGGGCCTGCTGGGTCCGGCGTACGGCGGCTTCGTGGCGTCGACGCTCGGGTGGCGATGGGCGTTCGCGCTGATCCTGCCGCTCGTCGTACCCGCGGTGTGGATGCTGCACCCGTCGCTGTCCGAGCCCGACAGCCGCGAACAGCCCTCCGCCAGCAGCCCGGTGAGCACGACCGTCCTGATCCTCTTCGCGATCAGCATGCTGGTCCTCCTCGCCGCACTCACCGCGTCGGGGCTGGTCGGGGCTCTGGTGGCGATCCCGTTCGGCATCGTGGCTCTGGCAGCGCTCACGCGCATCCTGCCGAGGGGAAGCTTCACGGCTCGCCGTGGCCTTCCCGCCGTCGTGGCATCCGGCTTCCTGGCGAACGCCGCGTTCTACTCGGTGGACGGCTTCCTGCCGGCGTACCTCACACGCGTCCTCGGGCTGTCGCTCACCGTGGCGGCCCTCGTGGTCACCAGCGGCACGCTGGCGTGGACCCTCGGCACCTGGGCGCAGGCGCGGCTGGCGGGCCGCTGGCCGATCGCGCGGATCGCGACCCTCGGCGAGGCGGTGATGCTCCTCGGCGTCGGCGGCGTCCTGGTCGGTGTCGCCGTCGGGGTCGCCGTCGTCGTGTACGTCGCCTGGGGTGTGGGCGCCCTGGGCATGGGCATGACCTACCCCGCCATCGGGGTCCTGGCCACCGAGGAGGCCACGCGTGGTGACGAGGTGACGACGCTGGCCCAGTACCAGCTCGGTGAGGTCCTCGGTTCCTCCTTCGGCCCGGCCCTGGTCGGTGTCGCGGTCACGGTCACCGCCGTTCGCGGCCTCGCGCTCGAGGACGGCCTGCTGATCGGCTTCACGGCCACCTGCGCGATCGTGCTCGCCGCGCTGATCGCATCCGGTCGTCTTCCCGCGACCTCGAGCAGCCGCACCACACCTCCCCCACTTCCCGGCCGGGTGGGCGGGCCGGACTCGCTCGGCCGCTGATCCGCCGACGTCAGCCGCTGTGAAGAACGACCGGATCGGGTCTCGGTGATGCGTATGTTGGGCCGCGAGCGCTCGGCATCTTCCGCTCGAGACCGACAGGGGCATGCATGGCGACGGCACGAGAGATCGGCTTCCGGCTCTTGTTCGTCGCCGTCGGTGTGGCCTTGCTGCTTTCGACGCTCTGGGTGGCGCTGACCTTCTCGGGCTGGTGGTGGATCGCAGTGGCAGGGTTCGCGCTCGGCTGGTGGAAGCCGCTGGTGGAGGTGTTCGTGGAGCGCCCGCTCGAGACCTCCGACGGCGCCGCCTCGTCACGGACCGGCAGGTCGGACCGGCCGTGACGACATCCTTGCACTTCGGTCGTCGGACCGTACGCGTCGGTGGTCTCAGCCGCGAAGAGCTCCTGTCGGCGCTGGCCGCTGCGGGTGTCCGGCTCAACGCCTCCGCCGAGAGGCTGCTCGACGACCCGATGTTCACGAGCGGCGAGGCCCGGGCCGTCCAGTCCGTCGACGTGGTCGAGCAGACGGTGGGTCAGCTCGGGCTGACCGATGGCGCCACGCTGGTCGACATCCTGGCCGCGGCCGAGGAGCAGGGTCTGCTGCGCTGCCCGCCGTACGCCGGTCCCTACCTCCGCCTGGCCATGCTCGACCAACCGGCCGCTCCGGACTCGATCCTGTCGAACGGTCGTCCACCTTCGGGAGCCGTGCACGTCGCGTCGGCACGGCTGCGCCGCGAGTACGACTACCCCAGGGGGTTCTACCTCCGGGTGGTGGACGCAACGCCGTGGCTGCGCGGATATCGGTGCACGGACGAGTCCCCGTGGTCGGCCGGCGACCGTTTCGCCTTCCGGTCGCCGGGTGTCGTCCAGACGGAGGGCTGAGGGGTTCGCCCTGGCCGCCCCGCGGCGACCAGAAGATTCTCTCCACAACTTGGTCTTCCCATCTTGATATGTCGAACACGTGTTCGATACAGTCGTCTCATGCTCTCGGGATCCACCACCATCACCAGCCCCGTGGGGGAGCTGCACGCCTGCCTCGACCGGCTGGTGAGTGTCGATCCGGCGTCGCTCACCGACGAGGAGCAGGCCGAGCTGGTGCGAGAGCTCGCTGGGGCCGAGGCGAGGGTGGCGGCGCTGAAGCTCAAGGTGCTGGCAGCCGCGGAGAAGTCCCAGACCGCACGGCGCGCCGGTGCCGCCACGACGGGCCAGTGGGCGGCGAAGCTCTCGTGTGACGACGGGGCCGAGGCGCAGCGACAAGTGGCGCTCGCCGGCCGACTCGAGCGTCGTACGGCGACTCAGCAGGCCCTGGCGACCGGACAGATCTCCACGGCGAAGGCCGACATCATCGTCCGCGCCGACACACAGCTCCCCTCCACCGTGACGACCGATCAACGCGCGACGGTGGAGGCCGCGCTCCTCGACAAGGCGCGGATCATGAGCCCGAGCACGCTCCGTCGCGCAGCTCGCCGCGCCATCGAGGCCGTCGAGCCCGACCCCGACGTGGTCGATGCGCACGAGGAGAGGCTGGTGCGTGACGAGGAGGACGCCGCGCGAGGCAAGTCCCGGCTCACCCTCCACGACAACGCCGACGGCACGGTCACCGGACACTTCATCGTCCCCACGCTCCAGGGCCATCTTCTGCGCAAGATCCTCGACACCATGACCGCACCTCGGCGTGCTCGCCTCGGCGCGTCACGAGCCCAGGCGGGTGACCCGCAAGGCCCCGACACCGACTGGCACCACGCTCGCGGCGTCGCCTTCTGTGAGCTCCTCGAGCACCTGCCGACCGACCACCTCCACCCCCGCACGGCCGCCACCGTCGTGGTGACCGTCGACGAGGAGGTGCTGCGGGGCAGGATCGCCGCCGCAGGGCTCGACACCGGAGACAAGATCTCCGCGGGCGCGGCCCGGCGGCTCGCCTGCGGCGCGGGCATCATGCCCGCCGTGCTCGGTGGGCGGTCGGAGGTGCTCGACCTCGGTCGGTCCAAGCGCCTGTTCTCCGACCAGCAACGCGTCGCGATCGGCATCAACCACCGGACCTGCGCCGCTGACGGGTGCGAGCGCCCGTTCGCCTGGTGCGAGCTCCATCATCGACAGCCGTGGGGAAGGCTCGGTCGCACCGACCTCGCAGAAGGCATCCCTCTCTGTTCCTTCCACCATCGTCGGATCCACGACGCCGGCTTCCTGCATCGCCGACTGCCCGACGGCAGCATCAGGTTCAGCCGGCGGACGTGACCACGCTGAGAGAGCCCGTCGCGTCTCGGGCTCCGGTGGGCGAAGATGCCCTCGGGCGGGTCGGCGACCCGAGGAGGGGGCGTGGCGTCGTGGTGCTCTCGGTGCTGCTGATCGTGGTTCCGACCGTGCTCGCCGTCGTGGCGATGCTCGTCGTACGTCGCCTTGCCCCGCCCGGCGGCTATCTCAGCGGCATGGAGTCGGCGGACGGCATCTTCAGCGCCGCCGGCGCCGGCCTCGCGGTGGTGCTCGCGTTCGTGATCTTCACCGTGTTCGAGAGCTACGACAACGGCCGCGACGCCGCAGGCGAGGAGGCAGTGGCGGTTCAGCAGATGTACGCCACCGCCGGCTTCTTCCCCGACAAGACCGACGAGCTGCGGGGTGAGGCGATCTGCTACGCCCGTTCGGTCATCCACGACGAGTGGCCGGCCATGCAGCGTGGCGAGGAAAGCACGGTGACCCAGGGTTGGGTCGACGAGCTGATCCTCACCGCCCAGCAGGCGAAGATCGCCGGGAACGGCCAGGGTGCGGCGCTCGAGCACTGGCTCCAGCTCAGCGAGGACCGGCAGGAGTCTCGGCGTACCCGCCTGGCCGAGAGTCGGTCGTTCGTGCCGGAGTTCGTGTGGCTGGTACTGATCCTGATGGTGGTCGTGGTGGTCGCGTTCCAGTGTCTGTTCGCCGACCCTCGCGCGACGGCGTTCGGCCAGTCCGTGGCCATGGCGGCGATGACGGCGACGCTGTTCTCCGCGATCGCGTTGATCTGGGTGCTCGACCGGCCGTTCAACGATCGCGGAGCCGAGATCGAGCCGAGCCGCATGTCAGCCTCGCTCGCGGTGCTCATGCACAAGGCCGACCTGCCGGGCACGCTCCCCTGCGACGCCGACGGAACCCCGGCCTGACGCGAGCCCGACCCGGCACGAGCGGGTCTGCCCCTTGTCGGTGGCCGCTTGCACACTCGCACTCATGCAAACCGACTTCGACTTCATCTTCGGCACCTGGCGCATCCACAACCGCAAGCGCCGCGACAGCACCGACCCGTCGTGCGAGGAATGGGTCGAGTTCGCCACGACGAGCCGGACCGAGCCGATCTTCGGCGGCCTCTCCCACCTCGAGCGCATCTTCGCCGGCCCGGACACCCCGGGCGGGCCGTGGGAGGGGCTGACCCTCCGCCAGTTCGACCCGACCGACGCGGTGTGGCGCATCTGGTGGGCGTCGACCAAACGTCCAGGTCACGTCGACCCGCCGTTGTCCGGGCACTTCGTCGACGGCGTGGGCACCTTCACCGGCGAGGACACCCTCGACGGCCGACCGATCCACCTGCGGTTCACGTGGAGCGCGCCGGGGCCGGACCTCGCCAGGTGGACCCAGGAGTTCTCCTGGGACGCCGGCCGCACCTGGCGGCTCGACTGGGTCATGGAGTTCAGCCGGAGCGAGGGCGATGACTGAGTCAGGGGTCGACCTCCATCCCTGTTGCCTCGTGCTCGAGCTGCGGCAGTACACCCTGCACCCTGGCGGACGGGACATCCTGGCCGAGCTCTTCGCGCGCCACTTCCTGGACGCCCATGCCGCCCTCGGCATGCACGTGCCTGGCCTGTTCGCCGACCTGGACGATCCCGACCGACTGGTCTGGCTGCGCGGCTTCACCGACATGCGGGCGCGCCGCCAGGCGCTGTCCGACTTCTACAGGACCGGCGAGGTCTGGCGTGAGCACGCCGCCGCCGCAAACGCCACGATGATCGACAGCGACGACGTCCTCCTGCTGCGGCCTGTGTACGTCGGGTCCGGCTATCCCGGGCCGGACGACCCCCTGCACACCACGCCGACGGCAGGCGAGCTCGTCATCGACATCAAGCCGTTGACCCGACTGCCTGACGCCGCAGGCGCGCCCGAGGCGGTCGCCCGAGAGATCGTGGCCGCTGCTGAGGCCGAGGGCGCCGAGGTGCTCGTGGTCGCCCTCACCCACCCCGAGCCGAACGACTTCCCGGCGCTCCCGGTGCGCGACGAGCAGGTGGCCGTCTGGCTGCTGCGCTACCCGACCCCCGAGGCCCGCGACGGCGTGACCCGGCGGCTGGAGATCCGGACCGACGACGAGCAGGTCCGTCTGCGAGCGCTGCCCGGGTCGCAGATCGCCTGAAGGTTCTCGAATGCGGAAACCAGTTGCACTCCCGGCGTAATGTGGACACTGACAACATTCGCCAGCCAGGAGCCGTCATGACCCGTCTCGCCCCCTTCCTCGACCGCAACGCCCGGATCGCCCTCGGGCACCGTCCCGTCGCCCTCGCTCCCCCGACGTCCGGCACCGTCATCGTCAGCTGCCTCGACCACCGGCTGCCTCCCGAGTCGTTCCTCGGCCTCGAGGACGGCGAGGCGCCGGTGCTGCGCAACGCCGGCGGACGCGTCACCCCGGCGGTGATACACGACATCGCGTTCTTGGCGTTCCTGGCCGAGCAGATGGTCGGCCCCGGGCCCGAGACGCTGTTCGAGGTCGCGGTCATCCACCACAGCGAGTGCGGCACCGGCTTCCTCGCGGACGCGACGTTCCGCCGACGGGCCGCGGAGGTCACGGGGCTCCGCGAGGAGGACCTGGCCGACTCGGTGGTCGAGGATCCCCACGCGACGGTGCGGGTCGACGTACGCCGGCTCCTCGAGTCGCCCGCCGTCTCACCCCGGGTGTCCGTCTCAGGACACGTCTACGACCTCGGCACCGGACGACTCACCACGGTCGAAGATGCCCGGCGCCCGCGGTCGTGACCGCGGGCGCCGGTGACCCCCGTCATTCAGCGTCCGAGTGAGTGCGCCCTTCCGTCCATGGGGGTGGTCGGCTGGATGCCCATGGCCCGCAGGATCGTCGGCATGACGTCCGGAGTCTTGAACGACTCGTTGGTCAGGTTCGCACGCCCGCCGGACATCCAGAACACCATCGGCACGCGCTGCACCGACTCCTGCGCCCCGCCGTGGTCGCCGTACACGCCGTAGCCGGTCTTGTCGTGCAGCAGCGCGACCACGTCAGGGCCGTTGTCGGCGGCCATGGTGTTCACGATCTCCTGAGCGTGCGCCTGCCACCAGTCCTTCTCCGACTTGGTCATCTTGTTGGTGCCCTGCAGCTTGAAGGCGGTGCCGGCGGCGTTCTTCCAGTACGTCGCGATGACACCCGGCATGCCGAGCATCTGCTTGGCCTTCGCCTGGTTCTTGGCCGGCGAGTGATCGAACAGCCACGCCTCGATGGCAGTCGACTGGTAGGAGAACTGGACGTTGTCGTCGCCGCTGAGAACGGCGATGGCGGGTGACGGGTTGGAGTAGGTGGACGTGTCGAGGCTCCCCTTCGTACCGGCGTCCCAGACCCCGGTGGCCTTCGGCGCGTAGTACCAGTTGCTGTTGCTCGCGTCGACCGTCGTCTTGCCGTAGAAGTCCTTCGCGTACGTCGCGCCGTGATCGGCCGTCAGCACGACCAGGGTGTGACCGCCCTTCCTGGCATCGACCTTCTTGATCTCGTCCAGGATCTTGCCGAGCTGCACGTCGGCGTTCTCGGCGTTGCACCGCGTGTGGGTCTGGCCCGCGAGCGTCCTGCAGTCCACCTGAGCGTTGTCGTCCTGGGCGCCCCACATGTGGGCGGCCTTGTCGATGCCGCCCAGCGTGATGAACATGCCCGACCAGTTCTCGTTCTCCATCATCTCGATGGCCGCGTCGGCAGCCCAGGTGTCGCCACCGAGGTGGTCCTCGTCGTTGCCCGGGACGAAGCGGTTGCCTTCACCCTGGTACAGCCACGACGGGAAAGCGGCCTTCGTGCCGTAGTCGTTGCCCTTGTCTGAGTTGACGTAGTAACGACCACACAGCGTCGGGTCGTTCGGGTCAGAACGGGTGAGGTAGTCCGGCACGTTCTTGCCGAAGGGGTAACGCCACCGGCCGTTCCCGGGCACGCCCGGGATCGACAGGTTCGTGCAGCCGTTCGGCCACGCGTCGGTGACGTTGCTCTGGCGGTCCGACATCCGCACGGCGATGTCGCCGGTCGCGCCGGTCGCGGACTCGACGGCGTACCCCTTCTCACCGACGGTGATGAACTTGGTGCCGGGTCGCGAGGTGTGCAGGTAGTCGGCGAGCTTCAGATACGGCACGCCGTTCTTGTTCTTCTCGAGCTTCGCGAAGTCGTCGAGGCTGAGGTCGCCGGTGATGTGCATCGCGTCGACGCCCTTGCCGAACACGTTCGCGTGGTCGCGGAAGGCCTCGTCGGTCCAGCCCATGTGCCGCGGCTCGAGGCCCGAGGTGATCACGTTGTGTGCCATCACCGTCTCGGACGCCATGTACCCGAGGTAGGCCTTGTTGAAGTTCGTGCCGCTGCCACGCAGCGCTCGGAAGTTCGGCATGGCGAACTTGTCGGCGTACTCCGGGACCATCTGGTCGAACAGCACGATGACCACGCGAGTGGCCGGTGTCGGACTCGGCTTCGGTGGTCCGGCCGCTTCGGAGAACGGCGTGGCGGTCACGAGCAGAGCGGCTGTCGCAGCGAGCGAGCTGAGTGCGGCGACGGTACGACGGACTTTCATGGGGGCTCCTTCGAGACGAATGAGTCCCGAGGGCTCCGATTTGAGAGAGGAATCTGCCGTCCGCCGCCGGTGATGTCAACGGTGGAGTCCCCGTCCGACAGCACCCCTGGCCGAAACGGGTTGGTCCCGTACCCGCTGGTGGGACACGATGGAACCGTGAGGGCTGAGCCGACGGCCGAGGCCGCCCTCTCCCCCGTCACCTTGGTGCTGATCGGCATCCTGTCCGTGCAGTTCGGCGCGGCGGTGTCCAAGGACCAGTTCGGCGAGATCCCACCGGTCGGCATGGTCTTCCTGCGACTGCTGACCAGCTCGCTGATCATCCTCGCCGTCGCCCGACCGGGTGTCCTCGGCCGGCCACTGGCCGACTGGAGGCCGGTGCTCGCGCTCGGGCTCGGGCTGGGCGCCATGAACTGGGCGTTCTACGAGTCGTTCGCCCGCATCCCGCTGGGGGTCGCGGTGACGATCGAGTTCTCAGGGCCCTTGCTGGTCGCGGCCCTCGGGAGCCGGCGTCCCCGCGACCTGGTGTGGGTCGCCCTGGCCGCACTCGGCATCACGCTGTTCGGCGCCGGACCGACCAGGGTGGACCCCGTCGGCTTCGGCCTGGCTCTGCTGGCCGGCGCGTGCTGGGCGACGTACATCGTGTCGACGGCGGCGACCGGCCGTCGCTGGGCGGGCATCGAGGGGCTGGCCGTCGCCAGCACCATCGCCACGCTGGTGGTGGCGCCGTTCGCGGTGGCCCAGGCGGGCGACACCCTGCTCGAGCCACGGCTCCTGCTGCTCGGCGCGCTGGTCGGCATCCTCAGCTCGGTGATCCCCTACAGCCTGGAGATGCTCGCCCTGCGCTCGCTGCCCCCTCGGGTCTTCGGCATCCTGATGAGCCTGGAGCCGGCCGTCGCGGCCGTGGTCGCCGCGCTGCTGCTGAGCGAGTGGCTGTCGGTCGTGGAGGTGGCGGCTATCGCGTGCGTGGTCGCGGCGAGCGTAGGCGCGACGCGGTGGGGTGCCGCGCCCGACGCAGCCGTCGGCGACTGAGGACCGCTCACCCTCGGGGTGGGTGACGTTCGAGGGCGGGCATCTCGCCGGCGAGCAGGGCGTCACCCAGGGCGGTCGGCCGGTAGACGACACCGCGACCACTACGTCGGCTCGTGACGAGACCACTCCGCCGGAGCACACCGAGGTGGTAGGAGATCGTGCCGGCCGAGTGCGGCAGCAGGCCGCTGAGCTCGCGAGTCGTGCGTGGGTCGTGGCCGAGGTGACGCAGGATGTCGACCCGGGTCGTGCCGATCAGGTCGCCGACGGCTGCGCTGTTGTCGACCCGGGACGGGGGCGGCGACCACAGCATCGCGGTGCCTCGCGCGGCGTACGTCAGGGCGGGCGTGCGAGGGCGCTCGGCGGCGTACACCAGCGGCCCGACGTGGGCGGTGCAAGGCCAGAAGAGGACGCCGTCGTCCGCCCAGTCGACGACCGCGTCGAACGGCCGCGGGATGCTCAGGGCCTGGCCGTCCCACTCGAGGTCGTCGCCCAGGCTCTCGAGCATCGCGGCGAGTCCGTGCGTGGTCATCAGGTCGGCGCGGTAGGCGATGTCGGCGTCGAGCACCGCGCTGACCCGCGACCAGTCCTCGGCGATCGCGGCATCGAAGAACCGCCCGAAGGCCTCCGCCGCCTCGCTCGCCAGTACGCGCTCGCCCTTCGCCAGGAGTGTGGTGAGGAGCTCAGGAGGGCGCCGGCGCCAGGCGAGGTACTGCTCGCGACTCTCGAACTGCGCCACGAACTCCGGGTGCACGGGCCGGCCGTCGAAGGCGAAGTCGAGCTGGTAGGCGATCTCCTCCTCCGAGGTGGTGGCGATCGCCGCGACCATGCCGTCGCGCGTCTCGCGCGGTTGCCCTGGATGGGGCGTCAGGAAGTCCGGCACGTAGCGATGGTCGAGCGGGACCAGGGCGTGGAGCAGGTCGAGGGTCCAGCTGTCGAGCCGCGCCAGGGACCGTGAGTACCACGTGCGCGCATGTTGCGGGGTCGCGGCACCGCCCTGACGACCCCGCAGGGTGGCCTCCACCTCGACCGCGGGTGACGTGGCGAGCCGGGAGCGCGCGAGCGTGACGGCATCGGTCTCGATGCGGATCGCCATCGCTGGATTCTATCCAGCTCGAATGTGTGGCCGACGTGCTCGAGCCGTCGGATGGTGGCGCACCCAGAAACCGGAAGGGAGCCCCCATGGCTGTGTCCGTGCTCGACATGTCCATCTCGGTCGACGGTTTCATCGCCGACACCGACGACTACCTCGGTGGCGACGACGGCGAGCGCCTCCACCACTGGGCGGCGTCGCAGGAGCCCGACCGACCGGTCCGGAAGTTCGAGGACGAGTGGAGGGCTGCCGGTGCGGTGCTGTCGGGTCGACGTACCGCGGAGCTGATGGACCACTGGGGAGGGTCGCACGCCGGACTGCCGATCTTCGTGCCGAGCCATCGGCCGCCGCCCCCGGCGGTCCGGTGGGGCTACCCCTTGGTCACCTATGTGTCGGATGGCGTCGAGAGCGCGATGGCCCAGGCGAAGGAGGCCGCCGCCGACCGCGACGTCCAGATCAGAGGCGGGGAGGTCGCGCGCAGCGCCCTCGCGGCCGGCGTGCTCGACGAGATCCAGCTGCATCAGGTCCCCGTCCTGCTGGGCCAGGGGCGTCGCCTCTTCGACGTCCTTCCCGGGCTCGTGGAGCTGGAAATCGTCCAGGTGATCGACACCCCCGAGGCGACCCACCTGCGCTACCGCGTGCGGCACTGACGCGCCGCCATCACCCGACCCGAGACGAGGGAACGTCCACGAGAGGGAACGTCCAAGAGAAGGAGAGCGACATGACCGACCTGACCGGCAAGGTGATCGCCCACATCACCGTCTCCGCCGACGGATACGCCGCCGGCCCGAACCAGAGCGAGGCGCGCCCCTTCGGGGAAGACGGCGGTGACGGCTGGGGCGACAAGCTGCACGCGTGGATGTTCGACCACGCCGACGAGAACCGTGCCGAGATCGACGAGGTCGGCGGCTACGGGGCGGTGATCATGGGTCGCAACATGTTCGGACCCGTGCGCGGTGAGTGGGATCGCGAGTGGAACGGCTGGTGGGGCGACGACCCGGTCTACCACTGTCCGGTCTTCGTGCTCACCCACCACCCCCGCCCGCCGCAGCAGATGAACGGCGGGACGACGTACCACTTCGTCACCGAGGGGATCGAGTCGGCGTTGGCCCGGGCGCGCGATGCGGCCGGCGACGGATACGTCTCGATCCAGGGCGGTCCACGGACCATCAACCAGTACGTCGCTGCGGGGGTCGTGGACGAGCTGCGAGTCCACTACGTGCCACTGGTCCTCGGAGGCGGCACTCGGCTCTTCGACGACGTCCCGCCCCGTGAGCTGGAGCTGCTCAGGTCTCGGGCTGCCAGCACGGTCACGCACGTGACCTACGGCGCCCGCGACTGACCCGCTGAGGTCACACCCGGCTGGACCGGGGAGGCGTCGCGCCCGCGCGGGCGAGCTGTCGGCGCTTGTCGAGATCGGTGGCGTCGAGGTCGACGACGGCACGCGCGAGCAGGAACTGGTCGTCGAGGATCGTCGCCAGCACGGCCCGCGCCTCGGCGTCGTCGCCGGCGTACTCGGCGACCATGCCGGTCGCCTCGCGCAGGAAGGCCCGCCACTCCTCGACGTCGCCCTCCAGGATCAGGGTCTCGATGCGCTCGCGCAGCTCTCGTTCGACCTCCTCGGGCGAGCCGCCACCCGTCTCGGCGAGTCGGGCGAGCAGCTTCGGCACGAGGAGCTCGACCTCGGGCGGTAGGAAGAGCCAGGCGTCAGGGTGAGGCAACGCTGCGCTCCCCCGTGGCCATCGCCTCGAGCTCGGCGATCCGGGGCAGCAGCTCGCGCAGTCGCTGCTGGAAGCGGATCACCGAGAACTCCTGCTCGTCGTTGAGGATGCCCGAGTGGTACGACGGCGCCTGGACGCCGCGCTGCACCCGCGTGGTGATGTCGACGTCCTCGCCCATGATGTCGACGTTGAGCTCGCGCATCAGCTCGCGTGCGCGACGGTCCTGCTCCCCCTCGTCGGGGTGGACGAGCGTCATCGTGGTGGCGCGGGTGCTGTGCAGCCCCGTGGGCTCGAGCCGCCACATGTCGATGTGGTGCGGGTAGATCTCGAAGAACGTCGTGGGCCAGATGCAGACGTGTCCCATCGCGTTCTCGAACTCCTCGGGCATCCCGGGCATCCGGCGGCGCAGGCTCTGGTACTCCCGCTCGCGCGGGTCACGCGACGGGCGGGTGCGGTAGGGCACCCGCGACCACTCGCACCAGTCGTTGTTGTCGCCGACCGTCTCCTTGACGTCGACCAGACGCACCAGGGTCGGGTGGGCGACCGGGACGTGGTAGTCCTCCAGGTAGTTGTCGGCCAGGATCTTCCAGTTCTCGGCGAAGTCCTCGGTCCACCGGGCCCCCTCAGGCCCGTGGTGCACGTGCAGCCCCGAGACGTTGAGCCACTCGAGGTAGGGGCCGACCGGCCCCAGCATCTCCTCCAGCGACATCTGGTCGGGGTCCAGGCAACAGAACACCAGACCGCCGACCACTCCGACCCGGAACTGCGGCAGCGCGACCCGGTCGCGATCGAGGCAGGCGAACCCCTGGCCGGACGGCGCCGCGGCGAGCTGACCGTCGAGCTCGTAGGTCCAGGCGTGGTAGGGACAACGCATCACCGAGCGGGTCTGGCCGGTGCCCTCGAGGATCGTCGACGCCCGGTGCCGGCAGACGTTCGACATCGCTCGCAGCTCGCCGTCGTGGCCACGGACGACGACGACCGGCTCGCGACCGACGTTCGTCGTGACGTACTGGCCGGGCTCGCTCAGCTCGGAGATGTGCCCCACGACGATCCACGCCCGCTCGAAGACCTCCACCAGCTCCTGCTCGTACAGCAGCGGATCGGTGTAGGCGATGCCAGGAAGGCTCCGCGTGGCCGTCGGCGGCTTCTGCTCCGCCCGCGTGACCGGTGTGTGCGAGGGCGAGGCGATGTCCGTAGCCGTGGTGCTGGGATCCATCGAAGGACTCCTGACTGACTGTTCGGTCAGCCAACTCTAGCCGAACGCCGCGCGGTCCGTCAGCCGTCGGACGCCCGGATCCACCGTGATCAGGCCCGCCGCCTCGCCGATCAGCACGGCCCGCATCCGGTCGGAGACCCCGAGCTTGCGGTACAGACGAGCCAGGTGGCTGTGCACGGTGCGCGGCGAGATCCCGAGCCGGTGCCCGATCGCCTCGGCGGTGAGCCCGTCCGCGAGGAGCTGGAGAACGGCGAGCTCGCGGCCGGACAGCCCGGTGGTGTCCACGCCGACCGGATCGGGGCACCGCTCCAGGGCAGCGGCCTGGAGCCAGAGCAGCGCCAGCAGCGGCTGGATGAGCCTGGCCAGCTGGAGGGCGTCGTCGCTGAAGTCGTCGTCGTCCTTGGCGGCGACGAAGGCGCGATGGCCGTTCTCCACGTGGCACGGGATCGACAGCTGCTGGACGAAGCCGACCGGCGCCATGAGCTCGCGCACCAGCTCCATGGCCCCGGGCTCGACCATGTACTCCGGGACGCGTCCCATCGTCATCGGGCGCGGGTCCTGGGTGGTGTAGAACCACCGAAGGAGCGGGTGGGCATCGCGCGCGCCGCTGTCCCAGATCAGCCGCTCTTCCGGGGTGGGCCACCCGTCGATCGGGTGTGAGAGCTCGAACCCGTAGGACCCGTCGGGATCCTCCCAGTTCCACGAGACGATGGTGTCGAGCGTCTCTGCCAGCCGGAGCTGGATCCGCTCACGCGGAAAGTCAGGTCGCGGATCGTTCAGCAGCTCCCGGACGAACTCCAGCCAGAGCTCGTAGTTGCGCAACAGCCACATGCGACCACCCCGTTCACCAGCCGTCGCCCGTGCTGCGCCTGTCGCAGGTGCCGGCCGAGCGAGGGACACCTGGTACGACGCCACCGTACAACCAGTGGTTCGCTCCCGCGCTCCGCGAACGCCAGTCAGCCCGGCAGCACGGGGTGGTGCGGCTGCCGGGCTGGCAAGGCGCGGTTCCCCCAAGGCCGCGCCGTCCGAGAACCGGTGGGTCCGGGACGAGGCCTGGACGTCGACCCTCGCCCGCCTCGTCCCGTGTGCCGACCATGGTGGCCCGGGAGGAGGCCTGGCAAAAGCAGTAGATCTACCGATTGCGAACGTCGGGGCCGTGACCGACCGTCGACACCATGAACGCGCCCTTCCCGACCCGAACCCGAACGGCTGCCGGCCTGGCGGGCGGCCTCTGCGCCGCCCTCGGGGTGACCCTGGCGATGGCGGCACCGGCCCCCGCTGACGCACCCACCCGCACTCCTGTGGCGCAGACGGTGGTCTCCACCGACTCGAACGTCTGCGGCTTCCCGGTCGACATCACGTCGGTGCAGACCGGTTTCGCCACCATCAGCTCCGACGTGACCTCGGCGGACTTCCACCTCACCGAGCAGGACACGTTCACCGCCAACGGGAACTCCCTGACCAGCGCGCCGTACCGCTTCAACATCCACTTCACGCTGGACGCCCAGGGCAACTTCGTGCACGCCTACGCCACCGGCCAACTTGTCCTCGTCCCGCTCCCCGGGGGCGTGACGTTCCGGGCGGCCGGCCGGGTCGACTTCGTGACGTCCCCCGGTTTCGCCGTGGTGCCCGACTCCGGCGGCAGTCACCACCGGGATGCCTTCTGCGCCGCTCTCGCCGGCTAGACCGCCACTCAGCCGGCCGACACCAGCGCGACGCCACCGAGGGTCGCCAGGACGCCGAGGAGCTGACCGCGGCGCAGGCGCTGCTGGAGCACGACCCGCGCGAGGAGCACGGTCATCGCGGGATAGAGCGAGGCGAGCACGGAGACCACGCTGAGGTAGCCGCGCAGGGAGGCCAGCTGGAACAGCAGGTTCGCGCCCGAGTCACCCAGGCCCGCCAGCACGATCAGGGAGACGTCGCGCCGTCGGACGGACACCTGGAACAGCGCACGCCGGTCGGCGACGAAGAGGAGGCCACCCGCGAGCCCGGCCACGCTGACCGCGCGCATGCCCCACAAGGACATCACGGGATCGGCCTTCGCTCCCTGCGCGAGGAACAGCATGGCTACGCCGAAGAGGGCTGCCGACAACACGGCGAGGACGATCGGCCGGGCGTGCGCGCTCCCCCGCAGCTCGGGTCCGCTCGCACACACCGCACCTGCCAGCGCGACGACGATCCCGATGCTGGTGACGACGCTCAGCGAGTCACCTCGTGCCAGACCGAAGGACATCGGCACCAGGACCGCGAGCGCGGTGATCGGCGAGACGATCCCCATGGGACCGGTCGCCAGAGCCGTGTAGAACATCAGGAGCCCGACGGCCAGGCTGGCGCCGGCCACGACGGCGGGGACGACCCACCCCAGCGGCTCGCCGAACCCACCTGTGACCAACGCCGAGACGGTCACCGCGACCAGTCCCGCGGTCTGGGACGTGACGACGACGAGGTACGTCGGAAGGCGTCGAGAGATCAGCCCGCCGATGAAGTCCGAGGTGCCCCACACGGCGCTCGACATCAGCGCCAGGAAGATCGCCACGCCTCACTATTGCCGAAACGAACACGCGCGAGGCACCCGGACCACTCCCAGGCAGGAACCCCCGTCGTTCCGACGGGGGTTCCTCGTTGTGCTGGGGCTCAGACGCGCCTGCCGGAACGTCCGGTCACGGTTGCGGCGATCATCACCAGCGCTGCCGCGATGAGGATGGAGACGAAGAAGGCCAGCCAGTCGATCCCGTTGGTCCCGCCGAGCCAGCCGTACCCGATCAACACTCCCACGATGCCACACACGATCGTGAGCCACAGTGGCGTGTTGTCCCGGCTGCCGGGAGCGACGAACTTGCCCAGCAGGCCGATGATGATGCCCATCACGATGACGAATACCCAACCCATTTGGATCCCTCCCACAGGTCTCAATGCACCGCCGCGCGGCGGCGCGTGAGTTGCGGACAACCCGTACCCCCATCACCGGCTCCCTAACGTGCCGGCGAGACCTGTGACCGGAGCGGCTCGGCAGAAGGTGCCGAGAGAAGAGGCCGCTGATCTACCCCTGTCTACTCGCGGCCGGCCTCGGCCAGCACCTTGCGCAGTGCCTTCGCGAGCACCTCTGCCTCGTGCTGCGTCAAGCGGTCGGCGAACTCACGGCGGACGGCGGCGAGATAGGTCGGTGCCGCCTTGCGCAGCGCCGTCCGGCCCGCCGGCGTCAGTGCGGCGTACGCCGAACGGCCGTCGTCCGGGTTCGGCTCACGGGACACGAGTCCCGCCCGGGTCATCTCGTCGACGACGCGACTGACCCGCGTGCGGCTCACCGACGCGACGGCGCCGAGCTGACCCATGGTGAGCCGACGCTCCGGTGCGCTGTTGAGCTCCAGCAGCACGTCGTACCACGTCATCGGGAGGCCGTGTGCGTCCTGGAGCTCGCGATCGAGTCGCGGCACCAGAGTGGCGTGCACCTTGAGCAGCGCACCCCACGTCTCGGAGAGATCTGTCGACATGGCACTACTCTATCAAGTCTTGTGCGTGCGCACACACTTTGATACAACTATGTGCGCACGCACGTAAATCTTTCAAGGAGACACCGTCATGACCACCCTGCTGCACATCTCCGCCTCTCCCCGGGGCGAACGCTCCGAGTCCCTCGCCATCGCCGCGACGTTCCTCGACGAGCTCCGCAAGGCCCACCCCGAGGTCACCGTCGAGCACTGGGACCTGTGGGACGGCACCCTGCCCGAGTTCGGTCCGCCCGCCGCGGCCGCCAAGATGGCGGTCTTCGCCGGCGCCGACCCGGAGGGTGACGAGGCCGCCGCCTGGCGAGCTGCGCTGGAGACCTTCGCGCGGTTCGACTCCGCCGACTACTACCTGTTCACCGTGCCGATGTGGAACGCCTCGGTGCCCTACATCCTCAAGCAGTTCATCGACGTGGTCAGCCAGCCGGGCACGGTCTTCGGCTTCGACCCGGACACGGGATACACCGGCCTGCTCGAGAACAAGCGGGTCGCGGTCATCTACACCGGTGCCGTCTACGGTCCCGACCGGGGGCCTGCGTTCGGCAGTGACTTCCAGCAGAGCTACTTCGAGGACTGGCTCCGGTGGGTCGGCATCGAGGAAATCCGGAGTATCGCCTTCCGCCCCAACCTGGCCGTCGCCGACCCGGAGCCCGGGCGACGTGCGGCGCACGCCCGCGCCGTCGAGGTCGCGCGCGAGTTCCTCTCCCCAGAGGAGCGCGCGCTGCTCGCCGGATGATGCAGGCAGCACACAGGCTCCGGGCGGGGCGACCGCCCGGAGCCTGTGGTGACTAGCACCCTCCGCGGGCGAACTCGTACGACGCGCGGACGAGGCCGAGCACCACGTCGCGCTCGTCGTCGTCACGAGGCGCGTACACCAGAACGACCGTCGGCGGCGCCTGGCCGGTGAGCACGAAGAAGTGCGGCTCCGCCCACCCTGCGCTGGCCGCAGCCTCTGCGAGCGGAACGGGCAGCATGAGGTGCAGGCTGTGGTCGCCCCCCGCGTGGACGTGGCAGAACTCCTGGCCGACCATGAAGGCTTCGACAGGCCCTCCCACCGCGGACGGGTCGAGCGCCAGGGCACGCGCCCCCTCCACGGAGATGCCGGACGTCGTCTGGTGCACCGACGGCCAGGTGGCGGCCTCGGCCAGGATGGCGTCGACGTGCCGCGCGTCGTCCGGCTGCTGGTCGATCTGGGATTGCGGGATCGTGGTCGTCGTCCGCGGACGGGCACCGCGGCGGGTGGGCAGCTCCTGGTGGGTCAACATCTCAGTGCCCTCCCGTCCAGAAGACCTCGACGGCGATGCCGTCGGGATCGCGGAACGTCATCTGGGCATGCGGCGCAGGCTCGCTCACGTCCGTGATCGCGCCGTGCTCGATACCGCGGGCGTCCAGGTAGGCGGCCCAGCGATCGAGGTCCTCTCGGCGCTCGACGGCCAACGCCAGGTGGTCGAGACCCGTGCGCCGCTCGCTGAACTCCTGGAGGTCCGCGTCCGGGTGGTGGTCGAGGCCGAGGTACAGCGCCGTTCCCGGTCGGGTCATCACGACGGCATATCCCTCCCCCGCGCTGTGCGGCTCGACGAACACCCGAACCAGGCCCAAGACGTCGGCGTACCACGCCTCGCTGGTCGTGATGTCGCGGACCGTCAGGCCCACGTGGCTGATCCCGGTGAGGCTCGGAGCCGTCCGGAGCTTCGCCGGCTCGGTGGTGATGGTCATGGCGATCTTCTCGTTCTCTCTCCGAGACTCTGTTCTCATTGAGCCTCTGCTCAATTACCTTGGATGCTCATTCTAGGCAGAGTTATGCTCTAGAGTCAAGGCATGAGCCGCCAACCACGTAGCTACGACGCGACCCGACGGCGCGAGCGGGCCGAGGAGGAACGACGGGCCACCCAGCGCCGGGTGGTCGAGGCCGCGCGCGAGCTGTTCGTGACTCGTGGCTACGTCGCCACGACCGTCGCCGACATCGCGAAGGAGGCGGGCGTCGCGCTCCAGTCGGTCTACAACGCCGGGAAGAGCAAGGCCGCCCTCATGCATCTGGTCGTCGACATGGCCGTCGCCGGAGACGACGAGGACGTCCTGCTCGCCGACCGGCCGACGTACAAGGCGGTCGCTGAACAGCCGTCCGCGGAACGCCAGGTCGAGATGTGCGCATCCCTCATCGCCGACACCATGCAGCGGCTGGCACCTGTCTGGGTCGCCTACCGCGAGGCGGCCGCCGTCGACCCGACGGGTGCCGCCAACCTCGAAGCCGCCCACCGGCGTCGCAACGAGACGTTCGCCGCGATGATCGGCATGATCGACCAGGATCGCCTACGCCTTCCACCCCAGGAGGCCACCGACACCGCCTGGGCCATCGGCAGCATCGACGTCTACCTGCTGCTGCGCTCCATCCGTGGCTGGGACCACGAGCAGTACGTCGGCTGGCTGAGCCGGACCCTCGTCGAGCTGCTGGTCCGACCGTCCTGAAAAGGCTGTCGGATCACGCAGCCAGCGGCGGCGCAGCGAACGCGAGTCGCAGGACCTCCGCCCGGTCCACACGCGCCCGCTCCATCACATGGAAGGGGCCGTCGGCCTCGAGCATCCCGTCGCTCTGTGAGACCAGCCGGAGCCCCACCTGGGCGAGCAGGCGGCGCGAGCCGTGGTTGGAGCCGAGCACGAGCGCCTGGAGGTTCGAGATCCCCGACGCCGCGGCGACCGTCGTGATGGTGTCGAGCAAGGCGGCACCCAGGCCGAGCCCGTGGAACTCGTCGGCCACCTCGAAGGCGACCTCGGCGGTGCCGGCCGCGACGGTCACGTAGCGGGCGATGCCCACAGACCGTCCGCGGACACTGGCCAGCCAGGCCACGTGGTCGACTCCGTCGACGGCGGTGAGTGCACTCGTCATGGCCGGCGTCAGCGCGGACACGCCCTGGAAGTAGCGGGCGTACCGCGACTCCAGCGACATCCCGTCGAAGACCGCCTGCAGCGGCTCGGTCTCCCCGTACAGCAGCGGCCGCAACCAGGCGGCGCCCCCCAGGGTCTGGGTCGGCACCTGGCCGACGCGACGAAGCGGACGGGTGGCGGTGAACACCGACATGGCTGACCTCCTGGCCAGGCGTCCCACGGTGAGACGTCTACTTAGAGTCATATTCTAAGCAGAAGATCATTCCATGGTCAATCTCGCGCGGAGAGCCGGGGGGTCAGTACTTCCTGAAGAACCACCTCATCGCCTGGGGCCTGCCGTGACCGGGACACATCACGTCGAAGTCACGCTGCGGTGCTTCGGTGAGGTGGGCATGCGACTTCCGGTGAGAGCGGGCGAGCGGGATCTCGGCACGCTGGGTCGACACACCGGGGCACGCTCGGGGACGACGAAAGCCCTCCGGAGAGGACCCGGAGGACTTTCGCACCGTCGCTCGAGCCGCCTCAGGTGTCAGCGCGCAGCCCCTGCTTCTCGAGCCACTCGAGGCACGTCGTGGCGACCTCGCGCCACCCGCTGTCGACGACCAGCGAGTGGCCGCGATCCGGGAACTCGAGCAGGTCGGTGACCGCCAGCGAGTCGCGGTACTGCTTCAAGGTCGACTTCGTGATGACCTCGGGCACCGTGTGGTCCTTGCCGCCCGTGATCAGCAGCAGCGGGCCACGGTCGTCGTTGTGCGTGTTCACGGCCGCGGGTGAGTGCAGCGAGAAGTTCGCCGCGGCGGCCTCGAAGAGCGGCTTCCCCGGGGCCGGGATCGTCCAGTCCTCGTACAGCCGCTCGGACTCCTCAGCGCTGACCGCGTTGCCGAAGCTGTAGCGGAACTGCTCCGACGTGAGCGAGACCGCCTTGTGCTTGTTCGCGGGGTTCTTGAAGACCGGCAGGGTCGCCCGGAGCGACGAGAGCGGCAGCGGCAGTACACCCTTGATCTGAGCGGCGTCGATGGCGATGGCCGCGTCTGCCGCATCCATCCCGAGCAGCTTCTCCGAGATCATGCCGCCGAAGGAGTGGCCGACGAGGATCGGCTTGCGGTCCAAGCCGTCGAAGATCCGGAGGTAGTGCTCGACGACGTCATCGATCCCGTGGTCGGCGATCGCGTCGGGGTTGGCTCGGGATGCGGCGACCGTCTCGCCGTCTCCGGGCCAGCCAGGGGCCGCGGCGACGTAGCCGGCCTGGTCGAACAGGTCGACCCAGGGCTGCCACGAGCTCGCGTGCAGCCAGAGACCGTGGATGAAGACCACGGGACGTCGGTTACCGGACATGTGCGCTCCTTGTGTCGTGGTGATGACGCGATCGTGACCCCTTGGACCCGCGTCCGGCTTCGGTCAGGTGACTGTGGTTCCGCGAGGCGGAGCGGTGCCGACGACTCAGTCATGCGACGCAAGACGAGGACACGACCTCGCTCCTACCGTCCTGGCATGGAACTGCAGCTGGAAGGGCAGACGGTGGTCGTCACCGGGGCGGGTCGGGGTATCGGACTCGCCACGGTCCGGGCGTTCGCCCTCGAGGGAGCGCGCGTCGTCGCCGGATCGCTGTCAGCGACGGACGAGCTCGCCGCTCTCGCCCGCGACGGAGTCGAGGTGGTGGAGGTGGATCTCGCCACGCCGGAAGGACCCGCGACACTCGTGAAGGCCGCCGGGCGCGACCTGGCCGTGCTCGTCAACAACGTCGGGTTCGTCCGCCCCCGCCCCGACGGGTTCGAGAGCGTCACGGACGAACAGTGGCAACAGACGCTCGAGCTCGACCTCTTGGCGCACGTGCGAGCCATGCGGGCGACTCTGCCCGTCTTCGTCGCGCGCGGCGGCGGCACCATCGTGACGATCGGCTCTGTCAACGCGGTCCTGCCCGATCCGCTCGTCATCGACTACTCGGCCGCCAAGGCCGCCCTGGTGAACCTCACGAAGTCGATCTCCAAGGAGTACGGCGCCCGCGGGGTGCGGGCCAGCTCGATCAGTCCCGGGCCGGTCGCGACCGACCTCTGGCTCGGCTCCGGTGGCGTCGCCGACGTCGTCGGTGCCGCGACCGGACAGGACCCCGCCGCGGTCCAGCAGCAGGCGGCCGCGGCCATGGTGACCCACCGGTTCACCCGGCCCGAGGAGGTGGCGGACCTCGCCGTGGTCCTCGCCAGCGGGCGTTGGCCCAACCTCACCGGGGCCGACATCACCCTGGACGGTGGACTGGTCCCGACGCTGTGACCCCGGCGCCAGGCTGGTCGGCGGTCAACCTCGCCGGGCGAGGGCACCGGCGAGCTGGTGGCGACTGGTGATCCCGAGCTTGGGGAAGATCCGGTACAGGTGGGACCCGACCGTGCGGTGCGACACGAACAGCCGCTGCCCGATCTCGCGGTTGGAGAGCCCTTGCGCCGCGAGGTCCGCGATCTGCGCCTCCTGCGCGGAGAGCTCCTCGCGGGGGTGCACCTCCGCCTGCCAGCCGACCTCCCCCGCCGCTCGCAGCTCCTGGTCCGCCCGTGCCGCCCACGTCCCGGCGCCCAGAGCCGCGAACGTCCCCCGGGCGGCCCGCAGGGGCTGGCGCGACTCGACGACCCGACGCTGCCGACGCAGCCATGACCCGTGGGCGAGGTGCAGCCGGGCTCGATGCCAGGGGTACGAGCCGGCGGCGCCGGACAGGGCCGCCTCGAACGCGGCCTCGGCCGACCGGTCGTCGGCGAGCACCGCGTCGGCGTACTCCAGCGAGATGGCGTACCCGGACGCCGGGCTGGGGCCGGCGAGCCGAGCAGAGGCGTCGAGCAGCGCGCGGGCGTCCGCACGGCGATCGGTCCGGACAGCGGCGTCCGCGAGATAGCCGACGACCCACAGCTGCTGCACACGCTGGAACGCCGGGTCGTCGGCCTCGAAGATGCGGCACAGCTCGCCGTACGCCTGCTCCGGACGATCGGCGCCGAGCTCGGCCATGCCACGTGCCTGCTGCACGCCGGCCAGCAGGGACGAGCTCGCATTGGGCATCCGCACCGCGGTGGTCTCGGCCTCGGCCAACATCGGGTGCCGCGGGACCCAGCGTCCGGCCACGCCGTCCGACACCGCGACGGCGATGCGTGCGGTCGCCGCCCACACCGCCTGTCCGGTCTCGTCGCCGAGCCGGACAGCCTCATCGGCGGAGCGGGCCGGATCGAAGATGCCGAGGTTCACCTCGGTCCAGCTGCGGATCGCCAGCGCCTCGGCCAGCAGGCTCAGCCGACCCTGATGGCGTAGCTCCTGGATCGCGAGCGTCAGGTAGGTGTCCGCGCGCTCGAACTCACCGATGCAGAACGCGGCGATGCCGAGCAGACCGGCCAGGTCGGGACGCCCGTGAGCGTCCGACGGCCACTGCCCGAGCTGCTCGATCACCGTCGGGCTGAGCTCGAAGGACTCGGCGAGCCCCATTGCAGCGAGGATCCTCGGGTCGTGCGGCGGCAGTGGGACTTGCCGCACCGCCTCGACGATCTCGGCGCGCACGACATCACCCGGGTCGCGCCACCACACCCGCCGGGAAGCCCCGAACAGCAGCTGGAGGGCGAGGTCGACGTCGCCGTCCGCCGTGGCCCGGCGAGCCAGAGCGACGAGGCGACTCACCTCCGACGGCTCGCTCGACGAACCGTCGTGGAAGGCCCCCTCGAGCCAGGTGAGCCGGGACCTGTCTCTCACGCTGAGCTCGGAGCCGGCCACCCGCTCCTTGATCTCCTCCACCTGCTCGAAGCGCCCGAGCTCGAAGGCGAGCTCGGCGGAGCTCAACAGTCGCGAGGTCCGGGCGGCCTGGTCCGGGCTCAGCATCGCGGCCCGGTCCAGCCACCGTGCCGCCGTGTCGACCGCGCCACGGCGGCGTGCGTCGGCGGCTGCTCGCTCGAGGTCCGCGGCGACGTCCTCGTCGCGTCCGTCGACGGCGGCCGCCCGGTGCCATATCGCCCGGTCGCGGTCCGCCACCAGGACGTCGGCGAGCGCCGCGTGCGCCGATCTCCGTCGCGAGGCCGACATCGTCTGCCTGAGTGCTGACCCGACCAACGGGCTGGCGATCCGGCAGCGATCGCCCGAGACGGAGACCAGACCCAGGGCCTTCGCCCGTTCGACCGACACTCCCCCGATCTCCGCTCCGTGCAGGATCGAGGCGGCGGCCAGGACGTCGTCCACGGTGCTGCCGTCGTCGACCGCGAGCACGTCGACGACCGCCCGTCCGGCGTGGTCGAGCTCTCCGGCCCGTACGGCGAAGGCGGCCTCCAGGCGGGTGGTCATCGGGAGGTCGACGTCGAGGTCGCTCCACGACTGCCGTCCCGTCTCGAGTGCCGTCGCGAACTCGATCAGGGCCAGTGGGTTGCCGCCGGCCTCTCGTACGACCCGCTGCTCCAGCGCCGACGACAAACTGGTCGAACGGGATCGCAGGAGCTCGATCGAGGCATCGTCCTCGAGCCCCTCGAGGGCTCTCCACTCGTCGGTCGACCCGTCACCCAGCTTCGTCCCCGGTCGTCGCGACGTACACACGACGGTGACCCGCTCCCCCTGGAGCCGGCGTACGACGAACCCGAGCGCGTCCGTCGAGGACCTGTCCATCCGGTCGAGATCGTCCAGACACACCAGGACCGGAGCATCCGCGGCGTGCGCCGCGAGCAGCTCGAGCGTCGCCAGTGCGACGAACAGCGGGTTGACGTCCTCCGCCTCTCCCATCGCGAAGCAGGCGAGCAGGGCCCGGCGCTGCGGTCCCGACAGCTGGTCGACCTTGTGCAGGAGCGGGCGGAGCAGCTGATGGAGGGCCGAGAACGGGAGGTTCTCCTCCGCCTCACTCCCCCGGGCGGCCAGGACGGCGAACCCGCGATCGCGCGCTGCCCTCACGCCCTCGTCCATCAGCGCGGTCTTGCCCGTGCCCGGCTCGCCGACGAACCCCGTGACGACGGGAGCCTCGCCCACCGAGCCGAGCCGTCGGAGCAGAAGACGGGACTCGGCCTCCCGCCCCACGAGAGGCCGACCGGCCGCCGTAGTCACGAGCGCAAGCATCGTGGAGGGGAGGAAGCGGCGTCCACCACTGCCGGTTGCCGTCTCAGTTGTTGACGAGGTTCGGTGGCGCGACGCGGTCGGCGAGGACGTGGAGTGCGTCGGCCAGTGCGGCCCTGCTCGGACCGGGAGCCGCGGGGCGCCAGCCCTCGGCGAGCAGCTCGCGCACCCGGGGCTCGGCCGCGTCGAGGACGTCCGGGCCGGCGACCATGCCGAAGTACATGCCGGCGTACGGCCGCAGGTTCGCGTCGGCCTCGGCCGCCGCGCAGATGACGTCCGAAGGGAGGCGGTCGTCCAGGTCGATGTCGTGACCCTCGAACCGCTCGAGCAACGTGCGGTCCCACCGGACGTGGTCGAGGTACCACGGCCGCACGTGCTGCTCGGCCCAGGTGTCCAGCGCCAGCGAGACGTCGTCGAGGTCCTGGTGCGGGTCGTCCAGCGACGCCAGCAGCTGCCGGACGTGCGGGATCAGCAGGGCGAGGTTGCGCCCGGCTGCCGGGTTGGTGGTGAGCACCGCGTCGCCGACGAAGAACAGCCCGGTCGCCGGCGGCAGCCCCAGCGCGGGGCCCTGGCATCGGTAGGTGTTCGTCAGGTTCCCGCCGACGAGCACGTCGGTGACGGGCTCGAACTGGTCGGGGTCGGTCCAGTGCGAGAGGTTCGGGATGAGGTGCGCGGCGGTGTCGAAGCCGGCGTTCGTGCGCAGGGCGTCGTACGCCGGGTCGTGCGTCGGATAGGCGATCACGACCTGGTGGGTGGTCGCATCGCCGCCGATCACCACACTCACGTAGCCCGGTCCGGTCTGGAACGACGGGAACCCGTCGTACGCCGAAACACCGGGCTGTGCCTGGTACACCCGGGTGACGTAGGAGAAGCCGCAGGCGCCGCCTTCGACTGGTCCTCGGAGCTCATTCCCCAGCCTGGTGGTGCGCCCCGTGGCGACGACGACGATGTCGGCGTCGAGGTGCTCGCCGTCGACCGTCACCCCGGTCGCCCGACCGTCGGTGACGTCGACCCGGTCCACGTGCCCCGTCCGCCACCGCAGGCCCGGCTCCTGCCGGGCGCAGCGGCGCAGCACACGCTCGAGCACGGGCCGACGGCACGCGAGGGCCTCGATGCCGGGCAGCCCCGGCAGCCGCTCGAGGCGGGCGCCGGCCTCCAGCAGCGCGTCGAGCACGTCCGGCATCTCCGCGCGCAGCGCCTCGATGACCTGCGGGCGCCATCCGTGCGCGTGCTCGAACTGCATGACGCCCGCGCGCCGCCACTCGCCTGCGCTCTGCGGGCCCGGGTCACGGTCCACGACGGTGACCTCGTGGCCTCGTCGCCCGAGCGCGATCGCGGTGAAGATGCCGACCGGTCCTCCCCCGGCCACGATCGCCTTCATCGCCGTCCCCCTGGTGCTCCCGCTGATGCTGCGTACGCCGCGGCCGGGTTGCTCTCGCCCGGTCCAGCCACCTCGGGCGCGAGGGCCGCCGCGAGCCAGGCCATGCCGAGGCCGGTGAGGGACCAGGCCGCGAAGTCCACGGCCGGGAGCCCGAGGACGACCGAGGCCAGGTGCAGGGGTTGGGACACGATGAGCAGCCACGCGACCAGCGGCGGCAGGTGCTTGCTGCGGAGTGCCAGGACGCCGATCAGGACGATTCCGAGGATGTGCGTGGGGACGAAGAGCGCCGTCGCCACGAGCGCAGCCGGATGCACGCCGCCCGCCAGCTCGGCGACGGTGGTGGTCGGCAAGCCCTGGTCGGTCCCGACCCACAGCAGCAGGTCGACCGCGAGCAGGCCGGGCAGACAGAGATAGCCGATGACAGCGAGTGTGAAGCCGGTCGCCCTCAGTCGGCCCGGAGACATCCGGTCCCGGATCGCATAGAGCCCCGGGACCAGCGTCAGAGTGGCGACCAGGCCGAGCCACAGGACGAGGCTCTCGGTCCCAGGGTGCTCGGCGACGTCGACCGCCGCTGCCTGGTTGTCCGACGCCGTGTAGTAGGGCAGGACGAGACGCAGGACGGCGACGGCCAGTGGGCCGGCCGCGGCCAGCACGACGGTGGCTGACTTTCTCGTGGTGCTCATGGATCCTCCTCGTGGTCGCTCGGCACGCGACCGTAGGAGGAGCGGGGCGTCCGGCACGTCCGCAGAACTGTGCAGATGGGTGTGTAGATCCGCTCCGTGTGGGTCAGCCGGAGGTCACACCAGGCTCGCGTCGTACGCGAACGCCGTGGCGGCGGCCCGCGAGGAGACGCCGATCTTGAGGAAGATGTTGGCGACGTGCCGGGCCACGGTCTTCTCCGAGAGCACGAGCTCGGCGGCGATCTCCCGGTTGCTCCCGCCGGCAGCGACCAGCCGCAGCACCTCGACCTCGCGCGGCGTCAGGCCCGCCGGGACGCTCGGTCGTGGGCGCTCACCATCGAGCATCGCGAGGTCGCGCTTCGCGCCGAGCTCGGTGAGCACCCGACGGGCGGCGTCCAGCTCGAGGTCGGCGGTCTCCAGGTCGCCGACCTCGCGGCACGCGCGGGCCAGGCGCACCCGGCACCGCGCAGCCTCGTAGGGGGCGTCGAGCTGCGCCCAGTCGGTCAGGGCGGACCTGAGATCGGCGAGCGACTCCTGGTGGCGCCCCTGGGCTACCGCCAGCGCGCCGGACCAGGTGGTCGCGATGGCTCGGGCGTACGCCGAGTCGAGGCGCGACGCGGCGTCCTCGAGCTCGCGGACTGCGTCCTCGGCGGCTCGCAGGTCGCCCAGCTCCAGGGCGACCTCGGCCAGGGCAGGGAGCAGCCGCACCCGGAGGAACGGCACGCCGGTCTCCCCCAGCGCGCGCTGCAGTGACAGCAGGGCAGACTCGGCCTTGCCCTGCGCCAGCCGCAGCAGCGCCAGTCCCGGCTGCGGGTCGTGACCGGCGGCCAACGCGTCGCGGTAGCCCTGCTCGGCCAAGCGGTCGTCGCCGCGGACGCGGTGCAGCTCGGCGCGCTGGTACAGCGCCATCCCGAGGGCGACGTCACGCTCTCCCCGGCGCCCGTCGTCGAGCACCCGCTGGGCCTCGGCGATCGCCTCGTCCCAGCGACCCCGGACCTGGAGCACCTCCGAGCGGTGCACCAGGCACTGCCCGCGGTAGGGCAGCAGGTCCGGTTGGGGGTCGCACCACCGCGCGAGCGCCTCGGTCCACTCGGCACCGCGCCCGAGGTCGAGACAGCCCCGACAGACCGAGATCACCGCGCAGTACACCTGCCCGACGGCCTGGGGCGAGGCCGCGGACGACGTCCCCAGCACCATCACCTCGTCGAGCTCCTGCATCCCGTCGGCCACGCGACCGAGGGCGAGCAGGGCCTGCCCGTGACCGCTCGCGGCCAGCAGCCTGAGGTCGACGTCGTCGTACCGAGCCGCCACCTCGAGCGCCCGATCGAGCAGCTGCAGGCTCTCTTCGTGACTGCCGGAGAAGAGCGCCGCCATGCCGCGGTTGAGCGCTTCGTAGCCGCTCCAGCGCGACGCCTCGAACCCAGCGCCCGAGACCTGCCGCATCATCCCGAACCAGCCGGCGCCCCGCGCCGGCTCGCCGCGCATGAACAGGGACAGGCCCAGCCAGAACGCGGTACGCGCCGCTCCCTCCGCGTCCCCTTGCCCGAGGTACGCCGTGTGGGCGCGCTCGCGCGCGGCGTCCGACTCCTCGTCCTGCCCCGTCAGGAACGCCGCCAGCCCCCAGGACTCGAGGTCCCCGGCCTCCAGGTCCGCGGAGTCCCGGTAGAGCTCGCAGGCCTGCGACCACGCGCCACGGCCGAATGCCTCCCGGGCGGGCACCAGGTGAGGCTGGTCGGTCACCCCAGCATCCTGACCGAACGCCCTCTCCACCGCCAGGACATCGGGCCCGCCGTACCTCCGCCGCCGGGGCTTGCCCCATCGACGGGAGCCGGTGGGAGAGTGGGAGCGTGCACGCGAACCCTGCCCGACCCGACGGAAGCCGGCTCGCCCGGGCCGACCACGCCTCGATGACGAGCGAGCGCCGTTCATGAGCCCGACCTGGTCCCGCGTGGAGGAGCTCGACGAGGCCGACTGTGCGCGGCATCTCGCCTCGGTCACCTGGGGCCGCCTCGCCTGGGCGGGCCCCGAAGGTCCGCGCATCCTGCCGGTCAACTTCACCTACGTCGACGGCGCGCTGTACCTGCGCACCGACCTCTACAGCAGCATCGCCGACGCCACCAGCGGGGCAGCCGTGGCGCTCGAGGCCGACGAGCTGGACGACCGCCTGTCGACCGGGTGGAGCGTGGTGGTCCTGGGCCGTGCCGAGCAGGTCGACGACAAGGCCGAGCTCGCGGCCCTGTTCCACCACGTACGCGACCCCTGGGCTCCGGGGTCACGCCCGGTGCTGGTCCGGATCACCCCGTCGCAGGTGACGGGTCGACGCTTTGTGAAGTAGGGCCATCGGGCGGACTGGAGGGCCACCCCCTCGGAGCTACTTGACCGCCAGCACGTCGACCTGCCGGATGTCGGGGTCCGAGGCGAGAAGGTCAGAGGCGACCTGGCCCAGCGCTGCCGGGATCTGACCGCTCAGGTGCGCCTGGCGGGCCACTTCGTCCGCAAAGGTGTCGAAGATGCCGTAGGTCGTCTCACCCAACCGGAAGGCGTACCACGTGACCGTCCCCGCCTCGGCGACGGCCAGCTCGCGCGCCTGCTCGAGGAATGCCGCGAGCTCGTCACCCCGGCCCGCCTTCGCTTCGAGGAGAGCCAGTACTCCACGGTCGATCATCAGGGGGTCCTTTCGTCAACGGTCTCTTCGTGAGTCCACGCTCCTCACCGGTCGTTACACAGGCTGTCCCGTCACTCGCGAGCCGTTGTCAACGACGACCGTTGGCCAAGGCGAGCGCAGCTGACGATCGTCAGGGTGAACCCGAGCGTGAGCTGGAGAGCGAGCACGGAGCCGGCGTACCGCGGCTCGGCCAGCTCGGTGACCGCAGCCGAGAACTGGGCCGAGTCGGCAATCACCGAGGCACCCCAGACCAGCAACACGAACACCAGCAGGGGCAGCGCGGCGCCGAAGGCCACAGGACTGGCCAGGCAACACAGCGCGCTGGTGATCATGGCGGCACTGGTGACGGCCGTCCGTCCCATGCGGTCGGCAAGGCGACCGGCCAGTACGGCACCCGCCATCCCGGCCGCCGCGCCGATGCTGCCGATGACGAAGCCGACCTGCACGACGATCACCAGCCACGCCGCTCCGGCCGACGTCAGGTCCCAGTCGTCCTCGAGCGCCGGGGCGACCGCGGTGGCGCTGAACCAGGAGGCATTCGTCAGGACGGCTGCGCCGGCAGTGAGCACCAGGGCACGACGCTGTGCAGCGTCCTGCACGTCAGCCCTGGTGTTCGTGCAGGTAACGGAGGTAGCCGACAACGTCGTCCGCCACGAGCCGGCCGATCGCGTCACTCGAGTACACGGCCGTGAGCACGGTGCCGTCGGGAGCCAGCACGAACCCGGTGGACTGGAGATAGCTCGGATCTTCGTTCGTGTAGGCCCCCGTCGCGGCTGCCACCTTCTCGGCGTCCGCACTGTGGCCCACCGGGAACGCGAGTCGGTGCTTCGTGACGAGCTCGGCGGCGGCCGCCTCGCCGTCGACCGACAGCGCGACGACCTTGGCGCCGACCTCGTTCAGAGCGTCTGTTGCTCGGGAGAACGACGCGAGCTGGGCGTTGCAGTAGGGACACCACGAGCCTCGATAGATCAAGACGACGCCGTAGGACCCGGCGACGTCATCCGGGAGCGCGATGGTTCCGCCGCCGACGGCCGGGAACGAGAGGGACGGGAACGTTTCCCCGTTGTGCAGACGTGACATGACGAACCTTTCAGCAGAATGGACTGAACGGTCCAACCGTGTCGGAGCAGAACTGGACTATCAAGTCCAATCTGTCTTACGATCCGATGATGGGCATCTCCACCCGGCCGCGGCTCACCTCGCGGGGCGCGGCGACTCGCGAGCGCATCGTCTCGGCTGCCGCCGAGCTGATGTACGAGCGAGGAGTGGCCGGCACGAGCATCGACGACATCCTGGCCGCGACCGGCACGAGCAAGTCGCAGCTGTACCACTACTTCGGGGACAAGGACGGGCTCGTGCGCGAAGTGATCCGACGGCAGCTCGACACCGTCATCTCCGGGCAGCGCACCGAGCTGTCCGCGCTGGGCACCTGGGAGGGACTCCGTCAGTGGCGTGATCGGATCGTCGAGTCCACCCGCTCGACTCGAGGCATCGGCGGATGCCCCGTCGGGTCGTTGGCGAGCGAGCTCGCCGACCAGTCGGAGCCGGCCCGACGCGAGCTGGCGGCATGTTTCGACGAGTGGGAGTCGTATCTGGTGAACGGCTTCGCCGCGATGCAGCGAGACCACCTGGTCTCCGACGACTGCGACCCGAAAGAGCTGGCTCTCACCGTGATGAGCGCCTTGCAGGGCGGGCTGCTCCTCGCCCAGACCAACCGGGACGTGAAGCCGCTCGAGCTGGCGCTTGACATGGCGATCGCGCACGTCGAGAGCCACCGGGGACCGGCATCGTGACGATGGCCTGCGCATCAGCAAACGACACGACGCCCGCCGGATGACGGGGACATTCCGGCGGGCGCTGTGAGAGCGCCGGCCGCTCGGCAAGGCATGGGGTCATGCGCGCGCCGGTCGCCCCTCGAGTGGGAAGGCTAAGGGCCCACGAGGCCCGCAGGGTTCACCACGATCGGGGATGTTGATCAAGACAACGACCCGGAGCAAGCCAGATCGATGTGGGCTGCGTCTTTGCGGTCGACGGCAAGCAGCGCCACGGTCGGCGGCTCCGCGGACTCGGACGTCTTGGTCATCGCGTCGAGAAGGCGACTCTCCCGCCGACGATCGTCCTCACCACCTCGATCGACGCGATCTCACCGTCACTGACAGTCCACGGGTCGGCATCCAGCTGGACGAAGTCGGCAAGCAGGCCGGGCCGGATCGCTCCCTTGAGCCCGTCCTCGAACCCTCCGTAGCTCGATCCGGTGGTGAACAACTCCATCGCCGATGCCACATCCAGCGCCTGGTCGGACCCGACCACCCCCGTCGCAGTGCGGCGCGCCACGGCCGTGCCTACATTTCCCAGTATCGAGACACTCTCGGGCACCGTGCCCGTGCTGTCAGTGCCTCCGACGAGACGGATGCCCGCATCTTTGAGGGTCCGCAGCGGTGCGAACCGATTGCCGACTCCACGGGTCATGCTGCGCACGAACTGTGGTGTTGTCACCAGCAGGGCGCCTGATCTGCGCACCGCATCGACATCCTCGAGCGCGATGAAGTCGCCGCCGTGCTCGATGCGATGACGGAGCGGCCGCGGGTCCAACGAGTAGGCACGCTCGATGGACCTCGCAGCCATCCGCACCCCGTGGGCATCGAGCGAGTGGAGCCAGACCTGGACGCCGTTCGCGTGAGCGCGCTGGACGAGGTGATCGAGCTCGTCCTGGGTCCACTTGCTGTCATCGATGGGGTTGCCGAGCCCGTCGTGCGCGCAGCCGTTGACGAAGACCTTCATGCCGCCGAACAAGAACCAGTCACTGTCGCGATCACCGGCCGAGAGGGCGACGATCTCTTCAAGGGTCGCGACGGCGGGATGGATCAGGTAGTAGCGCTGTCGCACGGTCATCTGTTCACGTCGGTGCAATTTCCGCAGTTCGGCGACCTGGCCCATCGACTCCGGCATCGTGTGCACGGTGGTCGTGCCGGCCGCGTTGAAGAGGTCCCGCCCGTGACCGGTCACTGCTCGAACAAAGGCGTCGCCGGTCCACAGTTCCGGAAGCATCAGAAAGATCTCCGTCACCACGCCCGTCGGGTGGCCGGCGTTGTCGCGATGGACGTAACCACGCTCCCCGTGCAGGGCACCCGGCTCCCACAGGCCGAGGCGCTGGAAGGCGAGGGTGTTGAGCGACGAAACGTGCAGACTCGCGAACACCACCATCGGCCGGTCCGGGCAGAGATCGTCGAGCTCACGACGGGAGAACAGCCGACCTTCCGCGACCTTCAAGTGCAGGTCGAACGATGACCGACAGATGACCCAGTCCTCATGTCGGGACGAGACGTCCATTTCGCGCTCGATCGCTGCGCGGATCTCGCCGAGCGATTCGTAAGGGGGCGCCTGGACCTTGATTCCGTTGTCCAGGGCCAGACACGTCATCTCGAAGTGACAGTGACCGTCCACGAATCCGGGCAGAACGGTGTCGCCCTGGCAATCGAGAATGGTGGTCTCAGGACCGGCGAGGGCCTCGACGTCCTGGTTGCTTCCGACGGCAACGATGCGCCCCGCACGCGCCGCGACCGCTTCGGCGTGTGGGTCGGCCGGGTCCATCGTCCGCACGACGCCGTTGACCAGGACCAGGTCAGCGGGTTCCATCGTCGCCTCCTCAAAGGGCGCGGCCGAGCGGCGCGTATGAGGGATAGAGCGTGTGGGGTTCGGGGTCGTAGCCGCGCACAGTGCGACGTACCGCGTAGCCGAACGTGGGCGAACAGAGCGGGATGTAAGGAAGACCCGCCATGAAGGCTCGCTGGACGTCACCGGCACGCCGACGTGCCTCTGCGGTGGTGGCAGACTCGAGGAACCGGTCGTAAGCCTCGTCCACCTCCGGTACCCGGGCGCTCTGCCAGTTGGCGCCGCTGTCGGCAGCGCAGTCGCTCCTGCTGAAGCCCACGATCGCCTCGATCGCGTCCGGCCACAGCCATTTGTTGATGAACGCCGCCGGGCGCTGGGCGCACGCCTGATAGAACGCGTCGAAGACGCGCACGAAGCGAAACTCCAGCTCGACTCCCCCGGCGCGCAGCTGCCGTTGCACGACGCCTGCGACGCGTCGGGCCTGATCCGTGTCTGGAGCGACGCAGTCGATCTTGAGCGTCTCCGAACCGCGTGCGCGCAAGCCGTCAGAGCGTCGTTCCCAGCCCAGACGAAGCAAGACCTGGTCGGCCTCGGTGGTGCTGAGCCTCGAGTCATGGGCAGGGTCGTAGGTGTCCGCGAGGTCATCGGCGAGGGGCACGGGTGAGCGACGTGCGTCGCCTCGGCCGCCGAATGCCGCCCTCACGATCGCCTCACGATCGACCAAGGCCTCGATCGCCCGACGGAACTCGAGGTCGGCGAACCCTCGTGCGTCGCCGAAGTCGAGCGCCAGGTAGTACTGGGAGTTCTCGGGGTGCTCGATGTACACCCAATCCCTGGCGAGAGCTCCGTCCACCCACTCGGGGTCGGCGTCCCGGACGATGTCTGCGGCACCGTTCTCGAGTGCCGCGTGCCGCGCACGTCGATCTGGAACGGCGAGCCATTCGAGATCGACCGGGCGATCCGCCCAGCCGGCGACGGCCCTCACGGCGGTGATGCGCTCATCGTTCGCCTCTCGCACCCGGTATGGCCCCGTGCCGTCGACAGACCCGGGGGCAAATGGTCGTCCGTACCGCCACCGGCGCTCGACATTGAAGATGGCCGTGTGCATTCCCCACAGGAGCGCGGGCAGCCGCACGCACGGATGGCGGAGGGTGATCTCGACGTCGTCCCCGACCGCACGGACCTCGTCCACGGGGTCCCAGTACCAGAGCTGACGGGTCCAGTCCTCGCTCCACCGGCACTTCGCGAGCGCCCGCACCACAGCCTTCGCGTCGCACGGATCCCCGGAGTGAAACGTCGCACCGGGACGGAGTCCGATCCTCCAGGTGAGTCCGTCGTCGGAGACCGTCCAGTGTGCGGCGAGGCCCGGTTCGGGGGTGCCCCTCGCGCCGCGCTGGAGGAGAGGCTCGAAGACAGCGACCGCGGGCGGGTCGACGTGCTCGCTGTCGACGGGGTCAAGATTCGAGAACGGATACTCGAACATCTCGCGCATGTGAGCGTGGCACCTCCACGTTGCTCGCCTCGGCGGTGCCGGACGAGACGTCGACTAGAAGAGATTCCTGGGTAGCCCCATTGCCTGGAACGTGTTCGCAGCCGACTCGACGTGCGTGCGACCCCGCTCGACTGCGAATCGCCCGTGGCCGGGCAGGAGGGAGTCGAAATCCAGGTCCAGCAGCCGGAGCATCGAGGCGGAACTCGCAGCGATGCTGACGTCTGGGAGGTTCTGCAGCGCGATCTGGCCACCACAGAAGACCTGGTCTCCACTGAAGAGCAGACGTTGATCATCGCTGTGCGCCAGGAAGCAGAAGTGGCCCGCGCAGTGGCCAGGGGTTTCCACCGCCGTCAGTCGGAACGATCCTCGCTCCACGGCGAAACCGTCGATGAGTTCGACGTCGATCCGCGCGGGTTCGAGATGATAGGTGTCCGGGTAGTAGCCGGCTGCCCGCGCCCAGGCCAGCCCGTTGCCGATCTCGTCCGCGTGCCTGACCGTCTCAGCCACTGCGGCGCCGATGCTCACCTGGGCCTGCGGTAGGCGTGTGGACAATGCCGCCAGTGCACCCGCGTGATCAGCGTGATGATGGGTGACGAACACGCTCACGATGCCTGCGGGGTCGAGCCCGTCCGCAGTGATGTTCGCGAGGACCCTGTCGATCGAGTCGAGCCCGACGTCGATGAGCCACAGGCCGTCGCCCGTGTCCACCACGTAGCAGTTGGCGTCCAGCACACCCGACAGATTGAGCCCTGCGTCGCCACCGCCGACGACGTACAGGTCGCGCGCAATCCTCATTCGGGCACGAGCTCGTCAGCGAGCGGATACGCATTGGTCGTGAGACCGCCGTCCACGATCAGGTTCTGCCCCGTGGTGTAGCCGGCGTCCGAAGAGGCGAGATAGGCGAAGGCCGCAGCAATCTCGTCCGGATGGCCCAGGCGGTCCATCGGCACCATCGGCCAGTGCTCACGCGCCTTCTGCATCGCCTCCTCGCTCCCGAGCAGAGCCAGAGACAAAGGAGTGTCGAGGGGACCCGGGCTCACGGCGTTGACGCGGATGTTGTGGCCCACCAGCTCCATCGCCATCGACTTGACCAGGCTGATCGTCCCGGCCTTGGACGCTCCGTAGTGCACATCGCCCTGCGAGGCGGCCACACCCGAGATCGACGCCGTGTAAAGAATGCTGCCGCCTCGACCGCTTTCGACCATGGCGCGGGCCGCGAGCTGGCCGAGGACGAAGGATGCGGTCAGGTTGACCCGGAGCACACGCTCCCACTCCTCCAGGGTCATCTCGAGAAACGGCACCGTCGCGTCTGTGCCGGCATTGCTGACCAGGATGTCGAGCCGGCCGGTGTGGCGCTGCGCCACTTCCACGGCCCGCTCACAGTCCTGAACATCTCCCACATCGCCGGAAACGGTCTGCACGTCCGCGCCGAGTGCCCCGACCTCAGCGGCCACGCCATCCATGCCCTCGGCGTCGCGATCGAAGAGGGTGACGGCCGCCGCTCCCTCTGAGGCGAACCGGAGGGCCGTTGACCTACCGACGCCACTGCCGCCACCGGTGATCAGGGCTGCCAACCCCTCGAGCCGTCTCATGCGGTGACCTCCTGGCCGACCGGTCCGGACGTTCCGGACCGCAAGGCGTCGACTGCGATGCCCATGCGGGTCAACCCCTCGGACAACGCCTCCTGCGAGGCGGCGAGCGTGATTCGTACGAAGCCCTCTCCCTCGTCGCCGAACGCCACGCCCGGGACGACCCCGACGCCGTACTCCCGCAGCAGTCGAACGGAGAAGTCCCACGAGTCGAGTCCGGTGCTGCGAATGTCTGCCATGACGAAGAACGAGCCACCGGGCACGACAGCGGGAGTTCCCATGGCATCCAAGGCCGACACGACGTACTCGGACCTCTGCCGGTACGCAGTGACCATCTCGGTCACACACTCCTGTGGACCTTGGAGCGCCGCCATGGCGGCATGCTGTGAAATCGTGGACGCGCTGGAGACCAAGGGCTCCTGGTGCAACGACAGCTCGCGGATGAAGTCGCGCTCTCCCACCACGTAGCCGAGGCGCCAGCCGGTCATCGCGTAGGTCTTCGAGAAGGCGTACACGGTGACGAGCTGGTCCGAGTCGACTCGTGACCCGACCGAGAACGGCTCGCCCGAGAAGATGAGCTGGTCGTAGGCCTCGTCTGACACCACCGCGACTCCGCGGCGATCAGCGATCGCGACGACTTCGGCCAACGCATCCGGGTCGAAGACGACCCCCGTCGGGTTGCTCGGTGAGTTCAGCACGATCGCCGAGGTCCGCGGCGTGATCGCCGCCTCGACCGCGCCAGGGTCGAGCTGCCATCGGGTGCTCGAGCCCACGGGGTAGGGACGGGGCGTCGCCCCGAGGACATGGACCTGCGCGGCGTAGTTCGACCATCCCGGGTCGGGAAGCAGGACCTCGTCTCCAGGCTCGACGATGAGGAGCAACGTGGAGAAGAGCCCACCGCAGGCCCCGGTGGTCACGCACACCTCGGCCGCGCTGACCTCGATGCCGTTCACCCGGGTCACCTTCTCCGCGATGGCCTCGCGCATGGCCGGGAAGCCTCCGCCGGGGGCATAGCCGGTGGATCCCGCGAGCGCAGCGTTCGCCGCCTCTTTGATGATGTGCTCAGGTGTCCGGAAGTTGGGGTCGCCGCTCATGAGCAGCACCGGGCTGTCCACCTCCGCGGCGAGGTCGAGCATGCGACGGATACCCGAGTGCGGAGTTTCCCGCAGCAGTGGTCGGACTCGCGTCACTGGCCCTGCTCCAGCGTGCCGGGACCGGTCGCGGGCGGTGGGACGACGACGTTCTCGGTGGTGATCCAGAACTCCCCAGTGGTCTTGGCGTAGCGCTGGACGTCCGTCCACGCCTCAGCCTGCTGGGGGCTGGCGCCGGCCGCGTCGAACGTTGCGCGATCCGGGTACCACAGCTCGATGAACGCGTCCGTGCCCGACTCTTTCCTGGCACCTTCAGCGCTCTGCACACGTGAGACCACATAGCCGCCCAGTCCCGGCACCGATCCTGAGATAGGCGCATGGGTGTTGACCCAGTAGTCGAAGAAGGCGTCGATGTCGAAGTCATCGCGCTTGAACGCAGTGCCGAACAGGTTGACCCGCTGATGGTCGGCCCCGGGCTCTTCACGCTCGGTCGGTGCCCGGAAGACGATCTCCCCGACGTGCCACGAGGACGTCTCGAGGTCGAGGCCCGCCACGAGCCGGTCGATCACCGCGCGAGGCGAAACGCCGGCGGACACGTCGACCCACAGCTGGACGACGGCGAGAGCGCGCGGCGTGCCGGTCAAGGACTCGACGGGCGTCGAAATCGTCAGGCCCGCAACATGACTCCCGCCCTCGGCTGTCGATCGTCCCCGGTCGGCCAACTCCGTGGCCACGGTGGTCGCGAGTCCGGGGTCGGGCTGTTCGTCGCGTGACTCGACGAGCACCACGTGCTTCTCGATCGACATTGTCCGCCTCCTGCCGTCTCTGGTCTGTCAGTCAAGGACACCTACGTTCGCGATGTCAAGGAAATCTCGCAATTATTGGCTATTCGCGAGGTTCCATGTGTTCTCGCCAAGGTTCGCGAAGCAGCCGATCGAGGACACGCACCCCGAAGTGCAGGGCATCCACGGGTACGCGTTCATCGATCCCGTGGAAGAGTGCCGTGAAGTCCAGGTCGTGCGGGAGGCGTCGGGGGACGAAGCCGTAGCACTCGATGCCCAGGCGGGTGAAGGCCTTGGCATCGGTGCCCGCACTCATGAGGTAGGGAGCGGGCACGGCGCCTTCGTCCTCGTCGCGGAGAGCTGACTCCATGGCCTGGACCAGCGGCGACACCAACCGTGCCTCCACCGACGGGGCGCGCACGAGCCACTCGAGCTCCACCTCGGCGCCGAGGCGGGCACGCAGGTCAGACTCCACGGCGTCTGCTTCTCCCGGGAGCCATCGAACGTCGAAGGTGGCTTCCGCATGCGTCGGGACCGTGTTGGCGACGCGGCCCGCGGTGAGGCCGGTCGGGTTGATCGTGGTCTGGAGAGCTGCGCCGATCATCCGGGCGGCCGGGCCGAGCCGAGGGAGCCAGGTCTCCGGACAGTCTGGGTCGACCTGTACGCCGAGGGCTTCGCCGACCCGCTCGGCGAGCGCGACCATCGGCGGGGTCAGCCTTGTGCGACCTCCCTCCACGTCGAGCCGTGCGATGGCTCGGGCGAGAGCGGCGACCGCGTTGTCGACGTGGACCATCGAGCCGTGCCCGCCCATACCGGCCGTCCGCGCTCGGAGCCAGCCGAGCCCCTTCTCGGCGGTTTGGATGAGATAGAGGCGTCGCTGCTCCGACAACGTCACGCTGAAGCCACCCACCTCCCCGATCGCTTGGCGACAGTCGGCGAGCAGGTCGGCATGGTGGTCGACCACGAAGTGCGACCCCGCGCGCCCCCCGGCTTCCTCGTCCGCGACGTAGACCACGACGAGGTCACGGGACGGCCGCGCCCCGGAGCGTGCCCAGCTCCGGAAGAGCGCCAGTGTCATCGCGACCATGTCCTTCATGTCCACAGCGCCCCGGCCCCACACGAAACCCTCGTCGATCTCGCCGCCGAACGGATGATGGCTCCACGAGGCCGGGTCAGCGGGCACGACGTCGAGGTGGGCCTGCACGAGGAGTGGCGCGAGAGTCGGATCCGCCCCGGCGATACGAGTCAACAGAGACGCCCGGCCGGGGGCGGCCTCGACGATCTGAGCGGACAGTCCGACCTCGTCCAAGCGCTCTGCGATCCACTCGGCCGCCGGGCGCTCGGACCCGCCGGGGTTCGAGGTGTCGAAGCGGAGCAGCGTCGACAACAGCTCGGCGACCTCGTCCTCCGCATCACCGACCCGGCTGACCGGCATCCCTACCTCCTGCGATGGGTGACCACCGACGTGAACGGGCTGCTGCGTAGGCGAGCTGCTCGAGCAGGAACTTCGCCGTCATGCCGGTGACCTGAGGCATGGCCAGCCTCGCGAGAGGACCGTCGTGACCAACGACTTCACGGTTCGGATGCAGGTCGACGCGCACCGTCCAGGCATGCATCTGCGCCATCGTCCGGTCGACCTCGGCGTTCGTCACCTCGTCGAGCGGATCCTGGATGAAGATCGTCGAGACCCTGTTCCAGGACTCCTGCCGAAGCGGTGCGGCGTCGCCGGAACGAGGATCGATGAGAACCGCTGCCACAGGTGCGACGACGGCGCCCGTGGCCAGCGAACAGCTGTGGCCGTGTGCGACGACTGCGACGTCTCCAGCTCCGCGCTCGGAGGCATACTGGACAGCCGCCTCCACTGCTGCCGTTCCGTGCGTCCAGTACTCGCCGGCACTGAGTCCGTGCCCCGGCAGGTCGAGCCTGAGCACCTCCAGGCCCGCCGACACGAGAACCTGTCTCAGATGGCGCACCGAGTCGAGGTCGGAGCCCAGGTCGTGAAGCAGGACCACTGCACCGAGCGCGTCAGGCACCCCGGTCCATTCGCCCAGGCACTCGACACCGGGCACCAGCTCCGCGCGCACGATGGTGGGAGCGAGCTGCCCTCCGGTTGGATTCGTCGTCATGGCGTGGGCATGGTCGGGACGGACTCGAGCAGACGTTGCGTGTAGGGATGCGCAGGAGCCGCGAGCACCCGTTCGGGGTCGCCGCGCTCGACGACGGCGCCTCGTTGCATGACGACGATCTCGTCGCACAGCTGACGGACCACATGGAGATCGTGACTGATGAAGAGACAGGTGAGGTCGAGGGTCTGCTGCAGCTCCCTCAGCAGGTTCAGGACCTGACCCCGCATCGACACGTCGAGGGCCGACACCGGCTCGTCGGCGACCAGCACACGGGGGTTCACCGAGAGGGCACGCGCGATGGCGACACGCTGTCGCTGCCCCCCGGAGAGCTGATGGGGGTAGAGCGAGCCGTAGGCCGACGGCAATCCGACTATCTCGAGGAGTCGAGCCACCTCGTGGGGAACCTCGGCACGAGGGTGCACCCGACTTGCCCCCTCCCCGACGATCCGCGAGATGCGCAGTCTGGGGTTCATGGAGGAGTAAGGATCCTGGAACACGACCTGGATCGTCCTGTGCAGCGTGGACCGATGTGCCCGATCGGTCGTCTGCCTGTCGATGCCGTCGATGCGGATCGAGCCCGAGGTCGGCCTGACCAGGCCGAGCAGCATCTTCGCAACGGTTGTCTTCCCGCTGCCGCTTTCTCCGACGATCCCGAAGCACTGACCTGCGGTGACCGAGAAGGAGACGTCGTCTACGGCGCGGGTCAGCGTGGCTCCGCGTCGCGCGGCGCCGTAGTCCTTGGTCAGTGCCTGCACCTCGACGATCCCAGTCATCCTGCGGCCTCCGCTTCCACCACGCACCGATGCGTATGGCCCGGATCCAAGGAGAACAGAGGAGGATGCTCGGCGCAGATCTCGGTGGCTCGGGCGCAGCGGGCCGCAAACCTGCATCCGCGTCCCCACTCGCCCGGAGCTGGCACTTTGCCACCGATGTATCCGAACGGCTCGCCCCGCGGCCGGCTCGTGGCGCTGTCGATCAGGCCACGCGTGTAGGGATGCGTCGGAGCCGCGAACAGATCGGAGGTCGTTGCAGACTCGACGATCTCGCCGGCGTACATGACGGCTACCCGATCAGCGACTTCGGCGACGACCCCCAAGTCGTGGGAGATCCAGACCACCGCCATGCCGAGCTCGCGCCGCAAGCTGTCGACCAACCGAAGGATGGAGGCCTGTGTGGTCACGTCGAGCGCCGTGGTGGGCTCGTCCGCGACGAGGATCCTGGGTCGCAGGATCAAGGCTCCGGCGATCATCACGCGTTGGCGCATACCACCGGAGAACTCATGGGGATAGTCCGAGATGCGTTCCGCGGCGCGTGGGATCTCCACCATGTCCAGCATCTCGACGGCCAGCCGGCGTGCCTCGGCCTTCGACAGCTGACGGTGCGCGCGCACGGACTCCACCAGCTGGCTCTCGACCGTGTAGCACGGGTCGAGACTCGTCATGGGGTCTTGGAACACCATGGCGATGTCCCGACCACGGATCTTGCGGAGCGCACTCTCGCGGGCGCCCACGACCGTGGTGCCGAGCACGTCTATCGAACCGTCTGCCACCACGAGACCGTCCGGAAGCAGACCGAGGCAGGACAGTGCGGTCACGCTCTTGCCCGAGCCGCTCTCGCCGACGATCGCCACCGCCTCCCCCGGCGCCACGGTCAGGTCGACGTCGCTGACCACCTCCGTGGAGCGTCTTCCGGACGTGGCGATGGTCAGGTTGCGGATGCTCAGCACCGACGACGAGGTCCTCCCGCGATCGTCAGTGGTCGAGGCGGTGGTCGGGGTCATGGTCGTCCGATCGGTCACGGTCGGGTCACCTCACGGGGATCCCATGTGTCGCGCAGCCGGTCTCCGACCGTGTTGAAGAAGGTGACGGTGGCAGCCAGGAAGGATCCGGCCACGATGATCGGCCACGGGCTCACCGGCAGATAGAGCCTGCCGTCGGCCAGGATCGAGCCCAGCGAGGGCGTCGGCGGCTGGGTGCCCAGGCCGAGGAACGAAAGGCCGGCCTCGGCGGCCACCGAGGTGGAGACGAAGAAGGCACCCATCACCAGCGAGAGGGGCAACAGCGCCGGGAGGAAGTGCCGCACGCTGACTCTCACCTTGCTCACGCCCAGGACCAGCGCGGCGCTGACGAACTCCCGCTCGCGCAGCGCCAGCACCTCGCCACGCACGAGGCGAGCGAACCCGGCCCAGCTGGTCAGCGCCAGGGCCATGACGACCGTCACCAGCCCTGGGCCCCTCGCTCCGGTGAGCACGATCGCCAGCAGGATCGCCGGGAAAGCCCAGGTCACGTCCACCACGACCGTGGCGGTGACGTCGGCGACCTTCCCGAAGAACCCGGCGAGGATGCCGATCACGAGTCCCACGGCCAGCGAGATGACCGCGACCCCGACACCGACCACCAGCGAGACGCCCAAGCCGGCAAGCGAACGCCAGAACAGGTCGCGCCCGAGGTTGTCGGTCCCGAGCAGGTGCCCATCCGTCATCGGTCCCTGGAACGTGGCGGTGAGGTCCTGGCGTTCGTAGAGGTGATGCAGCGACGGTGTCAGGAGCACGACGACGCCGGTCAGGCCGCCCAGGAGAACCGCGGCGCCGAACAGCCACAGCAGGGCTTTCGGGGCTCGACTACTCAGGGACATCCGGGTCGCGCGGCGGGGCAGCGACACGTCGGCGACGCGCTCACTCATTCGCTTGCTCCCCCCGTTCGGATGCGCGGGTCGACCCACGCCAGCAAGAGGTCTCCGATGGTGCTGGAGATGACGACGACCGCCGCCAGCAGCAGGACGAGCGACTGCGTGACGGCATAGTCGCGCTGCAGGATGCTGTGCACGAGCTGGTATCCCAGCCCGGGCCAGCGGAAGATGACCTCCACGATCAGGGCGTACCCGAGCAGGGTCCGCACCTGGACGGCCCCCAGGGACACCACCGCCGTCATCGAGTTGCGCAGGATGTGACGCCAGTCGATCCGGGTCGCGGAGACTCCCCTGGCTCGCAACGTTCGGACGTAGTCCGCCTGTCGGTTCTCGAGGAACGCCACCCGGGTCACCCGGATCGTGAGTCCCAACGGTTCAGCCGCCAGAACGAACGCAGGCAGCACCAGGTTCCGCCAGGACGACGCGCCCGAGACGGGGAGCCAGTGGAGGTGAACCGCGACGACGAGGATGAGCAGCAGGGCCAGGACGAAGTCCGGGATACCGAGCAGGAGGTTCGCAAACCCTCGGATCACGAAGTCCACCACCCCTCCCTTGCGGATCGCCGACAGCGCCCCCAACGGCACGCCGAGGCCGAAGGTGACGACGAACGCGGCCAGCGCGAGCACGACGGTGTAGCCGGCCGAGTTGGCGATGACGGTCCGCACCGGCACACGGTCGACCAGCGACAACCCCAGGTCACCGGTGAGCACGCCGTGAAGGTAGTTCCAGTACTGCACCAGGATCGGCTGGTCCAGACCGAGCTGTTCACGCAGGGCCGCGATGACCTCCGGCGGGGTCGTCGTCGGGTTCAGGACGCTGGTCGTCACATCTCCGGGTGCCACGTGCAGACCGACGAACGTGACGATCGACACCAAGAAGAGCACGAGGAGCGCGTAGGCGACTCGCTGCAGTACGTAGGTCACGCCACGCAACTCTCGCAATCATCAAGTGACAACTCGACCTGGCGGACGGCTACTGCGTCCGGACCCCTACTGCGCCAGCCAGACGTCATGGTAGTACGGGTAGATGTTCGCCTGGTTGGGCTGCCAGCCGATCACGTTCTTGTGGTTCACCCAGATCGTGTTCGGCGTGTAGAGCGGGATGAGCGGCAGGTTCTCGGCGTACCACTTCTGGTAAGCCGACGCTGCCGTCTTCATCTCGTCCTCGCTGCCCGCCTGCTGGTAGTCGGTGTACAGCTTCGCCATGCCCGCCGGCCGTGCCGACTTGGGCTGGTAGAAGTCGACGAAGTACTCCACCACCTCGATGGGCGAGGACCACAGCCACTTGAACGCGTAGGCGGGGGTCTTGTCGCTGAGCGCGGGCCAGAACGCCGCCGTCGACTTGCTGTCGATCTTCACCTCGACGCCGACCTCGGCGAGCATCTGGGTGACCGCCTGCAGCACCTGGTTCTCGGTGGTGTCGGTCAGGTTCATGATCGAGAACGACATGCGGGCGCCGTTCTTCGTGCGAACACCGCCTGAGCCCTTCACCCAGCCGGCCTCGTCCAGGAGGCTGTTGGCCTTGTCCTGGTCGTAGGCGTTGAACTCCTCGACCGCTGAGTCGTACCACCGGTTCCCGGGAGGGACCGGCCCGTAGGTCGGCACGGCGTGCCCGAGGAAGATCGACTGGACGATCGCGTTGCGGTCGATGGCCGCGGAGATGCCCTGGCGGACGCGGAGGTCGTCGAACCCGAGCTGGGTGTTTCCCATGTTGAGCTGCAGGAAGAAGTTGGACAGCTCCTGGAACTCCTGGACGACGAGGTCTCCGTTCGCCTTGAGCCCGTCGACGTCCTGCGGTGGCGGGTTCTTGATCGCGTCCACGTTGCCGGTCTCGATCTCCGGCGCTCGCTGCGAAGCCTCGGTGATCGGCACCCACTTGATCGAGTCGAGGTAGGCCGGCCCCTTGTTCGTGATGAACGGCGCGTTGGTCCCGGGGTAGTTGTCCCAGCGGTTGACGGTGACGCTCCGTCCGGGAATGAAGTCACCCAGCGTGAACGGACCACTCGCATCGAGAACCTTGGAGCCCCACTGGTCGCCCGCGGCCTTACGTGCCTTGATGTTCTCGATCAGGCTGTATTCGGTGCAGACGGTTTCCTGGAACGCCTGGAAAGGCCCGTCGGTCTTGCACACGACCTTGTTCCCGTCGGCCACCACGTCGGTGATCGGGGTCCAGAAGATCGCGTTCGCTCCCTGCTCGGGGTCGCGGGCCACGTTGAAGAAGTCGGCGATCGCCTGCGGAGTGAGCGGTGCGCCGGACTGGAACGTGAGTCCCTTGGGGATCTCGAACGTCCATCCCTTGTCGCTGCTGTCGAAGCCGGACGCGAGCATCGGGACCATGTTTCCGTCTGGGTCCCGGGTGATGACCGCCTCGAACAGCGCATAGAACGACGGGTCGGCCCACGCGTTGTTGACCGAGTCCGGGGGCGTGAAGTCACGGTCGTACCCCTCGCGCAGGGTCCCACCCTTGACCGGGTTGCCGGATCCGGTGCCAGGAGCGGCCGAGGTTCCGGACGAGGCGTCGTCACCGCACGCGCTCAGCAAGGATCCTGCGGCCGTCGCACCCAGCCCGAGCAGCGCGACCCGTTGTAGAAATCCTCGTCTCCCGAGCCGTCCAGAAAGGTAATCGCCGAGCGCGACCTGGACCTGTTCTTCTCTGCGATCCATTGCCTTCACTTCCTATGTGTGGCGGTGGTGTCCCTGCCCTTGATCCGTCCTTGCTCCTCGCGCGTCTGATGCGCTGCACCTGGCCCGGACCGCGGCTCGGTCGACGTTCGAGGCTTGCACAAACGTTTGTTCACGTCAATCGTGCCTCTTCTCGATGCACGTCTGCCGGATCTCACCGATCTGCTCGACCCGCGTCGTGACGACATCCCCGGGAGTGAGGTACCGGGCGGGAGTTCGAGCGAACCCGACGCCGGACGGTGTCCCGGTGAAGATCAGGTCACCGGGATGGAGCGTGCACACCGCTGACAGTCGTGCGATCAGCGTCGGAATCGGGAAGATCATGGCCGACGTACGCCCGGACTGCACGATCTCGCCATTGATCTCGCACTGGATGCTGAGATCGTCCGCGTCGGCGAACTCGTCGAGGGTGACCAGGACGGGCCCTGTCGGTGCGAACCCCGGAAAGGACTTGGCCAAGGAGAACTGGGGATACTCACCGGCCACCTGGAGCGCCCGCTCGGAATAGTCCTGACCGATCGTGAGCCCGGCGACGTGAGCCCACGCATCGTTCTCGCCGACTCGATGGGCCGTACGCCCCATCACCACGACGAGCTCGGCCTCCCAGTCCACGTGCTCGCTCGGGAGCACGACGTCGGAGTACGGACCTGCGATGGCCGACTGGAACTTGGTGAAGGTCTGCAACGCCTCCGGCACGGCGGTGCCGGCCTCGTTGACGTGGTCGCGATAGTTGAAGCCGATCGCGAAGACCTGGCGAGGACGCGGGGACGGGGCACCCAGCGACGCCTCCGCGAACGCCTCGGCACCCGCTTGGTCGACGGCTGACGCGGACCATTCGACCAGGTCGTCCCAGCGCTCGTAGGCGATCTGGGGGTCGGCGGGCAGCCGGCCCGCGCTGGCCGTTTCCACGTCGACGTACTTGCCCGATGCCGCGACCAGCTTCATCCGGCCATCGATGGTCGCGAACCTCACCGACGCTCCCCTCCCTTGGTTGGCGACCACCAAAGACCGAAAGTCTCGCAATGTCAAGAGATTTGCGAGATTTGACGGTAATCACGAGAGCGCGGTGTACTCCCCCCATGACACCAGGAGCGGGGTCCACGCGCACCGACGTCGTGTACCAGCAGTTGCGGACCGACATCTTGAACGGTCGCCTCGAGCCAGGCCAACGACTGCGGTTCGAGCAGCTCAGCCAGGAGTACGGCGTCAGTAGCGGAGTCCTGCGTGAGGCGCTCCCGAGACTGGCCGGCGAAGGTCTGGCCACCCTGCTGCCACAGCAGGGGTACCGCGTCATCTCGGTGTCCCCCGAGGACCTCCGTCACCTCACGGAGGCACGGATCGCCATCGAGACCCAGGTGCTGCGACAGTCGATCGGCAGCGGCCCCGTCGAGTGGGAGTCCGAGGTGGTGGCAGCCCACCACACGCTCAGTCGCATGGAGATGCTGACCGCCGACGGCGTGGTCAGCGACGAGTGGCGAGCGGCCCATGCCGACTTCCACCGGGCGTTGCTCGCGGGGTGCCCGAACGTGCGGCTGCGCGCGATCGCCGACTCCATGCGCGAGGTCGCGGAGGTCTACCGCGGGTGGTCCGCCGGGCCGGGACTCGCCGCAGAGCGCGACGTGGCAGCCGAGCACAAAGCACTCGCCGAGGCTGCGACGGCCCGGGACGCCGATGCCGCATGCGACCTCCTCGCCCGCCACATCCAGCTGACGACCGACCTGCTCCTCGGCTCCGTCGCCGAGAACGTGAGCTGAACGCCCTCAGAACAGCGCGATTCCCTCAAAATCGCGAGATTCTCTTGACATCTCGCAACCTCTCCGATGTGCTGGTCGAACGCGCGGCACTGGAGGGAGGCGCCCCGAAGGCAGTCGTTGGGACTCGGGCGACTTCGACCCCGAGAACGTCGCCCCCTCTTGATCTGTCAGGCGAGTGAACGCTCGGCGCTGCTCAGCGGATCCATCTGGGGGGTTGGGGCTACGAGGTGCATCGCCACGTGCTCGCGCAGCGCGTCCGTTCCCTCCTGAGTGTCGGGCCTTGGGATCTCGACGCCCTCTTCGCGCGACTCCCTGACGTACTCGAAGACTGAGACCGTGGCACCTCGGTATCGGAAGGAGGATCGGTGGAACGCATTGCAGCTCGCGACATGGACACCCAGAAGGCCTGCGGTGACACGCGTCAGCCCATCCCCGGCCGGTCCGCGACCGTCATCGTGGGCGGCGGTCTGATCGGGGCCAGCACCGCGCTGCACCTGGCACGTCTCGGTGAGACGGACATCGTGCTGCTCGAGCGCAACACCATCGCGAGCGGCACCTCGTGGCACGCCGCCGGGCTCGTCGCGAGCGTGCGTCACACCGCCGCGATGACCGGGCTGGCCCGCTACGGCGTGGACTTCTACTCGACCCTGGACGCCGCCACCGGAGTCGACGTCTCGTTCAACCAGTGCGGGTCCCTGATCCTGGCCCGGACACCCGGCCGCTCCGACGAGCTCCGCCACACCGACGCGATAGCGCGACAGGCCCACATCGAGACGCAGCTGGTATCCGGCTCCGAGGTGCCACGACTGTGGATGCTGGCATCGGCGGAGGGCATCGACAGCGCCCTCGTGCAGCCTCTGGACGGACACCTGAACCCAGGCTTGGCCACAGTCGCCATGCTCAACCTCGCACATGACGCCGGTGTGGAGGTTCGCGAGAACGTCGAGGTGTTCGCCGTTCGCACTGCAGATGGCGCAGCCACCGCGGTGGAGACCGACCAGGGACCCATCGAGTGTGGGCGCGTCGTACTCGCCTGCGGCCTGTGGACACGCGACCTCGCCGCCCGGTGTGGCGCGAACGTCCCCCTGTACGCCGCCGAGCACGTCCACGTGCGCACGACACCGTTGGTCGGCGCCACCCCCGACCTCCCGGTCCTTCGTGATCTCGACGGGTACTTCTACGTGCGACATGAGCTCGGACGTCTGCTCGTCGGCGCCTTCGAGCCGGACGGACGGCCGCGGCGCGTCGGCGAGATCTCTTCCGCGGGTTTCGCCGAGTTCCCCGCCGACTGGCCGCACTTCTCGGCCGTGCAGGCAGAGGCCGAGCTTCGAGTCCCGAGCCTTCGCGGGATCGGCTACGACAGGTTCCTCAACGCCCCTGAGGCGTTCACGCCCGACGGTGCCTTCTGCCTCGGTGAGACACCGGAGGTCAAGAACCTCTACGTCGCGGCGGGATTCAACTCACAGGGGGTCACGTACGCACCGGGTGCCGGGAAGGCGTTGGCCGAGTGGATCGTCACCGGGTCTGCGACGTTCGATGCTGCGTCGGTCGACGTCTCACGTTTCGCCCGCGTTCAAGGCAACCGCCGCTATCTCCACGAGCGCACGCGAGAGGCGCTCGGTCGGCTGTATGCCATGCACTGGCCGCATCTTCAGCCCGGCACGGCGCGCAACCTGCGGCGGACGCCGTTGCACCGGCGCCTCCAGGAGGCCCGGGCCGTCTTCGGAGAAGCAGCGGGCTGGGAGCGTGCGAACTGGTTCGCGCCACCGGGGAGCCGCGCCGAGTACGAGTACAGCTACGGTCGCCAGAACTGGTTCGAGGCAGTCCGGCGCGAGCATCGTTCCGCCCGTGAGTCCGCGGCGGTGTTCGACCTGAGCTCGTTCGCGAAGCTGGTCGTCACTGGTCCCGAAGCGCTGCGGCTCGTACAGACCGTCTGCACCGCCGACGTCGACATGGCCGTCGGCAGGGTCAAGTACACCTTGATGCTCAACCCGAACGGCGGGATCGAGCTTGACGGGACTGTCGTCAGGCTGGCCGAGGACCAGTTCCTGGTCGTCACCCCGACGCTCGCGCAGACGAAGTCATGGAGCATGTTCAACCGGGCCGCCCACGGCACCCAGGCGAGTGTCTTCGACACCACGTCCGGTCTCGCCACCATCGCGGTGATGGGCCCGCGCAGCCGCGAGATCCTCGAACGCATCTCTGACGAGAACTGGTCAGACGTCGCTCACCCCTACATGCATGCCCGCGAGGTCGAGGTCGGATATGGGCGTGCGCTCGCGCTGAGAGTCAGCTTCGTCGGTGAGCTGGGTTTCGAGCTGTACCCCTCGTGCGACCAGGCCCTGGGTCTCTACGACGCCATCCTCGAGGCCGGCGACGATCTCGGCCTCGTCCAAGCGGGGTACCACGCACTCGACTCACTGCGCTGCGAGAAGGGCTATCGACACCTCGGGCATGACATCGGCTCTGCCGACGACCCCGAGTCGGCCGGGCTGTCATTCGCTGTTGCGATGGACAAGCCGGGCGGCTTCATCGGACGGCCGGCCTTGGTCGGCCGAGCCACAGGACCGGCGCGACGTACGGTCTTCGTCGCACTGCGCGACCCCCAGCAGATCCTGGTCCACGACGAGACGGTGCTCGCGGACGGCCGGCAGGTCGGACGCATGACGAGCGGAAGCTACGGCTACACACTGGGGCGCGCCTGCGGGATCGCCACCATCGACGCGGGCGTCGACCTCGCCGCAGCCTTCGAGGTGGACTGTGGGGGTCGAGTCGTGGCAGCTGATGTCTCGTCGCAGCCCTTCTACGATCCGGAGGGCACCCGGCTCCGCGGTTGAGCGGCCCGGACCCGGACGCGCTCCGGTCCCTACAATCAGCGCGTGCCTTCCACTGCGTCCGGTCGACGCCCAGGACGCGTCCGCCTCGCCGATGTCGCTGCCGCGGCCGGAGTGGACACGTCGACGGCATCGCGAGTGCTCCGCAACGAGAAGCAGCGGATCACCGGCGACACTCGTGCCCGGATCATTCGAGCAGCAGCCGACCTCGGGTACGTCGCGAATGCCAACGCCCGAAGCCTCCGGTCGAGCCGCACGATGACGCTGGGCCTCCTCGTCCCGCAGGTTGCGGGGGCCGTCTACGCGGACGTCATCCGCGGAGCAAGCATCGCCGCGCGTGAGGCGGGCTACGTCCTGGTCATGATCGATGCCGGCGAGATCGGCACCGCGAATGATGCCTTCCACGCTCTGATCCTCGAGGGTCGCGTCGACGGCATGCTCATCGCGAGCGGCATGGTCACCGACTCGCTCGACGACGAGATGCTGGTCGATTCCGGGCGATGCGTCGTGGTCAACCGACTCATCCGCGGCGGGATACCCAGTGTCATCGAGGACGACGAAGCCGGCATGCGACTGGGTGTCGAGGAGCTCATTCGCCTCGGACACCGTCGCATCGGCTTTCTGGGCGGCCCCCAGGACGTCGACACCTCTCGGCGTCGCCTGGCCGGTTTTCGATCGGCGATGTCGGCTGCCGGACTGCGGGTCCCGCGCGGCTACATCGAGCACGCCGGCTACACCGAGGAGGACGGGTTCATCGGTACGGAACGTCTGCTGGGTCAGCCCACGATGCCCACGGCCATCGCCTCCGCGAGCATCGCCGCGTCAGTGGGTGCCTTGGCCGCATGTCGCCACGTCGGTGTGGAGGTCCCGCACGACGTTTCGGTGGTGAGCTTCCATGACGCACCGCTGGCGGCGCTCTTGTCACCGCCCCTGACCACGGTGCACATGCCGCTCGAGGAGCTGGGTGCCCAGGCGACCCGGCTACTGATCGACCTGCTCGACGGCAAGACGGTTCCGCGGTCGCTGCGTGTGACGGACCCTGCGCCCCGACTGGTCGTACGCGAGTCGACGGTGCCCCCGTCGAACAGCACGTGACCCATGGCATCAGGGTGCCCGGTGCTCCTCCGGCACGTTCTGGAGTGGTGAGTGTCTGACGGGGTCGCGCGCGATCAGCCGACGCGCTCCTTCGGAGTCCGCGAAGAGGCGCGTGTGATCGCGGAGGGCGGCAGCTTCGGGACTCGCCAGGGCGTGGTCGAGGTCTGCTCGGGTCGCAAAGGTCAGCATGCCGACTCCAGCGGGTCGCACACCGTCGGAGTCAGCCGGGTCGGCGGCGGGATAGAACGCCGCGGAGACGAGGCCGGGAAGGCTGCGCGCCATGGCCAGGTGCTCAACGAGCCAGCGTTGCTCGAACTCCTCGTGCGACACGTCCGAGCGCCGCGTCAGGTCGACGATGTAGTACAGCAAGGCCGTCCTCCCGTCAGCTCACGTGCGGCTGCTGTCCTGCGACCTCTGGACCAGACAGCCACCGGCCGCTGAAGGGCACCGAGGTCTCGGGAGAGGTCTCCGCCGAAGACGACGAGGTCTGCCGACAGGCCGGGCTCGATCGCCCCGGTGACCTCTCGGATGCCGAACGCCCGGGCCGGCAGATCGGTGGCGGCTGCCAGCGCCTGTTCGACCGTGAGCCCGATCTCCTCGTGAAGCGCCTGCACGGATGCTGCGCTTCGGTGATGTGGAACGCCGGGCGACCCTCCGTCCGTGCCGGCGAGCAGCGGAACGCCGCGCGCGTGCATCTCACGGAAGACCGGCACCATCGCTTCCCGGACCTGGGCTCGGGACATGCCGTGACGAGGCGGGGCAGGGTCCTCGCTCGCGCGGTGGGACGGGAGTCCGACGGTCAGGGTCGGATCGACGAAGGTACCGGCGTTCGCCAGGAGGTCCAGAGCTGCCTTCTCCGGAGTCCTCCCGTCGTCGCTGACACAGGTGGCGTGCGCGATGACGCGAACCCCCGCCCTGGCAGCGACGACCACTCCGTCGACTGAATGCGCATGGGCGACGAGGTGCCTGCCGAGCCGCGCCATGTCGCTGACCACCGCGGCCACGGTCCTCGGCGGGTACTGGAGGGCGTTCGGGTTGCTGCCCGCGGTCATATTTCCCCCGGTCAGCATCAGCTTGACGAAGTCCGCTCCCTCGGCGACGCGAAGTCGAGCGGAACGGATGACCTCGTCGCGGCGGTCGGCGCTGCCTCCGAGCCAGTGGCAGTGGCCGGCCGTGGTGGTGATGGGCTGGCCGGCCGTGAGAATTCGAGGACCCGCGAGCAGGTCGTCGGCCAACGCGTCGCGCAGGGCATGTGTCGTCAGACCTCGCGACCCGCAGTCGACCAAGGTGGTCACGCCATGGGCCAGAGCGTGCTGGGCATGTCCCACGGCCCGACTCAGCTGCGCCAGGTCGGACTCGGACTCGACCTGATCCCTGGCGCGGGTCCCCCCGGAGAACGTGAGGTGGGTGTGGGAGTCGATCAGGCCCGGAGTGATCGTCGCGTCGTCGAAGGTGAGGGTCGGAACTTCGGCGAGCTCGGAATGGGCCTCGGCTGCGGCACGATCACCGACCCAAGCGATCGTGCCGCCGCGAACGTGGACCACGGCGTCGACGACGAAGCCCTTCCCGGGCAGGAACGCCTTCGACGCGCGCACCACCCACTCGTCGGCATCGCCGGCCCCGTGCTCGACGACGCCAGGTCGACCATTCGTCACAGCATGCTCGGCGGCAGCCCGATGCGGTTGAACTGCTCGGCGGCGAACGCCACGTGCTTCTTGCCGTTCGCGAGGGAGAAGTTCAGGTGGCCGGGCATCAAGGCGTCGAAGTCGAACTCGAGCAGCCGGTTCATCGAGCGCGCGTACTCCTGCACGCTGGAGTCCGCCACATTCTGCAAGATGATCTTGCCGCCCCAGAACACGTGGTCACCGGTGAAGAGGTACGAACGGTCGGGCGCCCGCAGCAAGTAGCAGGTGTGCCCCGCGCAGTGACCCGGCGTGTCGATCGCTGTGATCGAGAAATCGCCCGACGTGACCACGTCACCATCCGCGATCTCGACGTCGATCTCGCACGGCTCCCAGGTGAAGGTGTCGGGATAGAAGCCGAAGCTCTTCGCCCAGGCCAGACCGGTCGGCTCCTCGTCGCCTGCTCGGACGACGTCAGCGACCTGGGCTGCGATGCCGATCTGCAGGTGGGGCGACAGGATCTGCCGCATGTAGGCCAGCGCTCCCGCGTGGTCGGCGTGGTAGTGAGTGACGAACATGCGCGTGATTCGCCGGGGGTCGATCCCGTCGTGAACCATGTTGTCGCGCACGTCGGCTCCGCCGTCGAAACCGGCATCGATCATCCACAGCTCGTCCCCCACGTCGATGACGTAGCTGTTGCAGTCGAGCCGCCCCGACAGGTTGAAGCCGTAGTCGCCGCCGCCGACGCAGTAGAGGTAGGGGTTGATCCTCATCGCTCTGTCAGCTCCTCTGGGATCGAGTAGGCGTGCGCGGTCAGACCCCCGTCGACGACGAGGTTGATGCCGGTGATGTAGGAGGCGTCAGGAGACGCCAGGAACGCGAACGCTGCAGCGACCTCCTCCGGCAGTCCGAGCCGGTTCATCGGTACCAGCGGCCAGGACTCGCGCGCACGCTCCATGGCCTCATCGCTCCCCAGGACATCACGCGACTGCGGTGTGTCGAGTGGGCCCGGGCTCACCGCGTTGACGCGGACTCCATAGCCGACGAGCTCCAAGGCCATGGTCTGCACCAGGTTGGCGATGCCGGCCTTCGAGGCTCCGTAGTGCGCGTACTCCATGGACGCGCCCAGAGATGACACCGACGACGTGTACATGATCGAGCCGGCTCCCTGCTCGCGCATCACCCGCGCGACCAGCTGACCCAGCACGAAGGACGCTCGGAGGTTGATGCGGAGCACGCGGTCCCACTCGTCTCGAGACATCTCCAGGAACGGGGCGGCGCTGTGGGCTGGAGCGTTGCCGACGAAGATGTCGATCCGCCCTTCCTCGGCGACGACCTGCTGTACGACTCGCTCACAGTCCTCGTCCACGCCGACGTCGCCCACGACTCGCACCGCTCTCGGACAGATGTCACCGAGCTCTGCGGCGACCTGGTCGAGTCCTTCCGCATTGCGATCGAACAGGTAGATCGCCCTGCAGCGTTCGGTCGCGAAGCGGTGGGCGGTGGCGCGGCCGACCCCGCTCGCCGCGCCCGTAATCAGCGCGACGTTGTCTTGCAGCCGTTCTGAGATCACAAGCAAACCTCCTGGTCAACTCGATGAAGCACTGGTCGGTGTCAGCGCCTCGCGGACCGCGTCGACGACCGTCTCGGTCGAGGGCAGCACGGCGCGGGAGAGGGCCGGGGACGCCGGCATTCGGACGTCGCGCGTCGCCACCCGACGAATGGTGCGCAGCCGCGTCCCGACCCGCTCGGCCGCTTCGGCGACGACTTCGGCGCCCAGGCCCCCGGTTCGGTTCGCCTCGTGCACGACGACGAGGCGGCCTGTGCGACTCGCCGAGGCGGCGACGGTCACGGCGTCGATGGGCGCGGCCCACCGCAGGTCGACGACTTCGGTCTCGATCCCGTCGCCGGCGAGGACGCCGGCCGCCTCGAGACAGGGTGCCACCAAGGTTCCCCAGGTCACGATCGTGACGTCGCGGCCGGGCCGGACCACGCGAGCAGCGCCCACAGCTTGCACATCTGCGTCGACGTCCACCTCTCCCTTGAGCGGGTAGAGGCGACGACTTTCCATGATCAGCACGGGGTCGTCGCTGACGAGCGCCGCTCTCAGCATCTGGTAGGCGTCATCCGGGGTCGCGGGAAGTCCCACGCGGAGTCCGGGGACGTGGGCGAAGAGTGCCTCGAGGCTCTGGCTGTGCTGCGCACACGAGCCCGGGGTCGATCCGTGTTGCGTCCGGATCACCAGCGGTGCTCTCAGCTGTCCGTTCGAGACATAGTGCGTGTTGGCGACCTGGTTGACGATCTGGTCCATGGCCACCAGCAGGAAGTCGCCGTACATGACTTCCACGACCGGCCGCATCCCGTCGAGGGCCATCCCCAGCGCCGTTCCGACCATGGCGGACTCGGAGATCGGCGTGTCGAACACGCGCGCGCCGAACTCGTCACGCAGACCCTTGGTCGCACCGAACGGCCCTCCGGGGATGGCCACGTCTTCGCCGAGCACCACGGTGTCGGGTAGTTCCCGCAGCGCCCAGCCCAGCGCGGCGTTGACGGCCCTGATGTAGGTCAGCTCCATGGTCGCCCCGTCAGCCGGTCGTGTAGACGTGGTCGGTCGCGGTCGACGGGTCGGGAAGGCTGCGCTCGCGCGCCTGTCCGAGCGCCGTCTCGATCTCTCGGTCGACCTGGTTGCGGATTCCCGCGAGATCGCCAGGTCCGATCGACTGGGCCGCCCGGGTGAGCGGGTCGCCGACCCGCCACTCATCCAGCTCTCCGGCCGGGCGATAGTGCTGGACGTCACCGGAGTAGTGGCCCCCGAGGCGTCGGGTGTGCGCCTCGATCAGGATCGGTCGGCGATCCGAGCGAGCGGCCGCTCGGGCCGACGAGACACAGCGGGCCATGGCCGCCGGGTCGTTGCCATCGACCTCGACAGGTTCGATGCCGTAGGCCGGGGCCCGTGCGGCCGCCGGGACGGCCGTCAACGCATCGGAGGGGGTCATCTCCGCGTAGCCGTTGTTCTCGACCAGCACGAGGAGTCCGGCGTTCAGCACCGCGGCCATGTTGAGGGATTCATGCACGACGCCCTGGTTGAGCGCGCCGTCTCCGATCGACACGACAGGCACCCGGTCGACGCCTTGAAAGGAGGCCGACAGGGCCAGTCCCACGGCCATCGGGACCCCCGCCCCGACGATGGAATTCTCACCGAAGAATCCGTACTGCGGCCCGGACAGGTACGCCGAACCCCCGCGACCTCCGTTCAGGGTGGAGCTCCGGCCGAGGGTCTCGGCGAGCAGCTCGACCAACGGCACCCCCCGGGCCAAAGCCCACCCGTGCCCCCGGTAGGTGGCAATCACCGGGTCGTCGGGGCCGATGGCAGCGCATGCCCCGACGGGGATGGCCTCCTGCCCGATGCAGAGGTGGACCGAACCGGCGATCTCGCGTTGCCGCACGAGGTCGAGAAGCGTCTCTTCAACTCGCCGGATCCGGTACATGGCGGCGTACCAGTTCTGATCCTGCGGGTCGCCCATGAGTCCTCTCGAGTGTTCTCGTCGACCGTGGTGATCATGCGGCCGCGACGATGGCGCGAGCCTTGCACAAACGATTGTTCAAGTCAACGTGCGTCAGTGGGGTGCGGCGAACACCCGTTCGGCACCGACCCAGGTCGATCGGACATCGATGTCGGCGATGTCGTCCACGTCCACCGTGAACGGGTCGGCCGACAGCTCGACGAAGTCAGCGAGCATGCCCGGCTCCAAGGTCCCCTTGATGTCCTCCTCCCCCGTCGCAAACGCCGCTCCCGTCGTGTACAAGGCAATGGCTTCCGCCATGGTGATCCGTTGGTCCGGGCCGACGGAGGTGCCGTCCAAGGCTTGGCGGCTCACACAGCTGGCCAACGCCGCGAGCGGCTCGAGTGGCCCACAGGGGTAGTCACTGGAGCCGGCCACCGCGATGCCCGCGTCGAGCAACCAACGGTGGGCGAACATGCGATTCAGTCGCTTGTGCCCGTACAAGCCGATCAGCTTGTCGGCGTGGTACCTCGCGTAGGACCCGAACGGCACGACGGTGAGACCGAGGCTCTTGATGCGCTCGATGATCTCGCCGTCGACGAGAGTGCCGTGCTCGATCCGGTGTCGCAACCGCGAGGGACCGATGTCCCTGGACATCTCGTGCGCGTCCAGGACCATTCGGATGGCGCGATCCCCGTTCGCATGCGTCGCCAGCGCGATACCGGCCGAACGAGAGTCCCTGACCAGATCGTTCAGTGCGTCCGGTTCGATGACTGCCATGCCGTGGTCCTCGGTTCCCACGAACGGCTCCTCGACCCAGCAGTTGCCGCCGGCGCACGCACCGTCCACGAAGGCCTTGAGACCGGCGATCCGCAGTCGGTCGTCGCCGATGCCGCTGGTGACTGCGGCGTCACGCAGGGCAGTCAGGTGGGGGTAGGCCATCAACACGCTCGTGCGCATGGTGAGGTCGCCGCGCGCGCGAGCCTCGGACAGCAGCCGCAAGTCGTCGGGGCCACACAGCGCATCGCAGACCGAGGTCAGCCCGGCCGCATGAAAGAGATCCAGCGCGCGGCGCAGTCCGCGCAGCCTCGCCTCGTCAGACGAGGACTCGATCAAAGCTCGTCCACCACGCGCGAGCGAGGGGTAGGCGATGTCGAACAGCGCCTGCTCGTAGACCACTCCGGTGAGGTCGCCGTCCGAGTCACGTCCGAACCTGCCCCCGGGCGGGTCCTCGGATTCGGCGGAGATGCCGGCAGCGGCGAGGCCGGCACTGTTGAGCACGCCCCAGTGCGCCGCGACGTGGATCAAGAGTGCCGGCTTCTGCCCGGTCACCTCGTCGAGGAACCATCGGTCGACGATGTGACCGTCACTCGACTTCGTCTGGTCGTAGCGGGAGCCCAGGACCCACGAGACGTCCGGGCGCTCGGCCTCGGTGCGGAGCCTTCGGGCAAGCTCGCGGGCGTCCGGAACGGCTTCGGGAGAACAGTCGACGTGCAAGAGGTTCTCGGCCGTCATGGTCGGGTGGATGTGGGCGTCGTTGAAGCCAGGAAGGACGACGCCGTCAAGGGCAACGGTGTCGTCGACGGGGTAGACCCCCGTGAGCTCCTGTCGAGTGCCAACCGCGACGACTCGCTCACCGAAGACGACCATGGCATCAGCAGGAGCACGCTCAGGATTGGCTCCGGCGCGGATACGCGATGCGGTGAACATCCTCCAGGATGCTCGTCCGCGGGCAACGTCGTTCATGGCGCTCAGGCTAAGGGCACGCCCGGAAGCACCTCGAACGTGGCTCGAGGAAAGCGAAGAGCCCACCGATCCTGCGGATAACCACAGGTCAGCGGGCCCTTCTCGTGGTAGCGGGGGCGGGATTTGAACCCGCGACCTCTGGTAGTAGTCGGGCTCCTACCGATCACTGCCGATCACCCCAGAACCAAGCCGATTCACGCTCAACTGTGCGGGATTCAGCCGCTCTGACAACACCCACTATAGCGGCCCAGAACCGCCCCGAGCGGACCCAACCTGGACAGTAAGTGGACGTCGGATCAAGTCTCCCTGGCTTCATCACCACTCATCGTGCTGGGCACCCCGAACTCACAAGTAGCCGATGAGCGGTCGTTCCCCCTCGGGGAAGAAGGCGATCAGCTCTGACGGACAGCCATCTGGAATCGCGCCAATGCCCTCGGGCAGGTGGCCTGGCGCGAAGGTGTCCACTCTGCCGTACGCGGAGTCTCCCGATGTGACCCGACCTAAGCCCGGTACCTGGATCGTGAGCGGATCGTCGGTCACGATCTTCGTGCCCTGGGGCCACAGGACAGTGACACCGTCGAAGCCGAGTCGCCTCCAGAAACCTGCCTTCTGATGCGTGACCACGCAACTGCCCCCGCAATAGCCGCACAGGTCATCCGACCTCGAGCGACGTGCCACGGAGGGCCTCGGGGCGACCACACGAATCCCCCTAGGCGCGGTTCGTCGGTGGCGGCGATGATGACCAGGGCCGGCCCCGGCATACCGGGCCGGCGCCCGACCCTGGCGGACTGCAGATCGGACGCGCTGAGACCACTTCAAGCCTCAACGAGAGCGTCGTACTCTGCTGGGTTCAGCAGCTGGCTCTCGCCGGTCAGCCGCACGACGAACAGCCAGCCCTCACCGAACGGATCCCTGTTCACGACGCTGGGATCGCCGTCGACGGTCGTGTTGACCGCGACGACCTCACCGGTCACTGGGGAGTAGAGGTCGCTGACCGCCTTGGTGGACTCGAGCTCGCCGCAGGTGTCGCCCGCGGTGACCACGCAGCCGACCGCCGGAAGCTCGACGTAGACGATGTCTCCCAGCGCCTCAGTGGCGTACGCCGTGACTCCGACGCGGGCGGTGCCGTCATCGAGGGCGACCCACTCGTGCTCGGCCGTGTAGTACAGGTGCGTGGGACTTCTCATCGGGGTTCTCCTGGACGGATCAGCGCCTGCGACGGTGCCGGACCAGTGCCTCTCTGACCGATGGGTCGCCTGCAGCTCCGCTCGTGTGTGTGGTGAGACTTGTCTGCTCGGCTTCGAACGGCCCTGGAGCTGTGTGAGGCTCGGCTCAGGGAATGGCGGAACCCGCCCCGATCGACGCGACGACCGGCGCGGGGGCGGGGGTCTTGCTCATCAAGGCGACCAAGTCGAAGGCGACCGTAGCCGCGGCCATGCAGGTGATCTCCGCATGGTCGTAGTCGGGCGCGGTCTCTACGACGTCAGCTCCGACGATGCCCAGCCCGTCCAGCCGGCGCAGCACGTGCAACAACTCGCGGCTGTTCAATCCGCCCATCTCTGGCGTACCCGTACCCGGTGCGAAGGCGGGGTCGAGCACGTCGATGTCGATCGAAAGGTAGACGGGTGCATCACCGACCCGCTGCCGGATCTGGTCCGCGACGCCCTCGACGCCGAGGAACTCGAGGTCGCCGGCCCGGATGACTCGGAACCCGAAGGACGCGTCCTCGACAAGGTCGAGCCGATCGTAGATCGGGCCACGGATGCCGACGTGGATCGACTTATCCACAGCCAGCAGACCCTCCTGGAACGCCCGACGGAAGATGGTTCCGTGAGTGGTCGGCGCATTGAAGTAGGTGTCCCAGGTATCGAGGTGGGCGTCAAAGTGCACGAGCGCGATCGGCCCGTGCTGCCGGTGTACCGCGCGGAGCATCGGCAGGGCCACTGTGTGGTCGCCGCCGAGAGCGACGATCCGACGGCCGTCCGTGCTGAGGACGTCGCGGGCCGTGTCCTCGATCTGACGCATGGCGTCCTCGATGCCGAACGGTGTGCATGCCACGTCGCCTGCATCGACGACTTGGATTGCCTCAAGGGGCGCGGTGTCGAGCTCGACGTGGAACCGCGGCCGCAGATGGCGCGAGGCCTGACGGATGCCCATCGGGCCGAATCGCGCGCCGGGCCGGTACGACGTACCGCCGTCGAAGGGGATGCCGAGGACGGCCACGTCGTAGTCGGGCTCCGACTCGATCATCGGGATCCGAGCGAAGGTGCCGAGACCGGCGTACCGCGGGACCGTGGTCGCGTCGACCGCGCCGACCGGACGCCCCCGGCTCACGCAGACACCTCCGTCTCGGCGGCGGCGAGGACGGAGACGATCGCCGGCCGGCGCCAGAGCCTGAGTAGACCGAGGTAGATGAACGCCGTGGCGATGCTTCCCACGATCCAGGACGTGTCTACGGCGTCGGTCCGCTCGGCGATCGGCCCGATGTAGAGGGTGGTCGACATGAACGGGATCTGCAGCAGGCATCCCAGGCCATAGCTGAGCAGGGCGGGGACGTTGAAGACGCCGTAGCCGCTTTCCGGGTCGCTGAACGAGTTCGGGTCGTAGCTGCCCTTGTGCACCAGGTAGTAGTCGATCAGGTTGATGATGCTCCACGGCACCAGGAGGTAGGCCAGCACCAAGATGAAGTTCGTGTAGTCGGTCACGAAGTTATCGGAAACCGTCGTGGAGACGATGAACACCGCGATCGCTAGCAGGACCGCCGTGAGGTGCCGAGCCTGCGCGCGCGGCGCCCACGACAGCCTGAAGGTCTGGATGCAGGTCAGCACGCACAGCGACGAGCCGTACATGTTGATGACGCCGGCGTCGATCGCGCCGAGGAAGAACATCAGCATGACGAAGACGAACACACCGTGCGGCATGAAGCCGTCCATATCCACGAGCCCGCCATCCTCACCGAGACCGGCAACCAGGAAGGCGCCGACGGACATCGCGCCGATCACACCCAGCACGGCACCGAGGTAGGTGAACCAGAACGCGGACCGGGTCGTGGTGGACGAGGGTAGATAACGCGAGTAGTCCGAGACGTATGGCGCGTAGGAGAGCTGCCAAACGCCGACCACCGAGGCCATTCCGAGGAAGCCGGCCCAGGTGAATGAGCCGCCCGCGTTGGCGAGACCACTCCCGAGGTCGGCGGCATGCACGCCGGTGTAGCCCAGCGTGACCACGAGGGCCAGTCCGGACAGCCACACCATCACCCGGTTGTAGCGGAGGATCAGCTGGTAACCGACCACGACGGCGAACAGAGTCAGGGCGGTGCTGAGGAACAGACCGGCCGTGGTGCCGAGGCTGGTCCAGACGGCACCGAGCGTCTGCTGGGCCAGCACCATCAGCGCCACGATCCAGCCAACGTAGATGAGAACCACGATCACCGTGATCGGGACCGAGCCGTACATCCCGAACTGCGCCCGCGCCTGGATCATCTGTGGGACGCCGAGTCTCGAGCCCTGCGCCGAGTGCAACGCCATGAACACGGCGCCGACCAGGCTACCGACGATGATCGCGAGGACCGTCGACTTCACGTCCAAGCCGAACACTGTCGGTCCGAGCAGGCCCGTGACGACGGCCAGCGGGATGATCTGGACGGTGAACCAGAAGGAGAAGAGGTGCCGGACGTTGCCGGTCCGCTCCGACTCCGGTACGGGTTGGATCGTCAGCTCCTCGAGAAGGGTGCTTTCCTGCGGCATGGCGGTTTTCCTTCGCTGTTGATTGGAGGTCTGGTCAGGCACCGTGTTTGACCATGACGTGCTTGGTGCGCGAGTAGTCGTCGAGCGCGTGCGCCGACAGGTCGCGCCCGTAGCCGGAGGCTTTGAAGCCGCCCCACGGCATCTCGGTCGCGAATGCAAGGTGGTCGTTGACCCAGACGGTCCCGAAGTCCAGCTGGCGTGGAAGGCGAGCGGCCCTGCCCACGTTCTGCGTCCATACCGAGGCCGAGAGCCCGTACGGCGAAGCGTTGGCCGCGGCGACAGCGCCGTCCTCGTCGGTGAAGGTCTCTACAGTTATGACCGGCCCGAAGATCTCCTCGGTGGCGCACGCCGCTCCGGCCGGGATGTCGACGAGGACGGTTGGCTCGATGAAGAAGCCGGGACGGTCCGGGACTCGGCCGCCGATGGCGGTGCGAGCGCCGTCGGCCGTCGCCTGCCTGAGCGCTGCCACCACGCGGCCGTGGTGCTCGCGGGAGACCAGTGGTCCCATCTCGATCTCGTCGCCGTCGCTGGGCGCGCCGACCGCCATGGCTTCGACCCGCTTGACGAGGCGAGCGACCAGGTCGTCGTGGACGGCGACGTCGACGAGCACTCGGCAGGCTGCTCCGCAGTCCTGGCCGGAGTTGCCGAACCCGGCGAAGATCAGGCCCTCGACGACGGCGTCGAGGTCCGCGTCGGCGAAGACCAGGACCGGCGCCTTGCCGCCGAGCTCGAGGTGCACCCGCTTGAGCGTGGTGGCGGCGGCGGCGGCCACAGCCTGTCCAGCCCGTACGCTGCCTGTCAACGCCACGAGGTCGACGTCTGGATGGGTGGCGATCGCGGCACCGACGACGGCTCCGTCACCGGTCACGACGTTGAGGACGCCCGGCGGGAGGATGTCGGTGACAAGCTCGGCCAGACGAAGGGTGGTCAGCGGGGTCTGCTCCGACGGCTTGAGCACGCATGTGTTGCCGGCCGCGAGGATTGGCCCGAGCTTCCAGGCCGCCATGAGCAGCGGGTAGTTCCACGGTGTGATCGCGCCGACCACGCCGACCGGCTCGCGGGCCAGGGTCGAAGTGGTGCCCTCGACGTACTCCCCAGCCGCCGCGCCGGTCAGAGTGCGGGCGGCGCCTGCCATGAAGCGAAAGGTGTCGACCGTGGCGGCGATGTCGTCGGCCGCGAGCCCGCTCGGCTTGCCCGTGTTGCGGGACTCGAGCTCGGCAAGGTCATCGGCGTGTTCCTCGACGGCCGCTGCGATCGCGAGGAGAGCTTCCGCCCGGTCCTTGGGCGTCCGATGCCCCCAGACGGCGGCGGCGCGTCGCGCCGCCGTGACAGCTCGGTCGACGTCGTCTGCGGTGCCACATCGGGCGTGGGCGATCACCTGCTCGGTGGAGGGATCGACGATCTCCCGCGCCGCGGGCCCTTCGCCCTCCCACGCCTCGCCGTCGATGAAGTGGGTCAGTGTGGTGGTCATGACAGGTCAGCTCCGTGGATGTCGAAGGGGCGCTCGACCACGACTGCGAGCAGGTCGGCGTAGGAGTCGACGTCGTCGTTGGCCTGTCGTGGGGCCGGCCGGTAGTCGAGGGCTTGCTGTACCTGGGGGTTGAGTAGGTAGGCGCCTGACACCAGGGTGGTGACGGCTTGAAACTCGTCGGTGTGGTGACTGCTGAGGCGGTCGAGGGCGGCCTCGGCGTCGAGTCCGACGACGACGTCGAGGGCCCGACCGAGAGCGTCTGCCAGGTCGGGGCGGAAGCATAGGGCGCGGTCGATGAGGTCCGCAGGCACGCCGGCGGCCGATGCCGACGGGAAGTCACCGGAGCCGGGGATGAGGACATCGGCTAGCAGGGCCAGGCGTTCGCGGGCAGTGGGATCGAGCATCAGCGGGTGTCCTCTATCGGGTTCACGAGGTGTTCAAGCGGCGGAGATCTGGTCGTGCCGGGTGTCGGCGAGGTGTCGGGCGGCGCGGAGAGCGATCGCCATGATCGTGGCGGTCGGGTTCACCCCGGTCGACGTCACGAAGTTGCTACCGTCGAAGACGAACAGGTTGGGAATGTCGTGCGAGCGGCCCCACTGATCGACGACCGAGTCCGACCGGTCCTCGCCCATCCGGGCGGTACCCAGCAGGTGCCAACCGCTGTCGCGGACGACCGGCACGACCTCGGTGCTCAGTGCGCCCGCGGCCTCGTGCGCCTCGAGAGCGCGGGCGATGTGGAAGTCGAGCAGCTTCTGGTTGTTCTCGCCGATCCTGTAGTTCAGCTTGGCCGCTGGAATTCCGTCGGAGTCGGTGAGCTCGGTATCCAGGACGACCTCGTTGCGCTCGTCGGGCAGGTCTTCGGTGGTGATACCCCACTCCAGGGTGCGGCCGAAGGTGCTGCTCAGCCTGTCGTGGAAGCGGCTGCCGAACCAGTCGCGCCAGTCGGTGCCGGGCTCCCAGAGCACCCGGGTGAGGGCACCGGGTGTCGGCATCAGGTTCCACTTGCCGCCGCGCACGAAGCCCCGCGTCTCGTCGGTCTCGTAGAACTGCAGCGACTGCAGGGCCTGTCCGGCCGGCCCGAGGTGGCTCTCAAGGTCCTCGTCATAGGTGCCGTAGACCGACGCATAGGGATGGATCATCAGACGCTTGCCGACCAGGCCCGAGGAGTTGGCCAGGCCGTCTGGGTGGGAGGAGGTCGCGGAGTTGAGCAGGATCCGCGGCGTGCCGACACCGTTCGCAGCGAGGATCGTGAGGCCCGCGTGCTGGTGGTGCCAGTGGCCGTCGCGATCGACGTACTCGGCTCCGGCGATCAGGCCCTTCTCGTCGGTGGTCAGGGAACGCACCCTGGCGCCTGTGATCAGCACCGCGCCAGCGGCGATCGCGTCCGGCCAGTAGGTCAGGTCGGCACTGGCCTTGGCGCCGGCGGGGCAGCCGGACTCGCACGCGCCGTACCGCTGGCAGGCCGGGCGGTTGCGGAATGACCGCGAAGAGATCGCGTTGGGGGCCGGCCACCAGTGCCAACCGAGCTTGTCCATGCCCTGCGCCGCGCGCAGGCCGGCCTTGCCGATCGGCAGCGGCGGCAGCGGGAAGGTGTGTGAGTCGGGGTACGACGGGTCGCCCTCCAGGCCGGAGACGCCGATGTGGTGGGTGACCTCGTCGTAGAACGGGCGGAGGTCCTCGTAGGTGAACGGCCAGTCTTCGGCTACCCCGTCGAGGGTCTTCACACGGAAGTCCGACGGGAGGGCTCGAACCCAGTGGCCCGAGTAGAGGACCGTGCTGCCACCGACGCCGTTGAACATCAGGGGCTCGAGGGGACTGTTGTCCGCGTTGATGGGGTAGTCGGCCTCGTTGCCACGGATGTTGGGACTGGCGTGCCACTGCTTGAGGCGGGCCAGGTCCCACTGCGGCTTGTCACCAGTGAAGTCGTCGGGGAGGTTCCAGTCGCCCTGCTCGAGGCAGACGATCTTGAAGCCCTGGCGGGCAAGCTCCCAGGCGGCCACTGCGCCCGACGGGCCTGCGCCGACGATCAGGACGTCGGCTTCCTCGACTGCTGCTTGCTTGCTCATGCTGCCTTCTGACGGATCGAGACCATCCATGTGTAGGGGAAGCGAGTCCCCCTCGCCCAGTCGGCGACTGCTCAAGCCGTCGTCGGACAATTGTGCGATCGCACAACGAAGTTGTGCATCGGCTACCTTGGCAGTGTGCCGATCACGGTGGGCGAGTTGCTGGAGATGCCTCATCTGCGACTCTCACTTCACTCCGGTGAGTCCGGGCTGGACCGGACCGTGTCGTGGACCCACACCACGGATCTGCCGGAGCCGTGGCGCTGGGTGGCGGGTGGTGAGCTGCTGATGACCAACGGCATGTCGATGCCCCGCACCGCATCGGGCCAGGAGGAGCTGGTACGGGAGCTCCTCGAGAACGGCGCGGCGGCGCTCGCGATCGGAGCTGAGATGTATGCGCCACCGCTGACCAAGCGCTTGAGGACCGTGAGTGACGAACTCGGTTTCCCTGTGCTTTGGGTCGCATTCCCGATGCCGTTCGTCTCGATCTCTCGGACCGTGGCCGAGGCCACTCTGCTGGAGCAGTCGGAGCGTCTGATCCGCACTGAGCGGATCTACCGCGCCCTGCAGCTGATCTCGGCCGACAAGGAGGGACTACGCGTCCTGACTGCCGCGCTGTCCCGCGAGCTCGACTGCGACGTGACCATCTGCGATCGCGAGTCCGGGGGCCCGTGGAACGGTGACGACGACCTCGACGCAGATGCGCGAGCCGCCGTACGCGAGCAGCGAGGGCGGCCCCGCGCCGGCGTGATGGCCAGCAACCTCGACGAGGGGCGGCGGATGCTGATGACCACCCTGCCGACGCATGCCGATGCCCTGCTCGTCTGTCTGCCGCGGACCGACAGCGAGCCGGACGCGATCCTCCTCCAGCATGCGGCCACTGTGTGCGCGCTGGGCATCTCACAGGCCCGGCTGACGATCGAGCACGAACGCCGTGCTGGGGCCGAGCTGCTCGTGCAGATCCTCGACGGCTACCTCTCGCCCGAGACGATCCGGGAGCGACTCACCGAGCGCGGAATCGACCCGGCCCTGGCGCTGGTGGTCGCTGCCCGAGGTGCGGACGAGGACAGCCTCCTCGAGATGCATCTGCAGCTGTGGCGCGACGACATCCCCCACCTGACCGTGCACCGCACCGGGCTCGCGCTGTCCATCGTCGGCACGGACTCCCTCAACAGCTACTTCCGCGCCGCAGGCGACGACACCAGGATCGGGGTGTCCGAGACGCTTGGGGACGCCGGCCGCATCGGCGACGCCGAAAGGGAGGCGAGGTGGGCCCTCAGCGCAGCCGATGACTCCTCGGCGGCGCGCGTTCGTTACGGCGATGCCGCCCCCGAGATCGGGCCCCGCACTCCCGACGAGGCCGAGGCCCTCGTCAATCGGGTTCTTTCTGGCGTGCTCAGCCGCCCCGCCCCCGAACGCGACGAGCTCCTCGGCACTCTCTCCTCGTTTCTCCATCACGAGCGCTCCTGGCAGCACACCGCCGACGCAATGCACCTGCACCGTCAGACGGTGCTCTACAGGATCCGCAAAATGGAGCAGCTTCTCGGCCTCAAGGTCAGCGACACCGGCGACCTGGCCGTCTTGTGGGTCGCCATGCGCGCCTGGGAACGCCAGCGGCACTGATCATGGGCGGTGATGTGCCCGCTCCGTATATGGGAAAGCGCCCCGCGGCTGCCGGGGGGACCAGACCGCAGGGCGCGGCGCCATCGCATGGGGTAGCGCCACCGGTGTGACGGCGCACACCCGAAAGGGTGACGCAAATATCGGTTCCCGATGTATGCCACTTGCGCGTGATCGGTTGACCGGCATTCGTCGTGGGATTTCTTCCAGGCAATCCGGGACCTCCCTGTGATCGACAGGCCCGGGCACCGCTCTCCGTATCAGTTCTCAGGCGCCGCCGTTCGAGGGTTTCCGGGGGAACCTTTCC
>DASSTL010000076.1:0-6897 GCA_035707985.1 Nocardioides sp. | reverse complement strand
CCAAGGGCGGGTTCTTCTGCAAGCAGCTGCCCGACCCGTCCGACCGCGAGGCCTGGATGGCCGAGGGCATCGCCTGCTACAAGACCTTCATCTCCGGGCTGCTCGACGTGACCGACAACCTCGTGGAGGGCGAGACGGTCCCGCCGGCCCGCGTGGTCCGCCACGACGGCGACGATCCGTACCTGGTCGTTGCCGCCGACAAGGGCACGGCCACGTTCTCCGACATCGCCAACGACGTGTCGAAGGAGTACGGCTACTGGCTCGGCGACGCGTTCGCCTCGGGAGGCTCGGCCGGCTACGACCACAAGGCGATGGGCATCACCGCACGCGGTGCCTGGGTCTCGGTGCAGCGGCACTTCCGCGAGATGGGCATCGACTGCCAGACCGAGGACTTCACCTGCACCGGCATCGGGGACATGTCCGGGGACGTGTTCGGCAACGGGATGCTGTGCTCCGAGCACATCCGGCTGATCGCGGCCTTCGACCACCGCGACATCTTCCTCGACCCCAACCCGGACGCCGCGAAGTCGTTCGCCGAGCGAAAGCGGATGTTCGACCTGCCGCGCTCGAGCTGGCAGGACTACGACGCGTCGCTGATCTCCGAGGGTGGGGGCGTCTATGCCCGCAGCCTGAAGTCGATCCCGATCTCACCGCAGGTGCGCAAGGCGCTCGACCTCGACGACTCGGTGACGAAGCTGACGCCGGCCGAGCTGATGAAGGCGATCCTCAAGGCGCCCGTCGACCTCCTCTGGAACGGCGGCATCGGCACCTACGTGAAGGCGTCCGACGAGACCCACGCCGACGCCGGCGACAAGGCCAACGACGCGATCCGCATAGACGGCCGTGAGCTCCGAGCGCGGTGCGTGGGGGAGGGCGGCAACCTCGGCCTCACGCAGCGTGGGCGGATCGAGTACGCCCAGCACGGCGGCGACCGCCACGCCGGCCACCGCGGCGGAGCGATCAACACCGACTTCATCGACAACTCCGCCGGCGTGGACACCTCCGACCACGAGGTGAACATCAAGATCCTGCTCGACCGGGTCGTCTCCGACGGCGACCTCACCGAGAAGCAGCGCAACCACCTGCTCGCCGAGATGACCGACGAGGTCGCCTCGCTCGTCCTGCGCGACAACTACGAGCAGAACCTCGCGCTGGCCAACGCCGCCGCCAACGCGCCGTCCCTCCTCCACGTCCACGAGGACTGGATGAGGACTCTGGAGAAGCGGGGCGTCCTCAACCGCGAGCTCGAGGGACTCCCCACGTCGCGAGAGGTACGCCGGCGCATCGACCGCGGCGAGGGCCTCACCTCGCCGGAGCTCTGCGTGCTGCTGGCCTGGACCAAGATCGTGCTCGCCGACGAGCTCATCGAGTCCGATCTGCCGGACGACCCGTACTGTCACGTCGACCTGGTCGGCTACTTCCCGACCCAGCTCAAGGAGGGCTTCGAGAGGTCGATCGCCAGCCACCCCCTGCGCCGCGAGATCATCGTCACCCAGGTGGTCAACGACCTGATCAACGGCGCCGGCATGACCTTCTGGCCGCGCCTGGCCGGCGAGACCGGCGCGTCGGCCGCGGAGCTGACGCGAGCGAACTTCGTGGCGCGCGAGATCTTCGGGTCGCTGCCGCTGCGCGAGGAGCTCCAGACCTACGACAACAAGCTGGACGCCGCCTGCCAGACCCGGATGCGGATCGAGATGCGCACTCTGGTGGAGCGGGCGTCGCGCTGGCTGGTGACCAACCGACGGCCCCCGCTCGACAGCCAGGCCACGGTCGACTACTTCCGCGAGCACGTGCAGCGGCTCATGGCCGAGCTGCCCACGCTGCTGACGGGACGCGAGCTCCGCGCCTACGAGGGCCGGATGTCCCGCCTCGTCGACGAGGGCGTGCCCGAGGACCTGGCGTCGCGAGTGGCGGTGCTCCACCCGGCGTACCAGCTGCTGAACGTGCGCGAGATCGCCGACCGGATGAACCTCGACCCGGTCGACGTCACCCGGCTGCACTTCGCACTGGGCGAGCGGCTCGGGCTCCCTGACCTGGTGTCCCGGATCCTGGCGCTGCCGCGCGACGACCGGTGGCAGACGATGGCGCGCGCCGCGCTGCGCGACGATGTGTACGCCGTGCACGCGCAGCTGACCGCGCAGGTGCTCCGCGACACCGACGACTCGCTGCCCGGGCCTGCTCGCATCCAGGAGTGGGAGGACTCCGACGCCGTCGTGGTCGCCCGCGCGGCCTCGACGCTGGAGGAGATCTGCGCCGACGACAACGCCGACCTGGCGCGGATGTCGGTCGGGCTGCGGGTCGTCCGCGGGCTGCTCGCCAACTGACGCCGACGCGCTCCGAGGTGTAAGGACCACTCCCCGGGAGCGCGTCGTACCAATTGATTGGTTCGTTGTCCCCGGCAAAGGTTAGAGTCGGGCAACGATGCCATCTGTCTCGTCAGCCGCCGCCCAGGGCCCGACCGCCCACCCCCCCGCCAGTGTGAAGTCGCTCTGGCGTCTTCGCGCCTATCTCCGGCCCCACGTCGTCGCGCTGACGATCATGCTGGTGACCTCGATGGCCGGCGTCGGTGTCTCGATCCTGATCCCGTTGCAGATCAAGGCCCTGATCGACGGCCCGATCGCCCACCACGACGAGGGCGGTGTGCTGCCGCTCGGCCTCTCGGTCCTCGGGCTCGGGGTGCTCGAGGCGGTGCTGATCTGGTGGCGACGCTGGACCCAGTCCAACGCCGTGCTGTCGGTCGAGACCTCGATGCGGCGCGACCTCTACGACCGGCTCCAGGAGCTCCCGATGAGCTTCCACAGCCAGTGGCAGTCGGGTCAGCTGCTGTCGCGCGCGACGACCGACCTCTCGGCGATCCGCCGCTTCTCCGGCTTCGGGATGCTGTTCCTCCTGGTCAACATCACCCAGGTCACGGTCACCACGCTGGTGCTGCTCCACATGTACTGGCCGCTGGGTCTGGTCGTCGCGGCCACGGCCGCCCCGATCGTGTGGCTGTCGATGCGGTTCGAGAAGCGCTACGTCGTGGTCTCGCGCCGCGTGCAGGACCAGCAGGGCGACCTCGCCACGCTGGCCGAGGAGGGCGCCGTCGGCATCCGGGTGATCAAGTCGTTCGGCCGCTCCGGCTACGTCTCCCGGCAGTACGACGACGCGGCGCGCCGGCTCTGGCACACCAGCGTCGACAAGGTCCGGCTCTCGGCGAAGTTCTGGACCTTCCTCGAGATGATTCCCAACTGTGCCGTCGTGGTGGTCCTGCTCCTGGGCGCGATCGGCGTCGGTCGTGGCCAGCTGACGCCGGGTGAGCTGGTCGCCTTCATCACCCTGATGCTCTCGCTGGTCTGGCCGGTCGCCTCGCTCGGCGTGATCCTGGCGATGGCGCAGGAGGCCATGACGGCCGCCGCTCGCGTGCTCGAGATCTACGACACCGCTGCCGACATCGTCAGCGGCACGAGCGTGTCCTCGCTCGCCCGCGGTCACCTGCGCTTCGAGCACGTCGACTTCACGTTCCCGGGCTCCGACGCCCAGGTGCTGCGCGACGTCAACCTCGACGTGGCCCCCGGCGAGACGGTGGCGCTCGTGGGCGCCACCGGCTCCGGCAAGACCGCGCTCACCTCCCTCGTCCCGAGGCTGTACGACGTGACCGGGGGCCGGGTGACCATCGACGGCATCGACGTGCGCGACTACTCCCTCCAGGAGCTGCGCTCACTGGTGGCCACGGCGTTCGAGGAGCCCACGCTGTTCTCGATGTCCGCCCGCGAGAACCTCACGCTCGGCCGCGCCGACGCCACCGACGAGGAGATCGAGGAAGCGCTCGACATCGCCCAGGCCGGCTTCGTCCGCGACCTGCCGTGGGGGCTGGAGACCCGCATCGGGGAGCAGGGCATGTCGCTGTCGGGCGGCCAGCGCCAGCGCCTGGCGCTGGCGCGCGCCGTGCTCGCCCAACCCAAGGTGCTGGTGCTCGACGACACCCTGTCCGCCCTCGACGTCCACACCGAGAAGCTCGTGGAAGAGGCGCTGCGCCGGGTGCTGGCCGAGACCACCGGCCTCGTCGTCGCCCACCGGGCGTCGACGGTCCTGCTCGCCGACAAGGTCGCCCTGCTCCAGGACGGCACGATCACCCACGTCGGCCAGCACCGCGACCTGCTCGCCACCGTGCCGGCGTACCGCGAGCTCCTCGCCGCCGACTCCGAGGAGCTCGAGGACGTGTCGGCATGACCCAGGTGCAGGAGTGGCGCGGGGTCGCGGCCGACGACCTCGACGAGATCACCGCGGAGACGCAGGCGAAGCTGGCCGGTCGGTCGCGGCGACTGCTGGCCGACCTGCTCCGGCCTCACCGCAAGCCGTTGCGGTGGATGCTGGTGGCGGTCGTCGTCGAGAACGCCGCGCGCCTGTCGATCCCCCTGCTCGTCGCCAAGGGCATCGACGAGGGCATCCCGCCGATCCGTGAGCACGACGACCTCAAGCCGCTGCTGGTCGTCGTGGGTTTCGTGCTGGCCGCGACCGTCGTCCAAGGCTTCTCGCGCAACCGGTTCCTGGTGCGCTCGGGGATCATCGGCCAGGACATCCTGTTCCAGATCCGGCAGCGGGTCTTCCGCCACTTCCAGAAGCTGAGCCCGGCGTTCCACGACTCCTACACCTCGGGCCGGGTCATCTCCCGCCAGACCTCCGACGTCGACGCCATCTACGAGATGCTCGAGAGCGGCTTCGACGGTCTGTTCACCGCTGCGCTCACGCTGGTCGGCACGGCCGTGCTCCTGCTGTTCCTCGACGTGAAGCTCGGGCTGGTCGCGCTGCTGTGCGGGCCGTTCCTGGCGTGGGCCACCAACTGGTTCCGCAAGGAGTCGGCGTCGAGCTACCGGGTGACCCGCGAGAAGGTCGCGCTCGTCATCGTCCACTTCGTCGAGTCGATGAACGGCATCCGCGCCGTCCAGGCCTTCCGCCGCGAGCCGCGCAACCAGGAGATCTTCGACGACGTCAACGACCAGTACCGCGCCGCCAACCTGGTCGCCTTCCGCCTCGTCGCGTGGTTCATGCCCGAGATCCGGCTGATCGGCAACCTCACGATCGGCGTCGTGCTGCTGTACGGCGGCTACCTCGCCTACCAGGGGCAGGTCACCGTCGGCGTGCTCGCGGCGTTCCTGCTGTACCTGCGGCAGTTCTTCGAGCCGATGATGGAGATCTCGCAGTTCTACAACACCTTCCAGTCGGCGTCCGCCGCGCTGGAGAAGCTGTCCGGCGTGCTCGAGGAGGAGCCCGGCGTCCCCGAGCCGACCGAGCCGGTCGCGATGCCCGAGGCGCGCGGCGACCTCTCCTTCGACCACGTGCGGTTCGCGTACGTCGAAGGGGTGCCGGTGCTGCCCGACCTCGACGTCTCCGTCCCCGCGGGCCAGACCCTGGCCCTGGTCGGCACCACCGGCGCCGGCAAGACGACCATCGCCAAGCTCGCCACCCGGTTCTACGACCCGGACGAGGGTGCGGTGCGGCTCGACGGGGTCGACCTGCGATCGCTGAGCTCGGAGGACCTCCACCGCTCCGTGGTGATGGTGACCCAGGAGAACTACCTGTTCTCCGGCACGATCGCCGACAACATCCGCTTCGGCCGACCGGAGGCGACCCAGGAGCAGATCGAGGAGGCCACCCGCGCGATCGGTGCCCACGGCTTCATCGCTGCGTTGCCCGACGGCTACGAGACCCCGATCTCCAACCGTGGCGGCCTGCTGAGCGCCGGCCAGCGCCAGCTGATCGCGTTCTCCCGCGCCTTCCTGGCCGACCCCGCGGTGCTGATCCTCGACGAGGCGACGTCCTCGCTCGACGTACCCTCCGAGCGGCTGGTGCAGCGCGCCCTGCGGACCATCCTCAAGGGCCGCACCGCGATGATCATCGCCCACCGGCTCTCCACCGTGGAGATTGCCGACCGGGTCCTCGTGCTCGAGCACGGCCGGATCGTCGAGGACGGCTCACCCGCCGACCTCATCGCCGGCGGCGACGGCCGCTTCTCCGACCTCCACCAGGCCTGGCTCGCCTCCCTCGCGTGATCCCCGGGCGGTGAGCCAGCCACATTCTGGCGGCCGAGAGTGTGGCTCACACACCGCCCGGGCGCCCGGCCACCTCCCGGGCGGTGAGCCAGCCACATTCTGGCGGCCGAAAGTGTGGCTCACGCACCGCCCGGGCGCCGCGGGGACACCCGATTCGAACACCCGGCGAGCATCATTGAACCGATCCGGGGGCAGCTCCGTATACGCAGTGAAGAGGGAGGTGTGATGGCCGAGAGCCCTGACGTCGTGATGCAGCGCCTGCACGACGAGCACGCCGGTGCGCTGTGGGGCCACTGCCTCCGCCTGACCCACTACGACCGGGCCCGCGCGGAGGACGTGTGTCAGGAGACGCTCCTGCGCGCATGGAAGAACGCCGACATCCTCGACGAGTCGCAGGGCTCGGTCCGTGCCTGGCTGTTCACGGTGGCCCGCAACATCGTGATCGACGAGTCACGCACGCGCCGCTACAGCTCCGAGATCCCAGTCGACGAGCTGCCCGAGCCGGCGTCGCAGGGCGACGGCAGCGACGAGCTGCTGATGACCTGGGTCGTCGCCGACGCAGTCACCCAGCTCTCGCCCGAGCACCGCGCCGTGCTCCAGGAGACCTACTTCAAGGGACGCCCCGTCGCCGAGGCCGCCCGTCGCCTCGGGATCCCCGAGGGAACGGTGAAGTCCCGCACCCCCTACGCCCTCCACGCCCTCCGGCTCGCTCTGGAAGAGATGGGGGTGGTCGCATGAACACCCAGGTCCCGTGCCCCTACGAGATGTGGGACGGCTCCTACCTCCTCGGCTCGCTGTCCCCGGCCGAGCGCCGGGAGTTCGAGGCGCACCTGGGCGGGTGCGAGACCTGCTCCCGCAGCGTCCG
>DASSTL010000075.1:0-17767 GCA_035707985.1 Nocardioides sp. | reverse complement strand
CGACGGCCGGGTACGTCGTGCCTATCTGGGGCTGGTGACCTCGCCGGCGCCGCTCACGCCGGCGTGGTCCGAGCGCACGGGTCGGACGACCGCGCTCCAGGTGGCGGAGGTCGTCGACGGGAGCCCAGCCGCGGTCAGCGGGCTCCTGCGGGGTGACATGGTGTTGGCGGTCAACGGCCAGCCACTCGGCGACGCCGGATCACTCCAGCGGCTGCTGCTCGACGACGCGATCGGGCACCGGGTCGAGATCACGGTGCTGCGCAACGGCGCCCTCGTGGACGTGTTCGCCGAGCCCGTGGAGCTCGTCGACTGACGCGATGGGCGGTGTCGTCCGCCCGGCGCGATGCCCCCTGTCGTCGCCGGGCGGACGGACGAATCAGCGCTTGCGCTCGATGTCGAGGTCCAGCGCGTGGCCCTCGACGTCCTCGGCTGCGTCCTTGACGGGCGTGAAGTCGGGGTTGCCCTCGTCGTCGAGCGGGAGGAAGTGACCCTCGACATCGGTCGGGTCGGTCTCGTCCTTGAGGATGATCTCGTTGGTGTTCTCACTCATGGTCTGTCTCCCCTCGGTGCTGCATGTGCGTTGATCATGACGCCCCTGGTGGCGTCCGGTCTGTCATCTGCCTGACACAACGGCGATGTGTGGTCTGGTTTCGGTGACCGTCCGGTGTTTCGAGACGCTCGCAGAGCTCGCTCCTCAACCAGCCCACCGCCGGTCGAGGAGCGTCGGCTCGGGCCCGAGGAACGAGGGCCCGAACGACGCGTCACGAGACCCCGCGACAGTGCCTGCGGCCCGGGACGCCAGGACAGGGGTGGTTTCGTGACGCTCGCAGAGCTCGCTCCTCAACCACCAAGCGAGCAGCAGGCCGCGAGGAACGAGCGGACTGCGTGGGCGAGCGCAGATTGAGCGAGCGCACGACCGAGCTCGCGAGGTCGTGACCGCGAGACGAAATCCGGTGACGGTGCCTGGGGCCCATCTCCAGGACAGGGGTGGTTTCGAGACGCTCGCAGAGCTCGCTCCTCAACCACCGGGCGACCGCCGGTCGAGGAGCGTCGGCTCGGGCCCGAGGAACGAGGGCCCGAACGACGCGTCACGAGACCCCGCAACGATGCCTGGGGCCTGGACCGAAGACACCGTCACCGGGTTTCGTGACGCTCGCAGAGCTCGCTCCTCAACCACCGGGCCCGGCAGAGCTCGCTCCTCAACCACCGATCACCTGCCGCGCGCCCTCGAGCTCGGCCAGCCACGCGACCGCGCCCAGCTCGGCGTACGTCGCCCGGGCGGCGTCGAGCAGCGGCTCGGCCTCGGTGAGCCGGCCCCGCCGCGTCAACCAGGCGCCGTACGCCGCCCGGGCGCGGGCCAGGTGGACCGTCGAGCTCCACGCCTCGTACTGCCGCATGGCCTCGGCGAAGCTCCCCTCGACGTCGACCGACCCGGCGACGCTCTCGTCGAGCGCGTCCGCCAGCGCCCGGTGCCCCGCCAGGCCGGTCGGAGGCGTGGCGCCGTCGTCGTCCACGATGCGCCGCAGCCGCTCGAACAGCCCGGCATCACCGAAGGCGGCGGCAATCTGGACGCTCGCGTCGAAGAAGAGCGTGAAGTCCTCGTAGAGGCCACTGGAGTCGTACGCCGCGTCGATCGCCGACCTGGCCGTGGCGACGGCTGTCCGGTCGCCGGCGAACGCCTGGACGAGCGCGCGGGCGAGGTCGAGGTAGAAGGCGGTCTCGTCGACCTCCGGCGTACCGACGATGACCTCGGCGGGATCTCGTCCACGTGCCGAGAGGACCAGCGCGGCCACGGGCGCCAGGACCGCCACGTCCTGGATGGCCAGGGACTCGTCACCCACGAGCCCCTCGATCGTGTCCCAGTCGCCGAGTGCCCAGCGGCCGATGGCCACGTTGACCAGCGCGTTGCTCAGGCTGGCGGCGATGCCGGCGCGCTTGGCACCCTCCAACGCCTCGTCGGCGACGCGGGCAGCCGCCACCGCGTCCCGGTGGGCCAAGCCGGACGCCAGGTTGGACAGGCCCCACGAGAGCTGGCCGATGTCACCGCACGCCCGAGCCACGGAGGTGGCCTTCTCGATGACAGCGAGGCCGAGCTCCTCGCTGGAGTCGCTGATCAGCTCCACGCCCAGGTTGCCGATCGCCCGCGCGTACTGCGGGCGGTCACCCACCCTGTCGGCGACCTTGACCAGCTCGAGATGGAGCTCGTAGTCGTGGTAGCCCGCGCGGTGGGAGGTCAACAGGTAGGCCCTCAGCGCCGGGGCGAGCACGGCGTCCTTCCCCGGGGAGTCCCGTAGCGCCCGGACGTAGGGCTCCAGCAGGGCAGCAGCGGCACGGACGTCGCCGGCCGACCGGACCTCGGCCGTGGTCCAGGCCGCCGCCGCGAGAGCCTCGCGGTCCCCGTCACCCAGCTCCTGGAAGCTACGGCGGGCGTCTTTCGCCAGCGTCTTGGCCTGCTCGTACTTGCCGGCGTCGTTGCAGGCCTCCGCTCCCGCCAGGTCGAGCTCGGCGCGCAGGTGCTCGTCGGTGGCGAGCTCCCTGGCGCGGGCCAGATGTCCGACGGCCTCGTTGGGGGCGCCGAGAGCCTGAGCCCGTGCGGCCGCTCGACGCAGCAGATCGACGGCGCGTCCCGCCAGCGCGCCGGCGTCGTCGTCCTCGGGGGCGGCGTCGATGGCGGCGATGCAGTGCTGGGCCGCGACCGGAGCCAGCTCGTCAGACGCATCCCGCGTCATGGCGTCGAGCAGCCGGAGGTGGATCGCCTTCCGATCGCGCCGCGACAGCGTCGAGTACGCGACCTGCCGGAGCGCGGACTGGACGAACTGGTACCGACCCTGCTCGCTGCTGAGGCGGTCGTGCTCGACGGTGAAGATCTGGGAGCGGACCAGCGCGGCCAGGGCGGCCTCGAGGTCGGGGATGTCGCTGCACAGCTCGGCGAGCAGGGCCGGGTCCACCGAGCCTCCGGCCACGCTGGCGCGGTCCACCACCCGGCGCTGGTCGGGGTCGAGCCGGTCGAGCCGGGCCGAGATGAGTGCCTGCAGCGACGCCGGCGCACCGATCTCGTCGAGATCGAGGGAGGCCGGGTCGGCGAGCACGTACGCCCCGCCGCGCGGCACCACGAGGTCGCGGTCGATCAGCGCGCGGATCGTCTCCACGGCGTACGTCGGGATCCCCTCGGCTCGCTCGACGAGCTGGTCGCGCACGTGGGGCGGGAGTCCGTGGACCAGCCCGTCCAGGAGGCGCGCCATGTCGTCGGGGCTGAACGGCTCGAGGTGCAGCACGGTCGCGCGGCGGTTCGTGACCAGGGTGGGTCGGTCCGCGACCAGCTCCGGCCGGGCCAGGAGCATCACGAAGCACGGGAACGTCGCAGCCGCCAGCAGGTGCTCGAGGAACAGCACCAGGCCCTCGTCGGCGTACTGCGCGTCGTCGATCAGCATCACGACCGGCTCGGCGCCCCGGCTGACCCGCTCGAAGAACGTCGTCCAGGCGGCGAAGAGGTCCTCGCGGGTGTGGCTCGCCGTGCCCCCGGCGCCGAGCAGCGCGCCGAGCCGAGGTGCCAGGTAGGCACGCTCGTCGGCGTCCGGGACGTACGCCGCGAGCCCGTGGTCGACGAGCTCACCGATCTCCGGCTGCCTGTCGGTGCGTGCCTGTCCGAGCTGGTCGCCGAGCCCGGTCTCGAGGCGGCTGCGCACGGCCTCGGCCACGGCGTAGTAGGCGATGCCCTCGCCGTAGGAGACGCACTTGCCGGCGTGCCAGCGGCAGTTCTCCGCGATGCCGTCGGTGTACTTGGAGAACTCCCAGCCGAGCCGGGTCTTGCCCACCCCGGCGTCACCCGAGACCACCAGGAGCCCGGGTCGACCGGTCTCGGCGACGCCGTGGAACAGCTCCTTGACCAACCGCAGCTCGCGGTCGCGGCCGACCAGAGGCGCCTCGAGGCCGTCGGCGCGCTGGGCGCCGCCGGTGGTGCCGACGACAGCCCTGGCGGCCCACAGCGGCATCGGCTCGGCCTTGCCCTTGAGCGCGTGGGAGCCCACGTCGGCGTACGCAATGGAGGCGCTGGTGAGCAGCCGGGTGGTCTCGTCGACCCACACCTGGCCGGGCGCCGCGACCGACTGGACGCGGGAGGCGGTGTTGACCGGGTCGCCGGCGACCATCCCCTGCATCTCGGCGCCGACCGTCACCGCGACCTCACCGGTGACGACGCCTACGCGCATGGCCAGCTGCGGAATGCCCACGTCGGAACCCAGAGCGGCGGCGGCGGCAACCAGCTCGAGGCCAGCCCGCACTGCCCGCTCGGCGTCGTCCTCGTGGGTCGCGGGAACCCCCCAGACCGCCATCACCGCGTCGCCGATGAACTTCTCGACCACGCCTCCGTAGCGCGCGACGATCCGCGAGCACTCGTCGAAGTACCGGCTCAGCAGCTCACGCACCTCCTCCTGGTCACGGCTCTCCGAGAGCGGCGTGAAGCCCACCAGGTCGCCGAACAGCACACTGGTGATCCGCCGGGAGGCAACCGGGGCCAGGGGCGCGGTGGCGGGTCGGACTCCGCCCAGGGGGGTGCCGCACTCGAGGCAGAACTTCGCGCCGGGGACGACGGCGGTGCCGCAGGACGGGCACCCCGTCTGCTGGGGCGCGCCGCACTCGATGCAGAACTTCGCACCGGCGGGCTGCTCCGCGGCACAGGTCGGGCAGGACGTCATGCCGGCGCCTCCTGGAGCGAGCCCTCGAGCTCGTCCAGCCACCTCGCCGCGCCCAGCGCCTCGTACGTCGCTCTCGCCTCCGCGAGCAGTGGCTCCGCCTCGGCGACGCGTCCCTGCCGCGTCAGCCAGGCGCCGTACGCCGCACGGGCGCGTGCGAGGTACACCGGGGAGTGCAGCGCGTCGTACTCGAGCATCGCGGCCGTGAACCGCGCCTCGGTCTCCTCCTCCGCCTCGTCCGGACCCGCGGTCAGGGCACCCAGGAGAGCGCGGTGACCACGCAGGCCCGTCGGCGCCTGCGCGCCTGCGTCGTCGACGACCCGCGCCATCCCCTCCAGCAGGTCCCGGTCGCCGTACGTCAGCCCGATCTCCATCACGGTGCCGAAGACGGTCGGGAAGTCGTCGCTCAGTCCGTTCTCGACGTACGCGTCGTCGAGTGCCTTTCGGGCGGTGAGTGTCGCCTCCGCGCCGCCGGCGAACGCCTGGGTGACCGCCTGGCCCAGCAACCACCAGTACCCGGAGAAGTCCCGGTGGACGGACGCGAGAGTCACCTCGGAGGGGTCCTGCGCCCGCGCGACCAGCACCATCCCCGCCAGCGTCCCGACGAACGACTCGTCGTCGGCATGGACCGTCTCCATGGCGGGAGCGGAGACCACCTCGTCCCACTCACCCACTGCCCACTGAGCCAGTGCCCGGTTGCCCTGGGCCAGGCTGATCCATTCCAGGTTGCCGCACCTGACGGCCACCTCGACCGCCTCGTGGGCCACCGCCAGGGCGCGTTCCACGTCGTCGCCGTTCAACTTCGACGACCAGTTGGCAAGCGCGTGTGCCTCGTTGACCAGGTCGTGGGCCTCACGAGCGACCTCGACGGCCTTCTCCAGGGCCAGGTTGCCGAGGAGACGCCCACCGGAGCCCCGATGGCCGCTGTAGAGCCGGTTCAGCGCGATGGCGATCTGCGACCGGTCACCCAACCGGTCCGCGACGTCGAGCTGACGGAGGGTCATCGTGATGTCGGCGCGTCCCATTCGGGAGAGGGCGGTGTTGTACGTCGCCAGGACCCTGGCCAGGGTGGGCAGGTCGTCCGGGGAGTCCGTCAGCCGCCGGTAGTAGGGCTCGACCGCGCGCGCCGCCTCCTCGTAGTCGGCCGGACCGAAGATGAGGGAGTCGGCCAGCTGCGCCGCGCACAACGCCTCATGGTGGGTGTCGTCGACGGAGGCGAAGCCATCCCGAGCCGAGCGCGCACGGGCGATCGACTCGTCGTACCGACCCTCGGCGAAGCACGCCTCGCTCAGCGCGAGCTCGAGACCGGGTCGCTCCTCGGCGTCCGAGGTCAGCTCCAGGGCCCGAGCCAGGTGACCGGACGCCTCCTTCGGGGAACCCAGCGACCGCGCGCGGATCGCGGCCTGGCGCAGGTAGCCGACGGCTTGCGCACGCAGCTCGTCGACGTCGGGGTCGTCGGGGACCGCCTCCACAGCGGCGATGCAGTGCTGAGCGACGACCGGAGCCAGCTCGTCGGACCAGTGCCGGAGCATGGCGGCGAGCACGTCGAGGTGAGCCTGCTTGCGCTCGCGGCGTGACAGGGTGCCGTAGGCCACCTGCCGAACGGCGGACTGCACGAACTGGTAGCGACCTTGCTCGCTGCTGAGCCGGCTCGCCTCCACTCGCAGGATCTGGGCATGGACCAGCCCGGCCAGGGCCTGCTCGAGATCGGGTACGTCGGGGCACAGCTCGACCAGCACGGTCGGCTCCACGGAGTCACCGGCGACGCTGGCCCGGTCGACGACCCGGCGTTGCCCCGGCGACAAGGTGTCGAGGCGAGCCGAGATCAAGGCCTGCAGCGAGGCGGGCGCGCGGATCGCGCCCAGGTCGAGAGAATCGGGATCGCGCAGAACGTAGGTGCCACCCCGCGGCACCACCAGGTCGTGGTCGATCAGCGCGCGCACGGTCTCCACCGCGAACGTCGGGATGCCCTCCGACCGTGCGACCAGCTCGTCGCACACGTCCGAGGGGAGCCCCTCGACCAGTCCGTCGACGAGGGTCGCCATGTCAGCAGCGGTGAGCTGCTCCAGGTTCAGGACCGTGGCCCGGCGGTTCGTCACCAGGGTCGGATGGGCGGTCAGGAGCTCGGGTCTGGCCAGCAGCATCACGAGGCAGGGGAATGACGCGACCGACATCAGGTGCTCGACGAACATCACCAGGCCGTCGTCGGCGTACTGGGCGTCGTCGAGCATCATCACGACCGGTTCGGCGCCGCCGCTCACCCGTTCGAAGAACGTCGTCCAGGCCGCGAACAGGTCCTCCCGTGGGAACGTGCCCGCTCCGGCCGCGCCGAGCAGCGCCCCGAGCCGGGGGGCCAGCCACTCTCGTTCGGCCTCGGAGTCGACGTACGCCGGGAGTCCTCCGGCGATGAGTGCCGAAGGGTCGGCGGCCTCGGCATCGGCACCGAGACCGGTCTCCAGCCGGCTGCGAACGGCCTCGGCCAACGCGTAATAGGCCACGCCCTCGCCGTAGGACACGCACCGACCCGCATGCCAGCGGCAGGGATCCCTGAGACCGTCGATGTACTTGGAGAACTCCCAGCCCAGCCGCGACTTGCCGACACCGGCGTCGCCGGCCACGAGGAGCAGGGCGGGTCGGCGGATCTCCTGCACGCGGTGGTACAGCTCCTTGACCATCCGGAGCTCGCGGTCCCGGCCCACCAACGGCGCCTCGAGCCCGTCGGCGCGTGCTGCCCCACCCACCTGGGCGACCACGGCCCGAGCCGCCCACAGCGGCACCGGGTCGGTCTTTCCCTTGAGCTTGTGGGCGCCGGCGTCGACGTAGGAGATCGCGGCGGAGGTCAGCAGCCGCGTCGTCTCGTCGACCCAGACCTGCCCGGGCGCCGCGACCGACTGCACCCGGGAGGCGGTGTTCACCGGGTCGCCCGCGACCATGCCCTGCATCTCGGCACCCACGGTGACGGCCACCTCGCCCGTGACGATCCCGACCCGCATCGCCAGGTCGGGCACGCCGACCTCGGAGCCCAGGGCCGCGGTGGCCGCGACCAGCTCCAGACCGGCACGGACCGAGCGTTCCGCGTCGTCCTCGTGGGTCGCCGGCACACCCCAGACAGCCATCACGGCGTCGCCGATGAACTTCTCGACCACCCCGCCGTAGCGGACGACGATCGTGGAGCACTCCTCGAAGTACCGGCTCAGCAGCTCGCGTACGTCCTCCTGGTCACGCGACTCCGACAACGGTGTGAAGCCGACGAGATCTCCGAACAGCACGCTGGTGATGCGGCGGGACGCGACCGGTGTGGCTGGTGTCTCACGGGGCGCGGGTCCGTCCTGGCGCAGGTCGGCGCCACACTCGTTGCAGAACTTCGCGCCTGTCGGAACCGGAGCCGAGCACACGGGACAACCGCGCGCGAGGGACGAGCCGCACTCGTTGCAGAACTTCGCTCCGACCGGCTGGTCGGCACCGCAGCTGGCACAAGCCGCCATCTCGGATCACGCAGTCCTCAACCGGCGGATGACGATGTCCTCGGCGAGCAGCCGTGCCTCGCCCTGACCGGTGATGGCGTCGAGGAACTCTTCGCGCTCCAGGGCCAGCAGCGCCGTCGGCTCCAGCGCGGTGATCGTCGCCGTGCGGGGTACGTCGCGCAGCAGCCCGATCTCGCCGAAGTAGTCGCCCGGCCCCTCCTCGCGCAAGACGTGGCCGTCGGCGGCGGTGACCTGCACGCGGCCGGACTCGATCACGTAGAAGCGGTCCGACTCGTCCCCCTCGCGGACGATCAGGTCGCCGGCCGCGAACTCGACCCGGTCCAGTGCGCGGGCCAGGTGGTCGAGGGTGACCGGGCCGATCGGGCCGAACATCGGGATCGCCTGGAGCAGCGACAGCCCGGCCGGCGCCCCGAGGCGATGGTCGAGCGCGCGCATCGGCGCGTAGCCGAGGACGGCGATCAAGCCGATGACCACGCCCAGCACGGCCACGGTCGTGCGGAGCCCCCAGAGGTGGAGCATCAACGGGGCAATGGCCGAGCCCAATGCCATCGTGGCGATGAGGCACGTCTCGAACGCCCCGAACACGCGGCCCAGCACGGCGTCCGGTGTCAGGCGTTGGATGACGGTGAAGACGTTGACGTCGACGACGGGGTTGGCGAACCCCAGCACCGCCATCACGGCGAACGCCGCCACCGGGTTCGGCCAGATCGTGATCAGGACCAGCGGGAAGGACCAGAGGAAGACGCCGACGATGAGGTCTTGACCCAGCTTGTGCTTCGAGGCGCGGGCGATGGCGTAGATGCCGCCCACGATCGCGCCCAGCCCCATCACGGAGTCGAGGAGCCCGACGCCCTTGGCGCCGGTGTCGAGGATCTCGACGGCGATCACGAGTGGGATCACCGCGAGCGCGCCGGCCACGATGGTCTGTGCCGAGCCTTCGATCACGGTGATGAGGAGGCCCCTGTCGCGCAGGATCGCCCGGAAACCGGCCGACGTCTCGGCGAAGAACCCTTCGGTCTCCCCGGCCGCCTCGGCGACGGCGTCAGTCAGGTGCTCGGGCTCGGCCGCCTTCTCCGCCTCCTGCTCGTCCTTGCGAAGGCTGATGCCGGCCACCATGAGCATCGACCACGCGAACGTCAGGACGTTGAGCAGGAAGACGATCTCGACGTCGGTCAGGGCCAGCAGCCCGGTGGCGATGGCCGGGCCGACGAAGATGGCGAGGCTCTCCAGGGTGCTGGCGGTGCCGTTGGAGGCGGTCAGCTGCTCGGTGGTCTCTGAGAGCTGGGGCGTGATCGCACCCTGGGCCGCCCGGAACGCCGACCCTCCGAACGAGGTCACGACCGCGAGGACGTAGATCGGCGCGGCCGGTGTGTCGGCGTACAGGCAGATGGTGGCCAGGACGACGATCACGGCGCTGAACAGGTCGCTGTAGATCATCACCGCCTTGCGCGGGTACTTGTCGGCCAGCGTCGCGACGAACGGGCTGGCGACCGCCATGATCGCCAGGCGCACGGAGTAGTAGATACCGACCGCCTTGGCGCCGCCCTCGCCGTACGCCCAGACCGAGACGGCGGTCGTGAACGCCCAGTTCCCGATCAGGGAACCCGCGAAGGCCAGCTGCATGCGCCGTAGGTTGCGGTTGACGAAGACCGACTTCAGCGATCCCCCGGTCTCCCGGAAGAAGCCTGAGATCGCGCCGGACTCCGGCTCCTTCACGGCCACGTGCTCGCCCACGGCACCCCTCCCCCATGTCCCACCCTGGCTGCCCCGAGCAGCGCCAGCGTAGGGGCCCGCCGCAGGATCCACCAGAGACGCGCCCACCGCCGGCCGAGGAGGCGCCCCCGGGCGCCGTCACGAGACCCGGTGACCACCACACCCACCGCGACCACGCACCCGGTGGTTTCGTGACGCTCGCAGAGCTCGCTCCTCAACCAGCAAGCGAGCAGCAGGCCGCGAGGTACGAGCGGACTGCGTGGGCGAGCGCAGATTGAGCGAGCGCACGACCGAGCTCGCGAGGTCGTGACCGCGAGACGAAATCCGGTGACGGTGCCTGAGGCTTGTCTCCAGGACACGGTCGCAGAGCGACCTCCTCAACCACCAGCAACCCACCGCCGGTCGAGGAGCGTCGGCTCGGGCCCGAGGAACGAGGGCCCGAACGACGCGTCACGAGACCCCGCAACCATGCCCAGGGCCCATCGCCGGGACAGGGGTGGTTTCGAGACGCTCGCAAAGCTCGCTCCTCAACCACCGGGCGTCAGAGTCCGGTCAGGATCGCGGCGGGCGAATCCACCGTTCACGTGCCTCGTAACTCCGGCTGGCCAGGGACGGCAGGTCATCGACGCGGCCCTCGATGAGTGCCCGTCGCTTCTCCCGGCCCCACCCCTGAACGTGCTTCTCGAAGGCCCACGCCTCGTCGATCCGGTCGAACGGCAGAGCCCAGACCAACCGCACGGGACGACGACGCTTGGTGTACGTCGCGCCTTCGCCGTTCTGGTGCTGCCAGACGCGACGTTCCAGGTCGGTGGTGCTCCCGACATAGAAGGAGCCGTCGGAGCATTCGAGGATGTAGACCCACGCCATCGCTCCAGCGTGACCGTCTCGGAGATCCCCCGCTCAGGGGGTCGAACTGTCTGTGGAAGACGCGTTCGGGACGCGGGCAGTGGACGACAGGTGGTTTCGTGACGCTCGCAGAGCTCGCTCCTCAACCACCGAGGAGCAGAGCGACTCCTCAACCACCGCGGAGCAAAGCGACCTCCTCAGCCGCCGGTGTAGAAGGAGTCGATGAGGTCGGCGTAGTTGTCCTCGACCACGTTGCGCTTGACCTTCATCGAAGGGGTGAGTTCGCCGGACTCGACGGAGAGGTCGTGGTCGAGGAGCTTCCACTTCTTGATGGTCTCCCAGCGGTTGAGGTTGCGGTTGAGCTCCTCGACGTACCCCTGGACCACCTTCTGGCAGGCGTCGGAGGCCACGATGTCGGCGTACGAGCCGGAGACGCCGTTCTCCTTCGCCCAGTCCTGGAGGGCGTCGGGGTCGAGGGTGATCAGCGCGGTGATGAAGTTGCGCTCGCTGCCGAACACCACGATCTGGCTGGCGTAGGGGCAGATCGCCTTGAACTTCGACTCGATCGCCGGCGGGGCGATGTACTTGCCGCCGGAGGTCTTGAACAGCTCCTTGATCCGGCCGGTGATCCGCAGGTACCCCTCGGAGTCCAGCTCGCCCTTGTCGCCGGTGCGTAGCCAGCCGTCCTCGGTGAGCGTGTTCGCGGTCTCCTCGGGCAGGTTGTGGTACCCCTCCATCACGCCGGGGCCCTTGATCAGGATCTCGTCGCCCTCCCCGAGCTTGACCTCCGAGCCGGGGAAGACCCGGCCGACGCTCCCGATCTTGTAGCCCTCGGGGTGGTTCACGAACGACCCGGCAGACGACTCGGTCATGCCGTAGCCCTCGAGGATCAGCACGCCCGCGGCGTTGAACCACTCGGCGATGTCCTGGTTGAGCGCCGCGGCCCCGGAGATGAAGAACCGCACGCGGCCGCCGAAGCGCTCGCGGATCTTGCTGAAGACCAGCTTGTCGAACAGGGCGCGCTGCGCGCTCAGGAGTACGCCGGGGTTGCGGCCTTCGCGCTGGGCCCGGTCGTGGGCGATGCCGACCTTGAACGCCTGCTTGAAGATCGCCTCCTTGATGCCGCCCTCGGCGGCCTGCATGGTGACGATGCGGGCATGGGCCTTCTCGAAGATCCGGGGAGCCGCACCCATGAACGTCGGCTTCACGACGCCGAGGTTGTCGACGATCTTGTCGACACGCCCGTCGATGGCACACGCGAACCCGCACGCCATCTGGGTCGACATCAGCACCTTGCCGAACGAGTGCGCCATCGGCAGCCAGCGGAACTCCAGGTCGCTCTCGTCGAGGATGTTCTGCGCCTCGATCGCCGAGCCCTCGTAGACCCACGACCGATGGGTCAGCCGCACGCCCTTGGGCCGGCCGGTCGTGCCGGAGGTGTAGATCAGGGTCGCCAGCTGGTCGGGCCGGATCTTCTCGGCGGTCTCGCGGATCACGTCGGCGTGCTCGGCGAGGTAGGTGTCGCCGAGCGCACCGAGGTCCTCCAGCCCGATCACCCAGTCACCGTCCGTCGTCCCGTCGAACGTCACGACCTTGGCCAGATGGGGCAGCTCGGACTTGTGGTCCTTCAGCTTGGCTATCTGCTCGTCGTCCTCCGCGAAGACGACCCGGCACTCCGAGTCGCCGACGATGTACGCCGTGTCCTCGGAGTTGGTCGACGGGTACACCGTCGTGGTCGCCGCCGCCGCGCACATGATCGCCAGGTCGGAGAGGATCCACTCGTAGCGGGTCGACGCCGCGATCCCGACCCGTTGCTCGGGCTCGATCCCCAGCGCGAGGAGCCCGGCGGCGTACCTCGCAACCTGCTCCCCCGCCTCGGCCCAGGTGACCGACTCCCACCGCTCACCACCGCCCTCGACGACGGGATAGCGGAAGGCCTCGTTGCGCGGACTGCGGTCGACGCGGTCGAGGAACTGGAGGGCGACATTGGGGACCATGCGGTCGACGAAGCTGGGATCGATGGTGGCGGACACGCTGGTGACTCCTGGGGCGGGGAACGGAACGGGTCGTGGTGGGCGATCCGAGATCGTCAAACCTACTTGACCTGGTTACCTTCGGGTAGCCAACGAGCCGAGGCCGTCCGGGTCACTGTGACGCCTTCCGACGAGCCGTCCGGACGCTCACTCCGCGATGCGGTCGACGTACCGCCCCAGCACACGCAGCCGCCCCTCCGCGTCGAGCACCCCCGCGTCGCCGGTGCGCAGCCACCCGGGCTGGGCCTGATCGAGGGGTACGACGCGACGCCCGTGATAGCCGTCCGCCAACCCGGGGCCGGAGACCAGGATCTCGCCGTCGGCGGAGATGCGGACCTCGGTGCCCGGCAGCGGGTGCCCCGCGGTCCGGCTGCCGGCATCCTCGGGCAGCGCGATCGAGACCGCACCGCCGGTCTCGGTGACGCCGTACGCCTCGAGCACGGGTACGCCGACCCCCTCGAAGAACTCCGCCACCGAGGAGTCGACCGACTCCCCGGCACACACGACGGCGCGGATCCGGTCGCCGAACATCTCGCGTACGTCGGCGCGCAGCCGCTTCTCGAGGGCCTTCTGCCGCCTCAGCAGCCGTCGCGGCTGGTCCTCCTCGAGCGACGACCGGAGCTGCGCCAGGATCGGAGCGGTCGCGGCCACGACCGTCGGCCGCACGTGCGACAGCGAGTCCACGAGCCGGTCTCGGCGTCCCTCCAGCGCGATCGGGAAGCCGCAGGCGAGCTGGACGCCGAGCACCGCCTGGGCGTAGACGGACGACAGCGGCAGCGGCAGGTACACCAGGTCGGCCGCCGAGAGCCGTCCGAGCGCCGCGACCGCACTGGCCTGGTACGTCAGGGCACCGTGCGTCAGTCGGACCCCGCGGGGAGCACCTGCCACCGGCCCGGCGACGTACGGCAGCGCGGCCAGCCCCTGCCGGCGTACGGCGTAGAGCCGCTGGGAGAGCGCACGTGGCTGCTCCTGGAGATGGTCGTGGCCACGCGCCAGCAGCCCTTCCAGCGAGAGCACGCGCTCGTCGGGGTAGTCACCGTCGATCTGGACGACCTTGGTCCCCGCCCGGATGCTCGCGCGGATGCGCCACAACATCTGCACGGTGTCGTAGTCCTCGGCGATGACCACCCGCGCGCCGGAGTCGGCCAGCCGGGCGGCGACGGCAGCGTCGTCGGCGTCCGGGGGGACGGCCGTGACGGCACCGCCGGACCACAGGGTTGCGAGGTAGCCGAGCACCCACTCGTAGCGGGTCGAGGCGATGATCGCGACCCGGTCCTCGGGCTGGATGCCGAGAGCGAGCAGACCCGCTGCCAGGCCCTCGACCAGGGTGTGCGTCTGGCCCCAGGTGGACTCCTGCCAGCCGCCCTCCACCGGGTAGTAGAACGCGTCGTCGTCGGGAGTCTCGAGCGCACGGTCCGCGAACAGGTGGACCAGGGACCGTGGGCGCTTCTCGATCACCGATGGCTCGATGCTCACGCCTCCGCTCCTCCTCGTCGGTGCGGCGATTCTAATGAGGAGAGTCAGTCTTGGACGGCCTTCGTGATCGCGACGCACTGGGTGATCCACTTGCGTTCGCCGGCGTCGAGGTCGCGTCCGACCCGCTGGGCGTCCTCCACCGCCCAGTTGGCGTTCAGGATCATCCGCACGATCACCCAGTCCCGCGCCCGCTCCTCGTCCAGACCGGCGTGGGCGACCAGGGCGTGGAACCGACGCCGCACGCCGTCCCGGACGTCGCCGGTCAGCTCGTCGTACCGGTTCCAGAGCATCGGCGCGAGCTCGTAGTGCGGGTCCCCCGACATCGGCTTCGGGTCGATCACCAGCCACTCGCCCCGCTCGGCCGCGTGCTCGGGCGGTGCCGCGAGGACGTTCTCGTAGTGGAGGTCGCCGTGGATCACCACACCGACACTGGCGGGGTCGCTCACCAGGTCGCGACCCAGGCTGAGAGCCTGCTCGCGGTAGCGCGGGGGGATCGGGATGTCCTGCGGCTGGGCGGCGAGCTCGTCGAGCCAGCGCGAGACGAACGACGTGATCGTGGCCAGCTGGGGGAACGCCGGCTGGTGGAGCTTCGGGTAGAGCGAGGCCACGATCTCGCACGCCTCGAGGTCCCACACCTCGGTCAGGTCGCGCCGCTCGAGACGCTCGAGCAGCAGGGCGCGGCGGTGCGGGTCGGCACGCAGGAGCCGCACGGTGCCGTCGCCGTGCCAGCGCTGGAGGGCGAGTCCCTCGTGCAGGGACTCGTCATCGCCGTCGAAGGAGATCTTGAGGACGGCCCGCTCGCCGTCCGCGGTCACCACCGGCGCGACCAGCGAGCAGAAGCCGTGCCACAGGTCCGACCCGTCGCGGGTCAGCTCCCACTCGTCGAGCAGGTCGGAGAAGCGACGGGGTACGGCGTCCAGCCAGTGACCCCAGTCGGGCCCGAGCCCGCGTTGCTCGTCGAGACCGTCGGGCAGGACGATCGTCATGCCCGCCATCGTGGCACGCGGGTCGCGATGCGGGATCGGGCGGCGTCAGAGAGCGGAGGTCCCGGCCAGCTCGTCGCACACAGGGCAGCGCTCGTCGCGCGGCACGTCCTCGAACGGGAAGTGACGACGGCCGAACTCCTCCAGCAGCGTCATCGGCTTCCCGCACAGCGCCGCCCGACCGGACAGGTCGGCTGCGTGCACGGAACCGCCTGGGACTCGCCGCTGGCTCTCGAAGTGGCGAGCCCAGGCGTCCAGGTAGTCCTCGCCCCCGGGCAACGTACGGACGACGGGTGTCGAGACCTCGGAGTCGTCCTCGAAGCGGAGCGGTGGCATGCCGCCATCGTGACACCGGCCCCGGGCGCGATTCCGGCGTTCACGACAAGGGTGGCCGGGCGGCGCTCGCGCCTAGTCCGTGCGGGTCAGGCCCCGCCGGTCGGTCGGTGCCGCCCTTTACCGTGACGCCGTGGCCACCTACGACTTGGACGAGCTGCGCGGGCTCAGCCTGGCCCGCCAGTTCCCCCACCTCGAGCGACGTGGTCCGGATGCCGTGACCGAGGGCGTACGCCGGATCGGGCCGATCCAGGCGCAGACCGCGCGCGCGCCCTTCGTCGGGCTGGGCGCGCGGCTGCCGGGCGTCACCCACGACGCGATCACCGCGGCGTACGAGTCGCTGGCGATCGTCCGCGGCAGCACCATCCGCGGCACCGTGCACACCTCCACCGCCGACCACCACGTCCTCCTCGACGCCACGACGAGGCTCGGCCAGCGGGGTGTCTGGCTGCGCCACCTCCCGCTGGAGCACAGCTCGCCGGAGGACCTGTGGGCCGCGCTCGAGTCGTTCGCCGCCGACGAGTGGCGCACCCCCGCCGAGCTGCTCGCGTGCGTCCGCGACTGGCTCGACCGGCAGGGCGAGAAGGTCCCCGAGGCGATCGACCGCGGCCTCGGCCGCTACCTCACCTTCGGCCACGGCGGACTGGTGCGCCGGCCGCTCAAGGGACCGTGGTCCGGCCAGGGCGCGCCCGGCTACCGCGCCGCGACGTCGCTGCTCCCCGGCCGCGAGCGGCCCGATGACCCGGTGCTCGAGATGGTCCGCGTCCACCTCGCGTCCTACGGCCCGGCCACACGACGCGACGTCGCCTGGTGGTCCGGGCTCGGGCTCCGGCAGGTCGACGCGCTCCTCGAGCGGCTCGACCTGGTCTGGCACGACGGCCCCGACGGTGTCCCCTACGCCGACGTGCCGGGCGCGCCGACGCCCCGCGACCTCCCCGGCGTCCGGCTGCTGCCCGAGTTCGACGCCGCCCTGTGCGGCTACGACCCCAAGGCGCGCGATCGCTTCGTCGCACCGGCCGACCACGAGCGGCTCTGGAACAAGAACAACGGCTTCATGCTCGCGCCGCTCCTGGTCGACGGCCGGATCGGTGGCTACTGGCGGATCGAGGGCACGGGGCGCGAGAAGTCGCTGACGGTGTCGACGTTCGCCGGCTCGCGCAAGCCGCGGAAGGCGGAGCTGCAGGAGCCGGTCGCGGCGCTGGAGACCGCGCTCGACGTCCGCCTCGGGTCGGTCGCGGTGACGCGGGCCTGACGCGGGCCGTTCCGGAGCATCTGCCGGGCCAGCAGGAGGCTCAGCACGGTGGTCCCGATCACGGCGTACGCCGAGGCGACGGGCGTAGCGGCGGTCACCTGGAGGAAGACCAGCGCGAGCGACGCCCGACCCACGATCGCGAGAGAGGAGATCAGGCGTTCCTCGGTGCGATGGCCGGCCGGGCGCACGAGGCGGGCGACCAGGACCACGGCGACGGTGGCGAGGACGCCCTGGCAGCCGGCGTACCACCAGGTGGCGTTCGGCGTCGCCACGATCAGCAGCGCCGAGCCCGCGACCCAGCACGTCGCACTGAGGGTGCAGGTCGCGTGGCGGCCGTGGCGCACCAGGAAGGTCCGCTTGCCGAACAGGCGGTCACCCACCACGTCGCGGAAGTCCTTGAGCAGGATCCGGCCGATGAACCCGACGTAGAGCGCGGCGAGCACTGCCAGGTCACCGGCACGGAGCCCGCGGCCGGCCAGCACGCCGAGCACGAACGGGACACCGACGAACAACGCCGGCAGCACCAGCGGCGCGACGACTCCACGTCGCGAGAGCCGGAACGGCGGCAGGGAGTACGCCGCCGCGACGGCGAGCCCGGCCACCGCCACGAGCAGTGACGCGAGGCCCTGGGTGGCGGCCGCCGACGCCGTGACGACGGCGGCGCCGGCGGCCATGAGCCGCACGTCCCGAGCGGCGGCAGTCCCGGTGACCAGCGGACGCCGGCCGTCGTCGGGGAGGTTGACCCGGTCGACCTCGAGGTCCGCCAGGTCGTTGAGGGAGACGGCGTACACGACGAAGGCCGAGACGACCACCAGCAGGCGCAGCACGGCGACGGGGTCGTTGGCCCGGCCAGCGAGCGCGAGGCCGATCGCGCCGGACAGCCCCAGCAGGAGCACGACAGCGGGGCGGGCCTCGACCAGCGCGAGTCGCAGGCGGGCGGTCACTTGTTGCTCCC
>DASSTL010000074.1:0-31842 GCA_035707985.1 Nocardioides sp. | reverse complement strand
CGGCAGCGCGACGTTCTGGGCGGCGGTGAGCGCCCCCATCAGGTTGAACGACTGGAAGCAGAAGCCGATCTCGGTACGCCGCAGCGAGGTCAGCACCTTGTCCGACGCGCGCGTGAGGTCGCGGCCGGCCAGCCGGACCTCGCCGTGGTCCGGCCGCTCGAGACCGGCCGCGACGTGCAGCAGCGTGGACTTGCCCGAGCCCGAGGGGCCCATCACGGCGGTCCAGGTGTGGGCCGGCACGGCCAGCGAGACGCCGTCGAGTGCGTTGACGCGGTTCGGGCCGCGGCCGTAGGTGCGGCGTACGTCGTGCAGGTGGAGCGCGGGTGCCAGATCGTCCATGGCTCCATCGCACCGGCTGGCGGGCGTCGGATCACGCCGTCCAGCGGGCGTCGGTGAGGTAGCACCAGCACTACCGACGCGGACGCTGTTCGGCCGTAGCGTGACACCGTGCCGCTCTCTGTCATCGCCGACGCCACAGCCTTGACCGCGTTGCGTCGCCCGCGCTTCCTGCTCACGCGGTGGCCGTGGCGGGCGCTGGCACACACGGCGACGACGCTGGTCGTCTGGGTGGTGTTCGCGATCCCGGCGGTGATCGTGGTGGCGCCGCTCGGAGGCGCGGTCGACCAGCTGACCCAGGGAGCCGTGGTCGCCGCGGCCGGCCTGCTCCTCCTCGGGCTGGCGTTCGGAGTCGTGCTGCTCCCTCTCCTCGGGACGCCGCTGATCGCGCTCGACCGGTGGCGTACCCGCCTGGTCGACTCGACACCACTCCCTGTGGGACCGAGCGCGCCGTCCGAGCCCGCCGCCTGGATACGCGACCGGTGGTGGACCGTGCGCCGCTGGCGCGAGGCCGGGTACGTCGTGGCCGCGTGGTGCCTGTCCACCGTCGTGATCGCCGTCGTCAGCCTGCTTGCCACGTCGGCGGTCGCGATGCTCGTGGGGCCGCTGCTGGTCTCCGCGGACGACCCGGTCAACGTGGGCCCGTGGCAGGCCGACGACCCGGGGTCGGCCGTCGTGGTCGCCGTCCTCGGGGTCGTCCTGCTCGCGGTCACGGCGTACGCCTGGACGGCCGGTTCGTGTCTCCAGGCCGGCTTGCTCCGGCGCACCCTCGAGGCCGGGCGTCAGCAGGCACTCGCCGAGGAGCTTGTCGCGGTCGGCGCCTCGCGCAACCGCCTCGTCGAGAGCTTCGACAGCGAGCGCCGGCGCATCGAGCGCGACCTGCACGACGGCGCCCAGCAGCGCCTCGTCACGTTGGCGATGGGCCTCGGGGTCACCCGGCTGGAGGTGGTCGAGGCGCTGGGCGCCGACCACCCGGCGTCCGTGGGGGTGACCGCTGCCCACGAGCAGGCGAAGGTGCTCATGGACGAGCTGCGCGCCTTCGTCCGCGGAATCCATCCGAAGGTGCTCACCGACGTGGGTCTGGTGGCCGCGCTCGACCAGCTCGCCGCGTCGATGCCGCTCCCGGTCACCGTGACCTCCACGTTGCAGCGGCGTCCGGCCACGGCGGTCGAGACGTCGGCGTACTTCGCCACCTCGGAGGCGCTGACGAACGTCGTCCGCCACAGCCACGCAAGACGCGCGACCGTCATGGTCGACCGCGACGGCGACGACGTCGTGGTCGAGGTGACCGACGACGGCGTCGGCGGCGCGACCGCCCGCCCGGACTCGGGGCTGACCTGGATGGCCGACCGCGTCGCCGCAGTCGGCGGCACGCTCACCGTCCTCAGCCCCCAGGGCGGACCTACGGTGGTGCGCATGCGCATCCCGGAGACGCGATGACGCGCGTCGTCCTCGCCGAGGACGGCACGCTGCTGCGGGAGGGCCTCGTCGGGCTGCTCGAGCGGCTCGGGTTCGACGTGGTGGCGGCCGTCGGCGACGCGGAGGCACTCATCGCCGCCGTCGAGGAGCACCACCCGGACCTCGTCGTCACCGACATCCGGATGCCCCCCGGCTTCAGCGACGAGGGTCTTCGGGCAGCAGTCCGGCTGCGCACGCGCACCGCACTTCCGGTCGTCGCCCTCAGCCAGTACGTCGAGCGCAGCTACGCCGAGGACCTCCTCGACTCCGCCGGCGGCCGTGCGGTCGGCTACCTGCTCAAGGACCGGGTCGTCGACGTCGAGGAGTTCGGCCAGGCGCTGCGAACCGTCGTCGGTGGCGGCACCGTCGTCGACCCCGAGGTGGTGCGCCAGCTGATGCGGCGCTCGGACCCGCTCGACCGGCTCACCGAGCGCGAGCGCGAGGTGCTGGCGCTGCTGGCCGAGGGCCACTCCAACCTGGCCATCGCCGAGCGCCTCGTCGTCACCGAGGCCGCGGTGAACAAGCACGTCGGCAACATCCTGGCCAAGCTCGACCTGCCGCCCAGCGCCGACAGCAACCGCCGGGTGCTGGCCGTGCTCACCTGGCTGCGCCGCCACGACTGAGGGTCGTGGCCGCGTGTCCCCCGGTCGGGGGACACGACCCTCACCCGTTGCACCCACCGGCCGACGGACACCGAGAACGCCCCCGCCACGGGAGTGTGGACTCACCGCGGGGCGACCGGGCTCCGCACCCGGAACTCACAGGAGACACACACCATGAACACCATCGAGATCGTCGCCGTCCTCGCTCTCGCCGCCTACGCGGTCTACCGGCAGACCCGGGTCAGCGAGGTGAAGGACGGTGGCCGCTTCACGCTCGCGATCGTCTACGCGGTCGTCGGCATCGTCGTCGGCGGCTTCGCCCTGCCGCACACGACGACGACCGCGGCCCTGCTCGCGGCGAGCATCGCCCTGAGCGTGGTCGTGGGGCTCGCCCGCGGGTACCTGACCCGGGTCTGGACGACCGACGGGCGCGTCCTGCAACAGGGCACCGCCCTCACCGTCGGCCTCTTCCTGGCCCTGGTCGCGGCCAAGTTCGGCATGGGGACCTACGAGTACCTCCACGGCATCCGTGAGGCCGGCGGCTTCGGCGAGGTGATGATGATGATCGCGGTGATGATCGCGGTGCAGGTCGAGATCATCCGCCACCGCGCGCTCGCCCTGAGCCGCCGCGAGGCGAGCCCGGCCCGTCCGGGCGAGGAGCTGGTCGCCGCCTGACCCTCTCGCCGCCGACTCCCGCGGCCCCCTTCCCGTCGCTACGCTGCTGATCTGCAGGACGGGAGGGGGGCCTCGTGGCGCAGCCAGCGGACTCCCGGACCCTCACGACGGGGTCCGGCCGGGCGACGAGTGGTCCCATCGCCCGCGTGGTGGTCGTCGACGACCACGAGTTCTTCCGCGATGGGCTGATCCGCGGGCTCCAGCAGAGCGGCTTCCTCACCGTGGTCGGTGAGGGCGGCACCGGTCGCGAGGGTCTGGACCTCGTGCGCGATCTGCAGCCCGACGTGGCCGTCGTCGACTACCAGATGCCCGACCTCGACGGGCTCGACCTGGTGCACGCCGTGACCCGCGACGGGCTTGCGACGCGGGTGCTGATCCTGTCCGCGCTGACCGACGGCCCCGTGGTGTACCGCGCCCTCGAGGAGGGCGCGGCGGGCTACCTGTCGAAGGACTCCCGGCGGGCGGAGATCGTCGAGGCGGTACGCCGGGTCGCGAGCGGCCAGACCGTCGTACCGCCGGAGCTCGCGGCCGGGCTGGTCACCCAGATCCGTGAGCACGCGCAGGCAGCCGGCCCGCGCCTGAGCGAGCGCGAGCAGGAGGTGCTCGCCGGCTTCGCCCGTGGTCTTTCGATCCCGCAGATCGCCGCCGAGCTCTACCTCGGCGCCAGCACCGTCAAGACCCACACCCAGCGGCTGTACGAGAAGCTCGGGGTCTCCGACCGCGCCGCCGCGGTCGCCGAAGGCATGCGGCGCGGCCTGCTCGAATGAACGGGCTCGCCGCCCGGCTGACGCCCGTGCCCGACGTCGGCCCCGGGCCGATCCGCGATCTGCTGCTCGACCACTTCTACCGCGGCGCCCGCATCCAGCGCGTGCTCCGCCTGGCCCTGGTCGCCTACTTCGTCGCGACCCTGCTCGCGTTCCCACCCGTCGACCAGGAGCTGTCCTGGCTGATCGTGCTGTGCTACCTGGTGTGGGCCGTCGTGATCGGTCTGCTGGTACGACGCGCCAGCGCCGCGGTGGCACCGTACGTGTGGCTGGCACTGCTGTTCGACCTGCTGGCCACGGGCGCGCTCGCGATGGTCGCCGACGTCTCCGCACGCGAGACCGGCACGGCGTACGTGGTCGTCCACGCGTTCTTCCTGCTCCCGGTCATGGCGGCGGCCCAGCTCAACCCGGTCGTGTGCGGCGTGGTGTCGGGCCTGGCCGTGCTCGCCTTCCTGGGCTCCAGCGCGGTCACGCGTCACGCCGACGAGGAGACCTGGTCCGGGCTGCTGTTGCGGACCGCGATGCTGGTCGCCCTCGGCCTGGGATGCGTCCTCCTGTCGACGGTCCAGCGGCGCCGGGTCCTGTCGATCGGCGCGCTGGCGTCCGACCGCTCGCGGCTCGTGGGCGAGCTCGTCGACGTCGAGGAGCGGGAGCGGCAGAGCCTCGCGGAGCACCTGCACGACGGCGCCCTGCAGTACGTCCTGGCGGCTCGTCAGGACCTCGAGGACGTGGGCTCGGACCCGGCGGCCGCGGAGCGGGTCGACCACGCGCTCGGCGAGGCCGTCGTGATGCTGCGCTCGACGCTCACGCAGCTCCATCCCGTCGTCGTGCAGGAGGCCGGTCTGCTGCCGGCGCTGCGCGACCTGACGCTGGACGTGGGGCGCCGCGCCCGGCTCGAGGTGCGGCTCGATGCCGACGGGTGGCCCGAGCAGACACCGACTGCGGTGGACCCACTCCTGCTCAACACCGCCCGGGAGCTCCTCACGAACGTGGTCAAGCACGCCGGGGCCGGGCGCGCAACGGTCGTGCTCTGCCAGGAGCTGTCCGGTACGGCGCGGTTCGCACGGCTCGTCGTCACCGACGACGGCCAGGGACTCGGCGAGGCGGATCTCGCCGAGCGGCTGCGCGAGGGGCACCTCGGACTGGCCTCCCGGCGTACCCATGTCGAGGCCGCAGGCGGCCGGCTCACCATCGAGCCGGCCGACCCACGGGGCACCCGGGTCGAGGTCGTCCTGCCCCTGACATGAGCGCCCGGAGAAATTGACCGAAGGGGCGCAGGATCCTCCTGCGTCCCCTTCGGTCCCGGGGGTGCGACCGCGTCGCGGGCCACCCTCAGCTGCCGCCCATCTGGTTGTTGCCCTGGGCGAGCATGCGGTTCAGCGCCTGCTGGGTGGCCGGGTTCAGGTTGCCGGTCTGGGGCAGCCCCGCGTCGCGCTGCAGGTAGCCGATGGCCTGGTGCAGCGCCGGGCTGTCGATGCCGTTGACGGGGCCGTCGTAGTAGTTGAGCTGGGCCAGCTGGGTCTGCAGCAGCCGGATGGTCGGTGACACGACCACGGTCGGTGTCGGGGCCGGGGCCGGGTTGACGGCCGGGGTGGGCGTCGGTGCAGGTGCGGGCCGGTCGCTCGCGTGCGCGTTCGTGCCGACCCCCACGACCAGGGCAGCCACCACACCGACGACCGCGAGCGCGGCGACGGTGACCATGGCGTAGATCCCGGTCCTCCCCTCCCGGCGACGGGTGTCCGTCCCGTCGTCGCGGTAGTCGTCGTAGCCGTGGTGGCGGTCGTCGTTGCGGGTGTTCTCGGTGTTCATCGTGCATCTCCTTCGGGTTCCGCGGCGGCTCCGTGCCGCCGTCGATCCCGACGTTCCTCCGAAAGCCGCGCCGCCGCCGTCCGTCGACCGGGCCCTCGCCCGGTGGATCCGGTTGTCCCCTGATCGGGGGACGTCGAGCGTCCCGGGAGCGGGACGACCCCTCCCCGTCGCCGGAATTTCGCTCTACCCTCGTCAGCCTCGGGCGAGCAGGTGAACGGGGGCTCGCCGCTCGGGAGGTCGAGTCGACGGCACCTGGCACGTGAGGGAGTGTCTGCCGGGGTGAGGGGGGTCGACGAGCGATGCGTCCGATGGCGCAGCCAGCCGTCACCGTGCCTCTGTTCGGGGCGCCGCGATGACCGACGAGCCGTCAGTCGGAGACCTCGCCGTGCCGAGCCAGCCCCACCGCGCCCGCGACGGCCAGGACGAACCCGACCGCGCCGACCCATCCCCAGCCGGGGCGGGGCTGGTCGCCCAGCAGCAGCAGACCGACCAGAGCCGGGCCCACGGTCTCGCCGACGACGACGGGCGCCGTGGCCTGGGTGACCGAGCCACGCTGCAGGGCGATGGAGTAGGCGAGGGCCGCCAGGACACCAGCGACGGCGAGGGCCCACGCCGCGGGGCTGCGCAGGACGGGCTCGACCTCGAGGGGAGCCGGCAGCATGCGGGCGGCGACGGAGGTGGTGCCGTAGGCGAGGCCGGCCACGGTGCCGAGGAGAGCACCACCGCGGGGCCCGGGGACGCGAGCGGCCGGGACCGCGGCCACGGCCAGCAGGATCGACACGACCAGGACGCCCCGGATCTCCGACGTGCTCACGTCCACGGACCGGTCCTCGGCGGCGGAGGCGCCGACCAGCACGAGGCCGGCGACCACGACCACCAGCGCGATGCGGTCGCGGCGGTCCAGCGGCATCTGCAGGAACAGGGCGCCGAGGATCGCGGTGACGGCGAGGAAGCTCGCGAGTACCGACTGCACGACGAACAGCGGCAGCGAGCGGACGGCGACCAGCGACAGCACGAAGCCGCCGAGGTCCAGCGCCAGCCCCACGACGTAGACCCACGATCCGAGCAGCCGGGCCAGGAGGCGAACGTCGAGTCCCTCGGCACGAGCGGCGCGGCGGGCGGCCACGGCCTGGAGGACCGAGCCGACGCCGTAGCACAACGCCGCCGCGAACGCCGCGAGGAGTCCGGGCAGCACGCGCCGACGCTAGCGGATCGTCTGGACTGGTGCTTCTTCGCGATGTCGGGGCTTCTCGCTCTGTGGTACGCGATCGTCCTGCTGCGGGACGGGGTGCGGCCCGGGTGGCCGGCGCTGCTGCTGATCGTCTTCTGGATCTACTTCACCTACCTGCTGCTCCCACGACTGCACCGGATCCTCACCCGCCTCTACCTGCCCGGCTACTTCATCGGCCGCACCCGAACCAGTGACGGGCTCCTCGGTGACCCGGTGAACCTCGGCCTGCTCGGCCAGGAGGGCCAGGTGCACACGGTGATGCGCGCCGCCGGCTGGACCATGGCGGACGACCTCGGCCTCGGCAGCGGGGTCAACATCGTGCACCACACGCTGCGACGCCGGAGCTATCCCTCGGCGCCGGTCAGCCCGCTGCACCTGTTCAACCGGCGCCAGGACTTCGCCTACCAGCGCCAGGTCGCCGGCAGTCCGGCGAAGCGCCATCACGTGCGCTTCTGGCGCTGCCCCGAGGGGTGGCTCCTGCCCGGCGGCTTCACCACGGACTGGCTCGCCGCAGCGACGTACGACCGCAGTGTCGGCCTGTCGCTGTTCACCCTCCAGATCACGCACAAGATCGAGGAGGACATCGACATCGAGCGTGACTTCGTGCTGGCGACGGTGACCGAGGCGGAGCCACGGGTGCGGGTGTCCGTGCTGGAGAAGTTCTCCTCGGGCTACCACGCGCGCAACGGCGGCGGCGACCTGATCCGGACCGACGGCAACCTCCCGATCCTCGACGTGCGCGACGTGCCCGTGGCGGAACCGGTCCCCGTGACGAAGCCGGAGCCGAAGGTCCCCACGCAGCGGCCGGCCCCGATCACCGTGGGAGGGGCGGTCGCCCTGCTGCGGGCCGCGGCGTACGTCGCGCTGTTCGTCGTGTTGTTCGTGGACCCCGGCCACACCACTTTCTTCGCCGACTTCGGCCTCTCGCGCGAGGACATCGACCAGGTCACCGAGGTGCTCGCGACTCTCCTGGCGGTCGCCGCGCTGGCCGACGCCGCGCTCGGGTTCGCGATCCTGGCCGGCTACAACTGGGCCAGGATCGGTCTGATGGCGGTGTGCGCGGTCACTGCGATGGGCGCGTTCGTGGCGAGCGTCGGCCGACTCGGACACCCGATCGGGATCGGCTCACTGCCGAGCCTGGGCGCCAGCGTGCTCGTGCTGCTCGCGCTGTCGTCGCCGTCGGCGCGGGACTGGGCCATCGGAGGAGCCCGATGAGCAGGGCGTGGGACCGGGGGTCCCTGGCGCTCCTGGCCTGCGGCGCGGTCGCGGCGCTCCTCTACGCCAACTTCCTGCTCGACTGGGACTCCGACGGTCTTGTCGGCACCGACGACATCGTCAGCCAGCTCGAGGCGGAAGGTCAGCCCCACGCGATGCTGCTGCGGACGACCGACGTCGTGTGCGCGGCCCTGGTCGTCGCGCTGCTTCCCTGGGTGCGCGCGGCGCTCCGCCCCGGCTTCTGGCGGGAGCTCACCGTGTGGGCCACCGTCGCCTTCGCCGTGGGGGCGACGGTCGCCGCGATCGTCCCCACGCCGTGCGGCCCGGGGATCTCCTGTCCCGGCCCCGAGTGGCAGATCCAGGTCCACGACAAGAGCAGCATCTTCTCCGACACCGCGCTCTACGTCGGGGTCGCGGCCGCCTGGTTCGCCACGAGACACCACGGTCCGATGTGGGTCCGGCGGGCCGCGTGGTGGGTCTTCTGGGTCGGGGGCGTGGTCAGCAGCCTGCTCTACGCCCTGATCGACGCCTACGACGAGTCGTCGCCGGCGCCCGGGCTTGCCCAGCGGCTCCACATCCTCTGCATCAGCGCCTGGATCCTCTGCCTGGCCGTCGTGGCGGCCCGTGGCCGCTCTTCCACCCCGGTCCGTCCCGTGAAGGAGGACGATCATGCCCACAGCCGCTGAGAGAGCCGAGCGGTGGCCGGACCGGATCGCCACGGCGGTCTTCGTCGCGGCGACGTTCATCGCCGTGGTCGCCGTGGTGCCCGACTGGCACCACTTCTTCATCCGGCCGGACGACCCGGTCTCGCTCGTGACCTTCCCGATCGTCCCGAGCCTGATCTACGCCGCGGTGCTGGTGGTCGTGGCGGTCGGCGTACGCCGTCGCCTCCGGGCGGCGTGGTGGGTCCTGCTGGTCTGGTGGCTGCTCCTGCCCGAGATCGGCCGCGTGGTGGCGATCGCGACCGGAGACGACGTGGTGCTCAACGCGATCGGCCTGGTGGTGGTCGCCGCCGCGATCGCGGTGATGGTCCTCGCCTTGCCGGGGTTCGTGGCAAGGCACGTCGCGGGCAACGTCTGGCTCGCCCTGTCGGTGTTCGTGGTCGGCACCGCCGTCGTGCTCGTGGCCGGGGCGGCTCTGATCGGCGCTTTCGGCACCACCCCGGGGATGAACCGCTCGCTCGGCTACGTGTCGGGCACGATGCTCACCGACGTCGGCCGTCTCGACCTCCACCACGACGTGCGGGTCCCGTGGTTGCTGCGGATCGCGATCGAGCTGGCCGGCGCCGCCGTGGTCCTGGCCACCGCCGTGCTCCTCTTCCGCGCACCCAAGGACGCCAGGAGCCTGGAGGTCGCCGACGAGGCGAAGGTGCGCACGCTGCTGCGCGACTTCGGCGACGTCGACTCGCTGGGCTACTTCGCGACCAGGCGCGACAAGTCGGTCGTGTGGGACGTCGACCACCTCGGCGACGCACGCGCCGGCGTCTCCTACCGGGTGATCGGCTCGGTCTGTCTGGCCAGCGGCAACCCGGTCGGCGACCCGGAGCGCTGGCCGGCGGCCATCGAGCGCTGGCGAGACTACGCGCGCGCCCACGGCTGGTCGGTGGCGGCCATCGGCGCCGGCGAGGAGGGAGCACGCGCGTTCGCAGACGCAGGGCTGACCATGCTCGAGCTCGGTGACGAGGCGATCATCGACATGCGCACCTTCACGCTGAACGGTCCCGGCATGAAGCCGGTGCGCCAGTCGGTCAACCGGCTCCGCCGCCGCGGCTACACCACCCGGGTCGTCCGACACGCCACGCTGACCGACGACGACTTCGCCGAGCTCGAGGCAGCGGCGGGCCGATGGCGAGGGGACGGCGGCGACGAGCGCGGCTTCTCGATGGCGCTCGGCCGCCTCGCGGACCCGCTCGACGGCACGTGCGTGCTGGTCGAGGCGCGCGACGAGGAGGACCGGCTGCGCGCTTTCCTGAGCTTCGTCCCTTGGGGCCGGACCGGTCTCTCGCTCGACCTGATGCGCCGCGACCCGACCGGCGACAACGGCCTCGTCGAGCTGATGGTGGCGAGCCTCGCGGCCGAGGCCCCCGTGTTCGGCGTCGGCCTGGTCTCGCTCAACTTCGCGATGTTCCGCGAGGCCTTCGAGCGCGGTGCGCAGATCGGCGCCGGACCGATCGCCAGGCTCTGGCGGGGCGGTCTGCTGCTCGCGAGCCGGAGCTGGCAGCTGGAGTCGCTCTACCGGTCGAACGCGAAGTACCTGCCCGACTGGCAGCCGCGGTTCCTCGGGTTCGAGCACGCCTCCGACCTGCCGCGGGTCGGGATGGCCGCCGGCTCGGCGGAGGGCTTCCTGCCGCTCCCCGGGTCGAAGGCAGACCAGGGTCTCGACCGGGCCGGTGCCGAGCACGCGGAGGCGGTGCTCGCGCTGATCCCGGCACCGCCCGACGTCGTGGCGGAGGCCGTCTCGCCCGAGCGGCTGCCCCAGCAGATGCGGGTACGCCGCGACAAGCGCGACAAGCTCCGCGCGAACGGCATCGAGCCCTATCCGGCGACCGCGCCGCGCACCCACACGCTGGCGCAGGTGCGGGCGGAGTTCCCCGACCTCGCGCCGGACACCGAGACCGGGACGACCGTCTCCGTCGTCGGACGGGTCCTGCTCAAGCGCGACATGGGCGGGCTCGGCTTCGCCACCCTGCGCGACGGCAGCGGCGACCTCCAGGTGATGGTCGACGCCGTGCACCTCGGCCGCGACGACCTGTCGTTCTGGGAGCACAGCATCGACCTCGGCGACAACGTCGCGGTCACCGGTGAGGTGATGACGACCCACAAGGGCGAGCTGTCGGTGCGGGCGACCTCGGTCATGCTGACCAGCAAGGCGCTGCGGCCCCTGCCCGACAAGCACAAGGGGCTGGCGGACCCCGACGCCCGGGTCCGCGCCAGGTACGTCGACCTCATCGTGCGCCCCGACGCCCGCACCACGGCGTACCAGCGGGCGACGGTCGTGCGCAGCGTGCGCGACTCGCTGCACGCGCGAGGCTTCACCGAGGTCGAGACGCCGATCCTCCAGACCATCCACGGTGGCGCCAACGCGCGGCCGTTCGAGACGCACATCAACGCCTACGACCTCGACCTCTACCTCCGGATCGCCACCGAGCTGCACCTCAAGCGGCTGCTCGTCGGCGGCATGGAGAAGGTCTTCGAGATCGGCCGCCAGTTCCGCAACGAGGGCGCCGACTTCAAGCACAACCCGGAGTTCACCTCGCTCGAGGTCTACGAGACCTACGGCGACTACGACTCGATGCGGGTGCTGACCCAGGAGCTCATCCAGGAGGCCGCGACCGCGGTGTACGGCGAGCCGGTGGCCCGCCGTCGCGACGAGTCCGGGAAGGTCGTCGAGTACGACTTCTCCGGGGACTGGCCGGTCAAGACGATCTGCCAGGCGGTCTCGGAGGCGCTCGGCGAAGAGATCACCGCCGACACTCCCCTTCCCGAGCTGGTCCGGCACGCGGAGAAGATCGGCATCGAGCTCGATCTGGACCCGGTCTGGGGGGTCGTGCTCGAGGAGATCTACGGCGAGCTCTGCGAGGGGCAGACGACGACCCCGGTCTTCTACACCGACTTCCCCAAGGACAATGCTCCCCTCACCCGGGCCCACCGCCGTGACCCGAGACTCGCCGAGAAGTGGGACCTGGTGATCTTCGGCGCCGAGCAGGGCACGGCGTACTCCGAGCTGGTCGACCCCGTCGACCAGCGCGAACGGTTGGTCGCCCAGTCGCTGCTCGCTGCCGCCGGGGACGCCGAGGCGATGCAGGTGGACGAGGACTTCCTGCAGGCCCTGGAGTACGGCATGCCGCCCACCGGAGGCATGGGGCTCGGCATCGACCGGCTGGTGATGAACCTGACCGGGCTCAGCATCCGCGACACGATCCTCTTCCCCTTGGTCAAGCCGCGGTGAGCACGAAGACACCGACAGCCCAGAAGCCCGCGGTCGGGGGGACCGTCTCGGTCCTGACCCTGACCGGTCTCGTCGTGGGCTCGATGGTGGGCGGTGGCATCTTCACGCTGCCGTCCGACTTCGGCGCCAAGACCGGGGTCCTGGGCGCGGTCATCGCGTGGGTCGTCACCGGGGTCGGCATGCTGACGCTGGCCTTCGTCTTCCAGCGGCTCGCCGTCCAGCGGCCCGACCTCGACAACGGCATCTACTCCTACGCCCAGGCCGGTTTCGGTCACTACGCCGGTTTCTCGGCGGCGTGGGGCTACTGGGCCAGCAACATCGTCGGGAACGTGTTCTTCCTGACCTTCGCGATGGCCGCGCTCGGCGAGTTCGTGCCCGGGCTCGGCGAGGGCACCACGGTGCTCGCCGTGGCCTGTGGCTCCGCGGTCATCTGGGTCTGCCACCTGCTCATCTCGCACGGCGTACGCCAGGCCACGATCATCAACAGGATCGTCACGGTCGCCAAGCTCGTGCCGATCGTGGTCTTCATCGTCGTCGTGCTGGTCTCCTTCGACCCCGGCATCTTCCGCGAGAACCTGTGGGGCTCCGGCGAGCACACCGCCGACTCGCTGTTCGACCAGGTGCGCAGCACGATGCTGGTCACGACGTTCGTCTTCCTCGGCATCGAGGGTGCCAGCGTCTACTCGCGGCTCGCACGTCGGCGCGAGGACGTCGGACGCGCGACCGTGCTCGGGTTCGTCAGCACGCTCGCGCTCTTCGCCTCGGTCACGATCGTCTCCTACGGCGTGGAGACCCAGAAGGGGCTGGCCCACGCGCGCGAACCCGCGATGGGGAGCGTCCTCGGCTCGGTGACCGGCGACTGGGGCTCCACCCTCGTCGACGTCGGCGTCATCGTCTCGGTGCTGGGCGCCTTCCTGGCCTGGACGCTGCTCAACACCGAGTCGATGTACATCCCCGCCGCCGACGGCGTGATGCCGCAGGCCCTGGCCAGCACGACCGAGGACGGGACGCCCCGGGCGGCGCTGCTGGTCACCAACCTGTCGGTGCAGGCCTTCCTGCTGCTGGTCCTCGTCGTCGAGGACGCGCTGGACTTCATGCTCTCCCTGGACGCGGCGCTCACCCTCGTGCCCTACCTGCTGTCGGCGGCGTACGCCGTGCGGCTCGCGGACCGCGGCGATCGCCGGGCCCTGGTCGTGCCGCTCGTCGCCGTCGTGTACTCGCTCTTCCTGATCTACGCCGCCGGGCCGCGCTACCTGCTGCTCGGCTGCCTCGTCTACGCCCCCGGCTTCCTGCTCTACCTGCGCGCTCGTCGCGAGGAGGGCCAGCGCCTGCGCCGCGCCGAGACCTGGGTCGCCGGCGGCCTGTGGGGACTCGCCGGCCTCGCGGTCGTGCTGCTCGCCACGGACGTGATCGCGGTCTGACGAAGGAGGAAGACGGCTGTGTCCACGATCTCCACCGGCCAGGCCGGCGGCGGCCGTGTGGCGGCCACGTCGACCCTGAGGTTCGCCTTGCTGATCACCGGCACCAGCGGGTTCCTCGACGCCTACACCTACGTGGAGCGGGGTGGGGTCTTCGCCAACGCGCAGACCGCGAACGTCGTCCTCGGTGCGGTCGCGGTGTCGGACGAGCACTGGGTCCAGGCCCTCCAGCACCTGGCGTCGATCGTCACGTTCGCGGTCGGAGCGGCCGTGGCCACGCACCTGGCGACCCGGCAGCGGCCACGGTTCGCCCCGACCGTCGAGGTACTGGCGACCGGCCTCCTCGCCGTGACGGTCGTCGTGGCGGCGTTCGTGCCTGCGTCCGCTCCGCCGATGGTCGTGACCGTTCCGCTGGTCTTCCTGGCCGCGATGCTGACCGAGCTGTTCCGCAAGGCCGGGGACCTGCCCTACCTGCCGATCGCCACGACCGGGAGCCTGGCGCGCTGGGTGGAGAGCACGCACGAGCAGGTCACCCATCCCACCTCGTCGAGTCGGCGCCGGTTCCGCGTGTATCTCGGCCTGGTCGGAGCCTTCGTCCTCGGCGCCCTGGTCGGGGCTTTGGCGACCGAGGCTGTGGGCGTGCACGCATCTCCTGTGGCCGCGCTGCCGATGGCGCTCGCGATGTACCTGGCCCTCCGCGGCCGCTGAACCGGCGGTGGCGGAGCGGGCCGACGCCGATGAGAATGGGCATCTCGGGGGATCTCGGGCCACGACGCCGACAAGGGGAGGGACCGTGTCCGAGGAGCGGATGGTCGAGATCGTCGAGAAGGCGCTAGCCGATCTGGGGGTGCCGGAGCAGGTGGTCGCCGCCGGGCAGTTCATGCCGCGGGGCCACACCGGGAGCATGTTCGCCGGCGGTCTGGTGGGTGACTCGCTGGCGGGGGCGGCCGGTGGTCTGGGCGACGCCATCGGCGTCGCCGGCGGGTCGCTCGCGGGTGCCCGCGTGCACGACGCCTCGAGCGGGATGCCGAGCTACATGCTGGTCGGGGTCACGCCGACCCACGTCTACGGGTTCGCGTCCCGGACGCGCCGTGGGCCGGCCGGACCGGTCGTGTTCCGGGTGGCCCGGGAGGGTCTCGAGGTGAAGGTCCACCCACGCGTGAACGTGCGCATCCTGGAGCTCATCCACGAGGAGTCCGGCTCGCGCATCCAGCTGGAGGGCAACCGGATCCCGCTGACGCACAGCAAGGACGTGATCAACGCGCTCACCGGGTGAGCGTCGCGGAGCCTCCGATGTCGCCGGTCAGGAAGTGCTGGATCACCGGCGCGTACGTCGCGACCACCTGCTCGGCGGACATCGAGGCGATCGGCTCGAGCCGGACCAGGTAACGGGTGAGGATCAGGCCGGCGGCCTGGCTCACCACCAGGGGCATCCGCAGGTCCGGTCGGTCGATGCCGAGCGCCGAGCCGACCGGCAGGAGGACGACGGGCACGAAGCCCTGGGTGATCAGCCGCTCGCCGCCCGGCTGCAAGGCTGACCGGACGATCCCGATCAGTGACGGCGAGACGTCGGGGTCGTCCCACATCGACAGGAACGCGCGCAGCAGCCGCTCGGCGGCGCCCTCCGCGCCCCCCTCGAGCGCCGGCGCGATCACCTGGCGCGGGTCGAACGGCAGCTCCATCGCCGCGAGGAACAGGTCGTCCTTGGTGCCGAAGTAGTGGTGCACGAGAGCGGCGTCCACCCCGGCCGCCGACGCGACCGCTCGGATCGTCGTGCCCGCGAGGCCCTTCTCGGCGAAGGCCGCACGGGCCGCCTCGAGGATCGTCGCCCGCGTGTCCGGCGTACCCGGTCGTCGACCCCGCCGGGGTGCACGAGAGGTCGTCGGCATGTCGCGAAGGCTACGCCGGGGCCTCGGGCGGCTGGTGCTGACGCAGCAGTGCGGCCGCCTCCGCCTGGTAGGCGTACTCGGCCCAGTCGAGCGGGGTGCCGCCGTGCACGTCGTCGGTCACGGTCGCGTCCGCCCCCGCCGCGAGCAGCGCTCGGATGCGGTCCAGGTCGCCGTCCCACGCGGCCTCGTGCAGCGGCGTACGGCCGTCCACCTTCGCCGACGGGTCGTCGGGCAGGACGTGTGGGTCGCGGAACCGTACGCCGGACACGTCGACGCCGTGGCGGGCGAGCAGCTCCAGCCGGTCGGTGAAGCCGTGCTCCGCGGCCCAGCGCACCTGCCGGTCGAGCATCTCGGCCGGCGTCTCCAGGGCGCCACCCAGCCGTCGGCGCCACGGTCCCCGGTCCGGGCCACCGAGGCCGAAGCGGAGCAGGATCTCGAGGTGCTCGGTGCCCGGCGTGAACATCCGGTTGTAGAGGGTCTGCCCGTCGTTCGCCTCGGCCCCCCGCTCGAGCAGCAGCACGGCCAGCAGCGCGTCGTACGGGTGCCGCGGCTGCCGGTGCGGACCCTGCTCACCCTCCCCGAAGACCCCGGTCAGCGCCGTGAACGGGGTGGCGAGCCCCCGCCACAGGAACCCGGCGTCCGGGTCGGCCCCGGCGTCGAGCAGCGCACGCGCGGAGGCGAGCACGTCCTCGGGGGAACGGTGGACGGGGAGCCGCGAGTAGCAGAGGTAGAGCAGGGGCTGCCAGTCGTACGGGCCACCGCGCCGGCGTGCCGCGCTCGGATCGTGCGCGAGGTGGCGACGTACGGCCACCGGGTCGCCCGCTGCGGCCGCTGCGTGGACCGAGTCGTCGACCAGGGTGGGGTCGGCGACCAGCATCGCGGCCGCGTGCTCCCGCCGAGGTGGGGCGTCGCGCTCGTCGTAGCACAGACAGGCGAGAACGCAGAACGCATCGGCGGGCGACAGCGACTCCTCGCGAACGGCCGACGGGTCCGTGCTGAGTCCGCGCGCGGTCTCGACGTACGACACGAGCGCCGGCCAGCCGCTGAAGCCGTAGCGGCGCGCGCACGCGAGCTGCGCGTCATGGAGGCTCAGGTTCGCCGGCTCCGTGCGCGCCGGACTCGGATGCCAGACGCTGACGAACCCGAGGGCGTCGGGCTCACCGGACCGGGCTGCGCGCTGGAGCCGGCGCGCCTCACGACGCAGCCGGTCGAGGGAGGGTGAGTCGGGAAGACGGCTGGCCATCGGGACTCCTTCCGGCGGGTCCGGTCCGCGAGGTCGGACCCGGAAGGAGGTCGGGCGACTCGGTGGTGGAGCAGCAGGGAGGCTGGGCCTCTTCGAGCGGACGTCGGGCGTTCCTGCTCGCCCGCGCTCGATGGTACGCCGGACGGCGAATGGGTCAGGCCCGGAAGTGACGGCGCGCGAACTCGAGCGACTCGCTCAGGTCGGCCTGCCGCTCGTCTCGGGTGGTCGCCTTGCGGGTGTTGATCTCCAGCACGATGTGGCCCCCGAAGCGGACGCTGCCGAGGTACTCCAGGAAGCCCTGCGCGTCCATGGCGCCGCGCCCTGGTACGAGGTGCTCGTCCTTCGGCGAGCCCGAGCCGTCGGTGAGATGGATGTGCCGCAGCCGCTCCCCCAGCCGCTCGGCCATCTCGACCGGCGACGTCTGGGCGATCGCGGCGTGGGACAGGTCGACCGTGGTGTTCGCGTAGTTCTCGTCCGACGGGTCCCAGCCGGGCAGGTACATCTCGACGCCGCGCCGGGCCGAGGCGCGCCAGGGGTACATGTTCTCGACGGCGAACGCGAGGCCGGTCGACTCCTCCAGGGCCGCGATGCCGTCGACGAAGCCGGCGGCGTAATCGCGCTGCCAGCGGAACGGCGGGTGCACCACGACGACGTCGGCGCCGACCGCGTGCGCCATCTCGGCGGAGCGCTCGAGCTTCCCCCACGGGTCGGTGCCCCAGACGCGCTGGGTGAAGAGCAGGCACGGCGAGTGGATCGCGCAGACCGGCAGCTCGTGGTGGTCGGACAGCTGCTTGACCGCCGACGTCTGCTGGCTCAGCGAGTCGATGCCGACCATCACCTCGACGGCGTCGTACCCCAGCGCCTTGGCGTAGCTGAACGCGTGCGCGCTGGACTCCGGGTAGACCGACGCGGTCGAGAGGGCGATCAGCGCCACGACCTAGATCCCCTCCGGGCCGCCGATGAGACCGAGCGCATCGATGCGCTCGAGGATCACGCCCTCGCGCAGCGCCCAGGGGCAGATCTCGAGGGTGGCCAGTCCGAAGATGTCCATCACGGCCTCGGCCACCAGAGCGCCCGGGACGATCTGGTGGGTGCGGCTAGGCGAGACCCCGGGCAGGGTCGCCAGGTCGGCGGGGTCCATCTCGACCAGGCGCGGGATCCACCCCTCCAGGTCGGCCAGCGCCAGGCTGCGCGCCACGAGCGGGCCCTCCTCGCTGGGAGCGGCGCCGCAGATGCGCGCCAGGGACCGGAAGGTCTTCGAGGTGGCGACGGCCAGGTCGGGCGTGCCGCCGCGGCGCAGCAGTCCGGCGTCCTGGGCGATGTCCGCGCGGATCTTCTTGCGCAGGGCCCGGATCTGGGTCGCGTCGGGGGTGGCTCCCGCGAAGTACTCGCGCGCCAGTCGCGCGGCACCCAGGGGGATCGACCACGCGACGTCGGGCTCCTCGTCGGCTCCGGCCGCGATCTCGAGCGACCCACCGCCGATGTCGAAGACCGCCAGCCGGCCGGCGGACCACCCGAACCACCGGCGTACGGCGAGGAACGTCAACCGCGCCTCGTCCTCGCCCGGCAGCACCGCGATCCGGACGCCGGTCTCCTCGGCGACGTGGTCGAGGACGGCGTCGCTGTTGTGGGCGTCGCGCACCGCCGACGTCGCGAAGCCGAGCATGTCCTGCGCGCCCTTGTCCTCGGCGACCACGACGGCGTCCGCGACGAACTTGGTCAGCGCCTTGATCCCGCCCTGCGTGATCTCGCCGTCCTCGAGGTGCTCGGCCAGCCGCAGCGGCTCCTTGTGGGAGTACGCCGGCAACGGCGCCGCCCCACGGTGCGCGTCGACGACGAGCAGGTGGCCCGTGTTGGAGCCGATGTCGAGGACGCCGAGGCGCATGGGGCCAAACTATCGAAGGCCGTTGTCACCGCCCTGCGTCCGTCACCGGGTTTTCGACTCCCGGTCACGACCTCGCAAGCTCGGTCGTGCGCTCGCTCAACCTGCGCGTGCCCACGCCGGGCCCTCGTCCCTCGGACCCCGACTGCACGCTTAGGCTGGTCCGGTGCCTGAGGTCGATCTCGTCTTTCCGCGCGCCTTCGTCGAGTTCGTCGACCCGGCCGACGCCGACCAGGTGTTCAAGTGCGACCTCACCTGGCTGACCTCGCGCTACCACTGCATCTTCGGCCAGGGCTGTCGCGGCATCTACGCCGACTCACCCGACGTCGGCTGCTGCACCCTCGGGGCGCACTTCGCCGACAAGGCCGACGAGAAGCGGGTGGCGTCGTACGTCGAGCAGCTCGGACCGGACCTGTGGCAGTTCCACCCGGGCCGCGCGGGCCGCTCCAACAAGGTGCGCAAGTCGGACTGGATCGACCAGGACGAGGAGGGCGAGCGCAAGACGAAGGTCGTCGAGCACGAGGGCCAGTCGGCGTGCATCTTCCACAACCGACAGGACTTTCCGACCGGTGCCGGCTGTGCGCTGCACTCGCTCGCGCTGCAGCAGGGACGCAACCCGCTCGAGACCAAGCCCGACGTCTGCTGGCAGCTCCCGATCCGTCGGACGTTCCGCAACGTCAATCGGCAGGACGACACGTCGTACACCGAGGTGACGATCGGCGAGTACGACCGACGCGGCTGGGGGCCCGGCGGTCACGACCTCGACTGGTACTGCTCGGGCAACACCGAGGCCCACAGCGCACCCGACCCGCTCTACGTCACCAACGAGCCGGAGCTCGTCGAGCTGATGGGCCGGGCGGCGTACGACGAGCTGGTGACGCACTGCGAGCGACACCTGGCCGCACGCGACCGGCTCGCGATCCATCCGGCAGATCCGAGCTGACGTCTGTTATCACCGTCTCGACATCGAGAGACCAAGACCCCCTGTCCGGATCGACGTACCCGGTGTCGGAGAATGCTCGACATGCGTCTGGACCACATCAGCTACGCCGCCGGCGCGGACGGTCTCGCCGGCACCGCCCAGCGCATCGGGGAGCTTCTCGGCCGTGAGTTCGTCGAGGGCGGCATCCATCCTCGCTTCGGGACCCGCAACATGGTCCTGCCGCTGGCCGACCACACCTACCTCGAGGTGGTCGAGGTGCTCGACCACCCGGCGTCCGACAAGGCGCCGTTCGGCCAGGCCGTGCGCGCGCGCTCGGCACTCGGCGGTGGCTGGCTCGGCTGGGTCGTGGCGGTCGACGACATCGCTCCGGTCGAGCAGCGCCTCGGCCGCGAGGCGGTCGCCGGCAACCGTCGTCGGCCCGACGGCACCGAGCTGCTGTGGAAGCAGATCGGTGTCAACGGCCTGATCTCCGACCCGCAGCTGCCGTTCTTCGTGCAGTGGCTCAGCCCCGACTCGCTGCACCCGTCGGTCGGTGGCGTCGACGACTGGTCGCTCGCCTGCCTCGAGATCGCCGGCGACCCGCAGCGGGTCAGCGAGTGGCTCGGCGAGACCGTCGAGGCGCCGCTGGAGGACGTGAAGGTCGAGTGGGTCGCACCCCACGGCACGCCGGGCATCATCGCCGCGCAGTTCCAGACGCCGAACGGACTCGTCCGCGTCTGAGGACCCGGATGACCGGGCTGCCGAGGGGCGCCGTCCGCAGCCCGAACATCTGGGAGCACCCGGCGACGTACGAGCTCGAGAACCGCGCGGTCGACCGCGACGGCGTCCTCGAGCAGGCGATGGAGTCGATCGCGTCGTGGTCGGGGCGGGAGGTGCTCGACCTGGGCTGCGGCACGGGCTTCCACCTGCCGCGCTTCGCGGCCTTAGCTGCGCGGGTGTACGGCGTCGAGCCGCACCCGGGCCTGCTGCGCCTGGCCGCCCGGCGTACCCGATCGCTGGCGAACGTCACCCTGCTGTCCGGGACGGCGCAGGCCGTGCCGCTCCCCGACGCCTCGGTCGACGTGGCCCACGCCCGGTGGGCGTACTTCTTCGGCCCCGGGTGCGAGCCGGGGCTGCGCGAGCTGGCGCGCGTCGTACGCCGGGGCGGGACGGCGTTCGTGATCGACAACGACGCGACGCGGTCGACGTTTGGGCGGTGGTTCCGGAGGGGCTACCCCCGGATCGACCCGGTGGCCGTCGAGCGCTTCTGGGCTTCGCACGGCTGGACGCGCGTGGCGCTCGACATCGACTGGCGCGTCGACTCACGCGCCGACCTCGAGGCCGTCGTCCGCATCGAGTTCGACCCCGAGGTGGCCGCCGCGATCCTCGCCGAGCACCCCGGCACGACCGTCGACTACGCCGTCAACCTCTGGTGGCGCCGCTACTGACCCACCCGTCCCACTTGTAGGCCCAGATCGCCACTTGGTGGCCGAGATTTCCCCCTACCAGTGTCGAATTCCCCGCTCGAGCGGGGAATTCGCCGCCGCCCGATCTACCCCGACGACATCCGCACCGCGAGCGTCGGGGAGAGCAGGACGCCGGGCCCGGCGACGGGGGGCGTCGAGAGGAGACCCTCGAGCGCCTTGACGAGCTCGACGGCGACCTGCTCGAGCGGCTGGCGGACCGACGTGAGGCCGCCGGGGACGACCTGCGCGACCTGGGAGTCGTCGAAGCCGACCACCGCGATGTCCCGGCCCCAGTGGATCCCGCGGTCTCCGAGGGCATGCAGGACGCCCATCGCCAAGGTGTCGGAGGCGCACACGAACGCCGTGGGCGAGGCCTCGTCGAGCAGCACCGACGCCGCCTCGCGACCCGACGAGACGGTGTCCTCGACCCGGGAGGCGAGGCCGGTGGTCGGCAAGTCGCGCGCGTGCATCGCCCGGGCCCATCCCGCACGACGGTCCTCGCCGATGAAGGAGTCCTTGCGCCAGCCGATCCAGGCGATGCGCGTGTGTCCCTTGTCGAGCAGGTGGTTGGTGGCGAGCTCGGTGCCCGCCGCACCGTCCACGTCGACCCACGCGTGGGTCGCCTCAGGGTTGTCCCAGGGCCGGCCGAAGGCCACGAACGGTGCGCGCTGCTGGGTCAGCCACGCCGCCTGCGGGTTGCCGAGATAGGTGTCGGTGACGATGAACGCGTCGACGGCGGTCGCGCGCAGGAGGTCGTCGTACCCGCTGACCGCGTCGGTCGGCGACGAGCCGGCGAACAGCAGGACGTGGTACCCGCGTGAGCCCGCGGTCTCGACCAGCGAGTGCACGAAGCGGTCCATCGCGGCGTTCGCCGTGCCCTCCTGGGCGGGGTTGAACTTCAGGCCGATCAGGTGCGACGCGCGGGTGCGCAGGTTGCGCGCAGCGCGGTTGGGCGAGTAGCCGAGCTCGGAGATCGCGTCCTGCACCCGGGCGAGGGTGTCGGGACGCAGCAGCTCGGGGTTGTTGACGGCGTTGGAGACGGTCTGCCGCGACACGCCGGCCCGCTCGGCCACGTCGGCGAGGGTCGGTGGCGTGAGCGAGAGACGCCCGGTCCACGCCATGCAGGGATCCCCCTCTTGATCGATCCAAGTCGGAGAATACCGTCCGGCTCTCCCGTCGGTGACCGCTACACCCGAAGAGGTACGGCGCGCCGCCACGTCGCTGCCGGTCGCTGTCGGCGGGGCCCTCTAGCGTTCCCGCCATGTCGAAGACCCCACGGCCGTCGTACCTCTGCTCCGAGTGCGGATGGACCTCCGCGAAGTGGGTCGGGCGGTGCGGCGAGTGCCAGGCCTGGGGTTCGGTCGCCGAAGCCGCGGCGCCGCGCGCGGTGCGGGCCAAGGCCGGCCCGGTGAGCAGTGCCGCCGTCCCGATCGCGCAGGTCTCGGTGCAGGCTTCGGCCTTCCGCAGCAGCGGGGTGCCCGAGCTCGACCGCGTGCTCGGCGGCGGGCTGGTGCCCGGGGCGGCGATCCTGCTGGCCGGCGAGCCGGGCGTCGGCAAGAGCACGCTGCTGCTCGAGGTCGCGGCGCAGACCTCGCGCTACCAACGCCGCACCCTCTACGTCACCGGCGAGGAGTCCGCCTCACAGGTGCGGCTGCGGGCCGACCGCACGGGCGGGGTGCACGACGAGCTCTACCTGGCCGCCGAGACCGACCTCGGCGCGATCCTCACCCACGTCGAGCAGGTGCGTCCTGAGGTATTGGTGGTCGACTCGATCCAGACCATGGGGGCCCCCGGAGTCGACGGCGTCCCGGGCGGCGTCACCCAGGTCAAGGAGGTCGCCGCCGCGCTGATCCGGGTTGCCAAGACCCGCAACATCACCACGGTCATCGTCGGTCACGTCACCAAGGACGGCTCGATCGCCGGGCCACGGGTGCTCGAGCACGTCGTCGACGTCGTGCTCCACTTCGAGGGCGACCGCAACTCCCGCTTCCGCATGCTCCGCGCGATGAAGAACCGCTTCGGGCCGGTCGACGAGGTCGGCTGCTTCGACCTCGGCGCCGAGGGCATCACCGCGGTCACCGACCCGACCGGGCTCTTCGTGGAGAACCACCAGGTCCGCGTCCCCGGCACCTGCGTGGCCGTGTCGATGGAGGGCCGGCGCCCGATGCTCGCCGAGGTCCAGGCGCTGGTCACCAAGACGGCGCTCGAGCGACCACGCCGCACGACCTCGGGGCTGGACTCCTCGCGGGTCGCGATGATCCTGGCCGTCCTCCAGCAGCACTGCCGCATCCCGCTCGCCGTCCACGACGTGTTCGTCTCGACCGTCGGCGGCGCGCGGCTCGTCGAGCCGGCCAGCGACCTCGCGATCGCGATCGCCCTGGCCTCCTCCGCGCTCGGGACGCCGCCGCCGCAGGGCGTGGTGGCGCTCGGCGAGATCAGCCTGGCCGGCGAGGTGCGCAAGGTGCGCGACCTCCCGCAGCGGCTGGCCGAGGCCGCCCGGCTCGGCTTCCGCGTCGCCGTGGCGCCGATGAGCGACCGCAACGCGTCGCCCGAGCGCCGCACCGTCGACGGCATGACGGTCCTCGAGGTGGCCCATCTCCAGGGCGCCCTGACGCTGCTCTCCCTCACCGGCGAGCACCGGATGCCGACGCTCGAGGGCGAGTGACGCGCTTGCGCAACCGACGGCGCCGGTCGATCCTGCCCCTATGCCCGCCGACGCGACAGACGCCCTGACCGACGCCATCGCCCGATCCCGAGCGGTTCCGATCGGCGACCACGGGTTCCTCAGCGACGGCGAGGTCTCGGCCCTGCTCCAGCCCGACGGCTCGGTGTCCTGGATGTGCGTGCCGAGGTTCGACTCGCCCAGCGTGTTCGGCTCGATCCTCGGCGCCCGGGCGGGGAAGTTCCGGATCGCGCCGCTCGACGTCAACGTGCCGGCCAGCCGTCGCTACCTGCCGGGCACGATGATCCTGGAGACCAGCTGGGGCACCCAGACCGGCTGGATCATCATCCGTGACGTGCTGCTGATCGGCCCGTGGCACCACAACTCCGACCGGTCCCTGACCTACCGGCGTACGCCGAACGACTACGAGGCCGAGCATATCCTGCTGCGCACCATCCGCTGCGTGTCGGGTGAGGTGCAGACCGTGCTCGACTGCGAGCCGGTCTTCGACTACGGGCGCGAGCTCGCGTGCTGGGAGTACACCGGCGAGAGCTACCACCAGGGAGTCGCCACCCCCGCGTCGAGCGAGAGCGGCGGCGACGTGCGGCTCACCCTGACCACCGACATGCTGCTCGGCTTCGAGGGTGGGCACGCCGGCTCGCGGACGCTGCTGAAGGAGGGCGACGTCCGGTTCGTCGCGCTGTCGTGGGGCGGTGCGGAGCCGCCCACGACCTACGACGACGCCTACGGCCGGCTCGTCTGGACCGCGCATCACTGGCAGCACTGGCTGGCCCGCGGCAGCTTCCCGGACCACCCCTGGCGCAGCTACCTCCAGCGCAGTGCCCTGACGCTCAAGGGGCTGACCTACGCCCCGACCGGTGCCGTCACGGCGGCGGGGAGCACGTCGCTGCCCGAGACCCCGGGCGGCAACCGCAACTACGACTACCGCTACGCGTGGATCCGCGACGCGACGTTCGCGCTGTGGGCGATGTACTCGCTCGGGCTCGACTGGGAGGCCGTGGACTTCTTCGAGTTCATCGCGGACATGGCCGGCGGCGACCAGGACCTGCAGATCATGTACGGCATCGGAGGCGAACGCGAGCTCGAGGAGTTCGAGCTCGACCACCTGCCGGGCTACGCGAACTCACGACCCGTGCGCATCGGCAACGCGGCGTACTCCCAACGCCAGCACGACGTCTGGGGGGCGCTGCTCGACTCGGTGTACCTGCACTCGAAGGCGGCCGACCACCTCGACAACCGGATCTGGCCGATCCTCGACAAGCAGGTCGGCGAGGCGCTGAAGCACTGGCGCGAGCCGGACGCCGGCATCTGGGAGGTGCGCGGCGAGCCGAAGCACTTCACGTCCTCGAAGATCATGTGCTGGGTCGCGGTCGACCGCGGCGCGAAGCTCGCGCGGATGAACGGCGACGACGCCAAGGCTGCCGAGTGGGAGCTGGCCGCCGAGGAGATCAAGCAGGACATCCTCGACAACGGCGTCGACGAGCGCGGCGTGTTCACCCAGTACTACGGCGGTACGGCGCTCGACGCGTCCCTGCTGCTGGCCCCGCTGCTGCGTTTCCTGCCGCCCGACGACCCGCGGATCCGGGCGACCGTGATGGCCATCCGCGACGAGCTCACCGTCGACGGCCTGGTGCTGCGCTACAAGGTCGAGGAGACCGACGACGGCTTCAGCGGCGAGGAGGGCACGTTCACGATCTGCTCCTTCTGGCTGGTCTCGGCGCTGTGCGAGATCGGCGAGCACGAGCTGGGGCGGCAGCTGTGCGCGAAGCTGCTGTCCTTCGCCGGGCCGCTGGAGCTCTACGGCGAGGAGATCGACCCCCGCAGCGGGCACCACCTGGGCAACTTCCCGCAGGCGTTCACCCATCTGGCGCTGATCAACGCCGTGCTGCACGTGATCGACATCGAGGAGGACGGCAACCTGGGGCGCCCCGACACGCTGCGCGGGACGCCGGTGCCCCGCTCGTACGAGTAATCCCCGGACCACGCCCTACACTGACGCCGCACGCCGACGAGGGGAGACACGGTGGCGGGTGCTCCAGGCACCGACGACACGATGCGCATGCGCGCGACCCTGTCGCAGATCGCTCCCGGCACGGCCCTGCGGGACGGCCTCGAGCGGATCCTGCGCGGTCGCACCGGCGCACTGATCGTGCTCGGCCATGACAAGGTGGTCGAGTCGATCTGTACGGGCGGCTTCACCCTGGACGTGCCGTTCAGCGCGACCGGGCTCCGTGAGTTGGCGAAGATGGACGGCGCGATCATCGTCGACCGCGACCTGACCCGGATCACGCGGGCGGCCGTTCACCTGATGCCCGACCCCGCGATCCACTCCGACGAGACCGGCACACGCCACCGCACGGCCGACCGGGTGGCGCGGCAGACGGGCTTCCCGGTCATCTCGGTGTCGCAGTCGATGCAGATCATCGCGGCGTACGTCGGCGAGACCCGCCACGTGATCGAAGGGTCGGCGCAGATCCTCTCGCGCGCGAACCAGGCCCTGGCGACCCTCGAGCGGTACAAGCTCCGCCTCGACGAGGTCTCCGCCACCCTGTCGGCGCTGGAGATCGAGGACCTGGTGACCGTCCGCGACGTGGCGGTCGTGGCCCAGCGGCTCGAGATGGTGACCCGCATCGCCCGGGAGATCGAGGACTACGTGCTCGAGCTCGGCACCGACGGCCGCCTGCTGTCGCTGCAGCTCGAGGAGCTCGTCACCGGCGTCGACCAGGAGCGCGAGCTGGTCGTCCGCGACTACCTGCCGTCGGGTCGTCGTACCAAGGGGCCCGAGGCGGCCCTCGCCCGGCTCGGCGGTCTCTCCTCGATCGACCTCGTCGACCCCGCCTCGGCCGCGCGGGCACTCGGCCTCGGCGAGCACCTCGACGGCGCCGTCGCCCCCCGCGGGTACCGGCTGCTGGCCAAGGTGCCCCGCCTCCCCTCGGCGGTGGTCGAACGCCTCGTCGAGCACTTCGACACCCTGCAGAAGCTCCTGTCCGCCGGCGTCGAGGACCTCCAGGCCGTCGACGGCGTCGGTGAGCTGCGCGCCCGGAGCGTCCGCGAGGGTCTGTCGCGGCTCGCGGAGTCCTCGATCCTGGAGCGCTACGTCTGACGAATTCCCCGCTCAGGCGGGGAACTCGCCACTTGGTGGCCGAAATTTCCCCCACTAAGTGCAGAAGTCCCCGCTCAGGCGGGGAATTCGCCGCCCGCCCCGCCCTCAGCCGGACTGGGAGTCGTGCTTCTTCTTGTGCCGGTGCTGGCCGTGGTGCTGGTGGGGGTGGGCGGTCTTGGTGACCTGGGCGGGCTTGGGAGCGGTCAGGACGAAGGTGACGTCCTGGGGCTGGCCGGCGAGAGCGGCGACGTGCAGATGGTAGGAGCCGGGCAGGGCCCACTCGGTGCGGACGGGGCATCCGGGCTCCGAACGCCGGGCGTCCCACGTCACCTTCACCCGGGTCGGGTCGCCCTGCCGGAGGATCAGGTCCTCGTCCCCGAGCGTCTTCGGGCACTCGCTGGAGGTCCAGATCAGGTCGTTGCCCGAGGTGATCTTGAGCGCCGTCGTGTCGCCGGACAGGGTCCAGGTGCAGGCGGGTGTCTCCAGGCTGGAGATGTCGAGCACCAGGTCGATGTCACCGCCCGCCACCGGCTCGGGCACCGACGGGGAGATCGCGACGTCACTGGGCGCGCACGGACCCGACGGCATCGCCACGCGGGTCACCGGATCGGACACCGACTTGTGCTTCTTGTGGTGCTTGCGGTTGCTCCCGGTGTCCGGGGACGCCGGCGCGTTCGAGGTCGGGGTGCTGGTCGGCCCGGCGTCCGCGACGTTCGTGGCCGCCTCGCCGCCCGACCCGTCACTCGACCCGCCGAGCAGCTTGGCGAAGCCGACCACGAGCAGGGTCGCGATGCCGAGCACCATCAGCCGGCGTACCCAGTAGACGCGCGCCGGCAGTCGACCGCGCGTCATCCGAGCCATGTGGCCACGCTAATCAGCGCGACCCGCTCGACGGGGTCGGCTCGCCGTGAGCGAGAGCTTTCGGCCCGACGGGGTCGGGACGAAAGGGTCGAGCGCACCACGAAGCGAGCTTGCTCGCGAGTGCAACCCCCGACCTAGGATCGCCAGGTGACCGACCTCCACGCACCCGTGCTGGAGTGGTACGACGCGAACGCCCGCGACCTCCCGTGGAGACGTCCGGACGCGACGCCGTGGGCGGTGATGGTCTCGGAGTTCATGCTCCAGCAGACGCCGGTCGCGCGCGTCCTCCCGGTGTACGACGCATGGGTTGCACGCTGGCCCAGGCCGGCCGACCTCGCCGCGGAGCCCTCGGGCGCAGCGATCCGGGCCTGGGGTCGGCTCGGCTACCCGCGCCGCGCGATCAGGCTGCACGCCGCCGCCACGGCCATCCGCGACCGGCACGACGGCCAGGTGCCCGACTCCTTCGACGCGCTCCGGGCGCTTCCTGGGGTCGGCGACTACACCGCGTCCGCCGTGCTGGCGTTCGCGTTCGGGCGTCGACAGCCGGTGCTCGATACCAACGTGCGGCGTGTGCTCGCCCGGCTGGTCAGCGGCGCCGAGTTCCCGTCACCGGCCGTCACGGTCGCCGAGAAGACCATCGCCGCCGACCTGCTGCCCGACGACGAGCCGACCGCCGCCACCTGGTCGGTGGGCCTGATGGAACTGGGCGCCCTGGTCTGCACGGCGACGGCCCCACGGTGCGGCGAGTGCCCCGTGCGGAGAGCGTGCGCGTGGCGGGCCGCCGGGCACCCGGCGTACGTCGGTCCGCCGCGGCGCGGGCAGACCTGGTCGGGCACCGACCGGCAGTGCCGCGGCCGGCTGATGGCGCTGGCCCGCGAGGCGCACGGCCCCGTGAGCGCGCGCCGGATGAACCAGGCCTGGCCTGACCCGGCGCAGCGGGCCCGGTGCCTCGAGTCGCTGCTGGCCGACCGCCTGCTGGTGCGTGCGGGAGCCGGCTACGCCTTGCCGGACTGACCTCCCCAGCGCGCCACGACCGCATCGGCGAGATCTCGCACGGTTCTGCGAAGCTGGGTCTCGGAGTCCAACGGCTCGTCGAGCTGGAGCCCCATGAACGCCGCGTCCACGAGCACAGTGGCCTGGCGCGCCGCCGCGCGGGTCAGTCCGGCGCGCTCGAAGTGCGCGGAGACCGCCGCGACCCACTCCGTGTTCGTCTCGCGCACGGTGGTCGCATACGGCTCGCGTCCGAAGAGGCCGAGCGCCGCCGCCTCGACGTACAGCCGCTGGCAGCGTTCCTGCGGACCGGTGGTCACGGCGCGCCAGAGCTCGATCACCGCCGATCGCAGGTCGCGAGGAGCGGGCAGCTCACGCAGGCTCTGCGCCGAGCGGCTCACGGTGGTACGCAGGATCGTCGCCACCAGGTCGTCCTTGTCGGCGAAGTGGTACAGCAGCATCCGGTCGCTGGTGCCGATCGCCGCGGCGAGAGGCCGCAGGCTCAGCCCGATCAGGCCGTGCTCGAGGGCGTAGTCGGTCGCCGCCTCGGCGAGCTCGTCCCGGCGTGTGGCCACCGACACACCCTAGCCTCGGAATTCGGTCGTCCGCGGAATGTAGCGGTTGCTACACTTGTTCGATGTAGCAAGTGCTACACGACCCGAGAGAGTGAAGACCATGTTGAGCCCGTTCGTCGTCCTTCTTGCCGCCATCGGCATCGAGGTCGGCGCCACTGCCGCCCTGCCCCGCACCCGGGGGTTCCACGACCTGTTCTGGTCGGTCCTGGTGCTCGGTGGCTATGCCCTGTCCATCTGGCTGCTCGCCGTCGTGGTCCGCCAGATGTCCGTCTCGGTGGCGTACGCCCTCTGGTCCGGCCTGGGTACGGCGGCCATCGCCGCCGTGGGCGTGCTCGCGCTCGGCGAGCGGATGGATGCGGTCAAGCTGGCCGCGCTGTCGCTGATCATCGTCGGCGTGGTCGTCCTCAACCTGCACAGCACGGCAAGCCCGCACTGACCAACGCCGAGTCGTCACCTGCCGAGTGAGTGCTCGCTCAGTCGGCACAGGACGACTCGGCGCATCTGGGGCGCTCCTTTGCGCCGACTCGGCGAGTTCTGGACGTCCATTTGCGCCGACTCGGCGTGTCCGGACAGCAGAGAGCCCGGTCACCCTGTTCGGATGACCGGGCTCCGTGCGTCGACACCTAGTCGGTGCCGGAGGCCTTCTCGACGTCCGTGGGACCGGGGGTCTCGTCGTCGCCCTCGCCGCGGCCCTCGGGGCCAGGCGACGGCTCGGCGCCGACCGTCTCGAGCGGCGGCAGGTCGGGCAGCTCGGCCATCTTCTGACCCTTGAACGTGAACTGCGCGCTCTCGCCCTCGCCCTCGACGCCCACCAGGACGATCTGACCCGGACCGACCTCGCCGTAGAGCATCTTCTCGGCGAGCGTGTCCTCGATCTCGCGCTGGATCGTGCGACGCAGCGGCCGCGCGCCCAGCACCGGGTCAAAGCCGCGGGCGGCCAGGAGGTTCTTCGCCGCCTGGGTCAGCTCGAGCTTCATGTCGCGGTCCTTCAGCCGGGTCTCGACGCCGAGGATCATGTTGTCGACCATCGCGATGATCTGCTCCTGCGACAGCGGCGGGAACACGATGATCTCGTCGACGCGGTTGAGGAACTCGGGACGGAAGTGCTGCTTCAGCTCTTCCTGCACCTTGTTCTTCATCCGCTCGTAGGACCCGGCCGCGTCGCCGGCCTGCGCGAACCCGAGATTCACGCCCTTGGCGATGTCCTTGGTGCCGAGGTTGGTCGTCATGATGATCACGGTGTTCTTGAAGTCCACGACCCGGCCCTGGGAGTCGGTCAGGCGACCTTCCTCCAGGATCTGCAACAGGCTGTTGAAGATGTCGGGGTGGGCCTTCTCGACCTCGTCGAAGAGCACCACGGAGAACGGCTTGCGGCGCACCTTCTCGGTGAGCTGGCCGCCCTCCTCGTAGCCGACGTATCCCGGCGGCGATCCGAACAGTCGCGAGACGGTGTGCTTCTCGCTGAACTCGCTCATGTCGAGCTGGATCAGCGCGTCCTCGTCACCGAACAGGAACTCGGCGAGCGTCTTGGACAGCCAGGTCTTACCGACACCGGACGGGCCGGCGAAGATGAACGACCCACCGGGACGCTTCGGGTCCTTCAGGCCGGCACGCGTACGCCGGATGGCCCGGCTGAGTGCCTTGACGGCCTCCTCCTGACCGATGACGCGCTTGTGCAGCTCGTCCTCCATCTTGAGCAGCCGCGTGGACTCCTCCTCGGACAGCTTCACGATCGGGATGCCGGTCGCCACGGCGAGCACCTCGGCGATCAGCTCCTCGTCGACCTCCGCGACCTCGTCGAGGTCGCCGGCACGCCACTGCTTCTCCCGCTCGACCTTGGCCGCGGTGAGCTGCTTCTCCTCGTCGCGGAGCTTGGCGGCGGCCTCGAAGTCCTGGCCGTCGATCGCGGCCTCCTTGCGGGCGCGCACGTCGGCGATCTTCTCGTCGTACTCGCGCAGGTCGGCCGGTGCGGTCATCCGGCGGATGCGCAGCCGGGAGCCGGCCTCGTCGATGAGGTCGATCGCCTTGTCCGGCAGGAAACGGTCGGAGATGTAGCGGTCGGCCAGCGTCGCCGCCGAGACCAGGGCCTCGTCGGTGATCGTGACGCGGTGGTGCGCCTCGTAGCGGTCGCGCAGACCCTTGAGCATCTCGATGGTGTGCGCGATCGAGGGCTCGGCGACCTGGATCGGCTGGAAGCGGCGCTCGAGCGCGGCGTCCTTCTCGAGGTACTTGCGGTACTCGTCGAGGGTCGTCGCACCGATCGTCTGGAGCTCGCCGCGCGCCAGCATCGGCTTGAGGATGCTGGCCGCGTCGATCGCGCCCTCGGCCGCGCCGGCCCCGACGAGGGTGTGGATCTCGTCGATGAACAGCACGATGTCGCCGCGGGTGCGGATCTCCTTCAGCACCTTCTTCAGGCGCTCCTCGAAGTCACCGCGGTAGCGCGAACCCGCCACCAGGGCACCCAGGTCGAGGGAGTAGATCTGCTTGTCCTTCAGCGTCTCCGGCACGTCGCCGCGCACGATGTCCTGGGCGAGGCCCTCGACGATCGTGGTCTTGCCGACTCCCGGCTCGCCGATCAGCACCGGGTTGTTCTTCGTGCGCCGGGACAGGATCTGCATGACCCGCTCGATCTCCTGCTCCCGGCCGATGACCGGGTCGAGCTTGCCTTCTCTGGCGTCCTGGGTGAGGTTGCGGCCGAACTGGTCGAGCACCAGCGACGAGGACGGAGCCTCCGCCGCGGCCGCGCCCTGACCGGAGACGGCGCCGGCACCG
>DASSTL010000073.1:0-21094 GCA_035707985.1 Nocardioides sp. | reverse complement strand
GTTCCAGAACGTCGTCCCGGTCGGCGCCTTCCGCGACGCCGTCGGCGTCTTCCGCTACACCGCGATCGGCGGCGGCCGGATCGCTCCCGATCCTGCCTGGGTCAAGTCGCACATCGTCACCGAGACGGTGCCGATCCTCGGCAACGTCACCTGCAACAAGCTGATCTTCCCGCAGCTCCGCGCCGCGCTCGAGGACGTCATCACCCAGGGCCTCGCCGACAAGATCCACCCGGGCGAGTACGCCGGCTGCTACTACCCGCGCTTCATCGCCGGCACCACCACGCTCTCCAACCACGCGTTCGGGCTGGCCTTCGACATCAACGTCCCCGAGAACCAGCGCGGCACCGTCGGGCAGATCGACCGCCGCGTCGTCGCGATCTTCCAGCGGTGGGGCTTCACCTGGGGCGGCACCTGGCACTACACCGACCCCATGCACTTCGAGCTCAACCGTGTGGTGAGACCCGACTGAGCTTGCTCGCGCGGCGGCCTGACGTGGACGTGTAACCGACCCTTCGGGTCACGACACGCCGACGGCGGTACGGCGTGTCTCTCCGCGAACGGTCGGTTACACGCCCCGACGTACGCCGACGCCGGGCGCCGGGGCCACGTCGCGGTCACAGGAGGTCGTGGCCGGGCCTGGGCCGGTTCGTGGGGCGCCACCAGTGCACGCCGCACCCGCAGCGGTGCTCGCTGCCGAGGTGCAGAGCGGGATGTGAGCAGACGTGCTGGTGGTGCTCCGATGTGCATTCACCGGGCAGTGAGTGGCACAACGGACGATCCCCCCTTGGTCGCGCCCACGAGGGGCTCGGGGGTTGGTACGGGCCCGCCGTCACCGAGGTTCACTCGAACGCCGTTGTGTCATCGACCCGACAGACCGGCAGGCGAACTCTCCCTAGCGTCCTCGGCATGACCACCACCACCGCAGCACTCCAGGCGCTGCTCCTCGACCAGACCATGCACGACGTCGTCGTGGAGACCCCGCAGGGCCACCAGGTCACCGCCTCCACCCGCACCGGGTACGCCAGCCTCGGTGAGGCGACCCGCGGAGCGCAGTACCTGCTCGAGCAGCTCCTCGACCTCGGCTTCTGCGTGCAGGCCGGGATGGTCGGGGCGGAGCGCACAGACGCCGGTCACTGGCGCGGCCAGCTGGTCGAGGTCGTGCTGGCGCCGGTGGGCGACGAGCCGATGGTCTACCACGCAGCTGCCTGAGAGCTCTCCGGTGCGTGGCCGGGCCCGGTAGGGATACCCGGTGGGCCGGGTATCCCTGCGCTTCTCAGGGGTTGCAACGGCCGAGAAGCGGGACGACACCCGGCTAGCCGGGGATTCGCGCCGACCCCTCCCCCGCAGGCACGCCTAGGGTGGACGAGACGTCCATGCTGACGATGCAGCGCGGGCTCGGGAGCAGGAGGCATCAGATGAAGGCGATCGTGGCGACGGACCAGTCCGCCGGACCGGAGGGGATGACCCTCACCGAACGACCCGAGCCGACGGCGGCGATCAACGACGTCGTCGTGGAGGTCCACGCGTCGGGGTTCGTCTCGACCGAGCTGGAGTGGCCCTCGACCTGGACCGATCGCACCGGACGCGACCGCACGCCGTCCATCCCCGGCCACGAGCTGGCCGGTGTCGTGACCGCTCTCGGCTACGGCACCACCGGTGTCGCAGTGGGACAGCGGGTCCTCGGGCTGGCCGACTGGCACCGTGACGGGACGCTCGCGGAGTACGTCGCGATCGAGGCTCGCAACCTCGCCCTGCTGCCGGACGACGTCGCCTTCACGGTGGCCGCGTCCCTGCCGATCTCCGGTCTCACCGCCTGGCAGGGACTGTTCCAGCATGGTCGGCTCCGGCCCGGGCAGAGCGTCCTGGTCCACGGCGCGGCCGGCGCCGTCGGGACGATGGTCACCCAGCTCGCGCGTGAGGCAGGCGCTCACGTCATCGGCAGCGGACGCAGCGCGGACCGCGCGAAGGTGCTCGACTTCGGTGCCCAGGAGTTCCTCGACCTGGAGAACGACGCGTGGGAGGACGTGGGCGACCTCGACCTGGTCTTCGACGTCATCGGAGGTGACGTGCAGAAGCAGTCGGCTGAGCGGATCAAGCCCGGAGGCACCCTGGTGTCCGTCGTCGGCCCGGTCGAGTTCCCTCCCGCGCAGGGTGACGCCGTGGACTTCGTGGTCGAGGCCGACCGGGGGCAGCTGGGCGAGCTCGTGCAACGTGTGCGCGACGGACGTCTGCGGCCCAACGTCGGGACCACGGCCTCGCTCGGCGACGCCGTGGCGACGTTCAGCTCCTCGGAGCGGCGGCACGGGAAGACGGTCGTCAGCGTCCGTCCGTGACGCACGGGCCACCGGACCTCGTAGGGCCGCGCCCCCATGCCCCAGGATGGGCGCATGCGTGCGGTGCAGGTGATCGAGCTCGCCGGCCCGTCCGGTGTCCGGGTGGTCGACGTACCGGAGCCGGAGCCGCGTCCTGGCGACGCGGTGGTCGAGGTGCATGCCGTCGGGGTCTCGTTCCCGGACCTGCTGCTGAGCCAAGGGCTCTACCAGCTCAAGCCGGACCCCCCGTTCACGTTGGGTGTCGACCTCGCCGGCACGCTCGTGTCCGCACCCGAGGGTGTGCCGGGGCTCGTGCCCGGTGCTCGGGTGGCCGGCGTGCTGCCGTTCGGCGGCGCCTGCGAGCGCGCCGTCGTCCCGGCGTCCGCCGTGCTGCCCCTGCCCGACGACGTGTCGTACGACGTGGGGGCGGCCCTGCCGCTGAACTACCTGACGGCGCTGTTCGCCCTCCAGGAGCGCGGGCGGCTGCGGCCGGGGGAGACGGTGCTCGTCCACGGCGCCTCCGGCGGGGTCGGCACGGCCACCCTCCAGGTGGCCAAGGGGCTCGGGCTCCGCACGATCGGCGTGGCGTCCACCGACGAGAAGGCGGCCTTCGCACGCGCCGCCGGTGCCGACGAGGTCGTGCTGCTCGACGGGTTCAAGGACGCGGTCGCGCAGCTGACGGGAGGCCGAGGCGTGGATGCGGTCGTCGACCCCGTGGGTGGCGACATCTTCACCGACTCCCTGCGCTGCCTCGGCGAGCAGGGGCGGCTCCTCGTCGTCGGCTTCGCGTCGGGTCAGGGCATCCCCGAGGTGCGGGTCAACCGACTGCTGCTCACCAACGTCGACGTCCGCGGCGTGGGCTGGGGTGCGTTCGCGATGTCGAAGCCGACCTACCTGCGCGAGCAGTGGGACGCACTGGTGCCGATGCTCGAGTCGGGCGTCGTCGCCCCACCGATCGGGGCGACGTACGGCCTCGGCGACTTCGGCCAGGCCCTCCAGCACCTCGCCGAGCGCCGGAGCCTCGGCAAGACCGTCGTCCGTGTGCGTTGACCTGACAAGGGACCGTAGGCTCCTCCGGGTGAGCACACTCGACGACGCACGCGAGGGCATGGACCCGGAGGTTCGTCCGCAGGACGATCTGTTCGGCCACGTCAACGGCCGGTGGCTGGAGACCGTGGAGATCCCGGCGGACAAGGGGAGCTGGGGCCCCTTCCTCGAGCTCGCGGACACCGCGGAGAAGCAGGTCCGCGACATCATCGAAGAGCTCGCCGAGCGCGTGGCGTCGGGCGAGGAGGGGCTCGACCCCGACGCGGTCCGGATCGCCACCCTCTACGCGTCGTTCATGGACGAGGCGACCGTCGACAGCCTCGGCACGGCACCGATCCGCCCGTTGCTCGAGGCCGTGGAGAGCCTGCGCGACGTGCGCGACCTCGCGGCGTTCCTCGGCGAGTTCGAGCAGATCGGCGGCAGCGGCCCGTTCGGGGTGTACGTCGACGTCGATGCCAAGGACTCCGACCGCTGCCTGGTGAACCTCACCCAGGGCGGGCTCGGGCTGCCGGACGAGTCGTACTACCACGACGAGAAGTTCGCCGAGATCCGTGAGAAGTACGTCGACTTCCTGACCCGCATGTTCTCTCTGATCGACCGCTCGGACCCGGCCGCGGACGCCGCGACGGTGATGGAGGTCGAGACCCGGCTCTCGCAGGGGCACTGGGAGCGGGCCGAGACGCGCGACGTCCAGAAGACCTACAACCTGATGACCCTCGCCGAGCTCCAGGGCCTGTGCCCGGAGTTCGACTGGGAGGTCTTCATCCGCAACCTCGGTGGCTCGGAGTCGACGATCGCCGAGGTGTGCGTGCGGCAGCCGTCGTACCTCGAGCACCTCTCGACGGCACTGGCGGAGGTGCCGATCGAGCAGTGGCGCACCTGGCTGGCGATCCGGGTCGTCCGGGCGGTCGCGCCGTACCTCCCGAAGGAGTTCGTCGAGACCAACTTCGACTTCTACGGTCGCACCCTCAGCGGTACGCCGGAGCTGCGCGAGCGCTGGAAGCGCGGCGTCGCCGTCGTCGAGGGGTCGATCGGCGAGAGCGTGGGTCGCGAGTACGTCGCCCGCCACTTCCCGCCGACGTCGAAGGCGATGATGGAGGAGCTGGTCGGCAACCTGCTGCGCGCCTACCGCGAGTCGATCTCGCACCTGGACTGGATGAGCGACGAGACCAAGCAGCGGGCGTTCGCCAAGCTCGACATGTTCCGGTCGAAGATCGGCTACCCCGAGAAGTTCCGTGACTACTCCGAGCTCGAGTTCGACCCCCACGACCTCGTGGGCAACGTGCTCTCGGCCAACGCCTTCGAGACCCGCCGCCAGCTGGCCAAGGTCGGGGCTCCGGTGGACCGCGAGGAGTGGCTGATGCTCCCCCAGACGGTCAACGCCTACTACCGGCCCGGCATGAACGAGATCTGCTTCCCTGCGGCGATCCTGCAGAAGCCGTTCTTCTCGCCGGACGCCGAGATGGCCGAGAACTACGGCGGCATCGGCGCCGTCATCGGCCACGAGATCGGGCACGGCTTCGACGACCAGGGTGCCCAGTACGACGGAGCCGGCAACCTGCACGACTGGTGGACGCCGGAGGACAAGGCGCGCTTCGAGGAGAAGTCGAAGGCGCTGATCGCGCAGTACGACGGGCTCTCGCCGCGCGACCTCCCGGACGAGCACGTGAACGGCGCGCTCACGGTCGGCGAGAACATCGGCGACCTGGGCGGTCTGACGATCGCGCTGATGGCCTACAACATCGCCCGCGACGGTGACGTGGGACTCGAGGACGCCAAGGCGCTCTTCTTCAACTGGGCCCACATCTGGCGGACGAAGCGCCGCAAGGAGCTGGCGCAGCAGTACCTCACGATCGACCCGCACAGTCCGCCCGAGTTCCGCGCCAACATCGTGCGCAACCTCGACGAGTTCCACGCGGCGTTCGGCACCCAGCCGGGCGACGGACTGTGGCTCGAGCCTGAGGCCCGCGTCCGGATCTGGTGACCCCGCACGGGCAGTCGGCGTACCGGCAGCGGTTCGACTGGGGCCTGGCCGGCGCACAGGCGCTGGTCGCTGATGCCGAGCCCGGTGACGTCGCGGTGGTGGTCGACGTGCTGTCCTTCACCACGACCCTGTCCGTGGCCGTCGAGCGTGGCATCACGGTCTTTCCCTACCCGTGGGGCAGCGACGAGGCTCCGGCGTACGCCGACGCGCGCGGCGCCGTGCTCGCGCTGGGGCGGAGAGCGGGGCTGGCCGAGGGCGGGGTGAGTCTGTCGCCGGTCTCCTTCGAGGACGCCGACGGGATCGAGCGGGTGGTGCTGCCCTCGCCGAACGGCTCGGCGATCTCGTTCGCGCTGCGCGACGCGGGTGTCACCGTGGTCGGCGCGTGCCTGCGCAACGCCGGGGCCGTCGGCGCCTGGCTACGTGAGGCCCCGGGTCGGGTGTCGGGCCGGGTGTCGGTGGTGGCGGCCGGGGAGCGGTGGCCCGACGGCAGCCTGCGTCCCGCCGCCGAGGACCTCTGGGGCGCGGGCGCCGTGCTGAGCCGGCTCCGGCTCGAGGAGGCGTCCCCGGAGGCACGGTCGGCCGCAGCGGCGTACGCCGACGTCCGCGACGACCTGGGCTCCGCCGTCGCGACGTGTGCGAGCGGGCGAGAGCTCGGTGAGGCCGGGTTCGTTCGTGACGTCGAGATCGCCGCGGCCGCGGATGTCACGGATGTCGTGCCCGTGCTGCGTGGCGAGGCCTACACACGAGCTAGCTCTTGGGCTGACACCCCCGGTTGATGAGGGCCTCCCAGGTCCTCTGGTCGACCACTCCCCGCTGGCCGCGGTTGGTGTACCGCTGGAAGCTCAGGACCTCCTCCAGGGTCGTGCTGTCGTAGTCGTCGGTGCGAGGCAGGTCCGGGGGGCGTCGTCCCAGGCTCGTCAGCACCTGCTGGAGGGCCCGGAGGTAGACGATCTCAGTGGAGCTCAGGGCCGTAGCACCCGGCCGCAGCGTCGGGGCGTCGAAGGAGCTGACGTAGCACAGGCACAGCTCCAGCTCGGTGTTGTTCGGCGTGAGCCGCGTGACGCGGTCGCCTACATGTTCGCCCGTCATCTGCTGACGACAGGCGGTACCCACGTCCATGGGGCCCAGGTACGCGGCGTACCTACGGGTGGAAAGGGTCGGGTCTCGCCAGACGGTGTTGCAGGACTTCGCGACCTCGAGGTACTTCGCGTCGGGGAAGCTCGCGATGGCGGAGGCGAGTCCGCGACCGTCGTCTGACGTGTCGAGCACCAGCAGACCCTGGTTCGGCTGGCAGGGCTGGTTGACCATCGCGACGCCGAGGCCCAGAGGGTCCGGGTGGCTGTCCCCGGACGCCAGTCCGGCCACCACCCCGCCCGCGATCCCGAGCACGGCGGATGCCGCGACGGCGAGGAACCGAGCGGCGCGCGTCACGGCCGCAGGATATGCCCGAGGCTCCGAGACACGTCGAAACCGTGGGTGCCGGGGGGGCCCCGGCGTCCTGGGTCAAGCTCGACCGACGGGTCGAATATCAGGCGACCATGGCCTGTGCGGGGTCGACGTGGTGCTCGGGCGGCTTGCGCGGCAGGAAGAACGACGGCACCAGGCACAGTCCGACCAGCACCGTCGCCACCAGGAACACGCCGCCGAACGACTGGCCCATGTAGTGGAGCCCCTGCGACGTGATCGCCTGCACCTGCCCGGCCGGGATGCCGAGCTGCTCGGGTGTCGCGCCGTTCTGCAGTGCCAAGGTCGGGCCGACCGTCGCGGCGTGGTCGTTGTAGGCGTTGGTCAGCAGCACCGAGAACAGCGCCGTGCCGCACGAGATCGCGATCTGCTGGGTGATGTTCATCAACGTCGAGCCGCGCGCGATGTCGTGCTCCTTGAGGCTCGCCAGCGCGGCGGTGAAGATCGGCATCATCGTCGACCCCATGCCGAGCCCCATCACCACGAACGCGGTGATGATGTAGCCGTAGGACGTCTGGTCGTCCACCGGGATCAGCATGCCCATGCCGACGGTGTCGAGGACCAGGCCGGTGAGCACGACTTTGCCGGGGCCGATCTTGTCGGCGAGGAAGCCCGCGATCGGCATCGTCAGCATCGCGCCGAACCCCTGCGGCGCCACCAGCCAGCCCGAGCTCAGGGGCGACTCGCCGCGGACCTGCTGGAAGTACAGCGTGAACAGCAGCGAGGCCCCGAAGAACGCCATCGCGAACAACGTCATCGTCACCACGGCGACCGTCATGTAGCGGTTGGTGAACAGCCGCAGCTGCACGAGCGGGTGGATGTTGTGCTTGCGCAGCGCCCACGGCACGAAGGCCACGATGAGCGCGATCCCGACGACTGACGGGATGACCACCTGGTTGGTGAACATCGTGCCGTGGTCCTGCTTCGCAGCCGGGATGGAGCTCACGCCGTAGAGGAACAGGGCGAGCCCCGGCGACAGCAGCAGCATGCCGACGAAGTCGAAGCTCTCCGACGGGTGCACCTCGTCGCGGTCGAGCACGCGCCAGGCGTAGACGGTGGCGACGATTCCGATCGGGACGTTGATCAGGAAGATCCAGTGCCACGAGGCGATGTCGATCAGCCAGCCGCCGAGGATGGGGCCGAAGATCGGGCCCAGTAGCATCGGCACGCCGAGGATCGCCATCACCCGGCCGAGGCGCTCCGGCCCCGCGGCGCGGGTCATGATCGTCATGCCCAGCGGCATCAGCATGCCGCCGCCGAGGCCCTGGAGGACCCGGAACGTCACCAGCATCTCGAGGCTGGTGGCGGTCGAGCAGAGCGCCGACCCCGCGGTGAACAGCACGATCGCCAGGATGTAGAGGCGCTTGGTGCCGAAGCGGTCGGCGGCCCATCCGGTCAGAGGGATCACGGTGGCGAGGGCCAGCGTGTATCCGGTGGCGGTCCAGGCGACCTGCGCCTGCGTCTTGCCGAAGATGTCCTGGAACGTGCGCTGGGCGACGGCCACGACGGTGATGTCGAGGATCGACATCACCGCACCGAGGACGACCACCCCTGCGACGAGCATCACCCGCGCGTCGAGCTTGGTCTCATGGCCCCCGGGGGCCTCGTCACCGACCTGTGCGTCGATCTCCGTGCTCATACGTCGTACTCCCCTGTGCGTGTGCTCATTCGTCGTACTCCACGTGCATGTCGTCCCACCGTAGGGACAGCCGCCGACAACGGGCCAACGGGTTTGTGAACGTCCGGTGTCCGACACCTGTTCCCACCAACGTGACGAGGTGAGGGCGTCGGACGTGACAGGTCCCGAGATCCGGAGCGCATGGCCTCAGGGCTCCATCGGTGACGCCGGTAGGATCTCGAGGCCGGTGTCGAGGGTGGCTTCGTGCGGCTCGACATCCCCGTCAGGCGGGCGGTGGAGGTCCGTGGCGATGTGGTCACGCAGCATCGTCACGATGTACGCCGCGGCCACCAGCGTGACCGCGCCCATGATCGCCAGGATCGTGCGGTAGCTCAGGATCACCACCAGGAGCGACCCGACGGCCAGCGAGATCGCCTGCGGGACGCCCATCACGACCTCGACCGCAGCCGAGACGCGGCCCATGATCGCCTGCGGCGTCCGGCGCTGGATGAGCGTCATGAAGGCCACCATCATCAGCGGCATCGCGGCACCCATCACGGCGGCCGCGGCCAGCACGACCCAGAACTGCTGGGCGGCCGCCATCACCAGGATCGACAGGGCGGCCACCACGAGTCCGGCCACACATCCGGCGACCTCACCGATGCGGCGTACGAGCGCACTCGACGAGAGGCCGCCCCCGATCGCCCCGACGCCTTGCGCGGTGACGATCGCCGAGACCCAGGTCGCGGGCTTGTCGTAGCCGTCGAGGAGCGCGTAGACGACCGACTCGGAGAAGCCGAACACCAGGATGCAGAGCCCGAAACCGATCAGCGTGTGCTCCAGCACCCGGTCGCCGGCCAGGTGGCGGAGTCCGGCGGTCATCTGGTGCCAGAAGTGGGACTCCTCGTGCTCGGGGACAGCCTCCTGCACGGCGATGGTCGCGATCACGAGGGCCGCGACGCCGAACGACGCGGCGTCGAGCACGGCGACGGCCCAGCCGCCGAGCCAGGTGAACAGCAGCGCCCCGATCAGCGGCCCGAACAGCCGGAACGACTCCTTGGTGGTCTGCAGCGAGGAGTTGGCGTCGACCAGCATGTCCTTGGGGACCAGCTCCTTGAGCAGGCCGTTCAGGGCCGCCGGGAGGATGACGAACGAGGCGCCGTACATCATGGCGACGCCCCAGATGACCCAGACCTGCCCCTCGCTGTGGACCAGGGTCAGCGGCAGGACGCCGAGGCCCGAGGCGACGTGGCCCCAGATCAGCAGCGGCTTGCGCTTGAGCCGGTCGATCCAGACGCCGAGCAGTGGCGCGAACAGCGCCGGGATGATCATGAAGAAGAACGTGAGTCCGGCCTTGGCGTTGGAGCCGGTGATCGTCTTCACCCACATCGAGAGCACGACCAGCATCACCGAGTCGCCGAACATCGAGGCCGTGAGACCGGCGTAGAGGCGGGTGAAGCCCGGCTGCCGGAACGCCTGCCTCACGAGGCGTCCTGCTCCGCCGACTCCGCCGCGATCGCCTCCAGGCCGGGGAGCAGCAGCGGTGAGCCCCACGCGACGAACTCGCACAGCCGCGACCCGGCGGGTCGCTTCGTCGGGTCGAGGAACCGGTCGGCGTACCGGCCGAGGACCTCACGGATCTCGGTGTTGAGGGCGTCGAGCTCCTCGACCGTCAGCCAGGTCGCGCTCTGGGTGCTCGTCGTCGCCTCGGCCCAGTCGCGCTCGCCGTCGTCGAGCAGCTGGGCCCTGGCCTGCTGGAAGCGGGCGACCTGGCGCTGGAGCAGCATCTCCTCGAGCGCGCGGCCGGCTCGCAACTCACCGGGGGTGGCCTCGACGTCGTCCCAGGCCAGCCCGACCCCGGTCACCTGCCACGGGCGCTGGCGGCCGATCCCGCCGCCGGCCTCCTCGACGAAGGAGTGCTCGGCGAGCTTGCGCAGGTGCCACGAACAGTTGGCCGGCGTCTCGTCCAGCCGGTCGGCGAGCTCGGTCGCGGTCAGCGGTCCGTCGACGGTCAGCAGTTCCATGATCCCGAGGCGAACCGGATGGGCGAGCGCCTGGAGCTCTCGGGGGTCGCTCAGTCGTCGGTACGACGGTCCTTCGCGACCCTCTTGTCCGGTTCCTGAGGACGGGAGCGCCGCTTCGCCCGTCTCCTGGCCTGTCCTCTGCGTCGCGTCGTCACCGCGAACCCCCTTCTTGGTCGACATGCGTCGAAAGTAGTCTTTCGAAAGGACTCTTGCAATACCTTCCCGAGCCCGGACCTCTGGTGGTCGCCAACACCCCCGTCCGGGCTCGCATTCCTGACACGCGTGGAAAGTCGGATCGGTTGTCGCGGGCGCTGTCGGCGGCGCGAACTACGGTGGCTGTGACGCGAGGAGGTGTCGGTGAGCTTCGTCCCCCTGTCCGGGCCGGCGACTCTGCGCTCCGCCGAGGCTCCGCGCGAGGGGACCGTCGAGTTCACCGACGCCACCGGAGGCGGGCGCACGATCATCCTGCCGATCCGAGCCGCCCTGCCCGTCCTGGCCAAGGCACGGTCGGACGACGACGCCCATCCGTCGGTGACACTGCTGGCGGCGGCCTCCCTGCTGGCGATGCGCCTGGTCGCTGCCGGCAAGTTCGAGCCGGCCGCCGGCACCTGGCGTCCCGCCGCCTTCGACCCCGACGACACCGACCGGCTGCGCCGACTGGCCGAGTCACGGGCCTACGACGGCCTGTCCGCCGACGACGCCGAGACCGTCGTACGCCGGGTGGTCGACGCCGTGGTCGACGCGATGCCGCGGGCGGCACCGGTGGCACCCCCGGCCAGACGTCCTGCGACGGCGCAGTCTTCCGCGCGGGCGGGCGAGCGAGACCGTGACGCGTTCTCGCGACGGCTGCAGGACCTCGTCACCCGCCACCAGAGCGAGCGCACCGATCTGCCCCAGCTGGTCACCCTGTCGCTCCGCGTCGAGGCCGACGAGGAGGAGTTGGTCGCGGGCTCCTGCCGGCTCGTGCTCCAGGTCCACGACGAGCGCGACCCGCTCCACGTGCGCGACGCCGCCAGTCTGTGGAACGACCCGCCGTCGGCGCACGGTTTCGGCGACCGCGCGCGCACCCACGCCACCCTCGCCCTCCGCGAGGCCGCGGACGTCTGGCCGCCGCTCGAGCGGCTGCTCGAGCAGCGGGTGCCCGACCAGCTGACCCTCGACACCGACGACCTCGTGAGCCTGCTCGAGGACGGCGTCGGCGCGCTGCGCGCGGCCGGCGTCGACGTCCTCTGGCCGCGCAGCCTCGGTCGCGAGCTCAGCGCCCGGGCCACGCTCGACCGCGTCCCGGAGAAGCGTGAGGGCCAGCTGGTCGAGGGCGTGCTGAGCGGCGACGCTCTCTTCGCCTTCAACTGGCAGGTCGCCCTGCGTGGTGAGCCGTTGACCGAGCAGGAGATGGACGAGCTGGCGCGAGCGTCGTCGCCGATGCTCAAGCTCCGCGGTGGATGGACCGTCGTCGACCCGGCGATCGCACGGAAGGCCCGCAAGCGGCTGATCCGCACCGTGCCGACCGCCCAGGCCGTCGCCGCGGCCCTCACCGGGGTGGTCGAGGTCGAGGACGCGCCCGCCGAGGTGGTCGTCGGGGCCAGCCTGCTCGAGGTGCGCGAGCGCCTGCTCGGAGCCGCGACGGCCCCGCCGCTCGAGTCGCCGCCCGGCCTCGCGGCCACCCTGCGCGACTACCAGCGACAGGGGTTCACCTGGCTCGACCGAGTGACCGACCTCGGGCTCGGTGCCTGCCTCGCCGACGACATGGGGCTGGGCAAGACGGTGACCGTGATCGCGCTGCACCTCCACCGCGCCCCCGGGCGACCCGGTCCCACCCTGGTGGTCTGCCCGGCGTCGCTGCTCGGCAACTGGGAGGCCGAGATCCGCCGCTTCGCCCCCGGGGTCGACGTACGCCGCTTCCACGGCGGGCAGCGATCGCTCGACGGGCTCGTCCCGACCGACGAGTCGCCCGACCCCGGTTTCGTGCTGACCACCTACGGCACGCTCCGTCGCAGCGTGGCCGGCCTGGCCGGCACGTTCTGGGGTCTGGTCGTCGCCGACGAGGCGCAGCACGTGAAGAACGCCCGGTCGGCCACCGCCCGGGCGCTGCGCACGGTCCCGTCGGCGGCCCGGGTGGCGCTCACCGGCACCCCCGTCGAGAACAACCTGACCGAGCTCTGGGCGATCCTCGACTGGGCCACGCCCGGTCTGCTCGGGAGCCGCCAGGCCTTCCGCAAGGTCTGGGCGGGGCCGATCGAGTCGGGGGCCGAGCCGACGAAGGCGCGGCAGTTCGCCGGTCTGATCGGGCCCTTCCTGCTGCGCCGGCGCAAGACCGACCCCGGGGTCGCGCCCGAGCTCCCCGAGAAGACCGAGACCGACCACCTGCTCGGGCTGACCCGCGAGCAGGTCGTGCTCTACGAGGCGTTCGTGCGCGACACGATGGAGCGCATCGAGCGAGCCGACGAGGACACCCGCCGCGGCCTCGTGCTCAAGCTCCTGACCGGCCTCAAGCAGATCTGCAACCATCCGGCCCACTTCCTCAAGCAGTCCGGAGGCCGGCTGTCCGGCCGTTCGGAGAAGCTCGACCTGCTCGACGAGCTCGTCGGCACCGTCCTGGCCGAGGACCGCTCGGTCCTGGTGTTCACCCAGTACGTCGCGATGGCCCGGTTGCTGGAGGACCACCTCGCCCGTGCCGGCGTCCCGCACCAGTTCCTGCACGGTGGCACGCCGGTGCGTCAGCGCGACGCGATGGTGGCGGCGTTCCAGGCGGGCGAGGTGCCGGTCTTCCTGCTGTCGCTCAAGGCCGGCGGCACCGGCCTCAACCTGACCCGCGCCGACCACGTGATCCACGTCGACCGCTGGTGGAACCCGGCCGTCGAGGACCAGGCGACCGACCGGGCCCACCGGATCGGCCAGACGCGGCCGGTGCAGGTGCACCGGATGATCACCCAGGGCACCGTCGAGGAGCGGGTGGCCGAGCTGCTCCGGCGCAAGCGCTCGCTGGCCGACTCCGTGCTGGCGCGGGGCGAGACCGCGTTGACCGAGCTCAGCAACGACGAGCTGCTCGACCTGGTCTCGCTGCGGAGGCTGCCGTGAGCGCGACCACGGCGACCGCGGTGACCTTCGCCCGCATCCCACCGCGGCGCTCCACCTCGCGGGCCGCCACCTGGTGGGGCCGGGCGTGGGTGCGCGCCGTCGAGGAGGCGGCGTACGGCGAGAGCGACCTGCACACCGGTCGCGCGCTGTCCCGCAGTGGTGGCATCGGCGGCATCACGGTCGACCGCGGGTCGGTGCTCGCGGCGTGCTACGACCGATCGGGCGTCTGGACGGTGACGGCCACCGTGCCCGAGCTCGACCCCATCAGCCACCGCGCGTTCGTCGAGGTGGTCGCGGGCGAGTCCGGCCACCTCGCCGCGCTGATGGCCGGCGAGCTGCCGCACCGCCTCGTCGAGCAGGCGGAGGAGGCCGGGGTCGAGCTCCTTCCCTACGGCGGCGAGCTCGGCGCGTCGTGCACCTGCGATGCGTGGGTCGACCCGTGCCCCCACGCACTCGCGGTGATGCTCCAGGTCGCCTGGCTCGTCGACGGCGACCCGTGGGTGCTGCTCCGGCTCCGCGGGCTCGCACCGGAGTCGCTCCAGGCGGAGCTCGCCGCGATCCCACCGGAGGCGACGGACCCAGTTCCTGAGGCGTCCGACGACGTGGACGACGACCTCGCCACCGCGCTCGACGCCGCACTCCGGGCCGCCCGGATTGTCGCGCTGTCCGACCTCCCCGGGGCGGAGATCACCCACCTGCTGTGAGCGGGGGCGAATTCCCCGCTCAGGCGGGGAATTCGCCACTTCGTGGAGTCAATTTCCTCCAACAAGTGTCGAGTTCCCCGCTCAGGCGGGGAATTCGCCGGAGCGCCTCACCCGCCCACCAGCGCGCCCATGGCCATCCGGTGGAGGACGCTGCGCATCGCCTCGTCGGAGATCAGCCGGGTGTGGGGGGTGGAGTTGATCAGCCCGAACGCCGCGTGCGCCATGGCGCGGGCCCGGTCGGTGTGGAGGCCACGGTGCTGGCGTCGCAGCTGCCCGGCCCAGAGGTCGACGTACTCGCGCTGGAGGAGGCGGACGCGTTCGCGCGCGGCGCGGGGGAGCGAGGGCCAGTCGCGCTCCTGGACGACGATGAGGGAGCGGTGGCGTAGGGCGAAGTCGACGTGCCAGGCCACCAGGGACTCGATCGCCTCGCGTGGGGTGCGTGCGTGCTCGACGCGCGCCCGACCCTCGTCGAGCAGTCGTTCGCTGATCCCGACCAGCATCGCGGCGAGCACGTCGTCCTTGGAGTCGAAGTGCTTGTAGAGCGCGGGGCCGGAGATCCCGCAGGCACGACCGATCTCGCCGACGGAGACGCCGTGGAACCCCCTGCTGGCGAACAGGTCCGCGGCCGTCTCGAGGATCTGGTCGCGCCGGTTCACCGGGCCAGGTTAGCGGTCGTTAACGCCACGGCAGGGTGACGATCGCCGCCGTGAGAGCGAAGATGCCATGGTGCCTCGACTGTTCACCTCGTTCGTGCTGATCGCGACCGCCGCCGCCACTCTGTCCACCACGGCCTCCACCACGGCCGCCACGCCGCACCCGGGTGAGCCGACGAGTGGTGGCGCCGCGGCCCACGCCAGGTCCGTGACGTTGCATCGCGGCGGCCCGGACAAGACCGTCGCCTTCCACCGACGACACAAGGGCGAGACCTTCCTCGACGCCACCGTCTCGGCCAGAGGTGTGAGCTGGGCGGAGAAGAAGAACGAGTCGGCCGTGGTGTCGGCGTACGTCGACGGCCGCTACGCCACCGACATCGTGGTCACCTCGGCCAAGCCCGTGAGGCGGGAGTTCGCGCTCGGGCGGCTGGCGAAGGGGCGACACACCCTGCGCCTCCACTACGCCACCGGACGGTCGCCCAGCGACGCCGGGGTCGCGAAGGTGGCCGACATCGGCTTCCGGACCATCCGGCGCTCCAGCCCGGCGTACGCCGCGGCGCACTACGCGCCCATCCTCCGGGGTCGCAACATCAAGTCCCTCGGCGGGCGCTTCCAGAACAACCGCACGGACACACCCCTCGTCGCCTACCACCAGGTCGTGCCCACGGGCACGCACGGCCACGCGGTGATCGAGTACACCGTGATCTGGAGCAACGAGGACGGTGGCACCAATTCACCTGCCCTGATGGCCCAGTGGGGGAGGACGACCGACATCGAGTGGGTGTACCGCGTCGAGGTGAACGCGAAGGGCCGTCGCGTGTCCGGCAGCGACGTGTTCCAGTCCCCGAACCACGGGACCCAGCGCTTCCGCGGGACGTACGACGGAACCCACCCGGTGCTCCAGACGTGCACGTCGAACAACAACGTCTGTGACCGGAAGGCCCTGCGAGGGCAGCACCAGAAGAAGGACCCCATGCGGTTCGCGCTCTCGACCCGACGCGCGCTGCCGGCCAGCCAGCCTCGCGAGCACGAGATGGACGTCCAGCCGTGGACCTACCAGGTGATGGCGCGCGAGATGGTGCGGGAGGGGAAGATCGTGAAGCCGTCCCCGCCGTCGTCACCGACCGTCGGCGACCAGCGGCGCTACCTCTACGTGGCCGTCACCCACGTCGCAGCGGGAGGCTCGGCGACCAACGTCGGTCTCGCCGTGGACGTGCGGCTGACGAACGGCAAGACGTTCACGTCGAACCACGACATCTCCGGCTGGACGATCCTGCGCGACGGACCGGCGGCGACCACGGTGAAGCTCCCGAAGGGCACGACACGGGGCGACATCGAGTCGATCTCGGTGCGCAGGGTGCCGTTCCTGTCCGACGACGGCGCGACCCTCGACGTGACCGACCTCGGCCGCGCCTTCTTCCTGCGCGACAGCTACCTGCCGCGGCCGTCGTTCGCGAGCGTGCACGGCGCCTCCATCGCGCTGACGGCGGGGCAACCCACGGCGGTGATCTGGCCGGAGAAGTGAGCGGTCGGCTGGCACGGGAGGTTAACGATCGCTAACCTGGCAGAGTGAGTGAGCCGGCCGTGTCCGATCTGCGCAGCCTGGTCGAGGAGCTGCGTCACCACCTGTCCGTCGTACGCCGCGGCGGCAGCGACTCGGCGCGCACGAAGCACACCGACCGCGGCAAGCTCCTGGTGCGCGACCGCATCGACCGACTGCTCGACCCGGGAAGCCCCTTCCTCGAGCTGAGCCCGCTCGCGGCGTTCGGGATGTACGGCGCCTCCGACGACGACCTCTATGCGGTGCCGAGCGCCAGCATCGTGACCGGCATCGGCCGGATCCATGGCCGCGAGTGCATGGTGGTCGCGAACGACGCGACAGTGAAGGGCGGCACCTACTACCCGCTGACCGTCAAGAAGCACCTGCGGGCGCAGACCGTCGCCCTGGAGAACCGGCTGCCGTGCATCTACCTGGTCGACTCCGGCGGCGCGTTCCTGCCGATGCAGGACGAGGTGTTCCCCGACCGTGAGCACTTCGGCCGGATCTTCTTCAACCAGGCCAACCTGTCCGCCCGCGGCATCCCGCAGATCGCCAGCGTGATGGGGTCGTGCACCGCCGGCGGCGCCTACGTCCCGGCGATGAGCGACGAGAGTGTGATCGTGCGCAACCAGGGCACGATCTTCCTGGGCGGGCCGCCGCTGGTGAAGGCCGCGACGGGCGAGGTCGTCACCGCAGAGGAGCTCGGCGGCGGTGACGTGCACGCGCGGACCTCCGGCGTCGTCGACCACCTCGCTGACGACGACGCGCATGCGCTGGCGATCGTGCGGTCGATCGTGGACACCTTGCCGGAGCACGGTGGTTTCGAGACGGTCGCAGAGCGACCTCCTCAACCACCGGGGGAAGCCGTGAGACATCCTCGACCACCGGCGGAGGCGATCGAGGAGCCGCACGAGTCACCCGAGTCGCTGTACGACGTCGTGCCGACCGACACCCGCACGCCGTACGACGTGCGCGAGGTGATCCGACGGATCGTCGACGGCAGCCGGTTCCACGAGTTCAAGAAGCTGTACGGCGACACCCTGGTCTGCGCCTTCGCCCGTATCTGGGGTCACGAGGTGGGCATCGTGGCCAACAACGGGATCCTCTTCAGCGAGTCGGCGCTCAAGGGGGCACACTTCATCGAGCTGTGCAACCAGCGCGGCATCCCGCTGGTGTTCCTGCAGAACATCACCGGCTTCATGGTCGGCAAGGAGTACGAGAACGGCGGCATCGCCAAGGACGGCGCCAAGCTCGTCACGGCGGTCGCGTGCAGCGTCGTCCCGAAGTTCACCGTCGTGATCGGCGGCTCGTTCGGAGCCGGGAACTACGGCATGTGCGGCCGCGCGTACGACCCGCGCTTCCTGTGGATGTGGCCCAACGCGCGCATCTCGGTGATGGGCGGTGAGCAGGCGGCCTCGGTGCTCGCGACCGTGCGCCGCGACGGCGTCGAGGCGCGCGGTGGGGAGTGGAGCGCTGACGACGAGGAGGCGTTCAAGGCCCCGATCCGAGAGCAGTACGAGGTGCAGGGGTCGCCGTACTACTCGACCGCGCGGCTGTGGGACGACGGCGTCATCGACCCCGCCGACACCCGGCGGGTGCTCGGGATGGGGCTCGCGGTCGCCGCTCATGCCCCGGTGCCCGCCCCTTCGTACGGCGTCTTCAGGATGTGAGTCGCGCAGTGACGCATGAGGAACGAACGCGGCGCGTGGGGGCGGCCAGGTCGTCCTTCGAGACGTCTCGTCCCCAGGCTCCTCAGGAACCGCCAGGGGAACGTCGAGATCCAGTGAGAGGAGAGGAGGCATGATCCACACCGTCCTCGTGGCGAACCGCGGCGAGATCGCGCTCCGCGTCTTCCGCACCTGCCGACGCCTGGGCATCCGCACCGTGGCGATCTACACCGACGCGGACGCCGATGCCCCCCATGCACGCGCGGCCGACGAAGCGCTGTGGGTGCCGTCGTACCTCTACGTCGACGGAGTCGTCGCGGCGGCCCAGGAGGCGGGGGCCGACGCGATCCATCCCGGTTACGGCTTCCTGTCCGAGCGGGCCGCCTTCGCGCGCACCGTCGAGGAGGCCGGCCTCACGCTGGTCGGACCGACCGCCGAGGTGATGGACGCGATGGGGCGCAAGGACCACGCGCGGGAGGTCGCGGTCGAGGCCGGCGTCCCGGTCGTGCCGTCGTACGACGCGGCCGACGACCCGTCGTCGTTCGCCTACCCCGTGCTCGTCAAGGCGGCGGCCGGTGGCGGTGGCAAGGGGATGCGGATCGTGCGGTCCGCCGACGAGTACGCCGAGGCGCTGGCGGCGGCGAAGCGGGAGGCGGCGTCGGCGTTCGGCGACGACGTGATGCTCGTCGAGAAGTACGTCGAGTCGGGACGCCACATCGAGGTGCAGGTCCTCGGTGACACCCACGGCAACGTCGTCCACCTCTTCGAGCGCGACTGCTCGACGCAGCGGCGGCACCAGAAGGTGCTGGAGGAGGCGCCCGCCCCGACCATCGACGACGACCTGCGGCGCCGCATCACCAGCGCCGCGGTCGACCTCGCCCGGCAGGTGGGCTACACCAACGCCGGCACCGTGGAGTTCCTGCTCGACAACGCCACCGGCGACTTCTACTTCCTGGAGATGAACACACGCCTCCAGGTCGAGCACCCGGTCACCGAGTCCGTGGTCCGCATCGCGGGAGGTGATCTCGACCTCGTCGAGCACCAGCTGCGCGTCGCAGCCGGCGAGAAGCTGTCCTTCACCCAGGACGACGTCACCCTGCACGGTCACGCGATCGAGGCGCGCGTGTACGCCGAGGACTCCTTCGGCGGCTTCCTGCCACAGGCCGGCACGACGTCGCTGGTCAGGTGGCCGCGGCTGCCAGCCGTCCGCGTGGACCACGCCCTCGAGAGCAACCAGGTCGTCAGCACGTCGTACGACCCGATGCTCGGCAAGGTGATCGCCACCGGCGAGGACCGTGAGAGCGCGCGCCTGACCCTGGTCGACGCGCTGGACCACACCGCGGTCCTCGGGCTGACCACGAACGCCGGCTTCCTGCGCGCGCTCGTCGCGAGCGACGCGTTCCGCGACGCCTCGATCGACACCTCCTGGCTCGACCACCACGAGCTGCCGGTGCCCGACCCGGGCATCCCGCGGGTGCTGGCGGCCTGGGTGGCCGCGATGCTGGCCGCCGCCGACCGGGGCCACCCGTTCCAGGCCGACGGCTTCCGGCTGGGGGACACGCCGGCCCCCACGCTGGTCGAGCTGGACCGCGATGTCCTCGTCGACCGCGCCGCCGGCACCGTCGACGGCGTACCCGTGCGGGAGGTGTCGGCGGAGCACCACGTGCTCGAGCTGGACATCGACGGCCACCGGGCGCGTGCGGTCGTCAACGTGCAGCCCCACCTCGTCGAGGTGAGCTACCAGGGCCAGCGGTTCGTGCTGACCGGGCCGGACAGGCTCGCCGACCACGAGACGGTCTCCGACGGCACCATCACCGCGCCGATGCCCGGGACCGTCCTCGAGGTGCGGGTTGCCGAGGGCGACCGGGTCGAGCAGGGGCAGGTCCTCGGCATGATGGAGGCGATGAAGATGGAGCTGTCGCTCAAGGCGCCGCTGGCCGGCACCGTGACCGCCGTACGCGCAGCCGCCGGCGACCAGGTCGCCCTCGGCGCGACCCTGTTCACCGTGGAGCCGGCCGAATGACGTCGCCGGCAGCGTCATACGAACCGCGCGCCCTGGCCACCGCAGCGCATGACGTCGGCCGGGACGTCATACGGTGGGCTTCCTCCGGCAACCGAACCGTATGACGTCCCGCGGAGCGTCATACGACCCGCGCGTCAGGGCCACCGGCCCGAATCACGCACGCACGAGCCACGAGGAGGAGTGAGCATGCGCAGCCCGCAGGTGGTGAAAGACCCGACACTGCCCGAGCGCGTGACGATCTACGAGGTCGGCCCGCGCGACGGTCTCCAGAACGAGCAGACCGTGGTCCCCACCGAGACCAAGGCCGAGTTCATCTCCCGGCTCGCCGACGCGGGGCTCCCGGTCATCGAGAGCACCAGCTTCGTGCACCCAAAGTGGGTCCCGCAGCTCGCCGACGCCGCGGATCTGCTCGACCTGCTCGGCGAGCGGGGCCGGGACATGCCCGTCCTGGTCCCCAACGAGCGCGGCCTCGACCGGGCGCTCGAGAAGGGCGTGCGGCACATCGCGATCTTCGGCAGCGCCACCGAGACGTTCGCCCAGCGCAACCTCAACCGCAGCCTCGACGAGCAGTTCGCGATGTTCGAGCCGGTCGTCGCACGCGCCCGCGAGCACGGCATGACGGTCCGCGGCTACGTCTCGATGTGCTTCGGCGACCCGTGGGAGGGCGCGGTCCCCGTCTCCCAGACGGTCTCGGTCGCCCGCCGCCTCCTGGACATGGGGTGCGAGGAGCTGAGCCTGGGCGACACCATCGGCGTGGCCACCCCCGGCCACGTCCTCGCCCTGCTCACTGCGCTCAACAGCGGAGGCATCCCGACCGAGCGCCTCGCCGTCCACTTCCACGACACCTACGGCCAGGCGCTCGCCAACACCCTCGCCGCCCTCCAGCACGGCGTGACCACCGTCGACGCCTCCGCCGGCGGCCTCGGCGGCTGCCCGTACGCCAAGAATGCCACCGGCAATTTGGCCACCGAGGATCTGGT
>DASSTL010000072.1:0-43837 GCA_035707985.1 Nocardioides sp. | reverse complement strand
ACGGCGTTCACCGGCAACGCCCTGATCTGGGTCCTGGTCGGCGCGTTTCTCGTGACGACCGTGATGGGCAGCGACCTCGCCCTCGTCTTCTCGCTGCTGTGCGCCTTCGCCGGTCTCACCTGGCTCGGAGCGCTGGTGGTGCTCACGCGTCGCGGGTGATGTCAGGCGAGCCGCTTCGCCTGACGAGCCAGCGCCTTGCGCCCGTTCTTGGCCGTCTTGCGAGCGCGTTTGCGAGCTCGCTTGCGCGACTTCCGTGACAGGCCGAGGGTCTTCGCCGCGTCGCCGACGCCGTCTGCGCCCTTCTTTCGCAGCCCCTTCGCCGGGTGTCTGACGGCGTGGGGCAGGAAGAGCGTCATCGAGTAGGCGAACAGTTTGCGGGCCAGCATCAGCAGCGGGAACCCGACCGGCAGCAGGACCAGGGTCAGGCTCAGGAGAGCGCCGACCAGACCGACGACACCGGCGAGGATCCACAGCAGTGAACCCAGGAGAGCGCGCAGGATGCGCATGACTCCCACCTCCCTCACCGGCGACGTACCCGAGCGAGGAGGGGCCATGCGGCCGGGTCACGTCGGGGCCTCCCGACCGCGGGGGCGCCGTCGGGGCGACGTGTAACCGACCGTTCGCGGTGCGACACGCCGGGCACTCGCCCGCGCGGCGTTCCCACAACGGTCGGTTACACGTCCCCGTCAGGCCTTGCGGCGGACCGCCGGCGCACACCGCAGTGGCGTCTCTGCCCGGGGCGAGGCGGCGTCAGCCGACCGGCTGGAACCGACGCACCTCGTGGGGCCATCCGCACGCCTGGGCGACCTTCTCGGCCCAGGCCGCTGCCGCCGAGTCGTCCGGCAGGTTCACGATCGCGAAGCCGCCGAGGTGCTCCTTGGACTCGACATAGGGTCCGTCGGTGACCATCGGCCCGGTGCGTGAGGTGTCGACGCTGAACACCGGCGCATCGAGATCGAGCCCGCCGAGGAAGACGAGCACGCCGGCGTCCGACATCTCCTTCCTGAGCGCTTTCACCCTGCCGGATGCCTCGCGGATCTCGTCGTCGGTGACGTCGTCCATCCACTCGGCGTTGAACGAGATCAGGTACTCGGTCATCGTGAGTTCCTCAGGCTGTCGGGCTTGAACGGGCGTACCTCCTGCGGCCAGCCACAGGCCTCCGCGATCTTCCCGGCCCACATCCGCGCGGTCTCCTCGTCGGGGACGTTCACGATCGTGAGGCCGCCGAGGTACTCCTTGGTCTCGGTGTACGGGCCGTCGGTGACGGTCAGGGTGCCGCTGGTGTCGTCGGCGCTGAACGCCAGCTCGAGCTCCTCCTCCAGCCCGCCGGCGAACACGTAGTGCCCGGCATCCTTGATGTCCTTCACGACCGCTCGGGCGAGCGGACCGCGCCCGCGGAACCACTCCTCGGAGTGGTCGCCCACCCACTGCTGGTTGAAGTAGATGAGGTACTCGGTCATCTGCGCTCCTTCGTCGGTGGCTCCGGCGGCCACCCTCCATCCTCACCACGAAGGAGGACAACCGGATCCGACACCCGCCCGAGGATTTCTCACCGCGAGGGAGGGGCAGCTACTTCGACCCGGCGGCCACGAGCCGCGCCGAGATCGGCTCGAGCGAGACGATCAGCTCGTCCAGGTCCTGCCGCTCCAGTGCGGCGTACGGCGCCTCCGCGAGCGCGTCGGTCAGCGCCTCGATCCGGTCCTTGGCCCGGCGCCCGGCGTCGGTGAAGCGGCCGGTGGCGTCGAGCAGGCCGCGGTCGCGCAGCCCGTCCATGACCGCGGCGAGGTGGGCCTTCGGGAGGTGGTGGATGCGGCCGAACGACTCCGCCGGGTAGATCCCCAGGTCGAGAGCGGAGAGCACGTGGGCCTCGGTCCTCCCGATCTGCTCCGACACCAGCGCCACGATGTGGCCGTCGCCGCGGTGCTCGCGCAGCATGTTGGCGGCGTGCCACAGCCGTGCGACTGGCTCCTCGGGCACGGGGAGGCTGCGGAGGCCGGCGTACATGACCCGGCCTTCGGCCGGGGCGCTGGTCGCGGCCCTCGCGAGCAGGTCGGCCGCGCGGCAGAGTCCCGGTGAGCCGACCAGGTCGCCGAGGATCCGCCGAAGGGCCGCGACGCAGCCTCTTTCCCTGGCGGCGTGCGCCGCCTGGGGCGTCGTCGTCTCCCACACCTTCGGGATGTGGCGAGCCACCTCACCGTCGGCGAAGTTGTAGAACGCCGCGTCGACCACCTCGGCGGTGACCCGCCCGAGTGGAGCGGAGCGCCCTGCGAAGTAGCCGTCCCAGTAGTTCGAGAAGCCGAGCGCCGCCATCTCGTCGTTCGGTTCCTCGGCGAAGAAGTTGACCAGCGCGATCGGCTCGGTGAGCTCGAAGAGACGGCGGGCAACTGGTTCCGGACGCGACATTCGGTGTCAGCTCCTCGGGTCGTGGCGGCCCCGCTGGGCCATCCGCACCTCTACCCACGAAGGGGCTCGCTCCCGTTCGACATGGGGGTCCAGCGGTTACCCTCCGGGGCGTGGCGCTGCACGGGAGGGAGTCCGAGCAGGCGGCGATCGCCGACCTGCTCACGGCCACCCGCGCCGGGTCGGGCGGGAGTCTGGCCCTGGTCGGGGAGGCGGGATCCGGGAAGTCCACGCTGCTGGCCGACGCCGCAGAGCGCGCCGCGGCCGACGGGCTGACCGTCGTCTCCACGTCGGGCATCGAGTCGGAGGCGCCGCTGGCGTTCGCCGCCCTCCAGCGCCTCCTTCACCCCCTGATGTCGCGGCTGGACGCCGTCGCGGCTCCGCAGGCCCGGGCCCTGCGCGTCGCCTTCGGGGAGGCGGTCGGAGACGCCGGCGACCGGTTCCTGGTGTTCATGGGTGCGCTCTCCCTCGTCGCCGCGGCCGCAGAGGAGACGCCGGTCCTCGCCGTCGTCGACGACGCCCAGTGGCTCGATGAGGCGTCGGCCGCAGCCCTGCACTTCATCGCCCGACGCATCGCGGTGGAGCCGGTGGCACTCCTGTGGGCCGCCCGCGAGGGCGTGGGGCATCACTTCGACACCGCTGACCTGCCGGTGCTCCGGCTGACCGGGCTCGAGCTCGCCGGGGCCTCGGCGATCCTCGCCGAGGAGACGGGGAGCGACGTCCCACCGGAGGTGACGGCGCTGCTGCTGGCCAGCACGGGCGGCAACCCGCTGGCGCTCCGCGAGCTCCCGTCGGTCCTCACCGCGGACCAGCTGACCGGGCGCGCGCCACTCCCGCCGCGGCTCCCGGTCACCGAGCGGGTCGAGCGCGTGTTCCTGGACCGGGCGCGCCGCCTCTCCGACGACGCGCAGACCATCCTCCTGGTCGCCGCCGCGGACGACTCGGCTCGGCTCGCCACCGTCCTGCAGGCCGGTGAGGCGCTCGGCGCCGACCCCGAGGCACTCGCCGAGGTCGAGCGCTCCGGCCTGGTCACGGTCACCGACCGGGAGCACGACCAGACCGTGGCGCTGCGCCACCCGCTGGTGCGGTCGGCGGTCTACAGCGCCGCGCCCACGGCGGAGCGGCGGCGCGCGCATGCCGCCCTCGCCTCGGTGCTGACCCGGGCCGAGGATGCCGATCGACGCGCCTGGCACCGCGCCTCCTCGGTGGTCGAGCCCGACGAGTCGGTCGTCGCCGAGCTGGTCGAGGCCGCGACCCGGGCAGAACGCCGCGGCGGTCATGAGGCCGCCTCGGCGGCGTGGATCCGGGCGGCCGACCTGAGCACTGACTCGGGCCGGCGCGCCCGCTATCTGTACGCCGCGGCCGCCACCGCGTGGGTGTCGGCCCACCCCGACCGTGCACGAGACCTGGCTGACCGCGCCATCGCCGAGGCCGACGACCCGCTGCTGCTGGCCGACGCGCGACGCCTCCGGGGCCGCATCGAGTGGAACACGGGATCGGTCAAGCTCGCGAACCGGATGCTCCTCGAGGCCGCCGTCGACGCGGCCGCGCACGACCCGGTGAGGGCGCGGGAGCTCGCCGCCGACGGCGTCTCGATCGCGGCCTGGGGCGGCGACTCCGGCTCCGGTATCGACGGGACGACCCTGGTGCCACCTCCGGTGGACGACGCCCCGGCCCGCGAGCGCACCTACCACGAGCTGCTCGTGGGTTGCGCGCACGTCGTGGCCGGTGACTACGCGGCCGCGGCCGAGCCCTTCCGGCGGGCGTTCGCCTTCCACGAGGAGCTCCCCGAGGACTTCGAGCTCCTGCCCAACCTGAGCATCTGCTCCTTCCACCTCGGCGACTTCGACCGGTCCTACGGCTACATGACCCGCGTCCTGACGCGCGCTCGGAACGACGGCGCCGCGGTGATGGTGCTGTACTGCCTGACCCGGCTCGCGATGATCGACCTGGTCGGGGGCCGTTGGACGGACGCCGTCGCCGACGCCAGCGAGGCGGTCAGCCTCGGCGACGCCACCGGGCAACGCATCCTCGCGGACACCCCTCGCGCCCTCTTGCTCCTGCTCGCGGCGCTGCGCGGCGAGGAGTCGACGTTCTCCGAGCTCGAGCCCCTGCTCGAGGCCGCGACCGCCCGCGGCGCAGAGGGGATCCTCGACGTGGCCCTGCGCGACTTCGTCCACTGGGCCCACGGCGTGCACCTGGCCGATCGACCCGCCTCGGCGTTCCACCGGTTCGCCCAGATGTCGCACGACGTGACCAGGCGGATGGCGGCGATGGACCGCGTGGAGGCGGCGGTCCGCGCCGACCAGGGCGAGGCCGCCCGGCTGTGGGTCGACGACCTGGCCGGCTTCGCGGCGGCGACCGGCGCGTCGTGGGCCGGAGCCGTCGCCGAGCACGGCGAGGCCCTGCTCGCCGAGCAGGCCGGCACCGGAGACGAGGTCGAGAGGCACTTCGAGCGGGCGCTCGTGCTGCACCGCGAGGCCGCCGAGGACGGGAGGGCCGGGCGGCCGTTCAACCACGCACGTACCGAGCTGGCCTACGGCCAGTACCTACGCCGGTCCCGCCGGCGGGTCGATGCGCGCAGCCACCTGCGGGCCGCACTGGAGTCGTTCGAGGCGCTCCGCGCAGCCCCCTGGGCCGAACGCGCCGCGACCGAGCTGCGGGCGTCGGGGGAGACGGTCCGCAAGCGCGACGAGACCGCTGACGTCTCGCTCACCCCGCAGGAGCGGCAGGTGGCGCAGCTCGTGCGGCAGGGGATGTCGAACAAGGACGTGGCGGCGCAGCTGTTCGTCAGCCCGCGGACCGTCGACTTCCACCTGCGCAACGTCTTCGCCAAGACCGGTGTCACCTCGCGTGGCGAGCTGGTGACCCTCGCCTTGGACTAGAGCGCACGTCGGCCCTTCAGGGGCAGATGACGACGCGCCCTTCGGCCTGACCGGACTCGAACTCCGCGACCGCGCGGACGCTGTCGCGGAGCGGGAAGGTCGGGCCCAGCACGGGCCTCACCTGCCCTGCGGCGACGAGCTCGTTGATCCGGCGCAGCTCGTCGGCGTTCTCCTTCACGACGAAGGCGCCGAGCTTCTGCGGCACGAAGGCCGACAGCAGACCGGCCCACGCCTGCCGTTGGATGCCGCCGATCCACCGGTCGCCTTCACCGCCGATGATCACCAGCGTGCCCTTCGGTTCGAGGGCCCTGCGAAGCCGGCTGATCGAGCTCCGGCCGCCGATGTCGATGACGAGGTCGAACCGCCGCGACCCGTCGGCGATGTCCTCGGTGCGGTAGTCGAGCACGTGGTCGGCCCCCAGGGAACGCACCAGGTCGGCGTGATGACCGCTGCAGACGCCGGTCACCGTGGCGCCGAACGCGACCGCGAGCTGGACCGCGATCGTCCCGACCGCGCCGGACGCGCCGACCACCAGCACCCGTTGTCCCGGCTGGACCTGTCCGCGGTCGCGCAGCGCCTGCATGGCCACGAAGCCCGGGTAGGGCAGTACCGCGGCCTGCTCGAACGACAGCTCCGGGGGCCTGGGCGCCACCTTCTCGACCGGTGCGACGACGTACTCCGCGAACGTTCCCCGGGCGGCGCCGTAGACCTCGTCTCCCGAAGCGAGTCCCGTGACGCCCGCTCCGACCGCCTCGACGACGCCGGCGAAGTTCGTGCCCGGTACGGCGACGCTCGGGGCGCGCAGCCCGAAACCCAGCACCCGCATGAGGTACGGCTCGCCGGTCATGAAGTGCCAGGCGCCGCGGTCCATCCCGGCGGCGACGACGCGCACCAGGACCTGACCGTCGCGTGGCTCCGGCCGCGCGATCTCGCGCAGCTCCAGGACGTCGGCGTGCCCGTAGCGAGCCTGGGTGAGTGCCCTCATGACTTCGCTCCCGGCGTGGCAGCCGACGCGGCGCGGTGGCCCGAGGCCCGCCCGACCAGGGTGAGGCCGAGGGCGGCGGTGCCCAAGGAGACCGTGGCCGCGGCGGTGAAGGCCGCGGTGAACCCGGCCGCGCCGAGCGACCCGGCGGCCGTGCCGCCGACGGCGATGCCGATGGCGGTGAAGACCGACGTCCCGAGCGCCGAGCCGACCTGCGTCGCCGAGCCGGCGAGCCCGGAGGCGAGCCCGGCGTGGGCGTCGGGCATCGCACCGGCGATGACCATGGTCGTCGGGGTGAAGCTGAACGCCACCCCGGACGCGACCAGGAGCAGGCCGGGCAGCACCGCGACGGCGTAGCCCGCGTCGGACGGGGCGTAGGCCAACCACAGGTGGCCGCCGGCGAGCATCACCAGGCCGAGGACCAGGCTGCGCTGCGGACCGAGGGCGCGCAGGATCCGCGGCAGCAGCGTCAGCGACACGACGAAGCCCGTGACCGACGTCGGGACCATCGCGAGGCCGGCGTGCTGGGGGTCGAGCCCGAGGGCCTGCTGCAGGTACAGGGCGACGAGCACGAACGACGAGGCACGGGCCGCGCCGCCGAGGACCGCGAGCCCGACGCCGGTGCCCACCGTCCGGTCGGAGAAGAGGTCGAGCGGCACCAGCGGCTCGGCCGACCGGCGCTCGACGGCGACGAAGGCGCCGGCGAGGGCTGCGGCGACCGCGAGGCTGGCGCCGGTGGTCACGCTGAGACCGGACTCGGCGAGGCCGAGGGCGCCGTGCACCAGGGCGACGACAGCGCCGGTGACGGTGACGGCACCGAGGGCGTCGAACCGGTGGCGGGACCCACGGGGGCCGTCCGCCAGCACGCGGTGCGCCAGGAGGACGCCGGTGACCGAGACCGGCACCGTGACCAGGAAGACCGCCTGCCAGCCGAAGGCGCCGGTGAGCACACCACCCAGGAACACGCCGGTGGCGCCGCCGACCGCCGACGCGGCGCCCCACAGGCTCATGGCGCGGGCCCGCGCCGGGCCCGGGAAGCCGAGCAGGAGCAGCGACATCGCGGCGGGGCTGAGTGCGGCCGCGCCGGCCCCCTGGACGACGCGGCCGCCGACGAGCACCCACGGGTCCGACGCGGCCGCGGCGAGGAGCGTACCGACGGTGAACAGCGACGAGCCCGCGACGAACATCCGGCGCCGACCGAGCAGGTCGGCGACCCGTCCCGACAGCACGAGGAGGCCGCCGAAGGCGAGGACGTAGGCGTTGATCACCCAGGCGACGCCGGCAGGACCGAGCCCGAGGTCGGACTGGAGCGACGGGAGGGCGACGTTCACGATCGAGGTGTCGAGCATGACCGTGAACTGGGCGGAGACCAGCAGCCCGAGGGCGACGGCGCGGCGTACGCGCGAGCGGCGCGGCTCCGCGGGCCGCTCGGTGGTCGCATCGGTGGGCGGGGCGGGCCGGGCGGTGGCGATGGTGGTGGTCATGGGTGTCCTGCCTGGTGAGGTCCGGTCGGTGCGGGTCCACGGTCTCGTCGGTGGTCGCCTGCTCGCGCCGGCGAGATGGCCGGGATCGTGGCCCGCGTGGCTGTCCAGGGGCTGTCCTGCGCGAAGGGCCGGGAGGTCGACACGCCTGTGCCGTCCTCCCGGCCCTCGCCGGGGGTGATCAGTGCATGCCGTGCCCGTGCCCGTGGCCGCCGTGGCCGGCCGCCGCCTGCGGACGGGGTACGGCGACCGCGACGAAGGCGGACAGGGCGACCATGGCGCCGGCCACCGCGGCGAACACGTGCGGGTAGGCGTCGACGAGCCCGGCCCGGGTGGTGAGGTCGCCGGCGACGGCGGTGAGGGTGGCGACGCCCAGGGCGGCGCCGACCTCGTGGCCGGTCATCATCACGCCGGAGGCGAGCCCCGACTGCTCGTGGGCGATGCCGGACATGGCGGCGATGGAGATGGCGACGAACATCGGGCCGGTGCCCAGACCGATGACGATGAAGCCGGGCAGGACGTCGGTCCAGTACGACGGGTCGCTGTCCATCGTGGCCAGGAGCCCGGCGCCGGCCGCGACGACCAGCAGCCCGCCGACCATGAGGTGCTTCGGGCCGGCGTGGCCGATGACCTTCGAGGCGAGGGCGGCGCCCGCGGTGATCGCGGCGGCGAGTGGGAGGAACTGCACGCCGGCGACGACGGCGGACGACCCGAGCACCTGCTGGAGGAACAGCGAGCTGATGAAGATCGCGCCGACGATGGCGCCGGTGATGACCGCCATCACGGTCGAGGCCGACATCAGCGACCGGATGCGCCAGGTGGCCGGCGGGACCAGCGGCGCCGGGACGCGACGTTCGACGGCCCAGAACGCGCCGAGGAGGACCGTGGCGACGGCGGCACCCGCCACCGTCTGCGTGGACGTCCAGCCGTGCGTGCCGACGTTCTCGATGGCGTAGACCAGCGCGAGGAGTCCGGCCACGAGGGTGGCCGCGCCGTGGACGTCGAGCTGGCGTGCCCGCCCGGCACCCGGGTGGCGCGCCACGAGCCGGAGGGTCAGCAGGGCGGCGACGACACCGATCGGGACGTTGACGAAGAAGATCGACCGCCAACCCAGGGCCGAGGTGAGCAGGCCGCCGACCAGGACACCGGCGGCGATGCCCATGCTGCCGATGGTGCCCCAGATCGCGAGCGCCGTGGCGCGCTGCTTGCCGGCGTACGTGGTCACGATGATCGAGAGGGCCGCCGGCGTGAGCATCGCGGCACCGGCGCCCTGGGCGCCGCGGGACAGGATCATCGCCGGCGCGGAGGTGGCGGTCGCGGACACGAGGGAAGCGGTGGTGAACAGCCCGAGACCGGTCAGGAACATCGTGCGGCGGTCGAACAGGTCCGCGAGCCGGCCGCCGAAGAGCAGCAGGCCGCCGGAGAGCAGGACGTACGCCGACACCACCCACTGGTAGTCGCCGCTGGAGAAGGACAGCGACCTCCCGACGGTGGGGAGGGCGACGTTCACGACGCTGACGTCGAGAATGACCATGAACTGGGCCATCAGCATCAGCGCCAGCACGGTCCACGGCTTGCGGGCCTCGGGCTCGTGGGCGTGGCGGACTGCGTGCGGTGCGTGGGGGTGGGCGCCGTGCCGAGGCGCCTCGGTGGTGTGGTGCGACATGTGCGGGCTCCTTCGAGTCGGACGGGCCGGATGGCCACGGCTCGACGGTGCCGTCTGAGAGCGCATGTTCGCGCCGGGGGAATTGCCGGGATCCGGCGCCCGCCGGGCGCCGTACGGCGGGTGCCTCCGCCGCTCGGGCAGCGGCTGGAGCTCGGTGAGTCCTGGCGATTCCCGGTGATTCCCGGTGATTCCCGGCGATTTTCCCGGCGCGCCCCGGTGGCGGGGATCCCTAACCTCCCGGCCATGAACACCACGATCTCTTCCTCGTTCCCCGACTCCACCAACGCTCCACTCGACGTCCTCGTGATCGGCGCCGGGCAGGCCGGCCTCGCCGTCGGCCACCACCTGGCCGAGCACGGGCTGCGCTTCCTCCTCGTCGACGCCGCCGAGCAGATCGGCGACAGCTGGCGCCGGCGCTGGGACTCCCTCCGGCTCTTCACGCCCGCCGAGTACGACGCGCTGCCGGGCCTGCCCTTCCCCGCACCACCGGGCACCTACCCGAGCAAGGACGACGTCGCCGACTACCTCCGGTCGTACGCGCAGCACTTCGACCTCCCGGTCCTGTGTGGTGCCCGTGTCGAGCGCCTCGAGCGGCTGGGTGACACCGGCTTCCGCGTGGCCACCAGCCAGGGCGTCCTGTGTGCGCGCCATGTGGTCGTCGCCACGGGTCCGTTCCAACAGCCGCACGTCCCGGATCTCGGTTGCGGCTTCGACGGCGTGACCCAGGTGCACTCGGCCGGCTACCGCCACCCCGGCCAGCTCCCCGACGGCCGGGTGCTGGTCGTCGGCGCCGGGAACTCCGGCGTCCAGATCGCCCTCGAGCTCGCCCGCACGCACGACGTCCACCTGGCTGTCGGCACCCGACCCAGGGCGGTGTCACAGCGGCCGCTCGGGCGCGACCTGTTCTGGTGGCTGACCAGGACCGGCGCCGTGACCCGGCCGGCCAGCTCTCCGATGGCCAAGGCGTTCCGCCGGCTGAGCAACGAGCTGATCATCGGCACCACCTGGTCCGACCTCGACCGGGCCGGCGTCACCACCCACGCCCGCCTCACCGGCGCGCGTGACCGTACGGCGTCCTTCGCCGACGGCGACACCCTCGACGGCGTCTCGTCGGTCATCTGGGCCACGGGCTACCGCCACGACTATCCCTGGCTCGACGTACCCGGCGTCTGGGACGGCCGACAGGTGCACCACGAGCGCGGTCGCACCGCCGTCCCCGGGCTGTGGTTCCTCGGCCTGCCGTGGCAGCACAGCCGCGGGTCGGCCCTCCTCGGGTTCGTCGGCCACGACGCCGCGTGGACGGCTCAGCAGATCGTCAGCGAGCTCGACCGCGCGATCGACGGTCAGCACGGCCGCCGGTCCTCGGCCCCTGGTCAACCGGCGGCGGCTCGACCGCGGCTGGTGGAGACGAGGGCGTCCCAGTCGGCGGCGAAGGCCTGGACTCCCTGACGTTGCAGGTCCTGGGCCAGCCTGGGCTCGTCCACGCCGTGGTGATCGAGCATCTGCGTCGTGAGAGACCCGGCGATCTCGGCGTCGTCCACCGCCAGCTCGGACGTATGCCCGAGAGCAAGCAGCGTGGCTTCCGGCATCGTGTTGATCGTGTCCTGCAGGGGTAGGTGCTCCGCGTAGTACGTCGACGGTAGGCCAGGGTCCTTCGGAGAGGTGCTCGCCCAGACGAGGCGCTGGGGTGTCGCACCCACGGCGGTGAGGCGCGTCCAGCGAGGAGTGCTGAGCGTGCTGTGATGCTGTTGGTCGATGGCGCGAGCGACCCTCAGCCCCATGAGGTTGTGCGACGTCCTCGGAAGGTGTGGGTTCGTCGCGGCGTCCCATCGTGAGATGAACACCGACGCGACCGACGCGACCGTGAGCGGGACGCCCATGCGGAGGCGCCGTTCCAGCCCACGCAGGTAGCCCCTCTCGGCCGCATGGTGCTGGCGGCTGTCGAAGACCAGCGTGGCGTTCGTGGGGACTCCGGCGACGGTGAGGGCCTCGATCGCCGCTACACCGGGCCAGGTGGCCGGGACCTTGATGAACACGTTGGGTCGGTTCACCTGGGCATGCAAGCGACGGCCTTCCTGCACGGTTGCGGCAGCGAGATAGGCGAGGGCCGGTGGCACCTCGATCGAGACCCATCCGTCCACCCCTTCGGTCGCCTCCCACTGCGGTCTGAGCAGGTCGGCGGCCCGCTGGACGTCGTGGACGGCTTCGGCGACGACCGGTACTTCCGGGTCGGAACCGCCGAGCGAGGGCGGAGCCGCCCCGAGCACTCTCGCGTCCTCGGCGATCTCCCGGCTGAGAATGGTCGGGTTCGAGGTGACGCCGGTGACTCCGTAGTCGTCGATGTAGCGCTGGAGCGTCCCCGAGTCGAGGAGCCGTCGGCTGATCGTGTCGAGCCAGAGCCGCTGCCCCGCGTCGCGCAGTACTTCTGTTCCGTTCACGGCAGTTCCTTTCGGGAGCCAGGCCCTCCACGGCGGCGCTTCCGCCGCCATGGAGGGCTGCGGTGGTGGTCAGCGGCCGACCGGTTGCGCGACGGGGGCCGGCTCGGGCAGGTCGGGCCCGTCCGCGTGAGGGACGTCTCGAGCCGATCGAGAGGGCCACCACATGCGCCGGCCGAGGAGGGCGGACAACGCGGGGACGTAGAGCCAGCTGGACAGCCACATCGAGATCAGGACGCCTGCGGCGACCGCGAATCCCACCTGGGACACGTACGGCGACGCCATCAGGATCGCGAAGCTGGTGGCCAGGACCACGGCAGCGGCGGCGACCGAGGGACCGGTGTGGCAGATGGCCCTCCGCACGGCCTCGCGAGGCGACTGCCCGGCGGCGCTCTCCTCCTTGATCCGCGCGATCATCAAGATGTTGTAGTCGGTGCCGATCGAGGCCACGAAGAGGTAGACGATGATCGGCAGGGTGCCTTCCAGACCGCTGTGGTCCCCGATGCCCTGGAAGGCGATCACGGCGGCGCCGAGCGTGGCCGCGAACCCGAGCGCCACGCTGACCATCAGCAGGGCCGGGGCGACCAGGGCCCGCAGCATGAGCACGAGGACCAGGCCGATCAGCAACCCGGCCACCGGGAAGATGATGCGCATGTCGCGAGCGAGGGCCGTCTGGAAGTCCGACTGAGCCATGGTGGGGCCGCCGACCTGGACGAGGGTGCCGGCTCTGCTCGAGCGCTCCGCCAAGGGGACCAGCTGGTGCCGGATCGTGCTGACGGCCTGCGGTGACGACGGGTCGGCGGCGAGCTCGACGGAGAAGAGCGCGGTGTCTCCGGACCGGTTCAGAGCCGGCGCGCCGACACTGCCGACGCCGGGAAGCTTCCCGATCTCCTGCCGGACGTCGCGGACCTGGGACGGATCCACCTGACCGGTGCTGGAGTGGACGTAGACGTGCGTCGGGTACAGGACTCCCCGCGGGAAGGCCTGTTTGACGTCGGCCCAGGCCCGTCCCGACTCGGTTCCGCCGGGCGGGTCCTGGGCGCGGTAGTCGGCATGCATGCCGAACGCCGCGGTGCCCAGCGCGACGAAGGCGGCCACGGTTGCGGCCAGCGTGACCGCGGGCCGCCGGGAGACGAAGCTCGCGACGGGCGCGACGCGTCGCGGTTCCGGTGCCTGCCGCCACGACGGTCGTCGGCTGATGCGCCTGCCGGTGAGTGCGAGAACGGCCGGGATCAAGGTGAGCGAGCTCGCCAGCATCACCAGCACGGCCAGGCCGAGGGCGGGCCCGAGCAGCCGGAGCGACTTGAGCTGGGACAGGGTCAGTGCGGCGAAGGAGACGATGACCGCCAACGCCGACGAGCTGACCGCCTCGCCCACGAGCCCGATGGCCTTCTCGATGGCGACCCGGTGGTCGAGGCCCTTCCGGAGCTGTTCGCGGTAGCGGAACATGAAGAACACGACGTAGTCGGTGCCCACCCCGAACAGCACGATCGGGAGCAGACTCGTGGTGGTCTCGTCGATCTTGAAGCCCCAGAGGTGTGCTGCGATCGCGAGGAGCATGTTCACCACGGCCCCCACGACATACATCAGCGCGACGGCGCCGATGGCGACGACCAGACTGCGGAAGAGCACCAGCAGCAGGATGAAGATCGCGGCGACCGTACCGAACACGATGAGGGTCTGCACCCCACCGGCATCCGCGACCTGGGCCACCTCACCGGTGTACTCGGTTCGGAGCCCCGACCCTTCGAACGCATCGGAGGTCTGGGACCTGAGGTCGCCCATCGAGGAGATGACGTCGGCCTGGCCGCTGGTGTCGGTGAACTGGGCCGTGGCGATCGCCACGGTGCGGTTCGGCGCAGCAACCAGGGTGTCGGGGTCGATGCCGTCGAGCTTGGGCAGGTCGGAGTCGCGGTCGAGCCGGGCGATGAGCGCGGAAGCCTTCGTGAGGTCGGCGTCGGACAGCCGACCGTGGTCGGTCCGAGAGACGACGAGCGTGGCCTGGGCGCCACTGGGTTGGGGGAAGTAGCGCGCAGCGAGCTTGGCGGCCTGGACGGACTCGTACTTCGAGGGCAGGAAGTCCGTCTGGTCCTGTGAGGTGGACGAGCCGGTGCCGACGACGGCTGCGGCCGCGCAGGCGATGCCGACCACGATCGCAACCCAGGCGAGGATCACGCGCACGGGATGGTGGCCGACGACGCGGCCGACTGACTTGAACATCGGTGCCTCCTGGAGGTGGTGGAGTGAGCCGGCCGGTCAGGCGACCAGCAGGACGGCGGCGGACGAACGGGCGGTGAGCTGCTCGGTCAGCTGTTCGGTGATGCTCGGTTCGAGCCAGCGACCCAGCCGGTCCCGGTGACGGGGCGCGGCGATCACGAGGTCGGCGCCGAGCACGGTGGCGGTCTCGGCGATGGCGTCGGCGACGTCCATCTCGGGTGCCCGTACGACGTGGCCGGTCGCGGCGACCCCCGACTCGGTGAGGCGGGCGACCGCGGCCGCCACGCCGTCGTGTTCGGGGCTCTCGTCGGAGGCCGCCTCGGTGTCGACATGGAGGACTCCGACGGTGGCGTGGAGGGTGCGGGCGAGGGCCAGCGCCAGCGCCTCGGCGGAGGTGTCACGGCTGGAGCCGTCGACGGCCAGGAGGATCCGCTGGATCGAGACCGGTGCGGTGCGCGGCTCCGCAACGGCGTCGACCGCGTGAGCGTGACCGGGCTCGCGCTGAGCGAGTGCTGCCGCCGCGGCCAGGGCGAGCAGGATGACCGAGAGCCACAGGCCACGCGTGATTCCGCCCGCCGAGTCGGACAGGATGCCGGCGACCAGAGGTCCGATCCCCTGTCCCACGCTGAACGCCACGGTCAGGAGCGCGATGCCCGTGGTCCAGCCGTGCGCCGGGAGCATCCGACGGGCCAGCACGGTGGCGGCGGTCGGGCCGGCCATGAACCCGGCACCGAAGACGACGGCCGACACGAGAGCTGCGCCCGTGCTTCGGGAGATGAGGACGGGAAGTACGCCAAGGAGCACGACGACGGTGATCAGCGCGGGTGCGTGCCCCCCGTGGAGATGACCGAGGACCCGTCCCCAGACCGTGAGGGTCGCGATGACCGAGACGGTGCCGAGGGTGATGAAGAAGACGGCCTCTCCGACGGTGCCGACGCCGCGGGTGTGGAGCAGCGCGACCACGAAGGTCATGTAGGAGACGTAGCCGGCGCCGTAGAGCAGGTACCAGACGAACGTGGGCGTGAGCCGGGACAGGCCGACCGACTCCGCTGTGGAGGTGCCCGTCGCAGACGGTTCGGGGACTCGGCGGGCCGCCCAGACGGCCGGGACCAGCAGCACGCTCGCGAGGGCGCCGAGCAGGACCCAACCGACGCGCCAGCCGGCGGTCTCGTCCAGCGCACCGGTGACGGCCGGGACGACGAGACCGGAGACGACGACTCCGATTCCGACACCGGCCATGTACAACGCGACCAGGTAGGTGGAGCGATGGTGCTGGGTTCCGGAGTGGATGCGAGCCGCCAGAGCTGACCCCAAGACGAATGTCACTGCGGTGGTGAACCCGCCGAGAAAGCGGACGGAGGCAAGCACGGCGTACTGGCCGCCGGCTCCGGTCAGCAGGAGCAGCGCGGCGCTGGCGGCGAGCGAGGCCATGAACACGCGGCTGCTCCCGTAGCGACGTGCCCAGACGGCGGCCGTCGCGGCTCCGATGACGTAACCGGCCGCGTTCGCCGAGTTCATGCCGCCGGCAGCGGCGAAGGACCAGTGGAGGTCGGACTTCATCGCCGGGAGGAGGAGGGCGTAGGCGAACCGGGTGAAGCCGAGCGCCACGACCGGACCGGCGGCGAGGCTCAGGGCGATCAGGGGCTCGGCGCGGCGGTCGCGCCGGGTGCTGTTCATGTCGTGGGCTCTTCTCTTGCGGAGTGGAGGTGGAAGGTGATGACGGGGCCGGTCGACACGGCGACGCCCAGGTCGAGCGCGACCCGCCGAGCCAGCGCGAACGCGGCATGGTTGTCGGCCTCGACGTAGGCCACCGCTGTGGCGATGCCGTCGGTGCACAGCTGATGGAGCACGGCTCGGACCACGAGAGTGCCGACGCCGTGGCCCTGCCAGGCGTCCACGACCCAGGCCGCGAGCTCGGCGCGGCAGCAGGTCTCCAGGGAGGCGCTCGCCAGCGCCACGATGCAGCCACCCGACGGGTCGCTGACAAGGTCGCGCACCACTCGGGCCACGACCGCGTGACCGTGCACGATGTCGTCCAGGTAGCTGGCCGGGAAGTCGCGGAGCGTGCCGTGGAAGCGGTCGCGTCGGGTGGTCTCGCTGCTGCGGTCGAACAGGTCGACGAGTCCGGAGGCGTCCGACGGGCGCACCGGAGTGATGGACAGGTTCACCAGAGCGGTCATGTCAGGCACCTCCGTCGAGGGGGCGGCTGCACAGACGCCGGGCGGCGACCGCGACGTGGTACGCCGAGATGCCGGCCTCGCGGAGCAGCTCCTGGGCCGAGCCGGAGCTGGGGATGGTGCGGACCGCGAGGTGCACGACGTGGAACCGGTCGCCGGTGTCCGTCAGTGCGGCGAGCACCGCCTCGCCCAGGCCCCCTTCGGGGTGGTGGTCCTCGACCACGACGACCCTGCCGCCCGTCGCGTGCACGGCTCTCGTGATCCCGTCGACGTCGAGGGGCTTGACGGCGTACGCGTCGATGACACGCGCCGGGATGCCCTCGTCGCCCAGCATCCGTGCGGCCGCGAGGCACTCGTGGACCGTGACGCCTGCGCCGATCAGGGTGACCTGGTCGTGGGCGTGGCGGAGCACGACCTTCGAGCCCGGGACCGGGAACGTCTCACCCGACGGGTAGAGAACGGGGTAGGCGCCCCGCGTCGTGCGCAGGTAGCTGATGCCAGGCAGGCGATGCATCGCCAGGGTCAGCTGGACGGTCGAGGTCGCGTCGCTCGGGTACAGCACGGTCGAGTCGAAGACGCTCCGCATCATCGCAAGGTCCTCGAGAGCCATCTGCGAGGAGCCGTCCGGCCCGACCTCGACGCCGGCGTGCGAGCCGACCACCCGGAGGTTCGCCCGCGAGATCGCCGCCATCCGGACGAAGTCGTGCGCCCGCGTGAGGAACGCCGCGAACGTCGCCGCGAAGGGGATGTAGCCCCGCACGCTCATGCCCACGGCCGCCGCGATCATCTGCTGCTCGGCCGTGAAGACGTCGAAGTACCGATCCGCGTGCTCGTGCAGGAAGCGGTCGGCGTGTGTGGAGTTGCCGACCTCGGCGTCCACGACCACCACGCGAGGGTCCGCGCCGAGCGCGGCCAGGGTGTCGCCGTACGCCGCGCGGGTGGCCACGGGCGCGCCGAGCTCGTACTCAGGGAGGACGAACCTGCCGTTCGAGACCGCGCGTGGGACGCGTCGGCTCGGTCCGATGGGGTCGATCCGAAGATTCGAGATCCCACCGAGGTCGGCCACCGCCTGGTCGGCCATGGCGCTCGGCAGCGGTCGACCGTGCCAGCCGTTTCGGTCCTCGAGCTGGGGGACACCGCGTCCCTTGACGGTGCGGGCCAGGACGACGGTGGGCATGGCGTTGGTGCGGGCGACCTGGAGGGCATCGTCGATGGCTTCGAGGTCGTGGCCGTCGATGACCACCGGGACACAGCCGAAGGCGCACACGCGCTCGGCGTACTGCTCGAGGTCCCAGCCGAGGGCGGTCGGCCCGCGCATGCCGAGCTCGTTGACGTCGACGATCGCGGTCAGGTTGCTCAGGCCGAAGTGGCCGGCCTTGTCCAAGGCCTCCCACATCGAGCCCTCGGCCATCTCGCTGTCACCGCACAGGACCCAGACGTGGTAGTCCGCGCCCTCCAGGTACTTGCCGGCCACGGCGATCCCCACCCCGACCGGAAGTCCTTGGCCGAGGGAGCCGGTGGCGACGTCGACGAACGGCAGCGCCGGCGTGGGGTGCCCGAGCCAGGGTGAGCCGACCTGGCGGTAGGAGGCCATCAGCTCCTCGTCGGACACGACGCCCGCGGCCTTGTGCATGGCGTAGAGCAGGGGCGAGGCGTGGCCCTTCGAGAAGATCAGGTGGTCGTTGGCGCGGTTCTTCGCGTCGGCCCAGTCGATCCGCAGGTGACGGGACAGCAGTCCCGCCATCAGGTCGGCCGCGGACAGGCTCGAGGTCGGGTGGCCGGACCCGGCCGCCGTGCTCATCCGGATCGAGTCGACACGGAGCTGGCGAGCCAGGCTCTCCACGTCGGTCGTGCTCGTGACCGTGGTCGTCGTCGAGGAGGACATCCGTGCCTGCCGATCCGCCCGTGAGGGCATGACGAAGTGGCGGTCGGTGACCGCGTCGTTCTCGGGTGAGGGGGTCGAGCGCCTGGATCAGTGGTGATCGCTTGGGCTGTCAACCAGGCTGAACCGTGGGGGCGGCAGCCGCAATGACGGGCTTGCCACGGATCCGGTCATCGCCCTGACAGGCGACCCACGGATCCGGACATCGCCGCCGGTGGCCGGTCAGTCGGCAACCGGCTCGCTGACCGGGATCCGGAAGAACGGCGCGTCGTCGCCGTCGTCGGTGAGGTCGGGCACGACCATCCCGGTCACGCCGGTGGTGCGGAAGCGGCTCCGGTATGCGCCCGGGCTGACGCCGAACTTCTTGATGAACGCGCGGCGCAGCGTCTCCTCCGACCCGAGACCGGACTGCTTGGCGACAGCGGTCAGGCTGTCGTCGCCGGCCTCCAACAGGGCACGGGCCACCTCGAGCCGCACCTGCTCGACGTACTCGCCGGGCCGGCTTCCGAGGTGCTCCTCGAAGAGGCGCGACAGGTGCCGTTCGCTGAAGCTCGCCCTGGCCGCCATGGCCGGGATGGTGTGGTCGCCGCTGGGGTCGAGCGCGATCGCGTCCAGGACTCGGCGCAGCGGCTCGTGACGGACCGCCGGGGTCGAGGTCCACACGCTGAACTGGGACTGACCACCGGGCCGCTGCAGGAAGACGACCAGGACCTTGGCCGTCCTCCGGGCGGCCTCGGCTCCGAGATCCTCCTCGACCAGGGCCAGGGCCACGTCGATCCCGGCGGCGATCCCGGCGGAGCTGTAGATGTTGCCGTCGCGCACGAACAGAGCGTCCGGGTCGACGTCGACGTCGGGGAAGCGCTTGCGCAGGGCTGCGGCGTGCCGCCAGTGGGTCCCCGCCTTCTTCCCGTCCAAGAGACCCGCGGCCGCGAGGGCGAAGGTGCCGGTGCACACCGAGACGATGCGACGGGCTCCTTTGGCGAGGCGCCTGACCTCGCCGACCATCGTCTCGTCGAGGAGGAGGTTCCAGTTCGGGGATCCCGCCACGAGCAGCGTGTCGATGCCTTCGGTCGGCAGGTCCTCCAGCGCGACGTCGGCCCCGAGCCTGTTGCCGGTCGTGGTGACCACGTCAGCGCCACCCGGCGTGGCGACGCGGGCCGTGTAGAAGTCCCCCTCTTCGTTGGCGACCGTGAACACTTCCAGCGGGCCGACGACGTCGAGGAACCTGACCCCGTCGAAGGCGACGACGACCACCATCCGAGACCGGGGGAGCGCCGACCGGGGCACCCGGCCCATTGTTCGCCGCGCTCACCCCTAGGGCAACCGTGCTCCACCCCCGCTCTCGTGAAGCTGTCCCGGACTTGTGCGGTGGGCGGTCCGACGGACCTTTAGGCTCCCGGCATGGAAGCGGGCGCGGGGGAGCGGGTCGTGGTCGTCGGGGCCGGCATCGTCGGACTGGCGGTGGCGCGGGGACTTGCCGAGACCGGCCGTGAGGTGACGGTGCTGGAGAAGGAAGCGTCTCCGGCGACCCACCAGACGGGACGCAACTCCGGGGTCGTGCACGCCGGCATCTACTACCCGCCCGGCTCGCTGAAGGCCACGCTGTGCCGCCGCGGTGGGCAGCTCCTCGCGGCGTACTGCCGGGACCACGGGCTCGAGTACCGCGAGATCGGCAAGGTGATCGTGGCACGGGACGAGTCGGAGCTCGACCGGCTCGCCGAGCTCGAGCGGCGGGCGGCGGCCAACGGCGTCCCGGGCGTACGCCGCCTCGACCGAGCAGGGCTGCACGAGCTGGAGCCGCACGTGCGCGGTGTCGCGGCGCTGCACTCACCGTCGACGGCGATCGTCGACTTCGTCGCGGTGTCCCGCGCGTACGCCGGCGACGTCGAGGCGCTCGGCGGATCCGTGCTGACCGGTCGGGAGGTGCGCGAGGTCCGGCAGGAGGGCGCGGGGGCGGTGGTGGTCACCGCTCAGGGCGACGAGCTGCGGTGCGACCGCGTGGTCATCTGTGGTGGTCTCCAGTCCGACCTGCTCGCCCGGGCCGCCGGCGACGGTCGGGACCCGGTGATCGTCCCGTTCCGGGGGGAGTACTACCGGCTGCGGCCCGAACGCCGGGACCTCGTGCGAGGTCTGGTCTACCCGGTGCCCGACCCGGCGTACCCCTTCCTCGGCGTGCACTTCACCCCGCGCGTGAACGGCGAGGTCGACATCGGGCCGAACGCGGTCCTGGCGCTGGCTCGCGAGGGGTACCGGAAGCGGGACGTCCGCGCGAGGGACCTGTGGGACATCGCCCGCTCGCCGGGTGCGTTCCGGATGTTCCGCCGGCACTGGCGCGCCGGGATGCGCGAGATGCGTGGCTCGCTGTCGAAGCGCGCGTACGTCGCCGAGGCGCGGACCTACGTCCCCGAACTGACCGCTGACGATGTGGTCCGAGCCCCGGCCGGCGTCCGCGCGCAGGCCGTCGACCGCGACGGCTCGCTCGTCGACGACTTCCGGATCCACACGTTCGGTGCGGTCACGGCCGTCCGCAACGCACCCTCGCCGGCCGCGACCTCCTCCCTGGCCATCGCCGAGCACGTCGTCGCCGCCGTGTTGTCCGGCTCGACCTGAGCGCCCCACCCCTCGGTTCGCCGATGGCGCCTGGACCAGGACCATCCCGTCGATCATGACGACCTGTCGGTGAGATGGTCCGAGTCCTCCGAGGCCAGGCAGAGAGCGGTACCGAGGATGTCGGCCTCGGTCGCGACCCGGCCACGGAGGATCCCGGCGGCGAAGTCCTCCATGGCCTGGCCGGGCCTCTCCGAGTCACCGATGGACATCAGGTCCTCGTCCAGCCGCGTCCAGAGCGGCGTGTCGACCACACCCGGGTCGAAGGCGTTGCAGGTGATGTTGTGCGGCGCGAACGCGCGGGCGGCGGCCTGGTGAGGGCATTCACGGCGAACTTGTTGGCGCAGTACGGCGCGAAGCTCGAGAAGCCCCCTGGCTCCCGGCGATGGAGGACGTGTTGATGATCTTCCCCTGACGACGGGGGACCATCCGCCGGGCACCTTCCTGGATGCCGATCAGAGGGCCCAACCCATGGCGTCCATGATCGAGTGCCAGTTCTCCACGCCGGCTGGGTGTAGCTCGTGCGCAACAGTGCAGGGTCGGCGGCCTCCCAGTCGGCATCCGTCGCAGGGAGCTCGACCCACGGTGACGCGGGCTCGAGGTGGCGGTGCTCGGGCATGGCGACCTCCTTCGGACTTCCGCGCCCTGGCCACAGGATTGGATCCAAAATCTAGTGCGCCAGGCTGGACAATGGGCGCGCAGGCGTGGTCTTCTCCCTCTTGGGATCCAGAAAGGGGATTTCGTCGTGGCCATGCCGGGATTGCGGCGTTTCGACCATGTCGGCTTCACCGTGCCCGACATCGACCAGGCGCACCGGTTCCTGGTGGACGTGCTCGGCTGTGAGTACCTCTACACGCTCGGGCCCTACGAGCCCGAGGGCGACTGGATGACGACCCACCTGAACGTCCACCCGCAGACGCGGATGTACAACCGCTGGTTCCGCTGCGGGGACCAGGCGGTGTTCGAGGTCTTCCACTACGAGTCGCCGGACCAGCGCGACATGATCCCGCGCAACAGCGACATCGGTGGGCATCACATCGCGCTGTACGTCGACGACATCGACGCCGCCGTTGCCCACCTGCGTGCCGCCGGGGTGCACGTCCTCGAGGGGCCGACGGCGAGCAAGGGCCCGGCCCTGGGCAACCGCTGGATCTACTTCCTCGCGCCGTGGGGGATGCAGTTCGAGCTCGTCAGCTATCCGGGCGGGAAGGCCTGGGACCTCGAGCACGCACACGAGAAGGTGGATCCGTGAGCACCGACACCACGGTTGACAGCGCCGAGCTCGGTCAGACGTCCGGGACGGAGGGAGCCGCCTCGGCCCGGGTGGCGGCGTACCTGCGTGACCTGATCCTGCGCGACGTGCTCAAGCCCGGCGACCGCATCCGGCAGGAGGAGATCGCCGAGCGACTCGGTGCCAGCCGGCTTCCGGTTCGGGAGGCCCTGCGCATGCTCGAGGCCGAGGGCCTGACCGAGCACGTGCCGAACAAGGGCGCGCGCGTCCCCAGGCTGTCGATGCACGAGCTCGACGTCATCTACCGGATGCGCGAGCGCCTCGAGCCGGTGGCACTGGCCGAGAGCCTGCCGAGCCTGGACGACGGCGACCTGGCTCGTCTCGAGGACCTGCAGCAGCAGATCGAGCACAACACCGATCTCGACCGATTCCTGGAGCTGGACCGCGAGTTCCACCTCGGCACCTACGCCGGGTGTCACATCGACCCGCTCAACGCCATCGTCACTCGGCTCTGGAACTCCACTCAGCACTACCGGCGCGCTTACGTCGCCCTGGGGGGTGCGAGTCGCATGTGGGTGGTGAACTCCGAGCACCGGCTGCTCTTGGACGCCGTCGTACGACGGGACAGCCCGGATGCGGAGCGGTTCCTGGAGGGACACATCCGGCGTACCCGCGTCGAGCTCAGCAAGCACCCGTCCGTCTTCGAGGGCGCCTAGCGCTCACCTGCCCCGTCGTATCCGTCAGTCAGAGAGGCGCGTCTTGCCCGAAAATGCCGCGAGTCCGTCAGCACTGCCCAGGGTCGCGTTCGTCGGGCTCGGCCGGATGGGCATGGTCATGGCAGCTCGTCTGCTCGATGCCGGCGTGGAGCTGGCGGTGTGGAACCGCACCCCTGCCAGGTGCGACCAGCTGGTCGAGCGAGGGGCGACCCGTCTGGCTTCACCCGCGGGGGCTGTCGAGTCCGACGTCGTGTTCTCGATGGTGCTCGACGACGATGCCCTGGCGTTCCTCCACTCGCCGGCGGGCTTGTTCGCAGGACCGGAGGGCCGACGCCAGGCGCGCGTGTGGGTTGACGGTTCGACCGTGTCGCCACGAGCGGCCGAGGCAGCGGCCGAGGCCGCGGCAGCGGCGGGGGTGCCTTACGTGTCGGCACCGGTCAGCGGCAACCCCGGCGTCGTCGAGGCGGGCACCGCGATCTTCGCGATCTCCGGCGACGTTGCCGGGCTCGACCTGGCGGAACAGGTGTGTCTGTTGCTCGGCCGCGCCGTGCATCGCGTCGGGAGTCGGGCCGAGGCGAACGTCGTCAAGCTCTGCACCAACGCGCTCCTGGGCGTCACCATGCAGTCGCTGGCCGAGATCGCCGTGCTGGCGGACCGGATCGGTGTCTCTCGTGCCGCCATGCTGGGCTTCGTCAACGACAGCGCGATCGGCTCGGCGTTCAGCAGGTACAAGACGCCGCCGCTCGTCGAGCTCGACTTCCCGACCGCGTTCACGGCCGAAGGGCAACGCAAGGACATCCGCCTCGCCCTGGCGCTGGCGCGTGAGGCCGAAGTGCCGATGCCGGTGCTCAGTGAGACCGAGGTCGCCTACTCGCGGCTGATCGCCGGAGGGCTCGGCCAGGGCAAGGACTTCTCTGCTCTCGTGCTGAACGTCGCCCGTGACGCGGGTTGGACGCTGGCTCCGGAGGGCCCGGCCTAGGACGCAGGGGCTGGCCCCGATCCGTCGTGGTGAAACTCTTGTGCATCGCTACGCAACTTTGTACAGTCAGGCTCAACACTGATGTGAACGGGCTCACACCACCCCCGAGCAGGAAGAGCAGAACCTGTGCAGGCAACCTCCGAGCCTCAGGCCGGGCTGCTGAGGACCTCCGGTCCGACGCCGTCCAAGGGCCTGGTGACGATCGGTACGGCGACGGTCCTGCTCTTCCTCGCGAGCGCTCTGCTCGACTCGGCCAGCGTCTCGTCGACCGCTCTGTCGGGCATGCTCCCCGTCGCCGCGGTGCTGGCGGTCGCAGGTCTCGGGCAGATGCTCGTCGTCCAGCAGGGCGGGATCGACCTGTCGGTGGCCGGCGGCATCTCGCTGGCCGTCGTCACGGTCACCCACGTGCCCGACGGTGACAACGGCAAGCTCCTGCCGGCCATCGTGCTGGCCCTGGGCTTCGCCGTGGTCGCGGGACTGTTGAACGGCATCCTGGTCGGGGCCCTGGGCTTGAACGCGATCATCGCCACCCTCGGCATGAACGCACTGCTGTACGGCATGAACCTCCATGTCTCGGGTGGGCGTCCTCGCATCACCACGAAGCTGCTCGGCCACATCGCCGGCGACTCGTCCTTCGGCATTCCGCGCTCGGTGTTCTTCGCGGTGGCGGCTCTGATCGTCGTCTCGGTCCTGGTCAAGATCACGGTCCCGGGCCGGCGGTTCGAGGCGATCGGGGCGAACCCCCGCGCCACGCGGGCGGTCGGGCTGCGGGTCCGCTCGTACCGCTCGCTGGCGTACTTGTGGGCCCAGCTTCTCTACTGCCTGGCCGGCATCATGCTCGGCGGGATCACGGCGCAGCCCATCTCGTTCGCGGGCGACACCTTCCTGCTCCCGTCGATCGCGGTCGTCGTCCTCGGCGGCACCTCGCTGCTCGGGGGGCGTGGCTTCCCGCTCGCCACGGTCATCGCGGCGGTCTTCCTCGAGCAGCTCATCACGTTGGTGAACGTGTTGGGTGCCTCGGCCGCGATCTCGCCGCTGGTCCAGGCCGCCGCGCTGGCCATCGGCATCTCGCTCTACACCGTCAACTGGCGGGCCGTCGCGCGAGTCGTGGCCAGACGACCGGCCGTCGTGCCATCCCCCGGTTGATCTCCATCCGTTCCTACCCGCGACTCCCAAACCCGACTCAGACATGAGAAGAACTCGGCTCCGGGGCCGATCGAGCGCTTCCGATGGTGGCGCCCAACCAACAGGAGACAAGATGAACTCACGCACCAAGGTTGCGGTGATCTCCGCACTGACTGCCACGGCCTCCCTGGTGCTCGCCGGCTGCGGGGGCAGCGCGGGCGGGACCAAGGCCGAGACCGGAGCCACCGGAGGGGTCACCCATGTCGAGGGTGCGCCGTCCTGGTGTGGCACCAAGAAGATCAGCTTCGCCCTGCTGGACGGGTACGGGGGCAACAGCTGGCGCCTGGTGACGACCGCGTCCGGCAAGGACGAGGCGAGCAAGTGCCCGAGCGTCACAGACTTCAAGTACGCCGACGGCCAGGGCAACGTGCAGAAGGCCATCTCCGACATCAAGGGGATGGTGTCGTCGGGCGTCGACGCCATGGTCGTCTTCCCCGACGCGGGCAAGGCGGTCCTCCCGGCGTTGACGGAGGCGTACAAGGCCGGCGTCGTCACCGTGCCCTACCGGGTGTGGGCGGGTGGCAAGGCGGGCGTGAACTACGACAAGTGGATCGGTGACGACTTCAAGCACGACGGCGACAACTGGGCCGCGTGGATCAAGAAGAACGTGCCTGGTGGCGGCAACATCCTGTTCCTGGGTGGGCCCGCGGGTAACAGCCAGAGCACCGACGAGTACAACGCCCTGCGCGAGAACCTGCCCGACAGCTACAAGTTCATCGGGCAGACGCCGTTCCAGCCGACGAACTGGGACCCGACGCTGACCCAGCAGCTGCTGACCGGTGACATCGCGAAGTACCCGAAGATCGACGTGATCGTCTCCGACTTCGGACCGACCCTGGTCAGCTCGCTACCGCTGTTCACCAAGAGCGGCCGGGACATCCCCGCGCTGGCGACCTCTGACGGGAACTCGCTGTCCTGCTTCTGGGAGCAGCAGAAGAAGGCGGGACACCCGTTCAAGTTGATGACGGTCGCGACGGGCAACGACAACGTTCGACTGGCGGTCGACTACGCCGTGGCGAAGGCGACGGGGGGCGAGCTGCCCACGGCCGACTCGTTCAAGGGTCCGGTCTTCGAGGACTCCGTCAGCGGCCAGCCCCACGGTGTGCAGTGCCGGCCCGACCTGCCCGGCGACGTCTACCTCTCCGCCGAGATGCCCGGCGACCAGCAGGCGAAGCTCAGCAACTAGGCCCTGCCCCACGGCGGTCACCCACCACCGCCACGAGTGGAGCTCGGGGCCGGGCCTCCTCGACCGGCCCCGAGCGCCACCGACGAACCTGTACCACCGAGAGAAACGCGGAGACCGTGATCGACAGCGAAATCGCCCCCGCCACCCAGGCGACGATCGAGCTCGCCGGGATCTCCAAGTCGTACGCCGGCGCTCCCGCGCTCACGGACGTGTCGGTCGAGGTGCTGCCGGGAGAGGTCCACGCCATCCTCGGTGAGAACGGTGCCGGCAAGTCCACGCTGATGAACGTCGCGTCCGGGACCGTCCAACCCGACACGGGCGTGATCACCTTCCACGGCCACGAGGTGAGTGGGCTCACGCCGCGCTCGGCGGCCCTGCTGGGGATCTCGATCGTCCACCAGCATCCCGCTGTGCTGCCGGACATGACCGTGCTCGAGAACCTCCAGGTGGCACTGCCTCGTTCGTTCTTCAAGGGTGCCTCGACCTCGCGGACCGCCCGGGAGCTCCTCGACGGAGTGGGCCTGCACGTCCACCTGGGTGAGCGCGTCGAGACGCTGACCCTCGCCGAGAAGCACCTCCTGGAGATCGCCAAGGCCTTCGCGGTCCGTCCCCGGCTGCTGATCCTCGACGAGCCCACCGCTCCTCTCGGGGGCGACGCGGTCGCCCTCCTCTTCGGCCGGGTCCGCGAGATCGTCGCCGAGGGCACGGCGGTCGTCTACATCACGCACCGCCTCGGTGAGGTGCGCGAGCTCGCCGACCGGGTCACCGTGCTGCGAGACGGGCGCGTCCGCGGCACGTCGCGCGTCGACGACGTCACCGACGAAGAGCTGCTCGCCCTCATCGTCGGGCGCACCCTCGAGTCGACCTTCCCGCCGAAGCACACCGCGGCGGAGGAAACGCCGAACTTCGTCGTCGAGAACCTCTCCGGCTCGGGCTTCTCCGCGGTGTCGTTGTCCGCCCAGCGCGGCGAGATCGTGGGCGTCGCGGGAGTGGTCGGAAACGGACAGAGTGAGCTGCTCCGGGCGCTCGCCGGTCTCGAGCCGTTCTCGGGCACGGTGACCGTCGAGGGCCAGCCCCTCAGCGGTCGCGACCTGCTGCGACGAGCGGCGTACATGCCGGCCGACCGTCTCAGCGAGGGCCTGCTGCGGAGCCTGTCCGTCCGTGAGAACGCGGCCGTGTCATCGCTGTCCCGCTTCCGGCGCGGACCCTTCCTCAGCCGACGCGCCGAGGTGAGCCAGGTCCGGGACTCCCTGGCCTCGCTCTCGGTCAAGGCCCCGTCTCTCGACGCCACCGTCACTGCCCTGTCCGGCGGCAACCAGCAGAAGGTCGTGATCTCCCGGGCGCTGCTGTCGGAGCCGGCGGTGCTGGTGGCCGACGAGCCGACCCAGGGTGTCGACGTGGGGGCTCGCGCCGAGATCTACGGCATCCTCCGCGACGCCTCGCGGCAGGGCGTGCCGGTGATCGTGTCCTCGTCGGACTCGAAGGAGCTCGAGGGTCTGTGCGACCGGGTGCTGGTGATGTCGCGTGGCCAGGTCGTAGCGACGCTGACCGGCAAGGACGTCACCGAGGAACAGATCGTGTCGAACGCGGTCACCTCGACCGCCAAGAGCCTGCAGGTCGCCGCCAACCAACGTGCCTCGAGCTCATGGCTGCGCCGGTTCATCCAAGGTGACTACACGCCGTCGGTGCTTCTCGTGCTGGTCATGCTGGGGCTGGCCGCCTACATCACACCCGGCAATGACCGGTACCTGTCCGACTTCAACATCTACACCGTGCTCACCGCGGCGAGCGCAACCGGCTTCATCGCGCTCGGACAGAACATCGCGCTCCTGACCGGGGGGATCGACCTCTCGGTGGGACCACTCGCAGGGTTCCTCGTGGTCATCTCGTCGTTCTACGCCAACGACGGCACGACAGCGGGACACTTGACGACCGGCTTGGCGCTGATGGCTCTGGCCGCGGTCGCGTGCGGCCTCGTCAACGGTGCCCTGATCCGGTTCGGGAAGTTCACACCGATCGCGGCAACGCTGACGACGTACATCGCCCTGGGTGGCTTCGCCTTCCTCCTGCGGTCCACCCAGGGTGGGTACATCTCGATCACGTTCCAGAACAACATCAACTACGTCTACGGCCCGATCCCGGCCGTGTTCATCGCGCTCGTCGTGGTCGCCGTCCTGCTCGAGCTCGCCTTGCGCTACCGCCCGTGGGGATGGCGCCTGCGAGCCGTCGGGTCCGACGAGGAGTCGGCGCGCCGGATCGGCATCCCCGTGAGTCGGACGGTGATCCTCGGGTATGTCGGAGCCTCGCTGTTCGCATTCCTGGGCGCGATCATCCTGATGGGTCAGTACGGGATCGGGGACCCGGCCCAGGGTCAGGCGTTCACCCTCACCAGTGTCACCGCGGTGGTTCTCGGTGGCACCAGCCTGCTCGGCGGACGGGGCACGTTCATCGGCACGGTGTTCGGAGCGCTCCTGCTCCAGCAGCTGCTCAACGCCACGACGTTCCTCGGTCTCGGCTCCACGTCGCAGTACTACTTCCAGGGGCTGCTGATCCTCGTCGCGGCCGTCATCTACACCTTGGCTCGTGCGCGCCGAAGGCGAGGTGGAGCTCCCGTCTGAACTCGGCAGCCGGCGCCGACCCACCTCGAGACCTTGCACCGCCTCCCACCGGAGGCTCCGACAGAGAGGCCCCACCATGAGCCCCAAGAGCACCGCCACCTTCGGCACCAACGCCGTGGACTGGGAAGCTCGCATCTCCTTCGACCGGCTGCGCGACGAGCGACTTGCGCGCCTCCGCGCGGAGCTGGAGGCCTCCGAGCTTGGCGCTCTCCTCGCCTTCGACTTCTCCAACATCCGCTACATGTCTGCCACCCACATCGGCACCTGGGCGATGGACAAGCTGATCCGGTTCGCGCTCGTGACGCGCAACGCGGACCCCATCGTCTGGGACTTCGGCTCGGCAGCGCGACACCACGAGCTGTACAACCCATGGCTGTCCACGACCAGGTCCGAGGCGGACGCCGAGCCGGACTCGATCGTCGACGGCGGCGTGCGGCCGCGTTCGGAGACCGGGGCCCGCGCCGGCATCTCCACCCTGCGCGGCGCCTTCAACCCCGACGCCGGCATCGCCGACGACGTCGCCGCCAAGATCAAGCGAGAGCTCGACAGGTTCGACCTCGCCCACGAACCGTTGGGTGTGGACCTGATCGAGCTGCCGATCCTCTTCGCCCTTCGCAAGGCGGGCATCGAGGTGGTCGACGGACAGCAGGTGTTCCTTCGCGCCCGTGCCATCAAGACTCCCGACGAGATCTCTCTCCTCACGCAGGCCGCCTCCATGGTCGACGCGGCGTACTCCGAGCTCTACGAGTTCCTCCGTCCGGGCGTCCGCGAGAACGAGACGGTCGGCCTGGTCTCCAAGGTGCTCTACGACCTCGGTTCGGAGTACGTCGAGGGCGTGAACGCCATCTCCGGGGAACGCTGCTCGCCCCACCCGCACGTGTACTCCGACCGTCTCATCAGGCCCGGAGACCCGGCGTTCTTCGACATCCTGCACAGCTACAACGGCTACCGGACCTGCTACTACCGCACCTTTGCCGTGGGCTCGGCCAGCCGGGCACAGCAGGACGCGTACGTGCGAGCGCGCGAGTACATGGACCGCGCGATCGCCCAGGTCCGCCCCGGCGCCACCACCGCGGACGTCGTCTCGGAGTTCCCGCGGGCGCAGGAGTTCGGTTTCCCGGACGAGACGGCGGCGTTCGGCCTGCAGTACGGCCACGGAGTCGGGCTGTCCATCTGGGAGAAGCCGATATTCTCGCGGCTGGTCTCGTTGGACCATCCCGAGGAGCTCCGCGAGGGCATGTTCTTCGCCATCGAGACCTACTGGCCGTCCGCAGACGGTGTCGGTGCCGCCCGGATCGAGGAGGAGATGGTGGTGACCGCCGACGGATGCGAGGTCGTGACGAAGTTCCCCGCCGAGGAGCTCCTGGTCGCCGGTCAGCGCTACGTCACCGTCGGCGGGTCGCTCCCGACGCTGAGGGAGTCGCAGTCGCACCTCAACACCGAGGCCGGGAGCGTGGTCCGAGCCGGCGCGGGGTCCTGATGCGCGCTGCCGTCTACCACGGCGCTCACGACGTCCGCATCTCCGACGTACCGGAGCCGACGCCGAGGAGCGGGGAGGTCGTGCTCCGGGTGCGTCGCTCCGGCATGTGCGGAACCGACGCGACCGAGTGGGCGAAGGGGCCTCTGACCTTCCCCGTCGACCGCCGGCATCCTGTCACCGGGCACCAGGGCCCGATGGTGATCGGCCACGAGTTCGTGGGTGTGGTCGAGCAGGCCGTTCCCGGCGGTCGGTACGCGGAGGGGGAGCTCGTCGCCTGCGGCGCGGGCGTGTGGTGCGGCGAGTGCGACCGCTGCCGAGAGGGCCGGACGAACATCTGCCGCCGCTACTACACCCTCGGCCTGAACACGGCCGGTGGGCTGGCCGAGCTGGTCGCCGCGCCGGAGAGGTCTCTGGTCCCGGTGCCGGACGACCTGAGCCTCGACCACGCAGGCCTGGCCCAGCCCATGGCCGTCGGACTCCACGCCGCACGACGGGCGGGTGTTCGCGACGGCGACCGGGTCGTCCTCATCGGCGCAGGCGCCATCGGTTCCTTCCTGCTGACCGGTGCACGTTCCATGGCCGAGGCCGAGGTGACGGTCGTCGACTTCCCGGGCTCGCGACTGGACCGGGCCCTCCGGCTCGGTGCGACTCGCGTCGTGGGCGCTGATGTGGACGCCGAGGACATCGTGGAGCAGATCGGAGGCGAGGCCGACGTCGTCATCGAGGCGAGCGGCGCCGCCGGACAGCTGGACAAGGCGGTGTCGCTGGTCCGCCCCGGAGGCACTGTGCTGCAGGTCGGCCTACCCGGGACACCGCAGATGGTCGACATCCACCCGGTCGTGATGCAGGAGATCTCGGTGCTCACCACGCTCGCCCACGTCTGCGAGGCCGATCTCGCCCCAGCCCTCGACGTGCTGTCCCGCACCCGGGTGGCCCACGAGCTGCTGGACTCGGTCCACCCGCTCGACGACGTGGCGGAGCAGCTCGATCGACTGGCCGGCGGAGAAATCGAGGGCAAGGTGCTCTTCGACCCCGCCCTGACGAACGGAAGGAATGCCGAGTCATGAAGGCAGCTGTGTTCCACGGCGCGAAGGACATCCGGGTCGAGGAGGTCGCCGAGCCCACCGGTCCGGGGCCGGACGACGTGGTGCTGAGGCCACTCTGGTGCGGCATCTGCGGCACCGACCTGCACGAGTTCGCGATGGGCCCGATCGTGATCCCCAGTGAACCCCACCCGCTCAACGGGTCGCAGCTGCCCCAGGTGCTCGGCCACGAGTTCTCGGCCGAGGTGCTCGAGGTGGGCGCGTCGGTGCGCCACCTCACCCCCGGCCAGCGGGTCTCCGTCATGCCCTTGCTCTACTGCGACGAGTGCTACTACTGCAGGCGCGGCCTCAACCACCTGTGCCAGTCGATGGCCTGTGTCGGGCTCAGCGACGCCTGGGGAGGGCTCGCCGAGCGCGCAGTCGTGCCCGCCCGCAACGTGAGCGTCCTGCCCGACGAGGTGTCCGACCTGCAGGGCGCCCTCGTCGAGCCGGCGGCCGTCGCGGCGTACGGCGTGGACGTCGCGCAGGTGCGTCCGGGCGACACCGTGCTGGTCACCGGCGCCGGCCCCATCGGCGCCCTCGCTGCGCTGTACTCGGCGGCCAACGGCGCGCGTGTGTTCATCTCGGAGCCGAACCCCACCCGTGCGAAGCTGGCCCGGAGCCTGGACGTGGGCGAGGTCGTCGACCCTTCTCAGGTCGACGTCGTGGACTGGGTCAAGGAGCAGACGGCAGGCATCGGCGCGGATGTGGTGATCGAGTGCTCGGGCAACGAGCGTGCCCTTCAGGCTGCTCTTTCCGCGGTCCGCTCGGCAGGACGCATCTCCCAGACGGGTCTGCACACCCGGACCGCCGCCATCGAGCCGATGATCCTCTCCGAGCACGACGTCACGCTCGCAGGGACGTGGTGCTACCCCGTCTCGGACTGGCCACGCATCATCGGGCTGATCTCCTCGGGTCGCTACCCGGTGGAGAAGGTCGTGACCGCGCAGATCGGCATGGATGACGTGGTGCCGTCCGGGTTCGAGACCTTGTTGAACCCCTCGGGTGACCAGGTCAAGGTCCTGGTCCAGGCCCGTTGAGTCGGGAGAGAAGGACCGTGAGAGCGCTGCTCTACACCGCGCAGGGCGTGGCGAGCGTCGAGCAGGTCGTGGTGCCCGAGATCGCCGACGACGAGGTGCTCGTCGCCGCTCGCTCGGTGGGCGTCTGCCACTCGGACATCGACCTTCTCGAAGGCCGCTACATCATTCCCTTCTCCTACCCCTTGATCCCCGGTCACGAGTGGTCCGGCGAGGTGGTCCGCGTGGGTGACCGGGTGACCGGCGTGGCTCCCGGGGATCGCGTCGTGGGGGAGTGCGTCATCGGTGAGGAGCACTTCGGGTTCTCCATCAGCGGCGCTGCCGCCGAGTTCTTCGTCGCCCGGCCGGAGTGGTTGCACCGGCTCCCCGACGAGCTCAGCTGGACCATGGGGGCGCTGGTGGAACCCTTCTCGGTGGCCTACTACGCGATCGTCCGTGCCGGCGGCGTCGACGCCAGCAACCTGGTGGTCGTCCTGGGGGCCGGGCCCGTGGGGCTCGCCGTGATCGCGGCGGCACACGCCATGGGTGCCCGGGTCGTCGCCGTCGAACCCTCGCCCGAACGCCGCGCCGCTGCGTCCTCGCTCGGGGCCGACCACGCGGCCGATCCCGCCGACGTCGACGAGCTCCTCGCCGGGCTGACGGGAGGCCGGGGCGCCGACCTCGTCGTCGAGGCGACCGGTCGACCCGCGGTGATGGCGCAGGCGCTCGAGCTCGTGTGCTTCCAGGGCAGGATCGCCTACATCGGCATCGACGTCGGTCAGGAGGCCCCGGCCAAGCTCGGACTGATCCAGTCCAAGGAGCTCCGCATCACCGGGTCGATCGGCTCACCCGGCGTCTGGCCCGAGACCTTGCGCTTCCTGGCCAACAGCGGCATCGACCTCTCCTCGATCGTGACCGAGCACTTCGACGTGGACCATGCGGTCGAGGCGCTCGAGACTGCGCATCACCCGACGCCGTCGTCGATCAAGGCACACATCGAGTTCACGGGGTCCCTCTGACGACGACCTGATGGTGCACGCAGGGCGGGCCGGCGCTCGCCCGTCCGCCCTGCGTGGCTCAGGGGATGATCCGCGCCTCGCGGTACCGCTCGGCGTACCGGAAGAACGACGCACGTGTGTCGCGGTGCGCGGTGAAGCCTGCGTTCCGGCTCTTGTTCATGTCGGTCAGCACCTCGATGTTCCGGCCGAGGTCACCGTCGGTGTGCCACCAGGACGCGACCCGGTTCAGCTCGGGCTCGACGAGATCGTGCCGCGCGGCGATGTCGCGCCAGGTGTCCTCCATGCCGGCCATGGCGTTCACCAGGGTGCGGGGCTCCTTCTCGAAGCCCTCCCACTCCAGACCGAAGTACTCCGCGACCTGGGGCCACAGCCAGCGCCATCGGAACACGTCACCGTTGGCGATGTTGAAGGCCTCGTTCTGACCGCGCTCGTCGGTCGCGCACCAGAGGATCTGTTCGGCCAGCAGCTCGGCGTCCGTGACGTCGGTGACGCTGTTCCACTGGGTCTCCGACCCCGGGAACACGAAGGGCAACCCCTTCTCCCGACAGATCGTCGCGTAGGCGCAGATGGTCGCCACCATGTTCATGGCGTTGCCCGTCGCGAAACCGAAGACCGTGTGCGCCCGGTGGACGCTCCACGTGAATCCGTTGCGCGCCGCCGATGCGAACAGCTCGTCCTCCTGGGCGTAGTAGAAGTTCGGTGACGGCAGTCGTTCCTCGTACTCGTGGAACGGCGTGTCGGGCATCTTCCCCACGGCGTACGCCTCGAAGGGCCCCAGGTAGTGCTTGAGGCCGGTCATCAGGGCGACGTGTCGCACCGAGCCGGAGGGCTCCAGGGCGGTGAGCAGGTTCCGGACCGCGCCACCGTTGACCGCGATGTTCTCCGCCTCGGTGTCGCGGCGCGTCCAGGCTGTGATCGCGACCAGGTCCGGGCGGACGTCGGCGAGAGCCGTGGTGAGCGACTCCGGGTCGCTCAGGTCGGCCACCACGCGCGAACAACCTTCCGGCCCTCCGCCGCTGCGCGACAGGCCGAACGTCGTCCAACCTTCCTCGACCAACAGTGTGGCCACGGCCCGTCCGACGATCCCGGTCGCACCCACGACCAGCGCCCGCCGCCCCGGTTCGTTCACGTCCCTCGCCTCTCGGTCAGAGGCCATCCCGGGGTGATCCCGGCTGGCCTTGCACCGGCAGCGTAGTGTTTCGTGACATTAAACGCTAGTGGTTGATGTTGGGACTTGACGGGGTGAAATCGTCAGGAGCCGGGAGGATCGATGGCGAGAGCGTACAGTGCTGCTAACCTCAACGAGGCCGTCCGCCGATACCCCGGCCGGGCACGTGCGAGTTCTGGGAAGCGCGAGGGTGCGATGGAAGATCTGGGTCGGCGCCTCAAAGAGGTGCGCATCCGAGCCGGGCTCACGCTGCGCGAGCTGGCGCGGCAGGCCGACGTCTCGCCCTCACTGATCTCCCAGATCGAGAACGGCAAGTCGCAGCCGTCCGTGGCGACGCTCTACACGTTCTCCCGACTGCTCCACGTGTCGGTGGACGAACTGTTCGACGACAGCGCGGCCGCCGGCAACGGGACCCAGACGTCGGGCGATGCGCAGGACCGCAACCCGTCCGACCCGACGATCGCCTGGCAGCCATCCGCCTACGCGAACCGCATCTCCGTGGTCCATCCCAGCCATCGGCCACACCTGGACATGGCCAAGGGCGTGGTGTGGGAGCGGCTCGCGGCCACGCCCGAGCACGGCGTGAACTTCATGAAGATCTCCTACGCGCCCGGCGCTGCCTCGGCGGACGGCGACCTGATCACCCATGACGGCTACGAGTACGGCTACGTGCTGTCGGGCGAGGTCGCCGTGACGGTGGGCGAGGAGGTCTTCCATCTGCACCCGGGCGAGTCCGTCGGCTTCGACTCCTCCATCCCCCACGTCCTCCGCAACCCGGGCGACGAGACGTTCGAGGGCATCTGGTTCGTCCACGGTCAGCGGCACTGACCTGTCGTTGACACCTGCTCACCCTGGCTCTACGGTCTGTTTAGTAATAATGAACAGATGAGGGAGACCACATGGACCTCGGGAACGGCCTGGGCCACCTGACGTACTCGACCCTGGTCCATCCGGGGGACACCTGGGCCGAGATGCGCGACAGCCTCACCACGTATGTGCCGGCGGTGAAGGCCCGCGTGTCGCCGGACCGTCCGTTCGGGGTCTCGCTCCGGATCTCCGCTGACGCAGCCCGGACCCTCACCCAGGACGGTGACGAGCGCCGCTGGCTCGCCGGTTTCCTGTCCGATCAGGAGCTCTACGTCTACACGGTCAACGCGTTCCCGTACGGCCCGTTCAAGGGCGGCGAGGTCATGGAGCGCGTCTACGAGCCCGACTGGACCACCGAGGAACGGGTCGCCTACACCTGCCAGGTGGCCGACATCCTGGCCGAGATCGCCCCTCCCGAGGTGAGCGCGAGCATCCAGACCGCCCCACTCGCCTTCCGACCCAAGGTCGCGGACGACTCGTACGTCGACTTGTTCACCACGCAGCTGTTCCGCGTGGTGGCTCACCTCGTCGACCTGGAGCGACGTACCGGACGGCGGGTGAAGGTGGCGCTCGAGCCCGAGCCCGCCTGCTACCTCGAGACGACCGACGAGACCGTCTCCTACTTCCGCGAGCGCATCCACTCGCCTTCCGGCGTGGCCGAGCTCGCCCGCATCGCGGGAGTCCCGGTCTCGGAGGCGGAAGGTCTGGTCCGACGACACCTCGGAGTCGTCTTCGACATCGGGCACCAGTCGGTCGGTTTCGAGGACGTGCGCGCGTCGCTCGCTGCGCTCGTGGCGGCCGGCATCCCGGTGTTCAAGCTCCAGGAGGCGGCGGCGCTCAGGGTCGGGGAGCTCACCGAGTCGCTGGTGCCGGAGCTGAAGCGCTTCACCGACACGATCTACCTCAGCCAGAGCACGTTGCGCAGAGGTGAGGAGGCCACGCACTTCCTGCACCTGGGCGACGCCCTGGCGGCGTTCGAGCAGGACCCGCGCCCCGCCGAGCTGCGCACGCACTTCCACGTCCCGGTCTTCCTCGAGGAGCTCGGCGCGTTCGGCACCACCCGGTACGCCGTGCAGGAGGCGCTGCAGATGCACCGGGAGGCCCCGCTGTCGGACCATCTGGAGATCGAGACCTACACCTGGGACGTCCTTCCGGCCGAGCTGAAGACCGGGGACATCACCGACTACGTGGCACGAGAGCTGGAGTTCGTGCGCGAGGAGCTCCTGGGCGCGTCACCCCACGCCTGACCGGTGCGGCACTAGGCCACATGCCCCTGACCGGTCGAGGCGCTGGTCCCGCCGTCGACCGGCAACACGACACCGGTCACGTAGGCGGCCGCATCGCTGGCCAGGAACAGGACCGACCCGGCGATGTCGTCGGGACCGGCCAGCTGCCCGAGCGCCACCCGGTTCTCGAAGACCTTCCGGGCAGCGGGGTCGTCCGCGACGGCGCGAGTCATGTCGGTGACCGTGAACGCCGGCGCGACGGCGTTGATCCGGACACCACGAGGGCCGTAGTCGAGCGCGAGGGACCGCACGAAGTTCGAGACCGCCGCCTTGGTCGCGTTGTAACCCGCCTGGCTCCAGTCGCCACGCTCACCCGACACGCTGGACACCGCGACAAGACTTCCGCCGGACCGCTCGAGCAGGGGAAGAGTCGCCTGCGCGAGGTAGTAGAACCCGTCGACGTTGGCTCGGCGCATCTGCTCCCATGTGTCCTGGTCCAGGTCGGTGAGCTGGCTCGAGACGAAGATCGCGGCGTTGCTCACCACGATGTCGAGGCGGCCGAAGCGCTTCACGACGCTCTCGACGAGATAGTTGACGGCGTCGCGGTCACCGACGTCACACGGCAGGGCGAGCGTCCGCTCCGGTTCGATGTCGGCGACGGCCTCCTCGAGGGGTTCGGCCCGCCGCCCGGAGACCGCGACCGTGGCACCGGACGAGAGGAAGGCTCTGGCCACGGACAGACCGATACCTGTGCCGCCGCCGGTCACCAGGACGACGGAACCGGTGAAGTCGAATACCGCACGGCGTTCGGCATTGATTAACACGTCCGTACGCTATCACTTCAAGATGTTTGGCAGGGGCGCACGCGCCTCGTGTGCCGACAGTGGCGAGCAGGTGCCGCTTCTGTCGGCGCGAACGGCACCTGCGCCACCGCCGCGTGAGGCGCCCATCGTCGACGAGCTGATGAGGTTCACGTGCAGATGACGATGGGCCCCACGTCGAAGACGCGGGGCCCATCGGTCGAACGTCAGGCGGTCTCGGGGAACCGGATGCCGGTGTTGGCGTGGCATCGGTACCCGAAGGGGTTCTTCGCGAGGTACTGCTGGTGGTGGTCCTCGGCGTAGTAGTAGCTGATCTCCGAGGCCGGGCGGATCTCGGTGGTGATGTCACCGATGCGCTGCCGGTGGAGCTCGTCGCCGTAGATCTTGGTCAGCTCGCGGGCGGTCTGCTCCTGCTCGGGCGTCGTCCAGTAGATCGCGGAGCGGTACTGGGTGCCGACGTCGTTGCCCTGGCGCATGCCCTGGGTCGGGTCGTGAACCTCGAAGAAGGTCTTGACCAGGTCGGCGTACGAGACCTTGCTCGGGTCGTAGACCACCCGGACCGCCTCGGTGTGGCCGGTGCGGCCGGTGCAGACCTCTTCGTACGTCGGGTTCGGGGTGATGCCACCGGCGTACCCGACCGAGGTCGACCAGACGCCCGGCACCTGCCAGTAGATCTCCTCGGCTCCCCAGAAGCAGCCGAGCCCGAACAGCGCCACCTCGTAGCCCTCGGGGACCTCGTCGGTCACCACCGGCGCATCGAGCACCAGGTGCTTGTCGGCGATCGCGAAGGGACGGGTGTCCCGCCCGGGCAGGGCCTCGTCGGGCGTGGGAAGCGTGGACTTGGAACGGGAGAAGATCGACACAACAACTCCTTCTGGGGCACGAGATAGTGCCTCCACAGTGTCCAACACCGACAGGGTCTCCCGCGTTCCCGCCGGATGTGACCGAACCCTTACGACGCCCGCCGGTGCCCCGGTGGTTGAGGGGCGAGCTCTGCGAGCGTCTCGAAACACCCCTGTCCTGGAGACAGGCCCAGGCGCCGTCACCGGATTTCGTCTCGCGACCACGACCTCGCAAGCTCGATCGTGCGCTCGCTCAATCTGCGCTCGCCCACGCAGTCCGCTCGTTCCTCGCGGCCTGCTGCTCGCTTGAGGAGCGAGCTCTGCGAGCGTCTCGAAACCACCCCTGCCCCAGGAGGCACTCGCCCGGTGACCGTCACCGGATTTCGTCTCGCGGCCACGACCTCGCAAGCTCGGTCGTGCGCTCGCTCAATCTGCGCTCGCCCACGCAGTCCGCTCGTTCCTCGCGGCCTGCTGCTCGCTCGAGGAGGTCGCCTGCGACCGTCTCGAAACCACCACTACCGTGATCCCGTGACCCAGGAGCACCGCCACAAGTCCGGCTTCGACACGCGCGCGATCCACGCCGGGTACGAGCCCGACCCGACCACCGGTGCGGTGATCCCCCCGATCTACGCCACGAGCACCTACAAGCAGGACGGTGTGGGCGGCCTCCGTGGCGGCTACGAGTACAGCCGCAGCGCCAACCCCACCCGCACCGCCCTCGAAGGGGCGTTGGCCGCGCTCGAGGAGGGGGAGCGGGGCTTCGCGTTCTCGAGCGGCCTGGCCGCGGAGGACACGATCCTGCGCGCCCTCACCAGCCCCGGTGACCACGTCGTCGTACCGAACGACGCGTACGGCGGGACCTTCCGGCTGTTCGAGAAGGTCGAGAAGCGGTGGGGCCTCGAGAACACCCCCGTGGCGATCTCCCACGTGGACGCGGTGCGAGAGGCCATCCGGCCCGGCACCCGGATGGTGTGGGTCGAGACCCCGACCAACCCGTTGCTCAACATCGCCGACATCGAGGCCCTGGCGAGCCTCGCCCACGAGGCCGGGGCGCTGCTGGTCGTCGACAACACGTTCGCCTCGCCGTACCTCCAGCAGCCGCTCAGCCTGGGCGCGGACATCGTCGTCCACTCCACGACCAAGTACGTCGGTGGGCACAGCGACGTCGTCGGTGGCGCCGTCGTGGTGCGCGACCTCGACCTGGCCGAGGCGATCATGTTCCACCAGAACGCGATGGGGGCGGTTCCGGGGCCGTTCGACTGCTTCCTCACCCACCGCGGCATCAAGACCCTCGGCGTCCGCATGGACCGGCACTGCGACAACGCCGAGCGCGTCGTCGAGTTCCTCGCCGGCCACCCGAAGGTCGGGCACATCTACTTCCCGGGTCTCCCGGACCACCCCGGCCACGAGATCGCCGCCCGGCAGATGAAGCGCTTCGGCGGCATGGTGTCTTTCCGGCACGTCGACGGGGAGCAGGCGGCGGTCGACACCTGCGCCCGGGCCGAGGTCTTCACGCTCGGTGAGTCCCTGGGCGGCGTCGAGAGCCTGATCGAGCACCCCGGCCGGATGACGCACATGAGCGTCGCCGGCACGGAGCTCGAGGTCCCGGCCGACCTGGTCCGCCTCAGCGTCGGCATCGAGACGGTCGACGACCTCCTCGCGGACCTCGACCGTGCCCTCGCCTGACCGCCGAAGTGAGAGACGGTGAGCGCGGTCGTCTGCGTCGACTTCGGGTCGACGTTCACCAAGGCGCTGCTGGTCGACCTGGACGGGGGGACGGTCGCGGCCGCCGCTGAGCACCGCACGACCATCGACACCGACGTGCTCGACGGGTACGACGCGTGCCTGGCCGCCCTGGTCGAACAGGACGCGCGCGCGGCAGACGCGGAGACCCTCGCCTGCTCGAGCGCCGGCGGCGGGCTGCGGATCGCGGTCGTCGGCAACGAGGAGCTGGTGACGGCCGAGGCCGGGCGACGCGTGGCGCTGTCGTCGGGTGGCAAGGTCGTCGCGGTGTTCGCCGCCAGCCGCGGGAACGACCTCGCCGGGATCCCGGCCAGCGAGCCCGACGTCGTACTCCTGACCGGAGGGACCGACGGCGGCAACCCCGAGCCGATCCTGGCCTGTGCCCGCGCGCTGGCCGACGTCTGGTCGGGACCGGTGGTGGCCGCGGGCAATGTCGATGCCCAGGCGGACGTCGCCGAGATCCTGGTCCACCACCCGCTCGTCCTTGCGTCCAACATCGTGCCGCGGATCGGCGTCCTCGCCCCCGAGGGCGCGCGCACGGCCATCCGCGAGCTCTTCCTGTCCCACGTCATCGGCGGCAAGCACCTCAGCAGCCGGGCCGACTTCGTCGCGATGGTCCAGGGCGCCACCCCCGACGTCGTGCTGACCGGCGTCGAGCTCCTCGCCGAGGTCGCCGGCGACACCGTGGTCGTCGACGTCGGGGGCGCGACCACCGACGTGCACAGCGTCGTCGAGCTCGACCCCGAAGACGCCGGGTTGAGCCGCGAGGTCGTCGCCACCTCACGGGTCACGCGCTCCGTCGAGGGAGACCTTGGGATGCGCTGGTCGGCGCTCACCACCGCCGAGGCCGCCGGTCGCGACGACCTGCTGGAGGCGGCGCGCCGGCGTCACGACGACGTGTCGTTCGTCCCGGTCGACGCGGTCGAGCAGGACCTCGACGAGGAGCTCGCCCGCGAGGCCGTCGGCCTCGCCCTGCGTCGGCACGCCGGCCGGAGCAAGGTGGTGGTCAGCCCGGAGGGCCGGGTCGTCGAGCGCAGCGGAAAGGACCTGCGCGAGGTCGGGCTGCTGGTCGGCTCGGGAGGCGTCCTGCGCCACGGCCGGCCCGGGGTGGCCGAGCGCGTCTTCGCCGGCAGCGTCGGCCAGGTAGAGGGGGGTTGGCAGCTCCCGCAGCACGCGCAGGTCACCGTCGACCAGCAGTACGTCCTGGCCGCCGCCGGCCTGCTGGCCGCGCCCCACCCGGAGGTCGCCCGTCGGTTGGTCGGGCATCTGGCCGCCGACACGTCCTAGGGTTGCTCCCGTGAGCAACGAGGCTGACGACTCCCCTCGGGCGGCGGAGCAGACCGTCGCGGAGAAGGAGCGCCTGATCGAGCGGCTCGCCCACCAGCTCGCGCACCTGCGCGCGGAGCAGCGGCACCCGGCGCCGGTCACGATCTCGGCCGGTACGTCGAACTTCTCGCGGGCCCAGGTCCCGTGGGGCCTCGACCTGGCCGCCGCCTGGTCGTGGCGGCTGATCGTGATCGCGGTCGCGACGTACGGGCTCTTCCGGGGCGTGGTCTTCTTCGCCGAGGTCACGATCCCGCTGGTCGTCGCGATCCTGATCACCGCCCTCGGCGCGCCGCTCGTGGCCGCGCTGGAGCGGATCGGCATCCGACGCCGGCTCGGCGCCGGCCTGTTCGTGCTCGGCCTGCTCGTCGTCGTGGCGGGCATGCTCGTGCTCGCGGGCCAGCAGGTCGCGAGTGGGGCGAACCACCTGGCGACCCAGGTCTCCGACGGCCTCGGCGAGATCCGCGACTGGCTGAAGACCGGCCCGTTCCACCTCACCGACAACCAGATCAGCGACTACATCGAGAAGGCGCAGAACTCGCTCTCGGAGCGGGCGAAGAGCGGTGAGGTGCTGAGCCAGGCCACCCATCTCGGCAACACGCTGGGCCACGTCCTCGCCGGGCTGTTCATCGTGCTCTTCGCGACGTACTTCTTCCTCGCCGACGGCGAGCGCATCTGGGCCTGGGCCGTCCGGATCGCGCCGCGGGCAGCACGGCCGCGCGTCGACAGCTCGGGCCGGGTCGCGTGGATCTCGCTGACGCAGTTCGTCCGGGCCACGGTGATCGTGGCGGTCACCGACGCGGCGGGCGTGATGATCGCGGCGTCGATCCTGCGCGTGCAGTTCGTCTTCGCGATCGGGGTCCTGGTGTTCCTCGGCGCGTTCGTGCCGATCATCGGGGCCTTCGTGGCCGGCACGGTGGCGGTGCTGGTCGCGTTCGTCGACCACGGCCTCGTGGTCGCGCTGATCATGCTCGCCTGCGTCGTCGCGGTGCAGCAGCTGGAGAGCCACGTCCTCCAACCGTTCCTGATGGGCCGCTTCGTCGCCATCCACCCGCTCGGCATCATCGTCGCGATCGCAGCCGGGATCCTCGTCGCCGGCATCGCCGGGGCGCTGGTCGCCGTACCGTTCGCCGCCGCCGCCAACGCCGTCGTGCAGCACCTCGCGGAGGACACCGCCGTGGGCGAGGACCCGGAGGAGGCCCTGGAGCACGACTACGGCGGCCCGGCGCCGGCCGCTGACGACGACGACGGTCGGGTGGGCGACACGCGCGACGCCGCGCTCGCCGACCAGCTCGACCCGCCTCGGGACGGTGTCCGCGACCTCGGGAGGAACGAGAAGAACCCGGATGAGTGACGTGCAGGTCTCGCTCGCGGACATCGAGGAGGCCGCGAAGACCGCGAGCGAGCTCGCGCTGCGGACCCCGATGGAGGGGGCCCGCTGGCTGTCGGCGCTGACCGGCAGCAAGGTGAACCTCAAGTGCGAGAACCTCCAGCGCACGGGCTCCTTCAAGATCCGCGGCGCCTACACGCGGATCTCGCGGCTGTCCGAGGAGGAGAAGGCGCGCGGCGTCGTGGCGGCGTCCGCCGGCAACCACGCGCAGGGCGTGGCGCTGGCCGCCCAGGCGCTCGGGATCAAGGCCACGATCTTCATGCCGGAAGGGGCACCGATCCCCAAGGAGAACGCGACCCGCGGGTACGGCGCCGACGTGATCTTCCACGGCCGCTACCTCGAGGACTCCCTCGCCGAGGCCCGGAAGTTCGAGGAGCGCACCGGCGCGGTCCTGATCCACCCGTTCGACAACACCGACATCGTGGCCGGCCAGGGCACCTGCGGGCTCGAGATCCTCGAGCAGGCGCCAGAGGTCGAGACCGTCGTCGTCCCGTGCGGCGGCGGCGGCCTGCTGAGCGGGATCGCGATCGCGGTCAAGGCCAAGCGCCCCGAGGTGCGCATGATCGGGGTCCAGGCCGCCGGTGCCGCGGCGTACCCCGGCTCGCTCGCGGCGGGTCACCCGGTCAAGCTCGAGTCCATGTCGACGATGGCCGACGGGATCGCCGTCGGGCTGCCGGGGCAGGTCACCTTCACCGCCGTCCGCGACCTGGTCGACGAGATCGTCACGGTCTCCGAGGGCTCGCTGTCCCGGGCCGTGCTCGCGGTGCTGGAGCGCGCGAAGATGGTGGTCGAGCCCGCCGGCGCGGCCGCGGTCGCCGCGATCCTCGACGACCCCTCCCGGTTCGGTACGCCGACGGTCGCCGTCCTCTCGGGCGGCAACATCGACCCGCTGCTCCTCGGCAAGGTGATCCAGCACGGCATGGCCGCCGCGGGGCGCTTCCTGAACCTGCGACTGCGCATCCCCGACACCCCGGGCGGCCTTGCCACCATGCTCACCCAGATCAGCCAGGCGGGCGGGAACGTCATCGAGGTCACCCACGCCCGCATCGACGCCGAGCTGTCGCTCGACGAGGTCGAGGTGCACCTCCAGCTCGAGACCCGCGGCGAGAAGCACGCCGAGGCGCTGGTCGCCAAGCTGCGGGACGCGGGCTACTACGTCGCCGCCGAGTAGCGCCGAGCTGAGTAGCGCCGAGCGGGGTCGTCAGCCGGTGAA
>DASSTL010000071.1:0-15111 GCA_035707985.1 Nocardioides sp. | reverse complement strand
GCCACGGCCGCTCTGCTCTGCTACCGGGCGACGGACGGTTTCTGGACAGCGCCGAACGGACCGCTCACCGAGGGCGTGGACGACCTGGTCGCCCTGGTGAACTCCCGTCGTCCGCGACACTTCGACGCCTGCAACGCCCTCGGCGGGCCGGCCTGGTCGATGGTGCTCCGCTACCCCGACGGCATCCGCACCATCGAGGGCGACGACGGCGGCTGCGGGACCTTCTTCGTCGGGCCGACGGAGGAGGCCGGCGCTCCTCGGGTCTGGGCGACGTTCCTCGCCGCACTGGGAGCACAGCGCCGGGCCGCCGATCCGCCCGGCAGCACCGTCCGACCGACGGGCTGCCCGGCTCGTCTCGAGAACGCGCCCCTGAGCGTGGTGGCGCAGCCGGACCGGGCGGCGGCCGCGACCTGGTGCGTCCCGCACGGTCGCCGCTGGGTGTCGGCGGGGCGCGTCTCCGAGGTGCAGCTGCGAGTGCTGCGCCGGGCGTTCCGGCCGCCGTACGACGACACCTCGCTCGGCGGTCATCGCGACTGCCACGGCCTGCCGCGCACGACGTACGGGCTCCTCAGCGGTCGCGACGCCTGGGGTGAACCGTTCGCCATCCCCTTGTTCTGCGACCTCTCCCGGATCTTCCCGGCCGGGTCGCCGCGCGCCGACTTCGTCGTGATGACGCCTGCGATGCGGCGCCTGGTCGCCCGGAGCGTGACGCATCCCGCCTTGCGACCGTGACAGTGGCTCTGTCAGTGTCGGAGCCGTGAAGCTCTCGACCCAGCTGATGTACGCCGGCAACCCGCGCGAGGCGGCCGACCAGGTCAAGGCCCTCGAGGACGCCGGGCTCGACACGATCTGGGTGGCGGAGGCCTATGGCTTCGACTCCCCCACGCTGATGGGCTACCTCGCCGCGAAGACCGAGCGCGTGGAGATCGGCAGCGCGATCCTCAACATCTACTCCCGCACGCCGGGCGCGCTGCTGCAGACCGCGGCCGGGCTCGACAACGTCAGCCAGGGCCGCGCGATCATCGGCATCGGCGCGAGCGGGCCGCAGGTGATCGAGGGCTTCCACGGCGTGCCGTACGACAAGCCGCTCGGCCGGACCCGCGAGATCATCGAGATCCTCCGCAGCGGGCTGCGGCGCGAGACCCTCGTGCACGACGGGATCTTCAAGCTCCCGCTCCCCGCCGACCAAGGGCTCGGCCTCGGCAAGCCGCTCAAGCTGCTGAACAGGCCCGAGCGGCCGTCGGTCCCGATCTACGTCGCCGCGCTCGGCCCGAAGAACGTCGAAGGCGTCGCGGAGTACGCCGACGGCTGGCTGCCGTTCCTCTTCGTGCCCGAGAAGGCCGGCGACGTGTGGGGCGAGTCGCTCGCCCGCGGCACGGCCAAGCGGTCGCCCGACCTCGCACCGCTCGAGGTCTCAGCCGGCGGCATGGTCGCCATCGGCGAGGGTCCCGAGACCAAGGCGCTGCTCGACTTCGCCCGACCGACCGTCGCGCTGTACGTCGGCGGCATGGGCGCGCGGGGCAAGAACTTCTACAACGACCTGATGTGCCAGTACGGCTACGAGAAGGAGGCCAAGGAGATCCAGGACCTCTACCTCGGCGGCAACAAGCGCGATGCCGAGAAGATCGTCCCGGCCGACCTCCTCGAGCTCGGCAACCTGGTCGGCCCTGCGTCGTACGTCAAGGAGCGCATCGCGGCCTTCGTCGAGGCGGGCGTGACCAACCTCCAGGTGCTGCCCGCCAGCGACGACCCCGCCGCCACGATCCGTCAGCTGCGCGAGCTCGTCGACTGACCCTCGGCGCAGAGCGCCACCAGCCGGTCCAGCACGTCGTTCCAGCCCCGCTGCGCGCCGCCCTCGGGCACGTGGGCCGTAGAGGTGTGCGCGACGGTCACCAGCGTCCCGGTCGCCTCGGGCTCGAAGGTCACCACCACGGTGTCCTCGACCGCCGCGTCCGGCTCGTTGTCGTCCTCCCAGGTCCAGGTGAAGGCCAGCCTTCGCGGTGGGGCGACGTCGGTGTAGACCCCGGTCACCGTCGCCCCGATCTGCGCGCTGCGGATGCGGAACCTCCCACCGGGCCGCGCGTCGACGTCGTACGTCGTGTCCGCGAGCTGCGGCCACCACCACGCGGCGAGCTGGTCGACGTCCGTCCACGCCTCGAAGACCCGGCCGGGCGACGCCGCCACCGTCCTGGTGATCGTGATCGTGCTCTCCGTCATCGCTCCTCCTCCGAGTCCTCACTCACGTGCCGGTCCAGGCGGTCGAGGGCGTTGCTCCACATCAGCCGGGTGCTCATCGCCCAGGTCGCGAGGTCGTCGAGGCTCCCCGGCACGAGTCGCACGGACGTCGTGCGCCCCGTCTTCTGCTTGGTGACGAGCCCCGCGTCGAGCAGCACCCGCAGGTGCTTGTCGACGGCCGGCAGCGTGACGCCCAGGCGCTCGGCCAGGTCGCTCATCGACGCGTCGCCCTCCGCGAGCCGCTCGATGATCGAGCGGCGGGGGCTGGACGCAACCGCCGTGGCCACGGCATCCAACCCATGCTTCACCATGTGGTGAAGTATTGATGTGCATCCGGATGTCGTCAACCGCGTGGGACCTACCTACGCGGCGCCGTACGAGAACGCGAGGTCGAGGTGCGGCACGGCGCGTCTGGGCACGTGCCCCGCTAGCGGTGGGGCGTTCGACCGGAACACCTGGCCGGCCGCCGTGCGGATCTCGATCGTGTGCGGCGCGGTCTGGACCACGCGGAACGACCAGCCCGAGGCTTCCTTGGCGTAGTTGCACGCCTCGCACAGGCCCTCGCCGTTGACGTCGGAGGTGGCGCCGTCGGCTGCCGCCGGATTGGCGTGGTCGGTGTGTCGGATCGGGGCGTCACACCAGGGCGTGCGGCAGACCTGGTCGCGCAGGCGGATGAACTTCGCAAGGCCGCTCGGGAAGCAGCGGCTCCGGGAGTCCATGGCCACCAGCTGGCCGGTGCCCGGACGGCGGTAGAGCCGCCGGAGGCGGGCGAGCCCCTGCTCGCCGGCGCGCTTCACGGCCTCACGAGCGACCTCGGCGGGCACCGGACCGTAGCCCTCGACGTACGCCGAGTCGTCGCGACTGCCGAGCAGCACCTCGTCGCTCACCACCAGCTCGACCTCGACCGGCACCACCCCACCCGACGTGCCGAGGACTCGCTCGACCAACACATCGGCCATGACCTGGTGGCGAGCGCGCGGGTCGCCCTGGGCGCGAGCGGAGTCGGCCGCGTCGGAGAGCGACTTGAAGACCGCGACCCCGGCTGCCACCGGCAGCTCGGCGGACAGCCGCGTCATCGTGTCGGGCAGCGGGCGCAGGGTGACGCGGCGCTCCGACTCGGCGACGCGTCGACGGAGGACGCACGCCGCCGCGTCGAGCTCGGCGGCCAGGCTCCGAGCGGCACCCTCGAGCTCGCGGTCGCCCATGCGCTCGAGACGACGCGCGTCTCCGGCCAGCCGGGAGTCGACGGTCTGCCGGTCCTCCAGGGACAGGCACGCCGTCTCCCGCACCAGGATCGTGGCCTTCCACTCGGTGATCACACCCCGGCGCAGCGCGTGGCGGGTGCACGGCATCTCGTCGGCGAGGATCCGCGCGAGCCCGACGTGCTGCCGCCCGCGGTGGTGCGACTCGCGTCGGGCCAGTGCGACCTCGGCCGCCACCCCCCGACCCTGGCGGGCCTGCGACACTCCACGCTCGGCCTCCGCTTCACGAACGGAGTCGTCGAGCTGCGCCGTGATCTCCGCCTGGAGCCCGCTCACCGCGCAGGACAGACGCTCGAGTGCGCGGAGCATCTCGACGCGCGCCTCGCCGTCCTCCGGGCCGGAATCGGAGGCCAGCTGCTCGACCCATGCCTCGATCTGCCCTGCCTCCAGGGCGACCTCGGAAGTGGATGACTCGAACATGTGTTCGATCATACGGGTGTGCCTACGCGCACCGCAAGGACCTGTCGGAATCTGTGGAAACCAGGGGTTTGCTCTACACCGCCATCCCTTGCTCCGTAACAGTTCCACTGTCACTGTTGACGCCATGACCCGCAGGATCTTCGAGCCCGAGCACGAGGCGTTCCGCGAGACCGTGGCCACCTTCTTGGACAAGGAGGCCGCGCCGTACCACGAGCAGTGGGAGAAGGACGGCATCGTCGACCGCGAGGTGTGGGCGAAGGCCGGCGCGCAGGGTCTGCTCGGGCTGCAGCTCCCCGAGGAGGCAGGCGGCGGAGGTACGGCCGACTTCCGTTACAACGCCGTGGTCGGCGAGGAGATGACCAGGCGCGGCATCTACGGCTGTGCGTTCACGCTCTTCAACGACATGATCGCGCCGTACTTCGTGGCGAGCGCGACGCGCGAGCAGCAGGAGCGGTGGTTCCCGGGTCTGTGCGCCGGTACGACGATCGCGGCGATCGCGATGACTGAGCCCGGAGCCGGCTCGGACCTGCAGGGCATCACGACGCGTGCCGTCGACGAGGGCGACCACTACGTCCTGACGGGTCAGAAGACCTTCATCTCCAACGGCATCCTGGCCGACCTGGTCGTCGTGGTCGCGAGGACCGATCCCGACGCCGGGCACGAGGGCATCTCGCTGCTCGTGGTCGAGCGCGGGATGGAGGGCTTCGAGCGCGGCCGCAACCTGGAGAAGATCGGCCAGCACGCGCAGGACACCGCCGAGCTCTTCTTCGACCACGTGCGGGTGCCGAAGGAGAACCTCCTCGGCGAGGAAGGCTCGGGCTTCGTGCAGCTGATGACCAATCTCGCGCAGGAGCGGCTCTCGATGGCGGTCAGCGCGGCCACCGCCTGCGAGTGGCTGGTGGAGTCGGCGCTCGCCTACGTCAAGGAGCGCACGGCGTTCGGACGACCGATCGGGAAGTTCCAGCACACTCGCTTCACCCTGGCCGAGATGGCGACCGAGGCTCACATCGCACGGGTGTTCATCGACGACTGCCTCGACCGGCACGTGCGCGGCGAGCTCGACGCGAAGACCGCCTCGATGGCGAAGTGGTGGACCACCGAGCTCCAGAACAAGATCGTCGACCGCGCGCTCCAGTTGCACGGCGGCTACGGCTACATGGCGGAGTACCCGGTCGCCCGCGCGTTCGTGAACTCCCGCGTCGGCACGATCTACGGCGGCACCACCGAGATCCAGAAAGAGATCATCGGCAGGTCGCTGGGGTTGTGACGCCCGACCCTTCCGCGCCGTCGGCGCCGGTGCCACTATGCCCGGATGACGGTCGCTGACGAACGCCGTGACATCGAGCAGGCGATCGAGGGGCGCACGGTCCTCGACCTGATGGAGCGGGCGGTCGCGGCGTACGGCGACAGACCGGCGTACAGCGACCAGGTGTCGAGCGGCTCCAGCACGCCGACCGGCCAGTGGCGCACCCTGACCTGGTCCGAGCTCCACGCGGCCGGACGGCACGTCGCCGCCGCGCTCGTCGCGCGCGGCGTCGAGGCGCACGCGATCGTCGCGATCATGGCCGGCAACCGGCTCGAGCACGTCATCGCCGACCATGCCGCGCTGCTGGCGGGCGGGACCCCGCTGTCGGTGTACAACACGCTGGCCCCGGAGCAGGTCTCCTTCATCGCGGGCCACGCCGAGCCGCAGGCGGTCTTCCTCGAGACGACCGACCACGTCGACCGCTGGGACCCGGCCCTGGCCGACGTCGGCTCGATCCGCGTCGTCGTGGGAATCGGCAACGCGCATGTCGACGACGACCGCTTCGTGACCTGGGACGACCTCGTCGCCGAGGGAGCCGCGCTTCCCGCGGAGGAGGTCGACGCCCGGGCACGCGGCGTACGACCTGACGACCTCGCCACGATCCTCTACACCTCGGGCACCACCGGCGAGCCCAAGGGCGTGGTGCTCACCCACGCGAACGTCCTCTACGAGGCCGAGGCCGTGCTGCGTCGCAACGGCGCCGAACCGGGCAACGTGACGCTCTCCTACCTGCCCTATGCCCACATCGCCGAGCGGGTGCTGAGCATGTACCTCCCGCCGCACTTCGGCGACTGGCACGTCCACCTGGTCGGCGACCCGCAGCTGCTCGTGCCGGCGCTGGTCGACGTGCGCCCGATCCAGTTCTTCGGTGTCCCCCGCGTCTGGGAGAAGATCCGCTCCGGCCTCTCCGGCATGTTCGCCCAGGAGACCGACCCCGAGCGGAAGGCCGCGGTCGAGCGGGCGATGGACGTCGGCCGGGAGTACGTCGAGTCGCTCCAGCTCGGCCAGACGACCAGCCCCGAGCTCCAGCAGCGGTACGACGCGGTCGCGGCCTCGGTCCTCACCCCGATCAAGGCACGGCTGGGTCTGGACCGGGTGACCTGGGCCGGCAGCGCCTCGGCGCCGATGCCGGTGGAGGTCTCGCGCTTCTTCGCCGGTCTCGGGCTGGCGATCAACGACATCTACGGCATGACCGAGACCAGCGGCGCCGCCACCGCCTGTGGCGCGGACGGGTTCCGGCTGGGCACGGTCGGGACTCCCCTGGCCGGTGTCGAGCTGTCGCTCGCCGACGACGGCGAGGTGCTGATGCGCGGTCCGATCATGACGCAGGGCTACCACCGTCGTCCCGACGCGACCGCGGCCCTGATCGACGCCGACGGCTGGGTGCACAGCGGCGACATCGGCACCATCGACGAGGACGGCTTCCTGCGGATCGTCGACCGGAAGAAGGAGCTGATCATCACCTCCGCCGGCAAGAACGTCGCCCCGTCCAACATCGAGAGCCTGCTCAAGGAGTCGCCGGTGGTCGGGCACGCGCTCGCCTTCGGCGACGACCGGCCGTACGTCGTCGCCGTGCTGACCCTCGACGGCGAGGTGGCGCCGGTCGTGGCGAAGGCACGCGGCATCGAGTTCACCGACCTCGCCGACCTGGCGGCCAAGCCCGAGATCCGGGCGATGGTGCAGACGGCGGTCGACAGCGCGAACGCCCGGCTCTCGCGTCCCGAGCAGGTCAAGTCGTTCGAGCTGCTGCCGACCGAGTGGACCGCGGAGTCCGAGGAGCTGACGCCGACGCTCAAGCTCAAGCGTCGGGTCGTCCACGCCAAGTACGCCGACGTGATCGACCGTCTGTACGGCGCCTCGTCGTAGTGGGTGAGACGCCGCTCACACGATCGGCCCTGAGGTGCCTCAGCCACGGTCACGATCCGACAACACCCGGAGAACTCGGGGGAAACCCCGATGCGAGCGCTTGAGCGCATCTGCTGAACTCGTGGTCATGCACAGACAGATCGCGGGGAAACTGACGGGACGCGTCACGAAATGGGTCGTGCTGGCGTTCTGGATCATCATCGTCGCGGCGGCAGGGTCCGTCGCGGGCAAGCTCGGGGACGTGCAGGACAACCAGGCCTCGTCCTGGTTGCCGGCCAGCGCCGAGTCGACCAAGGCGCTGGACAAGCTGGCGCCCTTCCAGAACCAGAACGAGATCCCGACCGTCCTGGTGTACGAGAAGAAGTCGGGAATCACCCAGGCCGACCGCGCCGAGATCGCGCGCCAGCTGAGCGAGATCCAGGGGATGAAGGGCGCGGTGCCCGCCAAGGCCCCTGACGGATCCCAGCTGCCGTCGGGCCAGGCCCTCCCGATCCAGGTGTCGAAGGACGGCCAGGTCGCTCAAGGCATGGTGACCTTCAACTTCGGCAAGAACGGCTGGAACGAGCTACCGGACGTCAAGGACGACATCGAGAAGGTCGCCCATCTCGACGGCGCCAAGGTGTACGTCGCCGGTCCGGGCGGGCAAGCGGCCGACTCGGCTGCCGTGTTCGAGGGGATCGACGGCAAATTGCTCTACAGCACGATCGCGGTCGTCGTGATCATCCTGCTGCTGACCTACCGCAGTCCGGTGCTGTGGTTGCTGCCGGTGATGTCCGCGGGCGTGGCGCTGACGTGCGCCCAGGCGGTGATCTACCTTCTGGCCAAGTACGCCGACCTCACGGTCAACGGACAGAGTGCCGGCATCCTGACCGTGCTGGTGTTCGGCGCCGGCACCGACTATGCGTTGCTGCTGGTCGCCCGATATCGGGAGGAGCTGCACCGCCACGAGGACCGGCACGAGGCGATGGCGTTCGCCCTGCACCGCGCAACACCGGCCATCATCGCCAGCGCGCTCACCGTGGTGCTCGGCATGATGTGCCTGATCTTCGCCGACATGAACTCCACGGCCGGGCTCGGCCCGGTGGCCGCCATCGGGATCGGCGTCGGACTGCTGGTGATGATCACGCTGCTCCCGGCGTTCCTGGTGATCTTCGGCCGCTGGATCTTCTGGCCGCGCCGTCCGAAGTTCGACACCCTCGAACCGACCGCGACGGGCTTCTGGGCCCGCGTCGGCGCCCAGATCGCGCCGCGCAAGCGGCTGGTGTGGATCGGGACCGCCGTCGTCCTGGCGGTGTGCAGCCTCGGCATCCTCCAGATCAACGCGCACGGCCTGTCCACGCAGGACGCCTACACCAAGGACTTCGACTCGGTCCTCGGCCAGCAGGTCCTGATCGACCACGGGCTCGCCGACACCTCCACCCCGGTGCAGGTGGTCGCGAACGCCGACCAGGCCCAGGCCGTCGCCCAGGCGATGGAGGGCGTGAAGGGCATCGAGAACCCGTCGCCCCCGATCGTGAAGAACGGGGTGGCGCTGATCCAGGCCAACGTGACCTCCGACCCGACGTCCGAGGCTGCGTTCGACACCGTCGACCGAGTGCGCGACGCCGTGCACCAGGTCGCCGGCGCCGATGCGCTCGTCGGCGGCGGGTCGGCGATCAACACCGACATCGAGAACGCCTCGTTGCACGACGACAAGGTGATCATCCCGCTGGTGCTGGTCGTCGTGATGCTGGTGCTGATGGTGCTGCTGCGGGCGCTGCTCTCGCCGTTGATCCTGGTGGCGACGGTCGTGCTCTCGTTCGGCGCCTCCCTGGGATTGAGCGCGCTGATCTTCCGTCACGTGTTCGGCTTCGCCGGCGCAGATGCGTCACTGCCGTTGTTCGTGTTCGTCTTCCTGGTCGCCCTGGGCATCGACTACAACATCTTCTTGATGACCCGGGTCCGCGAGGAGACGCCGCAGCACGGCACGAGGCGGGCGTCGCTGATCGCGCTCGGCGCCACCGGCGGTGTGATCACCTCGGCCGGACTGGTGCTGGCCGCGACGTTCTCGGTGCTCGCGACGCTGCCCCTGGTGGCCTTCGCCGAGATCGGGTTCGCGGTCGCGCTGGGCGTGCTGCTCGACACGATGATCGTGAGGTCCGTCCTGGTCACCGCGATCAACCTCGACGTCGGCAGCAAGATCTGGTGGCCGAGCAAGCTCGACCGGGGTGGTGAGCCTTCGCCCACCGAGGCGGCCGAGCAGATCGAGGCGCTGGAGCGCTGAGAGTTCCACCCTTCGGCGGGTCATGGGTTCGCGCCCATGGCCCGCCGGGCTGTCTCAGTGCAGTCGCACCGGCACTGACTCCACGCCGTAGACGATGGACTTGGCGTGGTAGGAGAGGTCTTCGACCGGCACCGCGAGCTCGAGGTCGGGGAAGCGGCGGGCGAGGGCGGGGTACGCCGCTCGTAGCTCCATGCGGGCCAGCTCGGCGCCGACGCAGCGGTGGAAGCCGTAGCCGAAAGCCAGGTGCGAGGACGTGGCCATCGAGGGGTCGAGCCGGTCTCCCGCGGGGTAGGCGCGCGGGTCCCGGTCGGCCGCGGGGAGGTGCACCATGACGCACGACTCCTTGCGGATCCTGTGACCACCGACCACCACGTCGTGCTTGGTGAAGCGGGGGAAAGCGACCTGCACCACCGAGAGGTGGCGCAGCAGCTCCTCGACCGTCGGGGTGACCGTGGCCGGGTCCTCGGCCATGCCGGCGTACAGCTCCGGGCGTCCGAGCAGGACGATCGTGCCGAGCGCGAGCATCGAGGCGGAGGTCTCGAGACCGCCGGTGAACGCGCCGTCGGCGAGCCCGCCGAGGTCGAAGTCGCTGATCTCGTCGCCGTGCTCGCGGATGATCTGGCCGATCAGACCGGGCCCGGGCTCGGAGCGCTGTCGCTTGCACTCGGCGAACAGGAAGTCGCGGGAGGCGCCGACGGCGCCCATGATCGCGCCACCGCCACGGCTCACGTCGAAGCGCGCGGAGCCGAGCGTGCGGAACGTCTCGCGGTCCTCGTCGCGCAGTCCGAGCAGCTCGCAGATCACCAGGAACGGGATCGGGAAGGCGAAGGTCTTCACCAGGTCGACGACGCCGTCGTTCTCCTTCGCCACGCGCTCGGTCTCGTCGAGCTGCTGCTCGATGATCCGGTCGATCGCGGGCTTGAGCCGGGCGAGGCGCCGCATCGTGAACTCTGGCGTGAGCAGCTTGCGCAGCCGGCTGTGCTCGGGCGGGTCGGTGAAGCCGAGGCCGCCGATGTCGCCGTTGTCGGCGCCGGACCTGCCGTAGTAGGGGCGGACGTCGTTGGAGTACGACGTGAGGTCGCCCAGCACCTCACGCGCCTCGGCGTCGCCGGTGACCAGCCACACCTCCATGCCCATGAACGTGACGAGCTTGGAGACCGGGTCGCGCTCGCGCAGGTGGCCGACGCGCGGGACCGGGTCGGTCAGGTGCCGGTCGAGCGGCCAGGTGAGGCGGTCGGGCACGCGGTGCACCTGGGTCAGGTCGATGCCGCCCGCCCGCGCCAGGAGACGGCGACGGACGGCGCCCTTGACGGCTTCGAGCAGCGGCACGGGCCTTAGGGTACGGGTGTTGCCCGTGAGGATGCTGAGAGGCCACGCCCGTCGAGATCAGGCGAGTTCGTGCAGGATCTCCGCGGCCGGCGCCCTGCGCGCGGTCCGGAACCCGGTGCCCGCCCACAGGTTGACGCCCTCCGGGTCGGTCCGGGCAGCGGCGGCACGCCGGATCGGGCGGGTCAGGTGGTGGAGCGCCGGGTAGCCGAGGGGTGCCGCGGCGTCGTGCGCGTCGGAGAAGGCGTTGCGCAGGCCGCGTGCCGGCCGTCCGGTCCACGCCCGCATGACGGCGGTCTCGCGGTCGTGGTCGAGCAGGCCGGCTCGGTGCGCGCCCGACGTACCGGCCTCGTCGGCGAGCAGGAGCGCGGTGCCGACCACGGCTGCGTCCGCGCCGGCGGCGAGCGTGCGGCGTACGTCGCCGGCCGAGGCGATGCCTCCCGCGCCCAGCAGCGGCAGATCCACGGCTGCCCGGACCTCCGCCAGCAGGTCGGGCAGCGGGAGGTCCGGCGGGGTCGTGGCCGGCGTGAGGGTCCCCGAGTGGCCGCCGGCAGCGCTCGCCTGCACCACCAGCGCGTCGACGCCGGCCTCGTCCGCCCGGCGCGCCTCGTCCGCGTTCGTGACGGTCTGGACCAGCCGGCTCCCGACCGCCCGCAGGGCCGCCAGAGACTCGGTGTCGGGGATGCCGAACGTGAACGACACCACCGGCGCCGGGTGACGCACCAGCAGCGCGACCTTGTCGTGCCACGCGTCGTCGTCCTCGACCGGCCCGGCGGGCAGCTCCACGTCGTAGCGCGCCGCCTCCGGGCGGATGCGGTCGCGGTAGGCGGCGTACTCCTCCCGGTCGACCGGCACGGGGTTGGGCGCGAACAGGTTCACGCCGTACAGCCCGGTCTCGCGGCGTACGGCGTCGAGCTGCTCGCCGAGGGCCTCGGCCGACAGGTAGCCGCCTGCGAGGAAGCCGAGCGACCCGGCTGACGCCGCGGCGAGCACCAGTGCCGGAGTCGTCGGACCGCCGGCCATCGGCGCCGCGACGACCGGGCTCGTCGCCCCGAGCTCACCCAGCCAGGTCATGCGCTCAGCCTGACAGGTCCTCGACCGGCCGCGGACGGCCGAGCACGACGATCGCGGCCGCCGCGACCGCGAGCGCGCCACCGACCGCGCTGGCCCAGACGTAGCCGACGGGTTCGGGGAACCCGTCGTCCAGCACCTGCATCGAGAGGACGAGCCCGCCGACCGCGCTGCCCAGGGAGAAGCCGACGCTCCGGACCACTTGGTTCACGCTCATCGCGCCGGCCGTCTCGCGGTGCGGGGTGACCGCCAGGATCATCGCGGGCATCGAGGCCGACACGGCGCCGACCCCGAGCCCGAGCAGGGTCACCGCGACCACGGGTCCCGCCACCACCGGCCGGCCCACGGCGAAGACCAGGAACCCCACGGCCACGAGGACGACGCTCCAGGCGACCGTGGCGGACGGGCCGATCCGGCGTACGACGCGTGGAACGAGGCGGCCGGCCACGAACCCTGCGACCGAGAAGGGCACCAGGACCAGACCCGCCTCGAAGGTGTTCAGCCCGAAGCCGTAGCCCACGCTCGGTGGGGTCTGCAGGTAGCGGGTGGCCAGCGTGAGCAGGAGGTACATCGCCGTGCCGCCGACGAACATCGCGAGATCGGCGCGCAGCACGACCGGGTGTCGCAACGCACGCAGGTCGACCAGCGGCGCACGCACGCGGCGTTCGACCCCGAGCCAGGCCGCGAGCAGGAGCAGGCCACCGACCAGGGCGGCTGTCGCGGCCCGGGGATGGCCGGACCACAGGGCGTCGTCCCCCAGCGCCACCAGCACCGCCGCCAGCGCCGCGCCGAGCAGGGCCGCGCCCACCCAGTCGACAGGTGGCGCCTGCTGCTCGGCCGAGCGTGGCGGGGGAAGCGTCCGGACACCGACGACGAGGGCCGCGGCGGTGAGCGCCAGCCCCGCGGTGTACGCGGCCTCGACCCCTCCCGCGTCCGTCAGCAGCCCTGCCGCGGGGTAGCCCAGCCCGATCGCCGCGGTCGTCGCGACCGACAGCATCGCGATCACCCGCGTCGCCCGTCCTTCGTCCAACTCCTCGCGCGCGGTGGCCATCAGCAAGGGAGCCAGGCCGAGGCCGACGCCTTGCGCGGCGCGGCCGGCGATCAGGAGCGGCAACGACCCGGGAACGACCGTGCACACGCTGCCGGCGGCCACCACGCCCAGGGTCGCCAGCGTGGTCGTGCGGCGTCGCGGCCCCGATCCCAGCCGGCCGAGCAACGGCGTGGCGACGGCGCCGGTGAGCAGGGTCACGGTCAGCGTCCACTGGGCCGTCGCCAGCGACACGTCGTACTCGCCGGCGACGCTGGTGACCAGCGGTGCGCCGAGACTGCCGACGGACGCGACGAGCAGCGCGATGAGCACCAGCGAGGTGGGCAGCCTTCGATCCACGGTCACCGGTTCGTACGGCTGGTGATGTGCCGGAACAGGCCCGGCCTGATCCGGGTCCGGATGCCGCGCGCCCAGCGCGTGTCGACCTCCGCGAGGCCGAGCGCGGCGTTGGTGTTGAGCAGCATGCCGTAGGCGAGGAACGTCTTGATCGTGACCGGGTCGAGCCCGGTCGAGGCGGCGGTCTCCCACAACGACGCGAGGTGGCGGCGTACGGCGTCGCGGACCTCGGGGTCGCCGCAGGCGGCGTAGGCCTGGAGCTGCAGCTGGAGCGCCGTACGGTCGGCGAGAAGGGCGTTGTAGCGCGCCCCCATCACGGCGAGCGCGTCCAGCCCGGTCCGACCCTCCGCTGCGGCCCGCATGCTCTCGGCGAGCCGGCCGAAGGACCCGGCGACGACCTCGAGGAACAGCGCCTTCTTGCTGCCGAAGATCCGGAAGACGTAGGGCTGGGTGATGCCGGCCGCCTGCGCGATCGCCTCGACCGAGGCGCCGCGCAGGCCCCCGTCGGCGAACTCCTGGGCCGCGATCTCCAGGATCTGCGCCCGTCGTGCGGTCGAGCTCATGCGGGGCGTGGTCTGGCTGGACACCCTTTGTAAGTTACTGGTTACTTACTACGACCACTAGGGATGGAGAGCAGGATCACTCCCACTCGATGGTGCCGGGAGGCTTCGAGGTGATGTCGAGGGTGACCCGGTTGACCTCGGCGACCTCGTTGGTGATGCGGGTGGAGATCTTCTCGAGCAGGTCGTAGGGGAGGCGCGCCCAGTCGGCGGTCATCGCGTCCTCCGAGGTGACCGGGCGGAGCACGATGGGGTGACCGTAGGTGCGCCCGTCCCCCTGGACGCCGACCGAGCGGACGTCGGCGAGCAGCACGACCGGGAACTGCCAGATGTCGCGGTCGAGGCCCGCGGCGGTGAGCTCCTCGCGCGCGATCAGGTCGGCCTGGCGCAGGATGTCGAGGCGCTCGCGGGTCACCTCGCCGATGATCCGGATGCCGAGGCCGGGCCCGGGGAACGGCTGGCGCCACACCATCGTCGGCGGCAGGCCGAGCTGCTCGCCGACCTTGCGCACCTCGTCCTTGAACAGCGTGCGCAAGGGCTCGACCAGCTCGAACCGGAGGTCGTCGGGGAGGCCGCCGACGTTGTGGTGGGACTTGATGTTGGAGGTGCCCGCTCCCCCGCCGGACTCGACGACGTCGGGGTAGAGCGTGCCCTGGACGAGGTACGCCGTACCGCCGGCGCCGACGTCACCGAACACCCTCGCCTCGGCCGCCTCGAAGGTGCGGATGAACTCGCGGCCGATGATCTTCCGCTTCTCCTCGGGGTCGTGGATCCCCTCCAGCGCGCCGAGGAACTGGTCTCCGGCGTCCACCACGTCGAGGGTGTCGAAGACGGCCTCGAAGTCGCGGCGGACCTGCTCGGTCTCACCGGCGCGCATCATCCCGTGGTCGACGTACACGCAGGTGAGGCGGTCGCCGATCGCGCGCTGCACGATGGCGGCGGCCACGGCGGAGTCGACGCCGCCGGACAGCGCACAGATCGCGCGTCCGTCGCCGATCTGCGCGCGGATCCGCTCGACCTGCTCGTCGACGATGTTGACCATCGTCCACGTCGGGCGGCAGCCGGCGATGTGGTGCAGGAAGTGCTCGAGGACCTGCTGGCCGTGCTCGGTGTGCAGCACCTCGGGGTGCCACTGGACGCCCGCGATCCGACGGTCGGTGTCCTCGAACGCCGCGACCGGCGTGACCCGGGTCGAGGCCAGCACGTCGAAGCCGGGAGGCGCAGCGATGACCGAGTCGCCGTGGGACATCCAGACCGAGTGGTCGGTCGGCAGGTCGGCCAGCAGGACGCCGGGGTGGTCGACCTTGACCGGCGTGCGGCCGTACTCCCGGGCACCCGTGGGCGAGACGGCCCCGCCGAGTCCCTGGGCCATGAGCTGGAAGCCGTAGCACATCCCGAAGACCGGGACCCCGGCCGTG
>DASSTL010000070.1:0-24475 GCA_035707985.1 Nocardioides sp. | reverse complement strand
CGGCGAATCGGCCGGTTCCGGAACGCTGGGTAGAGTTGACGCGTTCACCAGACGTAGTCACACGCACGTTCGACCAGACGAGACCGGGGAGTCACCCCTTTGCCTGCCATCATCGACAAGCTGCTCCGCATCGGCGAGGGCAAGATCCTGCGTCAGCTGGAGGCGGTGTCCCGCGCGGTCAACGCGATCGAGGACGACTTCGTCGGCATGAGCGACGCCGAGCTCCGGGCCCAGACCGACGAGTTCAAGGCCCGGCTCGCCGACGGTGAGACGCTCGACGACATCATGCCCGAGGCCTTCGCCACCGTGCGCGAGGCCGCGAAGCGCGTGATCGGGCAGCGCCACTACGACGTGCAGATCATGGGTGGTGCGGCGCTCCACCTCGGCAACATCGCCGAGATGAAGACCGGTGAAGGCAAGACCCTGGTCGCCACGCTGCCGGCGTACCTCAACGCCCTCTCCGGCAAGGGCGTCCACGTCGTCACCGTGAACGACTACCTGGCGAAGTACCACGCGGAGTGGATGGGTCGCATCCACCACTTCCTGGGTCTCTCCACCGGCGTCATCCTCCCGTCGATGAAGCCCGACGAGCGCCGCGAGGCCTACAACTGCGACGTCACCTACGGTACGAACAACGAGCTCGGGTTCGACTACCTCCGCGACAACATGGCCAGCTCGCTGGAGGAGTGCGTCCAGCGCGGCCACAACTTCGCGATCGTGGACGAGGTCGACTCCATCCTGATCGACGAGGCGCGGACCCCGCTGATCATCAGCGGGCCGACGCAGGACGAGGTGCGCTGGTACGACGAGTTCGCCAAGGTCGCGCGCAACCTCGTCCGCGACGTCGACTACGAGGTCGACGAGAAGAAGCGCACGATCTCCGTCCTCGAGCCCGGCATCACCAAGGTCGAGGATCACCTCGGCATCGAGAACCTCTACGAGTCCGCCAACACGCCGCTGATCTCGTTCCTGAACAACTCCATCAAGGCCAAGGAGCTGTTCCACCGCGACAAGGAGTACGTCGTCATGGACGGCGAGGTCCTGATCGTCGACGAGCACACCGGCCGCATGCTGGCCGGTCGGCGATACAACGACGGCCTCCACCAGGCGATCGAGGCGAAGGAGGGCGTCGAGGTCCGCGAGGAGTACCAGACGCTCGCGACCGTGACCCTGCAGAACTACTTCCGCCTCTACGACAAGCTGTCCGGGATGACCGGTACGGCGATGACCGAGGCCAGCGAGTTCGACAAGATCTACAAGCTCGGCGTCGTCCCGATCCCGACCAACCTGCCGATGATCCGGGTCGACCAGCCCGACCTCGTCTACCGCACGGAGGAGGCGAAGTACGACGCGGTCGTCGAGGACATCGCCCAGCGCCATGCGAAGGGCCAGCCGATCCTGGTCGGCACGGTCTCGGTCGAGAAGTCCGAGCTCTTGTCGAAGAAGCTCCGCGAAAGGGGCATCGCGCACTCGGTGCTGAACGCGAAGGTGCACGCCGACGAGGCCAAGATCGTGGCCAAGGCGGGTCACAAGGGCGCCGTCACCGTCGCCACCAACATGGCCGGTCGCGGCACCGACATCATGCTCGGCGGCTCCGTCGAGTTCCTCGCCGACGAGGAGCTGCGCAAGAAGGGGCTCGAGCCGACCGGCGAGACCGCGGACGAGTACGAAGCGGCCTGGCCCGGCATGGTCGAGCAGATCAAGGCGCAGGTCGCCGCCGAGCACGACGAGGTGAAGGCGCTCGGCGGGCTCTACGTCGTCGGCACCGAGCGACACGAGTCGCGCCGTATCGACAACCAGCTGCGCGGTCGTTCCGGCCGCCAGGGCGACCCGGGCGAGTCGCGGTTCTACCTCTCGCTCGAGGACGAGCTGATGCGGCTGTTCAAGTCCGACTGGGTCGACCGGATCCTCCAGGTCCTCAAGATCCCCGACGACGTGCCGATCGAGAACAAGCGCGTCACCGGGGCCATCGCCAACGCGCAGGGGCAGATCGAGGCGCAGAACTTCGACTCCCGCAAGAACGTCCTCAAGTACGACGACGTGATGGACCGCCAGCGTCACGTCATCTACGCCGAGCGGCGCAAGGTGCTCGAGGGCGCCGACCTGAAGGACCAGATCGCGACCTTCATCGACGACGTCGTCGAGGGCTTCGTGCTCGGAGCCACCGAGGGCTTCGCCGAGGAGTGGGACCTCGACGCGCTCCAGTCGCAGCTCCGCCAGCTCTGGCCGATGTCGCTCGACCTGCACCAGCTGGCCGAGGACGCCGGCGGGGTCGAGGGCCTCGACCGCGACGAGCTCATCGAGGCGCTCCAGGCGGACGCGCACGCGGCGTACGAGCTGCGTGAGGCCGAGATCGGCTCCGACGTCATGCGCGAGCTCGAGCGCCGCGTGGTCCTGTCGGTGCTGGACCGGAAGTGGCGCGAGCACCTCTACGAGATGGACTACCTGCGTGAGGGCATCGGCCTGCGCGGCTACGCCCAGCGCGACCCGCTCGTGGAGTACCAGCGCGAGGGCTTCGACATGTTCATGGCGATCATGGACGGCATCAAGGAGGAGTCGGTCGGCTTCCTGTTCAACCTCGACGTCCAGCTCGTCGACGAGGAGGAGGAGCCGGTCGAGGAGGACGAGGAGCCGCTGCGACGCGAGCTGCGGTCGCTCGAGCAGCCCGCCGACGCCGGTAACGGCCACCATGACCACCGGCCCCACATCACCGCCAAGGGGCTCGACCAGAGCCGTACGCCGCAGCACCTGTCGTACTCCGCCCCGGACGAGAACGCCTCGGCGCTCGCCGTGCCGGCCGCGTTCGGCGGCGAGGAGCCGGCGGCCCAGCCGCAGGCTCGGCCGAACATGACGGTGACCAACGCCGACGACGAGTTCGCCGGGGTCGGTCGCAACGCGCTGTGCCCCTGTGGCTCGGGCAAGAAGTACAAGCGGTGCCATGGTGCGCCAGGTGGACCGACAGGCCTGACCGCGCGCATCAACGGTTAGGCAGACTCCAGCGCCGTTCGTCGGTGGTTGAGGAGGCGCGCCAGCGCCGTCTCGAAACAGGTGACGTTGGCTGGGGCCGGGGGGTACCGTCACACGGTCTACGCGAACTCGAGCGCACTGACCTGCCACCGGTCCTTGATCAGCTCGAACCGTGCGGCGACAGCGCGGGAGCGCGGGCCGTAGCGGACGTGGAGGCTGACCTCGGCACAGCGGTCCGAGACGAAGCTGGTGTGCGCGGCGACCAGCTGGGGTCGGACGGACTGGATGTCGCCGCTGACGGGTCGGCGTCCGGCGGCCGCCGCGACGAGGTGGGCTCGGCGGGCGAGGTCCTGGTAGACATCCGGCGTCGTCCACCGCAGCACCTGCGAGACCGGTCGGTCACCGCCGACGATCTCGACGATGGCGGCCCCGATCCGCGCCGCGTGCTGCTCGAACCGACGCCGGCGCACCAGGTCGACAGCGACCACGTCCGTGCCGACGCACGGCCGGTCGGACAGCTCCGGCGAGGGCACCTCGAGTCGGGGGCCGAGATCGAGCGCGAGGGTCCCCTGGATGCTCGCAACGGGGGTCGGCGGGGCGACGGGCAGCGTGACGACCTCGGAGGCGGTCATGACCGGTCCTTTCGCGGGAGGGGTGGGAGTCGGAGCTGCTGCCCGGGGTGGAGCAGGTCCGGGTCGGGCCCGATCGCCCGACGGTTCGCGGCGTAGATCGCGTGCCAGCGGGCATTGATCTCGGGGTCGGTGGCATCCGCCGGTAGGTCGTGTGCGGCGACCGACCACAGGGTGTCGCCGGGCTGCACGGTCACCACGACCCCGGGGTGGTGGGAGTGCGCCGGCCGAGGATGCGACCGGCCCTGAGCGTGTGGCGGCGCCACCGCTCGGTCGGGCAGCGGGAGCCCGCGCAGGACCGCGAGACCGTGGTGGGAGATCCGGGACTGCCCGGCCGGGTCGGCATCGGCGGGTGACGCCAGGGTCGAGGCGAGTGCGACACCACACGCGGCCAGCACCCACCGGCGTAGGCCGCTCGGCAGCCGCCACGGCCCGTGGCGACCCGTGTGAGCGCCTCGCCGGGCGTCCACCACCGTCACGGTCAGGGCCAGCCACGCCCAGCCGGCACACGCCAGCAGTGCCCAGGCGGAGATCCGCACGAGCAGCAGGTCGACCGGCAGGTTGGTCGGCTCGGGGCGCCCTGACACCGCTCGGGCCCGCGTGAGGAGCGCGAGGGTGACGGCACCGAGCGCGCCCGTCCCCGATACCCACACGAGCAGGCAGCGCCACCGGCTGCCACGATCCCCGAGAAGCACCAGAACCCTTCCGTTTGATGCTGTTTGCGATAGTCAACGTCGGTTTTAGGTCGATGGCAAGGGGTGTGGTGGAGGCTGTGGACGGAGGGTCGAGGGGTGGTCCGGGCCTGCTCCGCGCTGTGACAGGGTGGCCGGGTGGACTGGGACGAGCGGCTGTTCGCGTTCCTCGACGATCTGGAACAGCAGGCCCAGGCCCTCTACGACGCCGACCGCGTGAGCGAGCTCGCGGACCGAGCGCGTTCGGCGTACGCCGACGTCACGCTCGCGAGCCGACTCATGGCATCGGTCGACCGGGACGTCGTGCTCGACGTCAGCGGCGCCGGGCCGATCGCCGGTCGGCTCCAGCGGGTCGGGCCCGACTGGTGCCTCGTGCACGGCTCGGCGCAGGACTGGGTGGTCCGCCTGCCGGCGGTCAAGAGCGTCGAGGGCGTCTCCGAGCGGTCGCTGCCGGAGGTCGCCTGGTCACCGATCGGTCGGCTCGGTCTCGGGTCGGCCCTGCGGCGGCTGGCCGACACCGGCGCCGCCTGTCGGCTGCACGCGGTCGACGGCACGGTGTGGGACGCCGTGCCGACCCGCGTCGGCGCCGACTTCGTCGAGGCGCGGGTGGGGGAGGACCGGGAGGTCCTGGTGGCCTGGAACGCGCTGGCCGCCGTGCAGAGTCGGAGCTGACGGTCAGGTCGCGTCCACGTCGTACGGCGGCCGCTCGGTGACCGGCATCGGGAGGCTGGCCTGGGGGCGCTTCTCCTCCTCGTCGTCGTCCTCCTCCTCCATGGCGCTGTTCACGGCGTCGTAGAGGTGCTTCTTCACGATCACCCGGGGATCGAGGTCACGCAGGTCGAGGTCGGCGTACTCCGGGCCGAGCTCCTCCCGCAGCTCGTCGCGGGCCTGGTTGGCGAAGGTGCGCAAGGTCTTGACCATCCGCCCTGCCTGACGGGCGAGGTCAGGCAGCTTGTCCGGTCCGAACACGAGAACGGCGACGAACGCGATCACCGCCATCTCGGGCAGACCGACGCCGAACATGGGTCAGAACTTAGCGCTGGGTGTGAGCCCGAGCTGCCGTCCTGCCAGACCTCGCCCGCGAGCGTCCAGCGTGCCCGCGATCTCGGAGAGCACCCGCGCCGAGGCCGACGTGGGGTCGGCGTCGACCACCGGCTTACCTGCGTCGCCACCCTCGCGCAGGGACTCCTCCAGCGGGACCTGCCCGAGCACAGGAACGTCGTACCCGAAGCGGGTCGACAGCGTCGCAGCCACGCGCGCGCCGCCACCGGATCCGAACAGCTCGATCTTGTGCTCCGGCCCGCAGTGCGGGCAGACCAGGAACGACATGTTCTCGATCACGCCGACGACACGTTGGTGGAGCATCGAGGCCATCGTGCCCGCGCGCTCGGCGACCTCGGCGGCCGCCTCCTGCGGCGTGGTGACGACGAGGATCTCGGCGCCGGGGAGGTGCTGACCCAGGGAGATCGCCATGTCGCCGGTGCCGGGCGGCAGGTCGAGGAGCAGGACGTCGAGGTCGCCCCAGTAGACGTCGGCGAGCATCTGGACGAGTGCGCGGTCGAGCATCGGACCCCGCCAGGCGACGACCTGGTCGCGGCGGGGCTTGAGCATCCCGATCGAGATCACAGAGACACCCCAGGGCGTCGGCACCGGCATGATCATCGACTCGACCTGCGTCGGGCGCTGGTCGGCGATGCCGAGCATCGCGGGGATCGAGTGACCGTAGATGTCGGCGTCGACGATGCCGACCGAGCGACCCTCCCTCGCCAGGGCGAGCGCCAGGTTGACCGTCACCGACGACTTGCCGACGCCGCCCTTGCCGCTCGCCACCGCGAACACCTTCGTCAGCGACCCGGGCTGGGAGAAGGGGATCTCCTTGGGCGCCTGACCGCCGCGGAGGTTCTTCTGGAGCTCGGCGCGCTGCTCCTCGCTCATCGTGCCGAGCGTGAGCGCCACCTCGGTGACGCCCTCGACCTCGCCGAGCGCACGGCGTACGTCGCGATCGATGGTGTCCTTGAGGGGACAGCCGGCAACCGTGAGCAGGACCGTGACCGCGACCCGACCGGTCTCCTCGACCTCCAGGTGGTCGACCATCCCGAGCTCGGTGATCGGTCGCTTGATCTCGGGGTCGTGGACGGTGGCCAGGGCGGCGGTCAGCCGCTCGACGGTGAGCGTGGTCATGATGTGTCCAGGGTAGTTGGGAGGCGAAGGGCGCCCGATATCCGGGCGGCCGCTCAACGTCCCCCTTGATGATCGGCGTCCACGACGTCCGAGAGCTTGATGTCGACCATCAGCTCGTCGGCGATGGCCTCGAGCCCGACGCGCAGCTCGTCGACGTCGAGGTCGGGAGGTGCCTCGAGCACGGCTCGGGCCTCGAACAGCATGCCGCCGGCCATGGGCGCCTCGCGGACGTCGGTGTGCAGCTCCTCGAAGCCGATCCGCTGGGCGGCCAGGGCCGCCGAGACCTCGGCGACGATGCCGGGGTGGTCGGCCCCGATGAGCTCCAGCGTCAGCCGCGCAGCGTCGTGCTCCGGGGGCTCGTCCGTGCGCTCGAGGGTCACGTGGAGGCCGATGCTCTCGAGCGCGCGGAGGTCGGCGACGAGCGCGTCGCTCCGGTCGTCGGCGACCTCGATCAGGAGGACGCCGGCGAACTTGCCCGCCAGGCGTGCCATCTGGCTGCGCTCCCAGCTGGCGCCGTGGGCGCTGATGGGCGCCGAGAGGGCCGAGACCAAGCCCGGTCGGTCGTCGCCGACACAGGTGAGCGTGAACGTGGCCATGGCGCAGCCTAGAAGATGGCCGTCGGCCGGAGACGGGCCATCCGCTTCGTGGGCCGAGCGGGCCTAGGCTCGACGAGATGAGCGCACCCCTGCACCGTCCGTACCCGCCCGACGCCTACCGAGGGAACACCGGGGAAACGTCCGGGTGGATCCGCCCGAGCGACACCGAGCCGGACATCCGCTACGCATCCGGCGGCAGCTGCGAGTACCTCGCCACCGGCGACCAGTCCCACGGGACGTTCGGGCTCTACCGGTGGAACTTCGGCCCCGACGAGTCCGGCCCCGACCCGCACTTCCACCGCGCCATCACCGAGTCGTTCTACGTGCTCGAGGGCGAGGTCAGCCTGTACGACGGTTCCCGGTGGACGACCGGCAGGCCGGGCGACTTCTTCTTCGTGCCCGAGGGTGGCCTGCACGGCTTCCGCGGGGGCGACCACGCGTCGATGCTGCTGTTGTTCAGCCCCGGCGCACCGCGCGAGGACTACTTCGAGACCCTGGCGCGGTCGGCGGAGAACCCGATGACGCCGGAGGAGCGGGTGGAGTTCATGATCCGCCACGACACGTACTGGGTCTGACCGGGTCACCGCCGGGCCCGACAGGTTCAGCGCGCGAACGCCGCCGCGCTCGGTGGCGGCAGGATCGAGGCCTTCGGGATCCAGCGAGCCAGGTTGCGGCCCACCTGCGGGGCACCGTGGATGTGCACGTCGCCGGTGCGCTGCGCCTGCGCCCACGTGAGCTCGCCACGCCAGATGCGCGTCAGCGTGCGCAGGTCGGTCTCGACGGTGCCGAGGACCGGGTGGCCGGGGTCGAACGTGCACAGGTCGACCTCGTCCGGGGTCATCACCAGCCACCAGCTGCGGTCCTCCGGCGCCACGTCCGGGAACGTGAACCGCAGCACCGTCCGACCCGGTGGTACGGCGCTCAGGTCGACATTGCGGCGGATGTCCCACATCAGCAGGTGGGGGTCGTAGTCCTCGTCGCCCAGCTCCGGCACCCAGCGCAGGCCCCACTGTCCGAGGGCCTCCACGATCGGACGGAGCTGCTCACCGGCGGGGGTGAGCTCGTAGGTGACCTGCCTGCCGTCCTCGTACCGCTCCACGATCCCTGCCCTGACCAGCGTCCGCAGCCGCGCGGACAGCAACGACGGCGACATCCTCGGTACGCCGCGTCGGAGGGCGTTGAAGTGTCGGCTCCCGCACAGCAGCTCGCGGATCACCAACATCGTCCAGCGCTCGTCGAGCAGCTCCATCGCTTTCGCGACCGGGCAGAACTGGCCGTAGCCCGCCATCGTGTCCTCCCTCATCCAGCTCCTGACGGCAGCTCCCTGGGTCGAACGTACGGGGGCGCGAACGGGGTGCCTAGTACAGATCTGGTACCGGATCGGTCCAGATCCGGTACTGACGCAGGCTCCCCAGCCGGACCGATCCTCGTGGGACCGGCGGCCACCAGGGTCGCCGGGCTCACGAACGAGATCGAGCAACAACCACGGAGAGGAGTGGTCGTCTTGACCACCACGCAGACGGTGCCTTCGGCCCTCGAGACGCTGAAGACACGGCAGCAGAAGATCTGGAGCAGCCACGGTGACTACAGCAGGGTCGCGAGGCTCACGGTCCCGCTGGCCCGAGAGCTGATCGATGCGGTGGAGCCCCGGCCCGGGGCCTCGGTGCTCGACGTCGCGACGGGCACCGGGCACGTCGCCCTGGAGGCCGCCCGGGTGGCCTGTGAGGTGACCGGGATCGACTACGCCCCGGGGCTGATCGACGTCGCCGTACGCCGCGCCGAGGCCGAGGGTCTGGACGTCGACTTCCGGGTGGCCGACGCGGAGAACCTGCCGTTCGAGGACGACACGTTCGACGTCGTCCTGTCCGCGATCGGCGTGATGTTCACCGCCGACCACGAGCGGGCCGCCTCCGAGCTGGTGCGGGTGACCCGTCCCGGCGGTCGGATCGGCCTGGCGAGCTGGACCCCGACGGGCTTCGTGGGCCAGATGCTCAAGATCGTCGGCAAGCACGTCCCGCCCCCGCCGGCGGCCCAGCCGCCGACCCGGTGGGGCACCGAGGAGGTCGTGCGCGAGCTGCTCGGTGACGGGGTGCACGACGTGGCGTCCTACACGGCGTCGGTCACCGAGCGGTTCGCGACGCCCGCGGCGTTCGCGGACTTCTTCCTCGACCACTACGGACCGACCCACGCGGCCGCGGCCGGCCTCGACGAGGACGGCCGGACCGCCCTGCGCGAGGACCTCGTGCGGCTGGCCCAGCAGGCCAACCGGGCGACCGACGGGACGTTCGTCGGCGACTGGGACTACCTCGTCGTCACCGCCGACAAGCGCTGACTCGGGGGGTCCGCCGGGCGGCGACGGTCACGCGGTCGTCGCCGCCTCGTCCTCGTCCTCGTCGGCCAGGTCGTCGCGCAACGAGCGCAGCTCGGAGCGCAGGAAGTCGCGGGTGGCGACCTCGCCGACCGCCATCCGCAGCGAGGCGACCTCGCGGGCCAGGAACTCCATGTCCGCGTGCGCCCGGGCGTTGGCCTGCCGGTCCTGCTCGGCGATGACCTTGTCGCGCGACTCCTGCCGGTTCTGGGCGAGCAGGATCAGCGGCGCGGCGTACGACGCCTGCAGGCTGAGGATCAGGGTCAGGAAGATGAACGGGTACTCGTCGAAGCGCAGGTCGTGGGGCGCCAGGGTGTTCCAGCCGATCCAGCCGACGACGACGACCGTCATCCACATCAGGAACCGGGCGGTGCCCATGAACCGCGCGAACTGCTCGGCGAACACACCGAACGCGTCGCGGTCGTAGGTCGGGGTGGGGATCAGCGGACGGCGCTGCTCCTTGGGGGTGTCGAGCCGGACGCGGCGCTCAGCCATGGCCCACCTCCGCGGTGGAGGAGGTGTGCAGAGGCTGGTCGCGCCAGTTCTCGGGGAGCATGTGGTCGAGGAGGTCGTCGACGGTGACCGCACCGAGGAGGTGGCCGTCCTCGTCCACGACCGGCGCGGCCACCAGGTTGTACGTCGCGAGGTGGGCAGCCACCTCGTCGATGGTGGCCTCGGGGTGGAGCGGGTCCATGGACTGGTCGAGGGCGGCCGCCACCAGGGTCGACGGCGGCTCGCGCAGCAGCCGCTGGAAGTGCGCGACGCCGAGCAGCTTCCCGGTGGGCGTCTCGAGCGGCTGCCGGCAGACGTAGACCATGGCCGCCAGCGAGACCGGCAGCTCCTCCTCACGGATCTGGGCGAGCGCGTCGGCGATGGTCGCGTCGGGTCCCAGGATCACCGGCTCCGGCGTCATCATCGCGCCGGCCGTCTCCTCGGCGTAGGACATCAGCCGGCGGACGTCCTCGGCCTCGTCGGGGGCCATCAGGGCGAGCAGCCGCGCCGCCGTCTCCGGCGCGAGGTCGGCCATCAGGTCGGCCGCGTCGTCGGCGGACATCTCCTCGAGGATGTCGGCTGCCCGCTCGCTGTCGAGGTGCTCGAGGATCTCCACCTGGTCCTCGTCGGGCAGCTCCTCCAGGACGTCCGCGAGGCGTTCGTCGTCGAGGGCCGCGACGACCGCCGCCCGGCGCTCGGGCGGCAGGTCGTGGAGGACACTGGCGGCGTCCGCGGCTCGCATCTCGTTGAGCGCCGCGATCAGGTGTGTGGCGCCCTGCGTGGGCTCGCGGCCGACCAGGCCCACCACGTCGCGCCACTCCACCACATGCGTCTGACCGCGGCGGCGCAGTCCCTTGCCGGGCTCCTGGACGGCGACCCGGCTGAGCACCCAGTCGCGAGTGCGGACCTGCTCCATGGCGACGTCGTAGACGGTGCCGGTGATGGTCTCGCCGTTCGGACCGTCGTCGATCGTGACGGTGCGGTCGAGCAGCTGGCCGATGACCAGCGTCTCGGTGGGGCGCTGCTCGAAGCGGCGCATGTTGAGCAGCCCGGTGGTGTACACCTGGCCGGCGTCGATGTGGGTGACCCGCGTCATCGGGAGGAAGATGCGGCGGCGTCCGAACACCTCGACGACCATGCCCAGCACCCGCGGCTGGTTGACCTCCGAGCGGATCGCGACCACCAGGTCGCGCACCTTGCCGACCTGGTCGCCCTGGGGGTCGAAGACGGGCAGTCCCACGAGTCGCGCGGCGTACACGCGACCCGGCTTGCTCTGCCCGGCCTGCGTGGTGCTCACAGCCGCCCACGCTACCGGCCGGGAACCTCGATCAGCGGTAGAAGTCGGTCGGGCAGGCCGTGCCGCCGCTCGTGCCTGCGCAGTCGCGGTAGCGCGCGGTCATCTTGCGCAGCTTGCGCTTCTGCTCCTGGTAGCGCGGGTCCTTGACCAGGTTGTGGTTCTGGTAGGGGTCCACGGTGCGTCGGTAGAGCTCTCCGCGACCCGACCGGCCCTGCACCCAGGTCCACGGCCCGTCGATGATGCCCGTGTAGAGCGGCGTCAGGCCTCCTTTGACGGGGTAGCCCTCGATGGGGACCGGCCTCGCCCTGGCACCCGACGTCAGCCAGGGCATCACGTTCACGCCGTCGACCTTCCTGGTCGGGCGTGCCCCGGCCAGCGCGGCGAACGTGGGCGCCCAGTCGGCGTTCGTGACCGGGGTCCGGCTCACGCGACCGCGGGGGAGGCCCGGACCGCGGATGTACATCGGGATCCCGCTGATGTCGCGGAAGTACCACAGCTTCCCGGTCAAGTTGTGCTCACCGAGCACGTAGCCGTTGTCGGAGGTGAACACCACGTAGGTCCGCCGCAGCTGGTGGATCTTGCGCAGGGTGCGGAAGGTCCGGGCGAGCGCGCGGTCGACGGCCTGGAGCGACTCGACGCGCTGCTGGAACGCGATCTTCAGCTCGTTGCGCCGGTACGCCGGCCACCTGTCGTGCGTCGCGCGGATGATGACCTTGTCCGAGGTGTCCTTCTCGAACATGTCGGGTTTCTTGTTCAGGTCCAGCCACGAGAACGTGCCCGCATCGCGCCTGGCGGGCGTCGTCGTCGAGACCGGGTTGGGGTCGTCGGGGTACAACGACGCCGGGTCGTCGGGCGCGGTCGGCCCCCCGTGGTGGGGCGCCACATAGTTCACCCACATGTACCAGGGCTTGTGCCGGGTCGACCTGCGGTCGAGGAGCCGGTTCGAGATGTCGCTGAGCACGTTGGTGCTGTAACGGTGGTAGGTGTGCGTCCGGCCGTTGCTGTTGACCGTCGGCCTCACGAAGTTGTACGTCGTCGGGTCCACCGTGGCGTGCCAGCTGCTCCATCCCGGCGGCACGTGCGTCGGCGCGTCCTGCTCGCCGTACCCGTTGAGGTACTTGCCGACGAACATCGTGCGGTAGCCGGCCTTCTGCAGCCAGACGGGGAGCGTGCGGTGCTCGTCGAACGCCGCCACGCCGCCACCCTCGCCGTTGATCGTCACGGCGCCGTGGTTGTGGGCGTACTGGCCGGAGAGCAACGACGCACGTGCGGGCACGCAGATCGGCGTCGGGGCCAGGCCGTTGCGCAACGTCAGCCCTCGGTCGGCGACCAGGTGCCGCAGGTGCGGCATGTACTTCATCGTGTTCCACGAGGCGTCGTCGACGGTGATCATCAGCAGGTTCGGCTGCTCGACCGGCTGGTGGAAGGACGGCGCCGGCATGGGCTTGCCCAGCCCGAGGCCGGTCCCCGAGATCCCCTTCACCGGCTGGGGGCCGCTCGGCACGCTGTGGCGTGGCTTCTGGTGCGCCCCGGAGGCGTCACCGCCGCTGCTGCACGAGGTCACGGCGAGGCCCGCGGCGGTCACGACCGCGGCGGCAGCCAGGCAGCGCGAACGCAGCGAGGCAGGCGGCATCGACGGTCCTGTGGGGAGGCGGGCAGGTCCGCGTCAGTATAGGTCGGTGCTCCCAGCGATCCGCCCAGGCCGGACGGGCTAGCCGACGGGTGGCGCGAGGACCGTCAGCTGCTGGGAACGACCCAGCCGGGAGCCGGGCACGCGCGGCAGGCCGAGCATCTTGGTGACCAGGTTGGCGACCAGCCCGTTGCGGATCGGTCCGGGGGCTCCGTAGCCGGGGTTGCCGGTGCCGGGGCGTGCGAAGGCGGGGTTCATCGCGTAGAGCTCGCCACCCGAGAGCACGCCGGGACCGGTCACCAGCAGCGGGATCTTGTAGACCGACCGGACCTTCGTCCCCTTGACCTGCCTGCCCGTCCCGCCCCGGTTCGCGGTCACGACCAGGAGGGTGTGTCCGTCGAGGCGCGGGCTGTCGGCGATGGCGTCCTGGATGCGACCGACCAGACGGTCGGTGGCCTTGATGGCGGCGGCGTACTCGTCGCTCCGGAAGCCGGACTTCGCGCCGACGACGTGCGGTCCGACCAGCTGCGCGACGGTCAGCTTGGCCGGGCGGTCGGCGAGCTTGGCGACCAGTCCGGCCACCGTGTCGGAGTCGCGGTCGGCGTGGACGTAGCGGCCGATCTTGTTGCGGCCGTCATCGAGCCCGAACGCGTCGACGGCGCCGTTCGTGCCGTTCCAGCTCGACGCGAGCAGGTCGGCGTCGTCCTGGCTGACGTAGAACGCCGTGCTGCGGCCGTAGTCGTGGACCACGTCGAACACGCTCGAGACGTAGTGTCCGGCGGTGCTCCGGAGGGGGCCGCGGGAGGAGCTGCCGTGCCACCCGATGCCGGTGCCGCCCAAGGCGGGGTCGACGGGGCGGCCGGTGAGGATGCCGGCCAGGTTCGCCAGGCGGTTGGTGCTCTCGGCGGCGGTCCGCGCGTTCAGCGTCGATGCCCCGCCGCTGATCATCCGGGCCATCCGCGGAGCGTCACCGCGCTCGACGGCCAGGCGCAGCGCGCGTGAGGAGAGTCCGTCGACGGTGACGACCACGGCATGGGTCGTGCCGGTCTCCACGACCGGCTCCGACGGCAGGACCGCGTCCGCGACGATCACGTAGTGGTCGGTCGTCTTCTGGACGAGCTTGCTGTGCAGCGCCTGGTGGCCGGTGAACTGCACGAGAGGAGAGCTGCCCATGATCCAGTCGACGCGGGTCGGCGGGTCCGGCATGACGCAGGTCGTCCCGTCCAGGCCACCGCCGTTGGAGGCACGCATCGAGGTCTGCGTGACCATCGGGCAGAAGTACTTGTCGCGGTCGTTCTCGTCGCCGGTGCTGATGATCGGCGTCGTCGGGTAGTCGACCTGGAGCTGGTTGAACAGCGCGGCCTCGATGGCGACGGCCTGGTTGCGCCAGCGCTGGGCGGGGCCGTGGGCGTTCGCCGGGTTGTGGGAGTTGAAGAACCAGGCCTGTCGTCCGGTCAGTCGGTTCTGCAGGAGCACGTACGGCATCCGGATGAGGTTGCCGTGGAAGTAGGGGATCTGGACGGTCCTCGCCTCGATGAGCTGCCAGTCGCTCTTGCGCCACGCGATGGAGTTGGCCATCGCAGCCGTGGTGAGCTTCTTGCCCGGGTAGAGGGCGAAGTCGGTGCCGGTGAGCTCCTTGAACCGGGTGAACTGCGGTCGCTGCATCTCCTGGAAGCCGATCACCTGCAGGTCCTGGTTGCGGATGATCCGCACGGCCCACTTCATGCGGGTGATGCCGTCGGTGAACCTCGGGTGGCCCCCGCCCTTCTTGGTGTGGCCGTAACCGAGGAGGTTGAACGAGCTCACCCGCAGCTGCGTCGGCATGTCGGTCACCGGGGGCAGGGTGGTGGCCGTGGTGCGCACGCGGTCGGTGGCCACCGGCGCGCTCGACGGATGGAGCTGTGCCGGGGCCGAGAGCACGGCGGCCGCGGCCGCGAGCCCCGCGACCGCGCGGACGGCGTAGGACCGACGTCGACGAGCGGGGCGAGGGGTGAGGGTGCGCAGGACTCGGACGGACGGTCGAGAGAGAGGCACGGGGGAGGTTCCTTCTCAGCGGCGGCGGCGGGGTGGTGGATCACTCTGGCCACGTGGGTCACAGCAGAATCACGCTAAGCCGGGCACGCGTCCGCGGCCGGTGGGGTGTCCAACCGTTACCTGATCGTTACCAAACGCCTGGCGTGTCGCCTTGGCCCGGCAGGGGCGCTCGCCCTCGGCGGGATCTCGGTGGGCGTGGCGGCGACACGACGCGGCGAAGCAGCGCCCGCCGGACGCCGGGCTAGCATGACCCGGCACATGCGGCGGGGTACACGGAACGAGGGAGCGGCAACAACACGTGGCGAAGCGCGTCGTCCTCCACATCGGCACGATGAAGTCCGGCACCAGCTTCGTGCAGTCGGCCCTGATGGAGAACCCCGGGCCTCTGGAGGCCGCCGGTGCGCGCTACCTCGGTGAGACCTTCGGCCGCCAGGCCAAGGCGGTGCGCGACGTCTACCAGCACCCTCGGCGCACGACCCGTCACCGGCGGTGGCACGCCCTGGCCGACGAGGCGCGCGCGTTCCCGGGGGATGCGGCCCTGATCTCGATGGAGTTCCTCAGCTTCGCGCAGCCCAAGCAGCTCGGCGTCCTCCTCGACCCGTTCCGCGGGATGGAGGTGGAGGTGGTCCTCACGGTGCGCGACCAGTTCCGCGCCATCCCCGCCCAGTGGCAGACCTTCACCCGCAACTACGGGACGGACGACTGGGGCACCTACCTGCGACGGATCGAGATGACGGGGAGGCGCGCTCGGGGGTCGCGAGCGGCGATGACCTTCCACCGGGCCCAGGACGTCGTCTCGATCCTGGAGCGGTGGTCGTCGAGGGGCGACGTACGCCGGGTGACGGTCGTGACGTTGCCGCCACCCGAGGCTCCCCGCGAGGAGCTGTGGCACCGGTTCTGCCGAGCCACCGGAGTGGCCGCGGAGGGTGCGGTCCTCGGGGGGCTCCGCGACAACATCTCGCTCGGCTACGCGTCGTGCGACCTCCTGCGTCGGGTCAACGTGTACCTCGAGGACGTGCGCCCACGCTTCTACCGGAAGGCGATGCGTCCCCTGGCCCGGGAGGTGCTGGCCCCTTTGCGCGAGCAGGAGAGCAGGCCCGAGCTCGATCGGGAAGCCGCCGAGCTGGCGCGCCGGCGCAACCAGGAGATCCGAGACGCGGTTCGTCGCCATGGCCACGATCTCGTGGGAAGCCTCGACGACCTGCCCACGCCCGATCAGATCGAGGCACCGGAGCAGGTCCTGCCACCGCCGGGCGACCAGGTGCTGCGCGCCGCCGAGGGTGTCCGGACTTACGTCGCGAGCCTGCTCGAGAGCCCGGAGCCCGGCTCCCGGGACGACCTCCAGGGTGGCGTGGCAACGCTGGACGAGGAGGTCGCCGAGGTCGCCCGGCTGCTGCGGAAGGCGCACCGCTGGAGTCTGTAGCCTGTGGCGGGTGAGCGAGAGCCGGTCCACCGTCGACGGTGACGTCGAGGGGCACCAGCTGGCGTCTGTCGAGGTCACCGACGAGGGGATCGCCCTGCGACCACCGGGTGCCGAGGACTTCCCGGTCGACGTGCTGTTCGACGGGCGGCGCATCGCGTCGTTCTGGATCCATCGCGACACCGAGACGCGCGGCCTCCGCGGTGACGTGCTCTACGCCTGGCCGGCGCCGTTGCGCCGGTTCCTGGACGGCACCACCGAGCTGACTCTGGTCGACCACGTCTCCGGGGCCGAGCTGTACCGGGCGGAGACGGCCTTCGGCTCGGGCGGCGACCGGATCAGGGTCGAGGACGCCCAGGGGAACCCACTCGGTCTGGACAAGAGCAACCGGATGAGCAGGCTGTTCACCAGCCGCAGCGCGGAGCACCTCGAGCCGTTGCTCGACGCCATCGGCACCGTGATCGCCGCCCTCGAGGAGGCCGGAGTGCGTCCCTTCCTGGCGTACGGCACTCTCCTGGGCGCGGTCCGCCAGGGTGACTTCATCGGGCACGACTCCGACGCCGACCTCGGCTACGTCAGCGACTGTGACCACCCGGCGGACGCCGCGATCGAGTCGTTCCGGATCCAGCGTCGGCTGACCGGGATGGGCTTCGAGATCTCACGCTACAGCGGGCTGGCGTTCAAGGTGACCGTGCGCGAGTCGGACGGCTCGCTGCGGGGGCTCGACGTGTTCGGAGGCTTCGTCCGCGCCGGGACGCTGTACCTCATGGGCGAGGTCGGCCACCCGTTCCGTCGTGAGTGGCTCGAGCCGCGCAGCGAGGTGACCCTGGCGGGTCGCACGTTCCCGGCGCCCCATGAGCCCGAGCGCCTGCTCGAGGCGATGTACGGCCCGGCCTGGCGGGTGCCCGACCCGGCGTACAAGTTCAAGACGCCGCGCACCGCGCAGCGCCGGCTGTCCGGCTGGTTCCGCGGCCTGCGGGTCGGCCTCGACGCGCGGTGGCAGGCGGTCCACCAGGACCCCGCGACGCGATCGGCCGACGGGCCGAGCGACTTCGTGCGCTGGGTCCGCGACCGGGAGCCCGAGATGCGCACCGCGGTCGACGTCGGGTGCGGCACCGGCCGCGACGTGCTGTTCCTGGCCCGCTCCGGCGTGTCGGCCCACGGCCTGGACTACTTCCCGCGCGACTTCCGCGCCGCCGACCGCCGAGCCGCCAAGAAGAACCTGGACGCGACCTTCGCGTGGATGAACCTCACCGAGCTGCGCTCCGTCCTGGCCACCGGCGCCGTCCTGAGCCGAACGCCTGGCCCGCGGGTGATGCTCGCCCGGCACGTCCTCGAGAGCACCGACCGGAACGGTCGCGAGAACCTGTTCCGACTCGCCAAGATGGTGACCCGAGGGTCGGGACGTCTCTATCTCCAGCTGCGCGCGACACGTCGTGGCGCCACGGGGAGCGCCGACGTCCCACGGCTCGACCTGGACCGGCTCCGGTCACAGGTGACGGCGCTCGGAGGCCGGGTCGTGGAGGACATCGCGTTGGACGCGCAGGAGCAACCGCTGGGCGCATACGACGCGCGACCGACAGCAGCGATCCGCAGATGGGTGGTCACATGGGACGTCTGAGCAACCTGGGTCCGGCACGCCTGGTCCCGAGGAAGTGGGCCAAGGGCTATCAGGACCTCGTCGGGCTCCGCGAGAGGCTGGCCGAGCTCGAGGAGGAGATCCAGGAGTGCCGTCAGGTCAACCTCCGGTTGGCCGAGCTGTGCGACGTGATGATGGAGCTGCTGCTGCCCGTGGCCGACCGCGACGAGGCCGAGGTGCAGGCCATCCTCGCCCGCTACCGAGCCGATGTCAGTGAGCCGCTGCGGTGGCGTTCGGGCGCCGAGTCGACCGCGCGGGTGGACTGAGCCACCGGAGGCACCGAGGTGACCGAGCGCGTCTTCCTGCACATCGGCCTGCCCAAGACCGGCACGACGTACCTCCAGCGGACGCTGTGGGACAACAAGGCGGAGCTGGCCGAGGCCGGCCTGCTCCTGCCCGGCCGCCACCGCCGCCGCCACCTCCTCGCCTCGATGGACCTCCGGGGTGACCCCAAGCTGGCGATCCGCGCGGGCGACGTGGCAGCTCCGTGGGCGGACCTCGTCACCGAGTCGCTCGACTGGCAGGGAGACGTGCTGGTCAGCCACGAGTTCTTCGGCCCGGCCTCGCCCGACCAGATCCGGTTCGCGGTCGAGTCCCTGGCCGGGGCCGATGTGCACGTCATCATCACCGCGCGCGAGATGGTCGGCCTCGCCATCTCCCGGTGGCAGGAGTACGTCCGCAACGGCGGGCGTCGCCCGATCGACGACTATCCGCCTGATCGCCCCTACGACCCGGCCGACGCCTGGGGATGGTCCAGCTTCGACCTCGCCGACATCCTGGATCGCTGGGGCTCGGTCATCGACCATGGCCGCATCCACGTGCTGCCGATGGTGGCCGCGGGCGGCGACCCGAGCCGGCTGCTCACCCGGTTCCTCGCCGTGATGGGGTACGACGGCGTACCGATCGCGGTGCCGAAGGAGCGCGTGAACGAAGGGCTCGGGCTGGTCGAGGCCGAGCTGCTGCGGCGCACCACGCAGCACATGACGGACTTCCGCTCGGCCCCCGACCGCGGCAACTGGATCCGGGGGTACCTGGCGACGCCGCAGGTGATGCCTCCCTCCGGCGAGAAGTTCCGCCCGTCGGACGCGCGTCTCGCCGACCTCGTCGAGCGCGGGCACCGAGCCATGGCGACACTGGCCGAAGGCGGCTACGACGTGGTGGGCGACCTGTCCCTGCTCGAGCCGGCCGACGTGAGCGACCGTCGACATCCCGACGACGTCACCGACACCGAGCAGCTCGACGTCGCGGTGCAGGTCATCGCGGCGCTGATGACGCGGGTCCGGGAGCTCACACGCGAGCAGCGCGCGCTGGCCAAAAGACGGGAACCGGAGCGGCGGCGTGTTAGCGTTTCCCGGTTTGTGACGGGGCTGATCTCCAAGATCAGGAAGGACGACGCATCTTGAAGCGCCTGTTCGTAGTGGTGTTCGCCGCGGTCGTGGCTCTGGTGGTGACGGCACTGTCGCCGGGGCCGAGCCTGGCGACCAGTGGGTCCGGGTCGAAGCACAGTGCCGTGGCGAGCGCGCACGACGCCGCGAAGCCGAAGCCCAAGCCGAAGCCCAAGAAGTGGTTCCCGGCCCAGGGGGCCTACTTCAACACCCCGCGTCACGGTGCCAAGCAGTGGGTGCTGCACCAGCACATCGTCGCGGCGATCAACCACGCGAAGCCGGACTCCTACATCCGGATCGCGCTGTTCTCCTTCGACCGCAAGTACGTCGCCAGCAAGCTCGTCCAGGCGAAGAAGCGCGGCGTGCACGTCCAGGTGCTGCTCAACGACCACCAGGTGACGCCGGCGCAGCGGATGCTGCACCGCGCGCTCGGCACCAACCGCGACAAGAAGAGCTTCGCCTACGAGTGCTCCCACGGCTGTCGCTCCCGCGGGGAGAACCTGCACACGAAGTTCTACCTGTTCTCCCACACCGGTGGCGCCTATCGGACGGTGATGACCGGCTCGGTCAACCTCACCGGCAACTCGGCGATGAACCAGTACAACGACCTGTACGTCATCAACAACGCCAAGCGGCTGACCAAGCGGTTCCTCGTGCTCTTCGACCAGATGAAGAAGGACAAGCCCGCCCATCCCGCGTGGCTGGTCCAGAAGGCCGGCAAGAGCTTCAAGCTCGAGGCGACACCGTTCCCCAACTCCGGTCCGCACCACGACCCGATCATCTCGATCCTGAACAAGGTCAAGTGCCTGGGCGCGAACGGCGGCACCGGGAACAAGGTGCACCACACGATCGTGCGCGTCATCATGCACGCCTGGAACGACGACCGCGGCCGCTATCTCGCGCAGAAGATGCGCCAGCTGTACGCCCGGGGCTGTGACGTGAAGCTCCAGTACGGCTTCGCCGGTGCCAGCGTGCGCGACACCTTCGCGAGCAAGACCAAACGGGGCTTCATCCCCGTGCACACGACCGGCAAGGACACCAACGAGGACGGTCTGATCGACCTCTACACCCACCAGAAGGAGCTGCTGATCTCCGGCCACTACGGCAAGAGCAGGCACACGCGGCTCGTGGTGACCGGCTCCAGCAACTACAACATCGAGGGTCTCCGCGGCGACGAGGAGATCTTCTTGATCAAGAACCGGTTCGGTGCGTGGAAGGACTACATCAACGACTTCACCCGCATGTGGACCAAGTTCTCGACGCGGGTGAAGTACATCCCCTACCCGAACGCCGACCCGACGGACCCGACCGACCCGACGACCACCACCCGGGCGATGGGCATGGGGAGCTCGATGGTCGAGCCGCGCGCCCAGGTCGTGCGCTTCACGATCGCCCAGGAGGCCAAGCCGGGCGGTCCCGCGTGGGAGGGCGACTGATCCCGGGCCCGACCTGACCGGTCACACCATCGGGCCACCCGATCCGCGCGGTCAGGTGGCCCGGCGTACCTGACGGACCTGGTGGAGCAGGCCCGTCAGAGCGGCGACGGCGGCGTCCAGCTGGGCGCCGTCGCCGACGGTCGCCGGGTCGACCCCGCGGACGTCGACGGGCTCGAGGTCCGCCAGGTCACCGACCACGTGCGCACCGCTACGGCCCAGGTCCGCGACGATGCGCGTGGACTCGTTCCGCAGCCACCGCGGCACCGTGAACCCGATCGGGTCCTCCTCCCCGCGGTGTCCGCCCATGACGTACTTGGCCAGTCCCTTGACCCGCTTCTTGTAGGCCGTCATCGAGAGGTCCTGGGTCGCCAGGTTCAGCCGGATGAGCACCTCGGTCGAGGCGGCCCCGAGCGACTCGTTGGCGCGCGGTGCCTCCTCCCAGGTGTCCGCTGCGATCCCGGCGACCTCGCTGAACCGGTCCCAGAGCAGTCCGGGGTCCGCGCCCGGTGGCGGCACGGTGACGACGTACACATGATCGGAGCCGACCACCGATGCGTAGCGACGCACGATCTTGGCGGCGTGCTGCTGGCGCCAGAAACGGCGCCCGGGCTCCCCGCCCTTCTCGATCGAGCGGACGTACTCCGCCCACGTCCAGGTACGCCGGTTCTTCACCGCCTCCTGCCACATGGCGGGCACGCTGCGGCCGAGGTCACGGACGGTGACGACGATCCGGACCTCGGAGTCCGGGAACGCGTCGCGCAGCACCTGGATCCGCGGACGGCCCATCGGGGCGAGGTACTCCATCGAGACCACCGCAGTGCCGTCGTAGGCGTTGATCTCGTCGACCAGGGAGTTCCACGAGCCGGCCTTCCGCTTCTCCGACCCGAGGAGGTCGGACACGGCGCGCACGTGACGGTTCCAGGTGGGTCCCGGGAAGAGGACCTGCTGCCCGGCCAGACGCTCGCGGTTGGTGTTGAGCCGGCCCTGGATGAACGTCGTCCCGGACTTCATCAGCCCGATGTGGAAGACCACCCGCTGCGCCATGCGGGTCAGTCTGCCAGCCGTGATGCCGGCCGATCGGGGTGGTCAGCCGCGCGGGCAGAACCAGCCGAAGCCGAACGCCTTGCGACACTTCGGGTCCGCCACGGCGGGCACCGTCACGTCCGCGCGCACCATCGGGTGGTCGCTGATCCTGCGGCTCTGTGACGAGCGGTCGGTGACGAACGAGGAGAAGTCGAGGCTGCTCGACCCGAAGATCCAGTCGACATTGGTGTGGCGCGGCAGGTGGCAGCCACCGGAGTAGTACGCGCCGTCGGCGGAGTGCATCCCGGTGCCCTGCGCGAACGGACACGCGAAGGGGGCCCGGTCGTTCATGTCGCCGGTCACGATCATCGGGGTGCCGTCGGCGGTCAGGTTGCGGGCGAGGGCCGCCTCCATCGAGGTTGCGACGGCACGCCAGTGGCCGGCCGGGCCGTGGGCGTCGGCGGGGTTGTGGGAGTTGTAGAACCACATCTCGGTGCCCGTGTGCCGGTTGCGGAGCAACACGTAGGGCATCGGCACGTGGTGGCCGTGGAAGTACGGGACGGAGAGCGTGTGAGCCTCGACCAGGCTCCAGTCGGCCTGTCTCCAGATGATGGAGTTCTGCACCGGCTGGCTGCCCAGCGACAGACCGGGGTACGCGTCGTACGTGCCTCCGACGAGGGCCATGAACGTGTGGTACTGCGGCTCCTGGAACTCCTGGAGCCCGGCCACGCTCACGTCGTTGCCGGTCAGCAGGCCGACGGCCCCGTGCATGCGGCTCGGCCCGGGAGCGAGTCCTCCACGGCCCGCGGTGTGGCCGGCGCCCAGGACGTTGAACGAGCTCACGGTGAAGTGCGTGCGCTCGCCCTTGGGCGACTTGCGCAGGACGTAGCCGCGCTTGGCCATCTTCAGCGACAACGCATAGAAAGCGGGGTGCTTCGGCCGGAGCGAGACGCCCTCGGTGACGTCGTAGGCCCTGGGGGCGGTGCGGTCGGCGGCACGGTCGGCGGTTCTCTGGTCGCGGTCGTGGCTGCCCGAGAGTGCCGCGGCACGGGTGTTGGGCGGCAGGTCGCTGCCGTCCTGCCGGACCACGAGGGCGACCACGCTGACGACGAGCACGGTGAGCGTGACCCAGCCCATCCAGCCGGTGTGGTCGCCGGTCTCGAGCTTCCGGCTGCCGCCGTGGCCGGCCGCGGAGTCGCCCGAGCCGGGGACCCTCCGAGAGCCCTCGTGCCGTCCCACTGGAACCTTCCCGCCACCCGACGCGCCGAATCCGGCGCCTGACCCGGACCCCGATCATACCGAGGGCAGGAGGGCGACGTAGGCGGGTCGGACAAGTCGACGGCCCCTCGCACGATGACTTGGTCACACTCGGTTTCGACCTGCGGGGTACGCCGGGATACTGACCGCAGTCCGCTCCCGCCCGAAAGGACCGATGCCCGCCATGGGTCGCCTCTGCCAGACCGACGGTCTCACCGACGACCAGACCGAGATCCTCAAGGCCGTGCGCCAGTTCGTGGACCGGGAGATCCTCCCGGTCGCCACGGAGCTGGAGCACCGCGACGAGTACCCCACGGAGATCGTCGAGGGGCTGAAGGAGCTGGGGTTGTTCGGGCTGATGATCCCCGAGGAGTACGACGGCCTCGGCGAGTCGCTGCTCACCTACGCACTCGCCGTCGAGGAGATCGCCCGCGGCTGGATGAGCGTGAGCGGGATCATCAACACCCACTTCATCGTCGCCTGGATGCTGCTGCAGCACGGCACCGAGGAGCAGAAGCGGAAGTACCTGCCGCGGATGGCGACCGGGGAGGTGCGTGGCGCGTTCTCGATGAGCGAGCCGGGATGCGGGTCCGACGTCAGCGCCATCACCACCAAGGCGGTCCGCGACGGCGACGACTACGTCATCGACGGCCAGAAGATGTGGCTCACCAACGGTGGGTCCGCCAACCTCGTCGCCGTCCTCGTGAAGACCGACGAGGGCGCCGACTCCGTCTACCGGAACATGACGACGTTCCTCGTCGATAAGGAGGAGGGCTTCGGCGAAACCGCGCCGGGAGTCACCGTCCCGGGCAAGATCGAGAAGATGGGCTACAAGGGGGTCGACACCACCGAGCTCGTCTTCGAGGGCCACCGCATCTCCGCCGACCAGATCCTCGGCGGCGAGCCGGGCAAGGGCTTCTACCAGATGATGGACGGCGTCGAGGTGGGCCGTGTGAACGTCGCCGCCCGTGGCTGCGGCGTGGCCCATCGGGCGTTCGAGCTCGGGGTGGCCTACGCCCAACAGCGCGAGGCCTTCGGCAAGAAGATCGCCGAGCACCAGGCGGTGATGTTCCGGCTCGCCGAGATGGCGACCAAGGTCGAGGCCGCCCACCAGATGATGGTCAAGGCCGCCCGCACCAAGGACAAGGGTGAGCGCAACGACCTCGAGGCCGGGATGGCCAAGTACCTCGCCTCGGAGTACTGCGCCCAGGTCGTCGAGGACTCGTTCCGCATCCACGGGGGCTACGGCTTCTCCAAGGAGTACGAGATCGAGCGGCTCTACCGGGAGGCGCCGATGCTCCTGATCGGCGAGGGCACCGCGGACATCCAGCGGATGATCATCGGCCGCCGGCTGCTGGAGGACTACAAGCTCTGACCGGGCTCTGACCAGGCCTGAGCAGGCCTGAGCAGGCTCCGTACTGCCGGCGCG
>DASSTL010000069.1:0-38750 GCA_035707985.1 Nocardioides sp. | reverse complement strand
GGCGTCGTCGATGCTGCCCTGGCCCTCCAGGGCGCGGGCGATGATGAAGCGGCCGCGGAAGACGAGCTCGTCCTGCGACGCGACGGAGGCGCGATCGACGGCCTCGCGTGCCTGGCGCTCGGCCTCGATGAACTCGCCGGTCTCGAGCGAGAGCTCCGCGAAGTCCAGCGTCAGCTTGATCTCGTCGTACTCCCGCGCGGTCACACCGCGCAGCAGGTGCTCGGTCGGGACGCCGAGTCGAGAGGCGAGGTCCTCGAGCGTCTGGGCGTTCGGCCGTCGCTGGCCGGACTCGATACGGGAGACGTAGCCGACGGAGATGTCATCGCCCGCCAGCTGGGTCTGTGTCCACCCCTTCGCGACGCGGGCAGCGCGGATCCGCTGACCCAGCTCCGCGGGGTCGAGCTCCTTGAGCAGGTCGGCATCCCGGACGTCCATGGAGGGATTGTTGCCGAGGTTGGAGCCCCTTGGACACGAAATGTGACAACTCGTCGATCTTTGCAGGCAAATTTGACGGAACTGGCCCTCGAGGACTAGCCGAGACCGGCCGAAAGGCTAGATTCTCGTTCCGTCGGCAACCGGGTCCACTCGCGAACCGGATGTCGATGTTTGGCCGGGGGGCTAGGCGTCACGCGTGCGTCGTTCCGACGCACGCGTGACGTGTCTCCGGCCCCTTCTCGAGCGCTGCGTCCGCTCCTCCCGGCCGTCGGCCCGCGCCCCGTCGTACGACCAGTCCGTCAGCCGTGAGGTCTGTGTTTGCGCAGGTCAGCGCCGGTGCGGAGAGCCCCGTCCGGCTCTTCACCCGATGCGTGCCAGGGTGAGGACATGGAGTACACCAGGTTGGGCAACAGCGGGCTGAAGGTCTCGCGCATCACGATCGGCTGCATGAGCTGGGGCGACGGCGGCAACGACCGGCCGTGGCTGAAGGACGAGGCGTTCGCGGAGCAGACCATCAGGTCTGCGCTCGATGCGGGGGTCAACTTCTTCGATACCGCGAACGTCTACGCCGGCGGCACCAGCGAGGAGTACACGGGCCGCTCCCTGTGGAAGCACGCCGACCGCGAGGACGTCGTCCTCGCGACCAAGGTCTTCAACCGGATGCGCCCGGGGCCGAACGGGGCCGGGCTGTCGCGCAAGGCGATCCTCCAGGAGATCGACGCCAGCCTGGCGCGGCTCGGCACCGACTACGTCGACCTGTACCAGATCCATCGCTTCGACCCCGAGACGCCGGTCGAGGAGACGATGGAGGCGCTGCACGACGTCGTGAAGGCTGGGAAGGCCCGCTACATCGGCGCCTCGTCGATGTATGCGTGGCAGTTCGCCACGATGCAGCACGCCGCCGAGCGGAACGGGTGGACGCGTTTCGTCTCGATGCAGAACCACTACAACCTGATCTACCGCGAGGAGGAGCGCGAGATGCTCCCGCTCTGCCAGGACCAGGGAGTGGGGGTCATCCCGTGGAGCCCGCTCGCCCGCGGCCGGCTCACCCGGCCCTGGGACACCAGGACCGCGCGCTCGGAGACCGACGAGTTCGGCAGGTCGCTCTACCGCGACGAGGACCGGGTCGTGGTGGAGAAGGTGATCGCGCTGGCCGAGCAGCGTGGCGTCTCACCCGCCCAGATCGGCCTGGCCTGGCTGCTCGCCCAGCCCGCCGTCACCTCCCCGATCGTCGGCGTGACCGACCCTCAGCACCTGCGCGACGCGATCGCCGCCGTCGACCTCGAGCTCACCGAGGACGAGGTCGCCTCCCTGGCCGCCGACTACGTCCCCCACGCCATCGCCGGGCACCGGTAGCGGGTCGGCGAATTCCCCGCTCAGGCGGGGACTTCGCCACTTGGTGGCCCAGATTTCCCCCTACAAGTGTCGAGTTCCCCGCTCAGGCGGGGAATTCGCCGGCGTCCCGCGGGTCACACCTCCTGGGGGCTCCCGGTGCCTGCTGGGGGTTGCAGAGACCAGGAACCGCGGCTTCCCCCGCTACGCGGGGAAACCGTGGGGCGTCAGATCCACCGCGAGAACCAGATCCGCTGGAGCCACTCGGAGTGGGTGAGCAGGACGTCGGTGTAGATGGGCCAGAACCACGCGAAGTTGACCAGCACCAGCACGACGTAGGACCCGGCGACGACGACGCCGAGGGTACGGCGGGGCGTGGGCAGCGTGGAGGAGCCGAGGATCTTGCCGATCACCAGCGTGAGGGCGAGCACCACGAACGGCAGCGTGATGATCGAGTAGAAGCTGAAGATCGGTCTGCCGTCCCAGTGGAACCACGGCAGCCAGGTCGAGAGGGTGCCGACCACCGCGATCCCGAAGCGCCAGTCACGGGCACCGATCCAGAAGAAGAGTGCGGCGATCAGCGCCAGCGCCCCCGCCCACCACACGGCCGGGGTGCCGAGGAGGAGCACCTGACGCAGGCAGTCGCTGTTCTTCGGGGCATCACAGCCGTCGACGCCGGGCTTGATGCCGGTCTGGGCGTCGACCCCGACCGGCCGGTTGAGCAGCAACCAGCCCCGGGGCATGGACGCGTAGGTGTGCGTGCAGCCGTTCAGGAAGTGGGTGTGGAAGACGTAGACGTCGCGGTGGTAGTACGCCAGCGACTCCAGCCCCTGGATCAGGCCGGGGATCCCGTGCTTGACGGGCTGGTCGGCGGTGGGCCAGTGCTTGGAGTTGTCGAACGTGATGTTCTTGCCGCAGTCCGAACCGCCGGAGACGTAGTGGGTGTACTGCGTGTCTGACAGGTACTCGACGTACTGCGAGGAGTGCATGAGCCACCCGGTCCAGGTGGCGATGTAGACGACCAGCCCGACCATGACGAGGTGGACGAAGGCGGGGAGGCCATCGGCGACCAGCGCCTTGGGCGTGGCGAGGGTGACGCCGAAGGAACGCCGGGCTCCGGCGCACCACGCCACGACCAGGACCCCGAACGCCGCGAGCGGGTAGACCGCCTCCCACTTGCTGCCGCAGGCCAGCCCCCAGCACACGCCGGAGACCAGCAGCCACGGCCGGAACAGCAGGGCGCGCACCGGCCCCCAGTCGTTGCCACGGACCTGACCGGTCACGTGTTGCGCCATCCGGGCGCGGTACCACTCGCGGTCGAGGACCAGGCAGTGCACGGCCGCGAGCAGGAAGAACGCAACGAAGATGTCGAGCAGCGCCAGCCGCGAGAGTACGAACTCCAGACCGTCGCAGGCGAGGAGCACCCCCGCGACGCACCCGAGCAGCGTCGAGCCGGTGAGCCGGCGTACGAACCGGATCATCAGCAGGATCATCAGCGTCCCGACGACCGCCGGTACGACGCGCCAGCCCAACGGGGTGAAGCCGAACAGCTTCTCGCCCAGCCCGATCAGCCACTTGCCGACCTCGGGATGGACGACCATCGAGGCGTCCGGCTTCCAGAGATCGGTCGTCTGGCCGGCCAGGATGTGCTTGTTGGCGACACCGCCGTCGTTGTTCAGGTAGTCGCGGGCGTAGCCGAAGTGCCACAGCGACCACGCGTCCTTGGCGTAGTAGGTCTCGTCGAACTCGAAGGCGTGGGGCGTGCCGAGCTTCCACAGGCGCAGGAACAGGGAGACGAGCGTGATCCCGAGCGTGGCGGTCCACCCGACGATCGGGTCCTCGAGGCTCCGACGTGGCCGCGCGCGCTCCTGGGCCAGCGGGACCGGCTCTCCGTCGGCGCCGTACGACAGGCCGGCCATCGGCCGCTCCGGGGGCGCGGCTGCTCCGGTCGTCACGCTCGAACTTTACGGGTGCCATGATCGGACGCGTGCCTTCGCCGCCCGGTGTCCTCGTGCTGGCCGCGACCCCGATCGGGCAGACCGCCGACGCCCCCGCGCGACTGGTCACCGAGCTCACCGAGGCGGACGTGATCGCCGCGGAGGACACCCGACGGCTCGCCCGTCTCGCCGGCGAGCTCGGCGTCGAGGTGAAGGGCAGGGTGACGTCGTACTTCGAGGGCAACGAGGCGTCGCGGACTCCCGGGCTCGTCGAGCGGCTGGTCGACGGCGCGCGCGTCGTCCTGGTCACCGACGCCGGGATGCCGAGCGTGTCGGACCCGGGCTACCGCCTGGTCGCGGCGGCCGTGGAGGCGGGGGTGCGGGTGACCGCCGTCCCCGGCCCGTCGGCCGTGCTGACGGCCCTGGCGGTGAGCGGACTGCCGGTCGACCGCTTCTGCTTCGAGGGCTTCCTGCCGCGCAAGGCGGGCGAACGGGCTCGTCGGCTCGCGGAGCTCGCCGGCGAGCAGCGGACGATGGTCTTCTTCGAGGCGCCGCACCGGACCGGTGCCGCGCTGGCCGCGCTCGCAGAGGCCTTCGGCGAGGAGCGCCCGGCCGCCGTCTGCCGCGAGCTGACCAAGACCCACGAGGAGGTACGCCGGGCGGGGCTCGGCGAGCTGGCCGCCTGGGCCGCCGACGGCGTCCGCGGCGAAGTCACGATCGTCGTCTCCGGCGCGGTCGACTCGACGACGGTCGCCTCCGACCCCGACTCGCTCCGCGCGGCCGTCGCCGAGGACGAGGGGCGCGGGCTGACCCGCAAGGACGCGATCCGCGCCGTCGCCGACCGGGCGGGCGTACCGAAGCGGACGGTGTACGACGCCGTGCACGGCGTGGGGGAGGGCCGATGACCACCTCCGACGGCCCGATGCGCGGTCGCGCTGCGGACGACGAGCACGGTCGGCGACGTGACCGGGAGCGCCCACCGGCGCCGGAGCCGCTGCCGCACCCCGTCGTCGACAACCACTGCCACCTCGACATCGCCGACGGCGAGTGGCTCGAGACGGGCGAGGCGATCGCCCGCGCCACCGAGGTCGGCGTACGCCGGATCGTCCAGATCGGCTGCGACCTGCCCGGTGCCGCCTGGGCGGTGGCCGCCGCTGCCGAGCACGACGCCCTGGTCGCGGGCGTCGCCCTGCACCCCAACGAGGCGCCCCGGCTGGAGGCCGACGGCCGCCTCGACGAGGCCCTGGCCGAGATCGAGCGGCTGGCGCGCTCGCACGGCAAGGTGCGTGCCGTGGGTGAGACCGGGCTCGACTTCTTCCGCACCGGACCCGAGGGTCGCGACGCGCAGGTGACGTCGTTCGTGCGCCACATCGACCTGGCCAAGCGGCTCGGCAAGACGTTGGTGATCCACGACCGCGACGCCCACGACGCGGTGCTCGACGTCCTCGACGCGGAGGGCGCTCCGGAGCGTTGGGTGATGCACTGCTTCTCCGGCAACCCGAGGTTCGCGCGGGCCTGCCTCGACCGGGGGGCCTACCTGTCGTTCGCGGGCACGGTCACGTTCAAGAACGCCCAGCCGCTGCGCGACGCGCTGGTCGTCGCGCCGCGAGACCGGATCCTGGTCGAGACCGACGCGCCGTTCCTGACGCCGACGCCCTATCGCGGGCGACCCAACGCGTCGTACCTCGTACCGCTCACCATGCGCGCCATGGCGGAGGTGCGGGGCGAGGACCTCGGCGCGCTCTGCGAGGCGGTCGACGCGAACACAGAGGTGGCTTTCGGGGGCGCCTGGTGAAGCGGTCGACAGCCTGGGAATGAGCGTCAACCAGCGGGTTTCGGACAACGAGAGCCTGCTCACATCGTGGTCCGCGGAGTTGGACGGGTGTCCAGACCCCCGTAACGTCTTGGAACTGTTGGCCGGGATCGGGTGACTCATGCGAGACCGGCGTCGGGGCTGCGTACCAGTTGCGCAGCCTTTGTCATGACCGGCCCGTGCGCCGGGAATGGGCCGCCGCGGCGGTACGCCCCTCGAGGCCCGGGAAGTACGACGTCTGGAGAGCAGTGCGCCAGAAGCTCGCACACCTCAGCAAGAGCAAGGCCGCCCTGGTGGTGGCCGCAGCGGTGGCCCTGGCCGCCGTGATCGGAACCACCGTCGGGTACGCCTCGATGGGGAAGGACGTGACCCTCAACGTCGACGGCAAGATCGAGCACGTGCGGGCCACCGGTGACACGGTGGGCGACGTGCTGGACGACCAGGGGATCACCCTGCGCTCGCACGACGAGGTCGCCCCGTCCGTCGACCAGCCCGTCAGCGACGGCACCACGATCGCTGTGCGGTACGGGAAGCCGCTCCAGCTGGTCGTCGACGGTGACAGCCAGCAGTACTGGGTGACCGCCACCGACGTGCGCGGCGCCCTGGATCAGATCGACCGCAGCTTCGACCGCGCCCACCTGTCGGTGAGCCGCGGCGCGGGCATCACCCGCGACGGCCTGCGGATCACCATCGCGACCCCCAAGCGACTCACCTTCGTCGTCGGCGGCAAGAAGGCGCAGCACCACACGGTGCCGGCGTACACCGTCGCCCAGGCGCTGAAGGAGATGCACCTGAAGCTGGGCAAGCACGACGTCGTGAAGCCGGGCCTCCACCACACGCTGGAGGCGGGCGACAAGATCGTGCTGAACCGGATCCGCATCGTCCGCAAGCACGTCGACGCTGAGACCGTGCCGTTCTCGACCATCAGCCGCGACGACTCGTCGATGGCGCAGGGCTCGAGCACGGTGGTCCGCAGCGGCCGCAACGGGCTGCGCGACGTGACGTACCGGATCACGTTCCGCAACGGCCACCTGGTCGCGCGGAAGGTCCTCTCGCAGAACGTGCTTCGCGCACCGGTCGCCCAGATCGAGCGCGTCGGCACCAAGACGGTCGCCACGACGAACTTCGCCGGCGGCAACACCGTCTGGGACCGCCTCGCGCAGTGTGAGTCGGGCGGCAACTGGGCGACGAACACCGGCAACGGCTACTACGGCGGCCTGCAGTTCTCGCTCGGCACCTGGCACGCGTACGGCGGCTCCGGCCTGCCGAGCAACGCCTCGCGCGAGACGCAGATCGCCATCGCCACCAAGGTGCGCAACGCCAGCGGTGGGTACGGCGCCTGGCCGGCCTGCGCGGCCTCGCTGGGCCTGCCTCGCTGAGCAGTCCCGAGGCTGCCCTCCCTAGGCTGACCGCCATGACGTCCGCCGGCCCGACTCTGCTCGGGCCGGCGGACGTTCGTGCGTTGGCCTCCCGGCTCGGGATCCGCCCGACCAAGCAACGCGGGCAGAACTTCGTGATCGACGCGAACACGGTCCGCCGCATCGTGCGGGCCGCCGACCTGCGGGCCGACGACGTGGTCGTCGAGGTCGGCCCCGGGCTGGGGTCGCTGACGCTCGCTCTCCTGGGTGAGGTAGGCCGTGTCGTCGCGATCGAAGTCGACCCGGTCCTGGCCGCCGCGCTGCCGGAGACGCTGGCGACGTACGCGCCGGAGGTGGCCGACCGCTGCGAGGTGCTGTCCGCCGACGCGCTGCGCCTCGAGAGCATCCCCGGGCCGACGCCCACCGCCCTGGTGGCCAACCTGCCCTACAACGTCTCGGTGCCGGTGCTCCTCCATCTGCTCGCCCTGCTGCCGTCGCTGGAGCGCGGGCTGGTGATGGTGCAGTCGGAGGTCGCCGACCGGCTTGCCGCTGCGCCCGGCTCGAAGGTGTACGGCGTCCCCAGCGTCAAGGCGGCGTGGTACGCCGACGTACGCCGCGCGGGTGCGGTCGGGCGCAACGTCTTCTGGCCGGCCCCCAACGTCGAGTCGGGCCTCGTGGCCTGGACCCGCCGAGAGCCGCCCGCCACCTCCGCGACCCGCGAGGAGGTGTTCGCCGTGGTCGACGCGGCCTTCGCCCAACGCCGCAAGGTCCTGCGCGGTGCCCTGCGTGACCTCGCCGGCTCGGGCGAGGCGGCCGAGGCGGCGCTCACGAAGGCCGGGGTCGACCCGACGGCTCGCGGCGAGTCGCTGACGATCGAGGAGTTCGCACGCATTGCGGAGTCTCTGGCATGAGCGTCACCGTGCGGGCCTCCGCCAAGATCAACCTCCTGCTCGGCGTGGGCGCTCCGCGGCCGGACGGCTTCCACACGTTGGTGACCGTCTACCAGGCGGTGAGCCTCTACGACGACGTCACCGCGACCGAGTCGGATGCGCTGACCGTCGCGACCGAGGTGGCGGCGTACATCGACCCGAGCCACCTGCCCGAGCCCGGCCACAACATCGTGGACCGCGCGGCCGCCGCGCTCGCCGCGCTCCACGGGCGGCCCGTGCGCGCCGACGTCCGGGTCGACAAGACGATCCCGATCGCGGGTGGGCTCGCGGGCGGTTCCGCCGACGGCGCGGCCGCCCTGGTCGCGCTCGACCGGCTTCACGACCTCCGCACCGGCGACCAGGACCTCCTGGAGCTGGCGGCCGGGCTGGGCAGCGACGTCCCGTTCGCCCTCGTCGGCGGCTCGGCGCTGGGTGAGGGTCACGGCGAGGTCGTCACCCCGATCGACGACCGCGGCTCGTGGTGGTGGGTGGTCGTGCCGTCGGAGGAGGGGCTGGCGACGCCCGCCGTCTACCGCCACTACGACGAGCTGCGGCCGGACGCCCCCGTCGTGCCGGGGCCCCCCGACGCGGTGGTGGCGGCGCTGGCGAGTGGCGACGTTCGCCGACTGGCCGCGGCGCTGCACAACGACCTCGAGCAGGCGGCCTGCGAGCTGCGACCCGAGCTGGCCCAGCTGATCGCCGAGGGCGTCGACGCGGGAGCGCTGCGGGGGATCGTGTCGGGTTCGGGCCCGACCTGCGTCTTCCTGTGCGATGACGCCGCCCACGCGCGTGCCGTCGCCGGCACGCTCCAGACCGCCGACCACCGGCGAGTCGTCCTCGTCGCGCACGGCCCGGTCGCCGGCGCCCACGTCGTCGAGCGGGAGTGACCCGTGGCCAACCTGGTCAACCTCGAGCGTGTCTCGAAGGCGTACGGCGTGCGCCCGCTGCTCACCGACGTCTCCCTCGGTGTGGGTGGCGGCGAACGGGTCGGCATCGTCGGCCGCAACGGCGACGGCAAGACCACGCTGCTCCAGGTGCTGACCGGGCAGGAGCCGCCCGACTCCGGCCGCGTCTCGACGACGCGCGGCATCGTGATCGGCTACCTGCACCAGGGCGACACCCTCGACGACACCCACTCCGTGCGCGACGCCGTGCTGGGCGGCCGGCCCGACCACGTCTGGGCCGCCGAGCCGCACACGCGGGAGGTGGTCGAGGAGCTGCTGGCCGGCGTCGAGCTCGACCGGGCGGTGATCGGGCTGTCCGGTGGCGAGCGGCGCCGGTGCGCGCTCGCCGAGCTCCTGCTGCGCGAGCACGACCTGCTCGTGCTCGACGAGCCGACGAACCACCTCGACGTGGAGGCCGTCGACTGGCTCGCCCGCCACCTCGCGTCCCTGCCGTCCGCGCTGGTGGTCGTGACCCACGACCGGTGGTTCCTGGACGCGGTGTGCGAGCGCACCTGGGAGGTGCACGACGGCGTGGTGGACGCCTACGACGGCGGCTACGCGGCGTACGTCCTGGCGAAGGCGGAGCGCGACCGCCAGGCCGCCGCCACCGAGGTACGCCGCCGCAACCTCGCCCGCAAGGAGCTCGCCTGGCTGCGCCGAGGTGCTCCCGCGCGGACCTCGAAGCCGAAGTTCCGGATCGAGGCCGCCGAGAGCCTGATCGCCGACGAGCCGGACCCGCGGGACCGGCTGGAGCTCCAGCGGTTCGCGACGCAGCGACTGGGCAAGGACGTGATCGACGTCGAGGACGTCGACCTGGTGCGCGGCGACCGGGTGCTGCTCTCGCACGCGACCTGGCGGCTCGGGCCCGGTGACCGGGTCGGGATCGTCGGCGTGAACGGCGCGGGCAAGTCCTCCGTGCTGTCCCTGCTCGACGGCACGCTCGCACCTGCCGCCGGCCGGGTGAAGCTCGGCCGCACGGTGTCGATGCAGCACCTGACCCAGGCCCTCGACACTCTGGACCCCGAGAGCCGCGTCCTGCCCACGATCGAGTCGATCCGGCGGGTCACCCGCACCGCGACCGGCGACGTGACCGCGACCGCGATGCTCGAGCGGTTCGGCTTCACCGGCGACAAGCTGACCGCGCGGATCGGCGACCTGTCGGGCGGCGAGCGTCGCCGGTTCCAGCTGCTGCGGCTGCTCCTCAGCGAACCCAACGTGCTGCTGCTCGACGAGCCCACCAACGACCTCGACATCGAGACGCTCACCGTCGTCGAGGACTTCCTCGACGGCTGGCCCGGCACCCTCGTGGTGGTCTCCCACGACCGGTACTTCCTCGAGCGCGTCACCGACGTGGTCTACGGCCTCCTCGACGACGGCCGGCTCTCCCTCCTCCCCGGCGGCGTCGACGAGTACCTGGAGCGAAGGAGGCTCGCGAGCGAGCTCGCGTCGCCGCTCGCTCCGGACGCCGAGTCGGCGCAAAGAGACGTCGAAAACTCGCCGAGTCGTCATGTGCCGACTCGGCGAGAAGGGGCGGTCAGGGCGCGGGCGGGTAGTGCGGAGGAGCGGGCGGCGCGGAAGACCCTGGCCCGGGTGGAGAAGCGGCTGGAGCAGCTCGCGGCGCGGGAGCAGGAGCTGAACGACGAGGTGCTGGCGCACGCGTCAGACCACGAGCGGCTGACCGAGCTGAGTGCCCAGCTGTCGGCGCTGGCCGAGGAGCGGGACGCGCTCGAGGCAGAGTGGCTGGAGGCGGCCGACCTCCTGGAGTGAGGCGTCAGCCCTTCTCGCCGACGACCTGCACGATGCGCGGGTTGGAGACGAACACGAGCGGGTCGCGGGCGACGGCGTACATCTCGTCGGCCAGCGCCTCGATCTCCTCCTCGGTGGCGACGCCGTGCTTGGCCGCGGTGGCCTTGATGTTCTCCAGGGTGAGCGCCGGCATCAGCTTGCTCTCGCCCTCCAGCTCCGCCGGTTGTACGACGTGCGGCTGGACGCGGCGGAACCCAGCCGCCACGAGCATGGCGGGAACCCGGACGCCGATCCGCGGGTCGCCACCGTTCGCCCGGGCGGACTCCTCGTAGATCTCCTTGTAGCGCAGGTGCGCCGGGGTCTCGGGCTCGCAGAACGACCCGCGGAAGTCGATGTCCTCCACGATCAGTCGGCCACCGCGCCTGAGTGCCCGCGCCATGATCGCGACCGCTGCCTCGGGGTCACGGAGATGGGTGAGCACGAAGCGCACGTAGATCGCGTCGTACTCCTCCTCGCCGAGCCCGTCGTTCACGTCGCCGACGCGGAACTCGAGGTTGGTCACGCCGACCTGCTCGGCGTCCGCGCGGGCGAGGTCGATCTTGGTGGCGTCGATGTCGATGCCGGTCACGGCACCCGTCAGCCCGACCAGCGACGCGAGGTCGAAGGTGACGTCTCCGCCGCCGCACCCGACGTCGAGCACGCGCATGCCAGACGTCACCCCGGCCCGCTCCAGCAGGGAGAGCGTGGTCGGGCGCATCACCCGGCCGAGCACGCGCAGCCGCTCGCGCCCCTCGCGGCCGCCGCGGATCAGGTAGTGGTGGTCGTCGTCCATGTCCTCCCCCTGACATCCCCCACGGCCCGGCGGTGACTCCTAGGACGCACCCATGCGCGACAGCAGGGTGCGGAGCAGCGACGCGAGCCGCGTGCGGTCGCGCTCGGGGAGGTCCTCCAGCAGCGCGTGCTCGGCGTCGAGGAGTGCGGTGAACGCCGCGTCCACGGCGGCCCGGCCCTCGGGCGTGAGGCGCACGATGACGCCGCGACGGTCGTCCGGGTCCGGGTAGCGCTCGACGAAGCCGCGTGCGCTCAGCCGGTCGATGCGGTTGGTCATGGTCCCGCTGGTCACCAGCGTCTCGTGGAGGAGGCGGCCCGGGGAGAGCTCGTACGGCGCACCCGCGCGTCGTAGCGCCGCGAGGACGTCGAACTCCCACTCCTCGATGCCGTGCTCGGCGAAGGCCTCACGCCGGGCGAACTCCAACCTCCTGGCCAGCCGTGTCACCCGGCTGAAGACCGCGACGGGCGCCAGGTCGAGGTCGCCGCGCTCACGCCCCCAGGCCTCGAGCAGCTCGTCCACCTCGTCGCGCACGGAATCAGTCTAGTGACTGTCGAGAATCTTGACATCAAGATAGATCAGGATGACACTGGAGAAGTATCTTGACGTCAAGAGATTGGAGCCGACGTGTCGCACACCTGGGACCCCGAGCGCTACCTCACCTACGCCGACGAGCGTGGGCGACCGTTCGTGGAGCTGGTGGCGCGGGTCGGTGCCGAGGCTCCCGGGGCCGTCGTCGACCTCGGCTGCGGCCCGGGCAACCTGACCACGCTGCTCCGCGAGCGCTGGCCGGAGGCCGACATCCGCGGGATCGACGCCAGCCCGGAGATGATCGAGAAGGCCCGGGCGGTGGGCCCGTCCATCACCTTCGAGGTCGCCGACCTGCGCACGTGGGTGGAGGAGGTCGACCCCGTCGACGTGCTGGTCTCCAATGCCACGCTCCAGTGGGTGCCCGGGCATCTCGAGCTTCTCCCGGCGCTGGTGAGCCGGGTGCGTCCGGGCGGCTGGCTCGCCTTCCAGGTGCCGGGCAACTTCGACGAGCCCAGCCACACCATCCGGCGCGACCTCGCCGCGGAGGCGCCGTACGCCGAGCACACGCGGGGCGTCGCTGTCCCCAGCAGTCACGACCCGGCCGACTACCTCGAGGCACTGGCGGCCCTCGGCTGCCGTGTCGACGCCTGGGAGGCGACGTACCTCCACGTGCTCACCGGCGACGACCCGGTCTTCACCTGGGTCTCGGGCACCGGCGCCCGGCCGACTCTCCAGGCCCTGCCCGACGACCTCCGGCCGGCGTTCGAGGAGGAGTTCCGGCGCCGCCTGCGCGCGGCGTACCCCGAGCAGGACGGACGGGTGATCCTGCCGTTCCGGCGGGTCTTCGTGGTCGCGGAGTGCCCGTGATCGCGCTGCACCACGTGCAGGTCGCCTGTCCGCCCGGCGGCGAGGACGATGCGCGCCGGTTCTACGTCGACGGGCTCGGACTGACCGAGGTCGACAAGCCCGAGCCGCTGCGCGGGCGCGGCGGCGCCTGGTTCCGCGGGTACGACGTGCGGGGCGCGGTCAGCGCGGAGGTCCACGTCGGTGTCGAGGAGCCGTTCGTGCCGGCCCGCAAGGCCCATCCGGCCTTCGTGGTCATGGACCTCTACGCGGTCGCCGGGTCGCTCAAGGCGGCCGGCTTCGAGGTGGACGAGTGCGAGTGCCACACGTTCCCCGGCTATCGCCGCTTCCACACCCACGACGCCGCTGGCAACCGGGTCGAGGTCCTCCAGGCCACGCTGCCCTGACCCGAGCCCCGGTCAGCGGACGTCGAAGGTCCAGCAGACCGCGGTGCCGTCGATGACGACCTCACCGTCGCCGCGGACGACGCGGGTCGCCAGCGTCGTGATGGGCTTGTCGTCGCGGACCGAGGTCACCTCGACCTCGCCGGTGATCGTGTCGCCGGGTCGGACCGGCGCGAGGAACTTCCAGTGCGTCTCGAGGAACACCGTCCCCGGGCCGGGCAGCCGCTCGGCCACGACGGCGTTGAGGATCGCCGTGGTGACGCCGCCCTGCACCACGATCCCGCCCAGCCGGGTGCGCGCGGCGGCCTCGGCGTCGTAGTGCACCGGGTTGCGGTCGCCGCTCATCGCGGTGAAGCGCTCGATGTCCTCGGTCTCGACCGTCCGTGCCATCGACGCCCGCTCACCCACCCGCGGCGCGCCGTGCGGCCAGGCGGTCACGACGCCTCCACGGCGGTCGAGGCGGTCGAGGTGGCCGGAGCGGTACGCCGGCCGAACATCACGGCGTCCTGCAGCTGCTCGGGAGTGCGCGCGAGCAGCTCGGGATCCGGCGTGGCGCCGAGCGCGTCGTTCACGGTCGAGAACGCTACGCGCAGCGCGACGAAGAAGGTCAGCCCGAAGATCGCCCGGTCGTCGAACCCGCCCTCGCGGAGCGCCGCCACCTGCTCGGAGATCGTGCCGTTGGGGTTCTCCGCGACCTGTCGTGCCCAGGTCGTCAGGAGCCGTCCGCGCTGGGTGAGCCGGCTGTCGTCGCCTCGCACGATCGACGCCGTGATGTCGGGCCCCACGCTGCGCGCCAGCTTCGACCCGAACGCGAACGAGCAGTAGGCGTCGCCGAGGGCGGACGCCGCTGCCGTCACCACCAGGTTGCGCTCGACCGGGTCGAGGCCGCTCAGGTCCGTGGCCAGCTTCAGCGCGTAGGACAGGACGCCGAGCGTCTCGGGGGAGTGCGCCCAGACGCGGGTGAGGTTCGCGACGTACCCCTGGCCCTCGAGGTCGGCGGCGTACATCCTCTCGACCTGCTCGTCGACCGTCGGATCGGCGAGGAAGCCGGCAGGGGTGGGAAACGTGGTCATCGGTGGCTCCTATGTCAGGCCGCGGGTACGGCGCGTGCGGTGAGGTCGGGAAGTGCGGCGAGGTCGGCAGCCTCCTCGTCCAGGGCGTGCGCGAGCTCGGTCTGGAGCTCGACGAACCGGTCGAGCGGGGGGAACGCCGCGAGCTCGTGGGTGAGCGCGAACGTGCGGGCCAGGGCGACGTCGCGCGCCTCCTGGTACGCCGCGATCGCCTCGTCCTCGGTCGCGTCACCGGACAGCATCCGGTCGACCTCGATGGCCACGAGCTCGGCGTCGCGGAAGGCGTCGGTCATCCCGTGGGCGGTGATCGGGTCGCGGTGGTAGCCCGCATCGCCGACCAGCGCCCAGCCCGGGCCGGCGGCGCGCCGGACGTGGTTGGGCAGACCCACGGTGCCTCGCAGCGGGGCCGTGATCGCGCCGCCGTCGACCCGTGCGGCCAGGTCGGGAGCGGCGTGGCGCAGGAACTCCTCCCAGACCTCGAGCCGTCGCGTGCCGGCGTGGAGCAGGCGGCCGGCCTCGTGGACGGGCAGCATCAGGAAGACACAGGCCTCGTCCCGGTGGGTCGGGAAGACCCCGGCGAACCGGCGCTCCTGCAGGTGCAGCTCCGTCCCCGTCCAGGCGACACCGGCGACGTAGGAGTAGAGGCACACGCCTCCCGGCGCATGGCGCTCCATGACGCGGGCACCGACCTGGCGGGCGACCTTGGACCGCACGCCGTCCGCGCCGATCACCAGACGGGCCCGGACGTCGAGCGGCGACCCGTCGGCCGCGACGGCGCGTACGCCGGTCGCGCGGCCGTGGACGTCGACGACCACGTCGCGCACCGTCGTGCGGCCCAGGATGCGTGCCCCGGCGGCCTCCGCGGCCTCGGCGAGGATCCGGTCGAGCACGCGCCGCCGGGGAGCGAGCAGGTGGTCGACGCCCGACTTGTCCTTGACGCGGAGGCGGGTGGCGCGCGGCCAGCCGTCGTACCGGTAGACGTCGACGGTGCGGATCTGCGGTGCGCCGCTGGCGTGGACGGCCTCCAGCAGACCCCAGCGCGCGAGCTGCACCATGCCGCCCCGCACGAGGGAGTGCGTGGAGGTGGTGTCGCTCGGCAGCGCGGCGCGGTCGAGGACGACCACGTCGTGCCCGGCACGGGCGAGCAGCATCGCCGTCGCCGCGCCGGCGCATCGGGCGCCGACGACCACGACGTCGGTGGTGAGGGTGGACATGAGGTGCTCCCAGGGTTTCGGTGTGTGCTCCGACGCTAGGAGCGCAGGCGGACGGCCCGCGTCGGCAGAAGCCACCTACTTTCTGCCGCCGACCTACCGAGGTCCCGCGCGTGATCTCGCTCATGGAGCGCCCGCCGGCGGAATGTCGCGCCCGCGCCGCGCGTTGACGCTGGCGAACACTGGGACAGATCGTCGCAGAGTGGTGTGCAGCGGATGATCCGCAGGAAAGGTATGGAATGGCCACCCTCCCCTTGACCGAGGAGACCTTCGAGCAGACGGTGACCAAGGACGGCATCGTGCTCGTGGACTTCTGGGCGTCCTGGTGCGGACCGTGTCGGATGTTCGCGCCCGTCTACGAGAAGGCGTCGGAGACGCACGAGGACATCACGTTCGCGAGCATCGACACCGAGGCCGAGCAGATGCTGTCGGGTGCGCTGCAGATCACCTCGATCCCCACGCTGATGGCGTTCCGCGACGGCATCCTCGTCTTCCGCCAGGCCGGCGCGCTGCCCGCCCCGGCGCTCGAGGAGCTGATCACCGCGGTCCGCGGCCTCGACATGGACGACGTACGTCGCCAGGTCGAGCGAGAACGTTCCGATACGGCGAAGCCGTAGCGGAACGGTCGGAGCGAGCGCGCAAGCGGGCCTGACAATTGGATGGCCCTCGCGGCGGCCGTCGGTCACCCTGGGCGCGTGACCCTGCTCTTCGTGTTCGGACCGCCCGCCGTCGGCAAGATGACCGTCGGCCGGGCGATCGCGGACGCGAGCGACTTCCGGTTGTTCCACAACCACCACCTGCTCGAGCCGCTGCTGGACGTCTTCGACTACGGGACGCCTCCGTTCAACCGGCTCCTCGCGGAGTTCCGCCTGCGGGTGCTGGAGGAGGCCGCGGGCTCCGGCGCGGACATCGTCTACACCCTGGTCTGGGCGCTCGACCTGCCGGAGGACTCCGCCTATCTGCGGAAGCACCTCCGGCCGTTCGTCGATGCCGAGCAGCCGATCGCCTTCCTGGAGCTCTACGCCGACCTCGACACCCGACTGGTCCGCAACCGCACGCCGTACCGGCTGGCGGAGAAGAAGTCGAAGCGCAACGTCGAGTGGTCCGACGGCAACGTCCGGGAGATGGACCGGCACGTGTTGAACACCGGCGTACGCCCGACGCCGGCCGACGAGCTGGTCGCGGCATACCCGCATCTGCGCATCGACAACACCCACCGATCGCCGGAGGACGTCGCGGCCGAGGCCCTGACGTGGGTCGCCGCACTCGACGACGTCGGGTCTAGCCTGCCTGGGTGACCACCTCCTCGGACCTGTTCCGTCTGCTCCTCGACACCCGTAACTGGGTCGCGCTCGACATCGACGTCGACGGTCGCGTGCTCGCGGGGTCCGACGACCTCGGCAGCCTGCAGCTGGTCGAGATCGACACCGACGGCACGCGCACGCCCCTGACCGACCTGCCGTCGAAGTGCCGCGGTCGCTACGTCCCCGGTCGCCGACAGGTCGTGGTCGAGCACGACCAGGGTGGCGACGAGAACTTCCAGCTCTCGCTGCTGGACATCGGGCGGCTCCCCGCCTCGCCGGTCGGGCTGGACGCTCTGACTCCGCTGGTGCGCGACGAGGCGCACATGAACACGCTCCTCGACGTCACCGAGACCTCGGTGGTCTACTCGACGAACCGACGCAACGGCGTCGACATGGACGTCGTGGTGCGCGACCTGTCGACGGGGGAGGAGCGAGTGGTCTACGACGGGGGCGGGTACGTCGCCGCCACCGAGGTCTCCCACGACGAGAAGTCGGTCGCGGTCACGATGGTCAGCCTCCAGCCGAACTCGACGTGGATCGTGGTCGCCGAGGGCACCGGGTCGCGCGACGCGACCGACCCGGGCGAGCGGGCCGACCACCACGTCGCCGGCTGGACGGGCGACGACCAGGCGCTGGTGCTGATGTCGGACCACGAGCGGGAGTTCCACGCGGTGCTCCGGCTCGACCACGACGGCACCTGGACGACGCTGGTCGAGGAGCCGGGCTACGACCTGGGTGCACGGATGTCGCCCGACGGGTCGCTGATGGTGGTCAGCCACCACGTCGACGGTCTCGACCGCCTCACCGTGCACCGTGCCGACGGCAGCCACGTCGCCGACGTCGACCTGGGGCCCGTCGTGCCGGTGAGCCTGGTCTGGGCGCCCGACTCCTCGGCGTTCGCGGTGACCGCGATGACGCCGACGGATCCCGGCTCACTGGTGCGCGTGGACGCAGCGACCGGCACGTGCACCGTCCTGGTCGACGGCAGCGAGGGTGTGCCGGCCGACGTCCGCGACCGCCTCGTTGACCCCACCGTGCACCGGATCCCGACGCCCGACGGTGAGGAGGTCCCGTGCTTCCGGTACGCCGCCCCCGACGCGACGGGAGCATCGGTGACCCACGTCCACGGCGGGCCCGAGGCCGAGGCGACCCGGATGTTCAGCCCGGTCCTCCAGGCCCTGGCGCTCTGCGGCTTCGACGTCCTGGTCCCCAACGTCCGCGGTTCTGCCGGCTACGGCAAGCGCTGGGTGTCGCTGGACGACGTCGAGCTGCGGCTCGACTCGGTGGCCGACCTCGCGGCGATCCACGCCTGGCTGCCGTCCGTCGGCCTCGACCCGGAGCGGGCCGCGCTCTGGGGTGGGTCCTACGGCGGCTACATGGTGCTGGCCGGGGTCTCCATGCAGCCCGACCTCTGGGCGGCCGGCGTCGACATCGTGGGAATCTCGTCGCTCGTGACGTTCCTCGAGAACACCTCGGAGTACCGCCGCGCCGTCCGCGAGCGCGAGTACGGCTCGCTCGAGCGCGACCGCGACTTCCTGGTCCGGGCCTCGCCGATCACCTACCTCGACGACATCGTCGCGCCGCTGTTCGTGATCCACGGCGCCAACGACCCGCGCGTCCCGCTGTCCGAGGCCGAGCAGATCAAGGCGGCCCTGGACGCCAAGGGCGTGCCCTGCGAGCTGCGGGTCTACCACGACGAGGGCCACGGCCTGGCCAAGCGGGCCAACCGCCTCGACGCCTACCCCGCGGCCTTGGAGTTCCTGCACACCCACGTGTGACGCATCGGCCCCCGCCTGCAGGAGCAGGCGGGGGCCGATGTCAGGTCACGCTGTGAGCCCGCTCAGGACCGCTCGTAGGCCCCCGCGTCCGCGTGCTTGCTCGGACGCTTGTGACCGCGCTGGTCGGACCCCGGAACCATGACCGACGCACGACCGACGGCCGGGCTCTTCTTGGAGATGGCCATGGTCTTGGTGGGACCACCGTTGTCCTTCAGCTTGCCCAGGTGCAGCTTGTGCGACACCTTGTCCGAGGACTGCAGGGCCTGGACGCATCCCTTCTGGCCGAGGACGTTGCCGCCTCCGGACGTCAGGGTGTAGGTCGAGGCCGCGACCGCGCAGTCCTTCTCCGATCCGTGCTTCGACGCCTTGTTCCCGGACAGGATCGAGCCGACGACGCTGCCGTAGATGTCGGAGTACACGCCGGCTCCCTGCTTGGCGACGTTGCCGGAGACGGTGCTGAAGCGCAGACCGAACCGAGCTCCGGCGGCGTAGATCGCGCCACCCTGACCCGGGCTTCCGGAGATCGACGTGGCCTTGTTCCCGGTCAGGGTGGAGTTCTGGACCGTCAGGACCGACTCGTCGGCGAAGATGCCGCCGCCCTGGCCGGCGTAGTCCGCCGAACCCGCAGAGTTCCCGGAGATGGTCGACGCCTTGAAGTTCGCCTGGTAGGCGCTGCTGTCGCCGTAGTAGCCACCGCCGGCGTACGCCGACTTGTTGCCCGACATCGTCACCTGGGTGAACGCGTCCCCGTAGTAGTTCTCGGAGTAGAACGCGCCACCGTAGCCGTAGTTGTGGGAGTTGTTCGTGCCGGCCGAGTTGCCGACGAACTTCGTGCGCGTCCACGAGCTCGAGCTGTAGCCCTCGTCGTAGACCGCGCCGCCGGCCGCGTCGTTGCCCCTGGCCTGGTTGTCCGAGAACGTCGACCCGGTGTCCCTCACCGACACGTAGTAGTAGACGGACATCGCTCCGCCGTACCCGGCATCCGACTGCGTCCCGGCCTTGTTGTCGGTGAAGTGGTTCGACGACAACCGCGCCGTGATGGGCGAGTAGTCGTCGTCGGAGTACAAGCCGACTGCTCCGCCCCAACCGCCGGCACCCGTCGTGTTCTTGGAGAAGGTGTTCTTCTTCAGCGACACGTTGATCGTGTAGTAGTAGTAGGAGTACACGGAGACGGCACCCGAGCCGTAGTTGCCGGCCGAGGAGTTCTTCGTGATCTTGTTGCCCTCCATCACCAGGCTCTGGCCGCCGTACTCGTAGCCGTAGTCGCAGATGGCGCCGCCACAGCCCAGGCCGTTGAACCCGTTGTTCGAGTTGTCGGTGTTGTTGGACAAGGTCGCGTTCGTGATGGACGTGTCGACCCCGCCGTAGTACCCGTACAGGTAGATGGCGCTGTTGTTCGAACCGCTGATCTTTCCGCCCTTGATGTCCAGCTGCGAGGGGTACTCGTCGCCGTACATGAAGATCGCCCCGCCGCCGTAGCCCTCGGAGCTGCCACTGGCCTTGTTGCCGGCCATGGTGACGCCGTTCAGCGCAACCTGGTTTCCGTAGTCGCCGTAGATGCCGCCGCCCGAGCCGTACGACGAACCCTCGGCGCGGTTGTGCGACATCGTGCCGTGGTTGATCTCGATGGCGTCCTCGTCGGCGTAGATAGCGCCGCCGTACCCGGAGTTCCCGCTGCCGCCCTTCGCCGTGTTGTGGTCGATGTGGACGTTGTTGAGCGTGGTCAGGCCGTCATCGTCGTAGATGCCGCCACCCTCGCCGTACGCCGTCAGGTCTCCGGCGGTGTTGTGCGAGAGCGAGCCTCCGGTCATGTCGAACACGCCGTAGTAGTTGTACACACCGCCGCCGTAGCCGTAGCTGCCGTCCGTCGCGGTGTTGTCGTCGATCTTGGAGTCCTGGATCGCGATGTCGGACCAGTACTGGTAGAGGGCGCCGCCCTCGTAGGCGGTGTTGTTCGTCAGTGACGAGGCGTTGAGGTAGACGCTGTTGTAGCCGTAGGAGTAGATCGCACCGCCGTAGGTGGCGCTGTTGTTGGACGCCTTCACGTGGTCGAGCACGAGGGTGCTGCCGGCGTAGTCCTGGATCTGGACGGCACCGCCGTAGGTCGTCGAACCGTGGCGGAGCTTCAGCGCGCTCAGGAACAGGGCGCCCGGATTGCTGCCCGAGTCCTGGGCGAGGTAGAAGATGCCGGAGCCGGCGCCCTCGACGATGGTCTTGCCCGCGCCCTGGCCGACCACGGACACACCCTTCGGGTTCGTGACGGTCAGCTGTGTGCCGGTCGACAGCGTGTAGGTGTGCTTGCCGAGCACGATCTTGACCGGCTTGCTCCCGTTGTTCGCCGCCTCCACGGCAGCGCGCAGCGAGCACTTGCTGGATGCGTCGACGCACGTCGTGCCGGCCGGGTTCGCTAGGGGCGTGTCCGCGGTGGTGTTGACGGTGAACGTCTTGGAGCCGGCCTTGGCGAACGACGGAGCCGCCTTGTGGTTCGCGATCATCTGGCGCTGCCGGTCGCGTACCTGGGCGAGCTTCGCCGTGGACAGGTGCCGGGAGTCACTCGGGCGGTGCGCCGCCGGGGTGCGGTGACTCGTTGGGGGAGTGGCCTTGGCGCCGTCGGCCGAGGCAGGTGCTGACAGGGCGAGCCCTGTACCCGTGATCAGTCCGGCGCTCGCCACGAATACGAGCGCTCGGAGGTGCTTCCGATGGGACATCCTCATTCCGTTCTGGAGTTGGAACCAACGCCCGTGGAGGGGGCGTTTGCACGCTAGTGGTCCGCAGGCCGCCGAGTCGGGGAATTCACGAGTTCACAGATCGGTGTGTCGCAGGTGGGGTCGGGGACGTCGGTCGGTCGAGCGCCGGTGGGAACCCCTTGACAGCACGCGCAGTCGGCGTACGGTGTGGTCTAGCCCACAGTGGTATAGACCTTTGGCTGTCTCGGAAGTGAGCCCCGATCATGACCGTGCGACACCTGCGCATCGACAACCGCTTGATCCACGGCCAGGTGACCGTGGCCTGGGCCGGCAACCTCGGAGCCAACCGGCTCATCGTCTGCAACGACGAGGTCGCCGCCGACGACATGCAGCGGATGATCCTGCCCCAGGCGGCGCGCGGCGTGCCGACGTCCGTGCTCGGCATCCAGGACACCCTCGACTACTGCGCGAGCGACGAGGCCCAGGGCGAGACGATCTTCGTGATCGCCAAGCTGCCGTCCGACGCCCTCGCCCTGGTCAGGGGCGGGCTGAAGCCCGAGGAGATCAACGTCGGCAACCAGGCTCCGCGGCCCGGCACGAAGTTCACGATGGTGACCCGCAGCATCGCGGTGACCGCGGAGGACGCCGAGACCTACCGCGCGATCGCCGCCGAGGGCTTCCCGCTCCAGCAGCGGATGATGCCCAACGAGAAGAAGGCCGACTTCCTGCAGGTCCTGAGCAACAAGAAACTCTGACGCAGATGGGCCACGACCTCGTGCTCCATGGGGCACGCCTGCTCACCGGGGACGCGCCCCCGGCGCCCTCCGCGGACGGCTGGGTCGCCGTCGCCGAGGGCCGCATCGCCGCCCTGGGGCACGGCGTACCTCCCGAGGCGGCGGAGCGGGTGGACGTCGGAGGCGACTGGCTCGCCCCGGGGTACGTCGACGTCCACGTGCACGGCGGCGCCGGGGGAGACGTGATGGCCCCCGAGCGCGACGCCCGTCTCGCCGTACGCCGGCTCCATGCGCGGCACGGCACCACCGCGATGCTGGCCTCGACCGTGAGCCGGCCGCCGGACGAGCTCCACGAAGCCGTCGACAGGCTCGCCGGCGACATCGAGGAGCCGGTGGTGGAGCCGATCGCCCGCCTGGTGGGCATCCACCTCGAGGGGCCGTTCCTCTCCCGGGTACGCCGGGGCGCCCACCAGGAGACCGCCCTGCGACCGCCGGACCCCGCCGAGACCGACGCCCTCCTGGCCGCCGGCCGCGGCCACGTGCGCACGGTGACCGTCGCGCCGGAGCTGCCCGGCGGTCTCGACCTCGTGGCGAGGCTGGTCGGCGACGGCGTGACGGTCGCGGTCGGGCACACCGACGCCGACGCCGCGACCGTGGGGGCCGCCGTCGACGCGGGTGCACGGGCCGTGACCCACACCTTCAACGGCATGCAGCCGCTGCATCACCGCCGGCCCGGCCCGGTCGGGATGGCGATGGACCTGGCCCAGCTCACGTGCGAGCTGATCCTCGACCTCGTCCACGTCGACCCGGTCGCCGCGCGCGCCCTGGTCCACGCCGCCGGCGCGGACCGCATCTGCCTGATCACCGACGCGATGGCCGCGACCGGCATGAGCGACGGCACCTACGAGCTCGGCGGCCAGACCGTCGAGGTCCGCGACGGCCACGTGCACGTCCAGGGGACCGACACCCTCGCCGGCAGCACGCTGACCATGGCGACCGCGGTCGAGAACGCCGTCGCACACCTCGGGATCGACGTACCGACCGCCGTGGCGATGGCCACCACGATCCCGGCCGCGCTCCTGCCGGGCGTGGACGCAGGCCGCCTCCATGCCGGAGGCCCCGCCGACCTCGTCCGGCTCGACGACGTCGCGCACCTGCGCGGCGTCTGGATCTCGGGGAACCCCGTCGACTCCGTCGACCCGAGCCCCCAGGAGGTGACCGTCGGCTGACAGCCCGGCGCGTGCCGGGCAGCACTGCAATCCCCTTACCCCGTAAGACCTCATCTCAGGGAGGTAGCCCGTGTTCCAGGCCTTGATCCTGGCCCTGTGGGCGACGTTCTGCATCTACGACACCCTCGGACCCACGTTCATCTACGCCGGCAGGCCCCTCATCGCCGGCACCGTCGCCGGCATGATCGTCGGCGACGTGAACCTCGGCCTCGCCATCGGCGGCACGCTCGAGCTCACCGCGCTCGGCGTGTACACCTACGGCGGCGCCACGATCCCCGACTACCCGACCGGCGCCATCGTCGGTACGGCGCTCGCCGCCGAAGCCTCGGGAGGCTTCAGCGCGCAGCTCGCCATCGGACTCACCATCGGCATCCCGGCCGCGGTGCTGCTCTCGGCCCTCGATCCGGTCGGCCGGTTCCTGCCGACCTTCTGGATCCACGCGGCCGACCGGGCAGCCGCCGAAGGCGACTCCAGACGCCTGACGTTGCTGCACTGGACGGCGTTCATACCGTGGGGACTGGTCCGCTTCATCCCGACGTTCGTCGCGGTGCAGGCGGGCCGGAGCGCGGTCAACAACATCCAGGACGCGATCCCCGACGGCTTCACGCAGGGCATGACCCTGGTCGGCGGCATGCTGCCGGCGGTCGGCTTCGCGATGCTGCTACGGATCATGCCGGTGAGCCGCTACTGGTACATGCTCACCATCGGCTTCGTCCTCTTCGCCTATCTCCAGGTGCCGCTGCAGGGCATCGCGATCTTCGGCGTCGGCATCGCCGCGATCTTCATGGCCCTGCGCTACGGCAACCGACCCGGGCAGCCCGGATCACAGGAGGCAGCTCATGTCTGACACCCAGACCCTGTCAGGTGGGGACCGGCCGGCCGACGCGCCGGCCCCGGTGCTCACCAAGCGCGACCTGAACAAGTCGTTCTGGCGGATGTTCTTCTCGTTCCAGATCTCCTGGAACTACGAGCGGATGCAGGCCCTGGGGTTCGCCTGGGCGATGCAGCCGGTGCTTCGGAAGATCTACCCCGACAAGGAGGAGTACGCCGAGGGTCTGCAGCGGCACCTGTCCTTCTTCAACACCAGCCCGATCATCGGCGCCCCGCTCATCGTCGGGTCCGCGATCGCGATGGAGGAGGCGAAGGCCAAGACCAGCGCCGAGGGCGTCAAGGTCGGCCTGATGGGGCCGATGGCCGGCGTCGGCGACTCGCTCACGTTCGCGCTCTACAACAGCATCATCTTCACGATCGCCGCGAACTGGGCGATCGAGGGGAAGCTGCTCGGCTTCTGGTTCGCCTGTGTCATGGTCCTGGTCCCCTACTTCCTGGTCAGGCGCTGGCAGTTCTTCTTCGCCTACCAGCAGGGCAAGAACCTCGCGTCCCAGATGGCCGGCGGCGCGCTCGAGCGCCTCAGTGAGGCCGCGACGATCCTCGGCCTGGTGGTGCTCGGCGGGTTCATCCCGTCGATCGTGAAGATCTGGACGACGCTGACCTACCACCAGACCGTGCAGGTCCAGGGCAAGAGCGTCGAGCAGAAGGTGCCGGTGCAGGCCCAGCTCGACCAGGTCGTGCCGTACCTGATGCCGGTGGTGCTGACCGGCCTCATCTACTGGCTGATGAAGAAGTTCAACCTCCACCCGCTCTGGGCGATCGTGATCGTGTTCGCGCTCGGCCTGGCGCTGGGCTGGAAGGGTTGGTTCACCAACGTCGCTCCGGCGTCCGGATCGTGACCGAGAACCAACCCCTGGCGCTCGTGGTCCTGGTCGGCCACGGCGGCTTCCCGCAGGGTGTCCTCGACGGGGCCGAGCTGATCCTCGGCCCCCAAGAGGCCATGCATGCGGTGGGGCTGTCGCCCGACCAGGAACCCGAGGCCGTCGTCGATGAGGTCCGCGGGCTGCGCGAAGGGCTTTCGGGGAGCCCGATGCTGCTGCTCGCGGACCTCTTCGGCGGCAGTCCCGCCAACGCCGTCGCCGCGGCGTTCCTGCGCGACGACGACGTCGAGATGGTGACCGGCCTGAACCTGCCGATGGTGCTCGAGGTGAGCAACCGCCGGAAGAAGGCCGGTCACGACCTCGCCGCGCTGAAGAAGTACGCCGTCTCCGCCGCCACCGCCGGCGTCGTCGACGTCGGCGAGAAGCTCGGCCTGTGATGCTCCCGGCTGGGGCACTGGGGACGAACTGGCCTACAGGCGACTCCGGCCGGCGCGCGTCAGCGCCGTCTGTCGGCCAGTTTCCCGATCGGCGGCCCCCCGGGCGAGTGTCCGCAGACTTCCGGAGGCCGATCGGTACCCGCTCACCTCTGGGGGTCGCGGCGGGCGTGCATGAGCACCTCGTAGCGGTCGCCGCGGTAGACCGACGACGCGAACTCGATGACGTTGCCGTCGGGGTCGCGGGTGGTGCGCTCGATGCGGAACGCCGGGCGGCCGGGCTCGGTCTCGAGCAGCGCGGCCTCCTCGTCGCTGAGGTCGGTCACCGTCACGCGTTGCACCGCCTCGGCGACGCGGACGCCGTACCGGTGCTCGAAGAGGTCGTAGAGGCTGCCGTGGTCGAGGTCCTCGTCGACCAGCCCGGGGAAGCGCCGCGCGGGCACGTGGGTCGACTCGGCGGCCATCGGCTCGGCGTCGGCGGTGCGGACGCGGCGGATGCGGACGACGCGCGAGCTCGCGGAGATCTCGAGCCGCGCGGCCAGGCCGGCCCCGGCGCGGATCTCCTCGATCCCGAGCAGCCGCGAGCCGGGCTCGTGCCCCCGGGCGCGCATGTCCTCGGTGAACGACGTGAGGTGCTCGGTGTGCGCGACCCGCGGCTCGGCGACGAACGTGCCGCGGCCGCGGTGGCGGTAGAGCAACCCGCGCTGGGCCAGCCGGTCGAGCTGGAGACGGACCGTCATCCGGGCGACGCCGAAGTGCTCGGCGAGGTCGCGCTCGCTGGGGATCGGGCTCCCGGCGGGGAGCTCGGCGACCCAGGCCTCGAAGATCTCCTGCAGCACGGCACCCTTGGCACCGGTGGGTGGCATCTCGACGACGGGAGCCAGGTCACCGGGCTCGCGTGGTCGGCTGCTCACGCGACGAGGGTAACTGTCGGGCTCGCACGCGCCGGCGGGGAAAACGCGGAAGAAATGCGTCTGCCGGTCGGCGCGTCGCCCGATTCTTCCGCGTTTTCCGCAGCGGTCGCGCGACACGATGAACGACCGAGAGAGGAACCACCGACATGACCCAGGCCCACGACAGTGCCCGGCTCGCGCAGCTCGGCACGGAGGCCGTGCGGCCCGACCTCCGCGACCTCGACGAGCGCTCGACCGCCGACCTGGTGCGGCTCGTCCTCGACGAGCACCACGCCGTCGACGCCGCCCTCGAGCATGGCGCGCCCGCGATCGTCGAGGCCGTCGACGCGGTGGCTGCCCGGATGCGACGCGGGGGACGGTTGATCTATCTCGGCGCCGGTACGCCGGGCCGGCTCGGCGCCCTCGACGCGGCAGAGTGCCCCCCGACGTACGGCACCGACCCCGACCTCGTCGTCGCGGTGGTGGCCGGCGGAGCGGTCGGCGTCGTGCGGTCGACCGAGCACTCCGAGGACGAGGGCGAGGCCGCGGTCGCGGCGCTCGAGGAGCTCAAGGTCAGCGAGGTCGACTCCGTCGTCGGGATCACCGCGAGCGGGCGCACGCCGTACGTCGTCGAGGGGCTGCGCGCGGCCCGCGCGGTCGGCGCCCTGACGGTCTCGATCGCGAACAACGAGAACGCCGAGTCCTCGTCGGTCGCGGAGATCGCGATCGAGGCGCCGACCGGGCCGGAGCTCGTCGCCGGCAGCACGCGGCTCAAGGCCGGCACCGCCCAGAAGATCGTGCTCAACGCGCTGTCGACGCTGGTGATGGTGCGGCTCGGCAAGACCTTCGGGAACCTGATGGTCGACGTCGCCCCGGGCAACGAGAAGCTGCGCGACCGCGGCCGCCGGATCGTCGAGGCCGCCACGGGTGTCTCCTCCGAGGACGCCTCGGCCGCGCTCGAGGCCGCGGGCGGCTCGGTCAAGGCGGCGATCGTGATGCTGCTCGCCGACGTCTCGGCCGAGGAGGCCGCTCGCCGGCTCGCCGACGGCCGGAGCGTCCGAGAGGCGCTGGCGGTGTCATGACCGGCCTCCGCGTCGGGCGCGCGGCGTACCCGCTCGAGGTGGCTCGGGGATCCTCGATGGCGGGGTACGTCGCGCGCTCCGGCGCGGTCGAGGGTGCGCTGCACCCGCTCGAGGTGGCGGCGGTGGCCTTCGTCGGCTCGGAGCGGACGGCGGTGGTCTGCGTGGCCGACCTGCTGCACGTGGACGACGAGGTGGCGTATGCGGTCCGCGCGGCGGTGGCGGAGGCCGTCGGGACGGCGGCCGACCTGGTGTGGTTGTGCGCGACGCACACCCACTCAGGACCGGAGCCCCGCGAGGTCGCCGACCAGCTCGGCTCCCACGCGGTGGCGGCAGCCCGGGACGCGATCGCGGGAGCGGTCGACGCCGCCGTGTCGTTGCATCGCGCGGAGCTCGCCGGTGTCGGCGGCCAGCGCACCGGCTCGGCGCGGCGCGCGACCGTTCCGGTCGACATCCTGGGCGTCGCGGATCCGTCGGGGTCGCTCGTCGGCGTGCTCGGCGTCCTTCCGGTGCACCCGACTGTCCTGGGTGCCGGCAACACACTCGTCTCCCCGGACCTGCACGGCGCCGTACGCCGCTCCCTCGCGGCCGACGGAATCTGGTCGGTGGTCGCGACCGGAGCGGCCGGCGACGTCAGCACCCGCGCCCACCGTCGCGAGCAGACCCCGGCCGAGGTGGACCGGCTCGGGGCCCTTGCGGCCGCCGCGATGCTGTCGGCCGTCGCCACACCGTCGATCGGGGTGGCGTCGGACGTCGTCGGCGGCTGGGTCGAGTCGGTGGGCCTCCCCCCGGGTCTCGTGGACGCGCCCTTCCGCCGTGGCGCCCTCGATGCCGCGCAGCGCGGGCTGAAGGAGGCCGAGTCGGCCGGTGACGCCGTGCGGATCCGCGAGGCGACGGTCGTGCTCGAGGGTGTCGAGCTCGCCGCGTCGTACGTGCCGGCGGGACCGGTGCCGTGCGCCACGGCGTACCTCGACCTCGGCGGCATCCGGCTGGTCGGTCTCGGCGGCGAGCCGTTCCTCGACCTCGCCCCGGGCGGGACCACGGTGCTGGTCGGCTACGCCAACGGGTACGCCGGCTACCTACCCACCCGCGACGCCTTCGCCGAGGCATCCGCCGACCCCGACCACCCGGCGTACGAGGTGCTGATCTCCCGCGTCGCCCCCGGCTCACCCGAGCGTGCCCTGGCGGTGGCCCTGAACGGGTAGTCCCTGACAGAACGGCCCCTCCCAGCGGCAAACAAGGGCCGTTTTGTCAGGGACTATCCCGTCAGCGGGGGTCGGTGGTGGTGACCTTCGAGAGGCCGCGAGGGGCGTCGGGGTCGAGGCCGAGCCGACGTGCCAGCGACTCCACGACGAGCTGGGCGGGGACGATCAGGCCGATCGGGGCGACCGGCTCGGGGAGATCGGGCCCGGGTACGTGGTACGCCGACGCAGCGGCCAGCCGCTCATCGCCGCCGATGGCCAGTACCTGCGCGCCGCGACTGGTCAGGTCGTCGGCCAGCTCGACGAGCGGCTCGACCATCGGCCCGTCGGGGGCCGCGACCACGACGGCCGTCAGCCCGGCCCCCACCACGGCGATCGGGCCGTGCCGCAGGTCGGCGTACGACAGTCCGCGGACCGGCTGGAGGCAGGTCTCCTCGAGCTTCAGCGCGACCTCGAGGGCGGTGCCGAACGCGAGCCCGCGGCCGGTCACGAGCCGCTCCGGCGACGCGACGAGCGCCTCCACCGCGGCCTTGACCCCTTCCTCGGCCTGCTCGAGCCGTGACACCTCACCGGGCGTCCGGTCGAGCTGCGGCCACAGGTCCGCGCCGCCCTCGAGCGTCGCGGCCATCCCGGCCAGGGCCGCGAGCTGGGACGTGTAGGACTTCGTCGCCGGTACGGCGCGCTCGGCGCCGGCCTGCGTCGTCAGCGCTACGCCGGCCTCGGTGGCCAACGGGCTGTCCGCGTCGTTGCTGATCGCCACCGTGGCGGCTCCGTGGGCGGTGGCCCAGCGCTGGACCTCGACGATCTCCTCGGTCCGGCCGGACTGCGAGATCGACACCACGACGGTGTCCGAGAGGTCGATGCGCGCGTGGTAGTGCGTGGCGACGCTCGGAGCGGCCAGCGCGGCCGGCACGCCGAGATGCGTCTCGACCAGGTAGCGCCCGTAGACCGCGGCGTTGTCCGACGAGCCGCGCGCCACGAACAGGATCCGACGCCGGCCGGACACCGCCGCCCGCACCTGCTCGGCCCGGCGGCGTACCTCCTCCAGCGTGGCCGCCACGGCGTCGCCCTGCTCGGCGATCTCACGACGCATCCAGGTGGGCTCCACGATTGGACTATACCTTTGCCGCGGTCCCGGGGCGGGCCAGGATGATCGCCATGCCCGACGTCCTGCGCCTGTGGAAGCTGGCCGGCCGCCTGCCGGCAGGCGACCGCGTGTTCTCGCGGGTGTTCGCCCTGCGTGCGCCGTACTTCGGGTCGGTGCGCCCGCGCTTCACCGTGGTCGAGCCGAACCACGCCGAGCTCGTGATCCGCGACCGGCGTCGCGTGCACAACCATCTCGGGACCGTGCACGCGATCGCGCTCTGCAACGGGCTCGAGGCGGCGATGGGTGTTCTGGCCGAGGCGAGCATCCCGCAGGGCCGGCGCTGGATCCCGAAGGGGATGGAGGTCTCCTACACCGCCAAGGCCACCTCGGACGTCACCTGCATCGCCGAGACCGATCCCGACGTCTGGACCGGCGACGACCCGGACGTCCCCGTGCGCGTGAGCGGCGTGCTCGCGGACGGCACCGTCGTGATCGAGGGTGTCATCCGGCTCTGGGTGACCGAGCGACCTCGGAGCTAGGACGCCACGGGGGCTGCTGCGATTCCGTACGGCTGTGGAGGTCGCCGTACGCTGGGCGACTGTCATGAGCACCACCGTCCAGCCTGCCGGGCACATGCCGCGCACCTACGAGGTCAAGACCTACGGGTGCCAGATGAACGTGCACGACTCCGAGCGCCTCACCGGTCTGCTCGAGGAGGCGGGCTACGTCGCCGCGCCCGACGGGCAGGTCGCGGACGTCGTCGTGTTCAACACCTGCGCGGTGCGGGAGAACGCCGACAACAAGCTGTACGGCAACCTCGGCCACCTGGCACCGGTCAAGGCGAAGCGGCCGGGCATGCAGATCGCCGTCGGCGGCTGCCTGGCGCAGAAGGACCGGGCCACGATCACGAAGAAGGCGCCGTGGGTCGACGTCGTCTTCGGCACCCACAACATCGGCTCGCTGCCGGTGCTCCTCGAGCGCGCGCGGGTGCAGCAGGAGGCGCAGGTCGAGATCCTCGAGTCGCTCGAGGTGTTCCCGTCGACGCTGCCGACCAGGCGCGAGTCGGCGTACGCCGCGTGGGTCTCGGTGTCGGTCGGGTGCAACAACACCTGCACCTTCTGCATCGTCCCGAGCCTGCGCGGCAAGGAGAAGGACCGTCGGCCGGGGGAGATCCTGGCCGAGGTGCGGGCGCTGGTCGACGAGGGCGTCAGCGAGATCACGCTGCTCGGGCAGAACGTCAACGCGTACGGCGTGGAGTTCGGCGACCGGCAGGCGTTCGGCAAGCTGCTGCGGGCCTGCGGTGAGGTCGAGGGGCTCGAGCGGGTGCGCTTCACCTCGCCCCACCCCGCGGAGTTCCGCGACGACGTGATCGCGGCGATGGCCGAGACGCCGAACGTCATGCACCAGCTGCACATGCCGCTCCAGTCCGGCTCCGACCGCGTGCTGCGGGCGATGCGGCGCTCGTACCGCCGCGAGAAGTACCTCGGAATCATCGAGCGCGTCCGGGCCGCGATGCCCGACGCCGCGCTGTCGACCGACATCATCGTCGGCTTCCCCGGTGAGACCGAGGAGGACTTCGCCCAGACCCTGGAGGTCGTGCGGGAGGCGCGCTTCGCCGCGGCGTTCACCTTCCAGTACTCCATCCGCCCCGGCACGCCGGCTGCGACGATGCCCGACCAGGTGCCGCCGGAGGTGGTCCGCGAGCGCTACGGGCGGCTGGTCGAGCTGGTCGACGAGATCGCGTGGGAGGAGAACCGCAGGCTCGTCGGCTCCCACGTCGAGCTGCTCGTCGCCGAGGGCGAGGGGCGCAAGGACGCCGCCACCCACCGGATGACCGGCCGCGCCCGCGACAACCGCCTCGTCCACTTCTCGTCGCCCGTCGAGAGCACCACCATCCGCCCCGGCGACCTGGTCGAGGTCGAGATCACCTACGCCGCCCCTCACCACCTGGTCGCCGACGGACCCGTCCTGGCCCATCGGCGTACCCGCTCCGGCGACGCCTGGGAGGCCCGCACGGCTCCCTCCTCTACTGCCGTGAGCCTCGGCATGCCCACCATCGGCACCCCGCCTCCCCTCGAGCCCACCACCTGCGGCTGAGGCGCGGCGAATTCCCCGCCTGAGCGGGGACCTCTGCACTTAGTGGAGGAAATTTCCCCCACTCAGTGTCGAATTCCCCGCCTGAGCGGGGAATTCGCCTCACGCGAGCTCAGTCCCCGGGGCGTGACTTGTACGGCGCGTCCTTGCTGCGAGGGTCGAGGGAGGGGTAGCCGGCCTTCGGCTCGATGCCGGTGGGGTTCTGCTCGTCGTCCTGGTCGAACTCGGCGTCCGACCCGACGACGTCACCGGAGTAGTCGGTGTCCGGCCTGGCTGTGGTGTCCTTCTCGCCGTCGGTGCCCTCGCCACCTCCACCGGTGGGGCCGACGCGTTCGCTGCTCACGCCCATCCCGCCCTCGGCACGGTGGGTGCCGCCGGCGTTCGGGTTGGACTCCCGTAGCTCCTCCGCCGCCTGGCCTCGCTCGGTGCCTCGATGGCTCATGCCGGTGACTCCTGGTCGTCGGGTACGTCGTCATCGCGCGTGGCGGCGGTGTCGGTCTCGTCGGGCTCGGTCACGGCCTCGGGGATCTCGTCCTTGTTGTGCTCGTTGCCCACCCGCGCCAGGTCCGGCACGACGGGCTGGGGCTCGAAGGCCTGGTCCTCGACGGCGTCCACGCCACCGGGCGGAGGCTCGGGGGGCTCGATCTCCGGCTCCGGCTGGTCGCCCAGGTCGATCACCATGGCTGTCCTCTCCCTCCCGCGCGCCGTCACGGGAGGCGCGCTCGCTCAGAAGCCGAACGTCGTATAGCTCTCCAGTCCCGTACCCAGCCGCTCGAGAACGAAAAGTTCGTGCGGCACGACCGGATCGGGCAGCGCGTCGAGAGGGAACCAGTCCATGGCGGCGGCCTTCTGGGGCTCGACGACGCGTGGTTCGCCGCGCCAGGACCGGCAGGTGAAGAAGAAGTCGATCCGCTCGTCGATCGGGTCGGCGTGGCGGGTGCGCTGCATCGAGGTGACGAAGGTCAGGTCACCGACCTCGACGCCGATCTCCTCGTGCGCCTCGCGGCGCGCGGCGTCGTACGCCGTCTCACCGCGCTCGACGTGCCCGGCCGCGGCCGCGGCCCAGTGCCCGTCCATGTACCCGGTGTTCTGCCGCAGCTGCAGCAGCACCTCGTCGCGTCCCGGCGAGGCTGCGCGCAGGAGGAAGACGTACGCCGCCGGGACGACGCGGAATCGTTCGGTCACTCCAGGGGAGATTCAGCGAGCGGTGTCGCCGTCGCCGGTGTTCTCCTCCGCGATGTCCTGCGCCTTGTCGATCTGGTCGGAGTACTTGCCACCGGTCTTGTCGTCGACCACGTCTCCCACCTTCTCGATGGCCTGGTCGACCTTGTCGTCGTGCTCGTCGATGAACTTCTTGGCGTCGTCGAGGAAACCCATGACTCGAGGCTAGACCTGTGTTGCCTCAGTGCACCCCGAGGTCCTGCACCAGCCGGATCACGTAGAACACCACCGGCAGCCCGAAGACCACGAGCATCGCCCACGCCACGGCCCGGTGGAACGGCCGGGCTGAGTCCAGTCGGCCGGCGAAGTCGAGCAGGGCACCGTCCGGCACGTGGTGGGTGAGGCCGATCCGTCGGGCCTCGTCGGGCATCCGCGTGCCCGGGAACCAGTACGGCGGGGTGTCGTCGTCGGGACCGTAGTCCTCGTCGAACTCGTCGACGCGCTGGCCGTACATGCGCCCACACTATGCCTCCGACCCGCCTGGGACACTGGTGTCCGTGTCCGAGTCCGCCCCGCCGCCCATCGTCGCGGTGGTCGGGGCGACCGCCGCAGGCAAGACCGGCCTGTCGCTGGACCTCGCCGAGCGCCTCGACGGAGAGATCGTCAACACCGACGCGATGCAGGTCTACCGCGGCATGGACATCGGCACCGCCAAGCTCCCGGACTCCGAGCGGCGCGGCATCCCGCACCACCTGCTCGACCTGCTGGAGGTGACCGAGCCGCTGACGGTCGCGGAGTTCCAGGGCTGGGCCCACGCGGCCGTCGCCGACATCCGCTCGCGCGGCCGCACCCCGATCCTGGTCGGCGGCTCGGCGCTCTACACGCGGGCGGTGCTCGACCGGTTCGAGTTCCCCGGCACCGACCCGGAGGTACGCCGCGCGCTCGAGGCCGAGCTGGCCGAGGTCGGGCCGCGTGAGATGCATCGTCGCCTCGCCGAGGTCGACGCCGCAGCAGCCGCGCAGATCCTGCCGGACAACGGACGCCGGATCGTCCGTGCCCTCGAGGTGGTCACCATCACCGGCCGCCACTTCAGCGCGACCCTTCCGGAACGGGACTATGCCGATCCACACAGTTTCCAGATAGGGATCGACATCGACCGCCCGACCCTCGACCCCCGGATCGTGCAGCGGGTGCGGGAGATGTTCGACGCCGGGCTCGTCGACGAGGTACGCCGCCTCCTCGACCACGGACTCGCGGAGGGCCGCACGGCGCGCACGGCGATCGGCTACCGCGAGGTCGCGGCGTACCTCCAGGGCGAGATGAGCCTGGACGCGGCGATCGAGGCGACCACCACCGCAACCCGCCGCTTCTCACGCCGTCAGGACAGCTGGTTCCGCAAGGACCCGCGCGTGGTCTGGGTCGGCTGGGACGATCCCGCTCGCGTCGACCTCGCGGTCGCAGCCGTCAGGCGCTGACGGCGACCCGCGTTTGCGGCGCTGCTTCCAGGAGCTTGGGCAGCAGGCCGGCCGTGGCCTGGTCGGCCGGCGTGTAGACCATCGTCCAGCCGTCGCCCTCGGAGTGCAGCAGCCGCTGGGGGAGGACCCGAAGGCGGCCCACTCGGGTCGGGAACACCTTGTGCCCCGGCTCGTCCGGCGCCACGTCGTGCTCCGGCCAGAGCTCGGCGAAGAACGGCGACGCGTCCAGCAGCCGGCCGACGAGCTCCTGCGCGAGCGGATCGCCGAGGTGATTGGCCAGATGGGTGCGGAACCTCGCGACGGCATGGCGCGCGCCGTTCTCCCGGTCCTCCACGAAGTCGACGTAGTCGGGGTGGGTGAAGAACAGCCAGAGGAAGTTCCGCTCCTCCGGCGGGATGTCCACCAGGTCACCGCGCAGGAACCGGTACGCCGTGTTGAAGGCGAGGATGTCGTAGCGCCAGGACAGCGCCACGGCGGGGAACGGGTCGAGCTGGTCGAGGAACCGCTGGTAGCCGGGTGCCAGCACCGAGCAGCGCTGGGCCTCGGCCTCCAGGTCGACCGTCGCGCTCAGCGTGAACAGGTGGGCGCGCTCGCGCTGGTCGAGCCGCAGGGCACGGGCGATGGCGTCGAGCACGGGGGGTGAGACGTTGATGTCGCGCGCCTGCTCGAGCCAGGTGTACCAGGTGACCCCGACCCCGGCGAGCTGCGCGACCTCCTCGCGACGCAGCCCCGGCGTACGCCGTCGCCCACCGCCCGGGAGTCCCACGGACTCGGGGGTGATGCGCTCGCGGCGGGCTCGCAGGAAGGCGCCCAGCTCGACGCGGCGTTCGTGGTCGGCCGTCATACGAGCCACGCTAGGCACGACGGATCCCGTTAGCCAGGGTCGGCTGGTACCTGGATAACTGCACTCTGGATACCCCCCTCGAGTCGGGCGAGAGTTCCCTCCATGAGTACCAGTGTCGTCTCGGGCGCGCGAGCGGGTTTCGAGCACTCAGGGGAGGCTGCCCAGCTCGGCGGTCTCGGTCTGGCCGCAGTCCTGATCTCCTACGGGCTCCAGGTCTTCAACTTCTTCGTGGTCACCGTGGCCCTCGGGTCCCTGGAGCACGATCTGCACGCGAGCCCCGCCGTCCTCGAGCTCGTGGTGGCCGTCTTCGGCGTCGCCTACGCCAGCACCGTCGTGCTCGGCGGGCGACTCGGAGACAACATCGGCCGCCGTCGGGTGCTGCGGATCGGGCTCGTCTGGTTCGGTGCCGCATCCGTGTGGTGCGCCCTCGCGCCGTCGGCGGGTCTGCTCGTCACCGCTCGGGTCGCGCAGGGGCTGGGCGCAGCGCTGGTCGCGCCCCAGGTGCTCTCGACCATCCAGGCGCGGACCGAGGGCGAGGGCCGCGCCCGGGCGATGGCGTGGTTCGGCGCGATGGCGGGGATCGCGACGTGCGTGGCGTTCATCATCGGCGGCGTCCTGGTGACCGCGGACCCGGCCGGGCTCGGCTGGCGCGCGGCGTTCTGGCTCGACGTACCCCTGGTGACGGCCGCCTTCCTGGCGCTGCGCTGGGTCCCCGAGTCGCGCGCCGAGCACCCGCATCGCGTGGACTCGGTCGGTACGGCGCTGCTGTCGGTCGCGGTCGTCCTCGTGGTGCTGCCGCTCACCGAGGGCCGGGCCGCCGGCTGGCCCTGGTGGACCTGGGCGATGCTCGCGGCGTGCGTCCCGGTGCTGGCGGCGTTCGCGTGGTGGGAGGCCGGCATGGAGCGGCGGGGCAAGGACGCACTCGTGCCGCCCAGCCTGGTCCGCACCCGGTCGATGACCAACGGCCTGGCGATGGGCGCGTTGTTCTTCGCCATGTTCGGCGGCTTCATGTTCGTGTTCTCCCTGACCGCCGAGGTGGCGGCCGGCATGGACCCGCTGGGCATCGGATGGACGCTCACGCCGTTCGCGCTGACCTTCCTCGCGTCGTCGCTGGTGGGGAGCCGGGCTGCGCAGCGAGACCCGGTCGGGCTGATGCAGCGCGGCGCGGTCGTCGCGGCGGTCGGGCTGGTCGCGCTCGCCGTCGTGCTCCACGAGGGTTGGCCGCACTTCTCCTCCTGGGAGCTGGCGCTGCCGCTGCTGGTGCTCGGCACCGGTCAGGGGATGCTCGTGGTGCCTCTCTACGGCACGATCCTGGGCGGCGTCCCGGTCCACCACGCGGGCATGGGCGGCGGCGTCCTGATCACGACGACCCAGATGGCGCTCGGGGTCGGGTCGGCGCTGGTCGGCACGGTGTTCCTCGAGCTCGGCGGCGCCACCGGAGGTCCCGGGCCGATCGAGGTCGTGCTCGCCGCCTCGGCGGCCATGGTGCTGGTCACGGGTCTGATCGCGGGTCGGCTCCGAGCGCCTGCGCCGGCACCCAGCGAGCAGGCTGACACACTGGAGGCGTGAGGTACCCCTTCCTCAAGGGCCACGGCACGGAGAACGACTTCGTGCTGCTGCCCGACCACGACGGGTCGGTCCACGGTGACCTGTCCGCCGAGCGGGTGCGCGCTCTCTGCGACCGCCGCGCCGGCATCGGCGGCGACGGCGTCCTCCGCGTGATCCACACCAGCGCACCGCCGGTGGTTGAGGAGCGAGCTCTGCGAGCGTTGGTTCCTGAGGAGGCGAGGGACGAGCCATCTCGAAGGGCACGAAACCACTCCACGGACGACGACGTCGCGCAGTGGTTCATGGACTACCGCAACGCCGACGGCTCGCTCGCCGAGATGTGCGGCAACGGCATCCGGGTCTTCGCGCGACACCTGTACGACGAGGGGCTGGTGCCGGCGGGCGAGCACCTGCGGATCGCGACCCGCGACGGCGTGAAGACCGTGACCCGGGTGAGCGACGACCTCTTCAGCGTCGACCTCGGCCCCGCCACCATCGAGGGCGAGACCAAGGTGTCCGTCGGCGACCGGTCGTGGCCGGCGACCCACGTCGCGATCGGCAACCCCCACGCCGTCGTGCTGCTCGACGACCTCGCCGAGGCCGGGACGCTCGAGGAGGAGCCGGCGTACGACGCTGGACTCTATCCCGACGGCGTCAACGTCGAGTTCGTCTGCCGCCGCGGCCCCGACCACATCGCGATGCGAGTCCACGAGCGCGGCGTCGGGGAGACCCGGTCGTGCGGCACCGGAGCGTGCGCTGCCGCGATCGCGACGGCGGACGCCGGCCCGGGGCGCTGGCAGGTCGACGTACCCGGTGGTCGGCTCGAGGTCTCCCGCGACGACGCCGGCCGCGTCTCCCTCGCCGGCCCCGCCCTGATCGTCGCCCGAGGCGAGACCTCGCTGTAGATCGGCGGTGGCTAGGCTCCGCGACATGGAGATCTCTGGTTCCGTGGCGATCGTGACCGGTGCCGCGTCGGGCATCGGTGCGGGCGTGGCCCGACAGCTGGCCAAGGCCGGGGCGACCGTCGTGGTCGCCGACGTGCAGGACGACAAGGGGACGGCACTCGCCGACGAGATCAGCGGTGCGTTCGCACACGTCGACGTCACCGACACCGCCCAGATCCAGGCGGCCGTCGACCAGGCCACCGAGCTCGGCGACCTGAGGGTCCTGGTCAACTCCGCCGGCATCGGCCCGGCCGCCCGCACGGTCGGCCGCGACGGCACCTACGACTCGGCGCACGACCTCGAGCTCTATAAGAAGGTGATCGCGATCAACCTGGTCGGCACCTTCGACATGATCCGCATCGCCGGCACCGCGATGTCGCGCCTCGAGCCGACGCCGACCGGTGAGCGCGGCGTGATCGTGAACATGGCGAGCGTCGCGGCGTTCGACGGCCAGATCGGGCAGGCGGCGTACTCCTCGTCCAAGGGCGGCATCGTCGGCATGACCCTCCCGGTGGCGCGCGACCTCGCCGCGATCGCGGTGCGCGTCAACACGATCGCCCCCGGGCTGGTCGACACCCCGATCTACGGCGAGGGGGAGAAGGCCGAGGAGTTCAAGGCGAAGCTGGGGGAGTCGGTGCTGTTCCCCAAGCGCCTCGGTACGCCGGACGAGCTCGCCTCGATGGTGCTCGAGTGCGTGCGCAACACCTACCTGAACGGTTCCGTCATCCGGGTCGACGGCGGCATCCGGATGCCACCGAAGTGAGAGCCGTCGTCGTCGAGCAGCCGGGCGGCCCCGAGGCGCTCAGGCTGGTCGATGTCCCCGAGCCGGTCGCCGGCCCGGACGACGTGCTGGTCGAGGTGGAGGCCGTCGGCGTCAACCCCGTCGACCTGGGCAACCGGAGTGACCCGACGTGGGCTGGGCTCAGCCCGCCGTACGTCGTCGGCTACGACCTCGCGGGCCGCGCCATCGAGACCGGCGAGCCGGTGTGGGCGCTGCTGCCCGTGCAGGGGACGACGAACGGCGCACTCGCCGAGCGCGTCGCCGTGCCGAAGCACCTCCTCGCACCGAGACCGCCCGAGCTGGACCCGATCGTCGTGGCGGCGCTGCCGATGGCGGGCTGTACGGCGCTCCAGGTGCTGCAGCGGATGCCGCTCGAGGCCGG
>DASSTL010000068.1:0-27517 GCA_035707985.1 Nocardioides sp. | reverse complement strand
GTGCCTGGGGCCCCAGGCACTGTCACGGGATTTCGTCTCGCGGTCACGACCTCGCGAGCTCGGTCGTGCGCTCGCTCAATCTGCGCTCGCCCACGCAGCCCGCTCGTTCCTCGCGGCCTGCTGCTCGCTTGGTGGTTGAGGAGCGAGCTCTGCGAGTGTCACGAAACCCGGTGACGGTGCCTGGGGCCGGCGACGAAGGTCACCGTGCTCAGGTGCGCGTCGCGAGCACCAACGGGAGCACCTCGGTCGCGCCGGCCTCACGCAGGGCGACCGCCGCCGTGGTCACGGTCCAGCCCGTGACCACCTGGTCGTCGACGAGCAGCACCGGGCCGGCCGGAACCTCGCCGTCGAGCCGGTACCGTCGGGTCACAGCGGCGACTCGCTGCGCCGAGTTCATCGCGCCGCGGCCGGGCTCGACTGTCGGGTCCGTGATCGCCCACCGGGCGACGACGGGTTTCTTCAGGAACCGGGACAACCCGTCGGCCAGGTCCGCCGTCAGCCTCGGGCGCGTCTCGGACTCGACGACGACGATGCCGTCGACGTGCGGCCGCCAGTCGTGGAGCACCTCGATCACCGCCTGCACCAAGCCGCGGGGGACGGCCTGGTCGGTGGGCGGCTCGGCGAACAGCTCGCGGAGGGCCTGGCCGTGGCCGAGGTCGGTGATCCGGGCGACCGCGCGTCCGGGGGCGGCGCCGTCCTTGATCCGGCCGCTGAGGTCCAGCCCGAGCTTCACCAGCGCCGTCGGCCACAACGACCGGGGCTCCACCACGACTCCGGGGCGGGACAGCCGCGTGCGCGCCTCGTCGACGGCCGCGTCGGAGACGCTCGCCGACAGGTCGAGCCCGCCACAGTTGTCGCAGCGTCCGCACCGCGTCGACTCTTCGACGTCGGGGTCGTCGAGCTGGTCGCGCAGGAACCACATCCGGCAGCGGTCGGTGTCGAGGTAGTCGAGCATCGCGCTCTGCTCCCGCTTGCGTGCCTCAGTCACCCGCTCGTAGCGCTCGGCCTCGTACGTCCAGTCGCGACCGGTGGCCTCCCAGCCTCCCTTCACGCGGCGTACGGCGCCGTCGACGTCGAGGACCTTCAGCATCTGCTCGAGACGGCTGCGACCGAGATCGACCAGGGTCTCGAGCGTGGCGACGCTCGCCACGCCCTCCTCGGCCAGGACGCGCAGGGTGTGACGCACCTGGTCCTCGCGCGGAAACGCCATCGAGGCGAAGTAGCGCCAGATGTCCTGGTCCTCGTGCTGCGGGAGCAGCACGACCGAGGCGTTGTCGGTGCCGCGGCCGGCGCGGCCGACCTGCTGGTAGTAGGCGACCGGCGACTGCGGCGCGCCGAGGTTGACCACGAAGCCGAGGGTCGCGTCGAACCCCATCCCGAGCGCGCTGGTCGCGACCAACGCCTTGATGCGACCTGTTGCGAGCGCGTCCTCGAGAGCGAGGCGCTCGGTGGGGTCGGTCTGGCCGGAGTACGCCGCGACGTCGTGGCCGCGCGCCCGGAGGTAGTCGGCCACCTGCTGGGTCGCCGCGACGGTCAGGCAGTAGACGATGCCCGAGCCCGGCTGCTCGGCGAGGTGGTCGGCGAGCCAGGCGAGCCGCTGCTCCGGCGTCGGCAGCCTGAGGACACCGAGGCGCAGGGACTCGCGGTCGAGGGAGCCGCGCAGGACCAGCGCCTCACCGCCGAGCTGCTCGGCGACGTCGTCGCTGACGCGTGCGTTGGCCGTGGCCGTGGTCGCCAGCACCGGGATGCCGTCGGGCAGCTCGGCGAGCAGCGTGCGGATGCGGCGGTAGTCGGGACGGAAGTCGTGGCCCCAGTCGGAGATGCAGTGGGCCTCGTCGACCACGAGCAGCCCGCACGTGGCGGCGAGTCTCGGGAGCACCTCGTCGCGGAAACCGGGGTTGTTGAGCCGCTCGGGACTGACCAGCAGGACGTCGACCTCGCCGGCCCTCACCGCGGACTGGATCTCCTGCCACTGCTCGATGTTGGTGGAGTTGATCGTCACCGCTCGGATGCCCGCCCGCTCTGCGGCGGCGATCTGGTTGCGCATCAGGGCCAGCAAGGGCGACACGATCACCGTCGGCCCGGCTCCCTCGGCGCGCAGCAGCAGCGTGGCCACGAAGTAGACCGCCGACTTGCCCCAGCCGGTGCGCTGCACGACCAGCGAGCGTCTCCGGTCGACCACGAGTGCCTCGATGGCCGCCCACTGGTCGTCGTACAGCACCGCGTCGTCGCGGCCCACCAGGGCGCGGAGGTGTTGCTCGGCGTCGCGGCGTACGTCGGTGGTGGTCGGCATCGGTCCCTGTCTAGCAGTCCCCACCCCCGGGCCGGTGCCGTCCTCCACAGCGCTTCGGTGGTCGAGTCGGCCCCAGGCGCCGTCACCGGGTTTCGCGACGCTCGCAGAGCTCGCTCCTCAACCGCCGGGGAGAGGCTCCCAGAGCTCGCTCCTCAACCGCCGGGGTGAGGCTCCCAGAGCTCGCTCCTCAACCGCCGAGACCGGCGGCGCCTACGATGCCCGTCGTGGGAGACCTGGCTGGCGAGCTCGCGGACGAGCTGGACGAGCGGCTCGCGGCCGAGGACGAAGCGCTGGTGGCGAGGTTCCCGGGAGAGCGGCCGGGGCGGCAGCCGGTGCACACCGTCTACGTGCCGGCGGACCGCTACGACGCGGACCTCACCACGAGCTGGGGCGAGCAGGCCCGGCAGACGATGAGCGACCACGACGGCCTGCTGCGCGGAACGTTGCGCGAGCGCGTCGGCGACGCCGCTGACGGCCTGATCCCGCTGGTCGAGGCCAAGCTCGGGCGGGAGCCGATCGAGGACCTGCGGATCGACTTCGAGGACGGCTACGGCACGCGGCCGGACGACGAGGAGGACCAGGACGTCGAGCGGGCGGCGAAGGCTCTCGCGGCGTCGCAGGCCGCGCGGACCCACGCGCCGTCGTACGGCATCCGGTTCAAGAGCCTCGAGCGGCCCACTCGACGGCGCGGGCTGGCGACGCTGGTCGGGTTCGTCCATCACCTGCTCGACGCAGGCGGTGACCTGAGCGGATTCGTGGTGACGCTGCCGAAGGTGACGTCGATGGCGCAGGTGGAAGCGATGGTCGTGGCCTGCGAGCGCCTCGAGGTCGCGCACGGCCTGGCCGAGGGCGTGCTGCGGTTCGAGATCCAGGTCGAGACCCCGCAGTCGATCCTCGGGCCCGACGGCACGACCCTGGTGGCGCGGATGGTCCACGCCGCGCCGGGCCGGGTGTCCGGGCTGCACTACGGCACCTACGACTACTCCGCGTTCTGCGGGATCGCCGCGGCGTACCAGTCGATGGAGCATCCGGTCGCCGACCATGCCAAGGCCGTGATGCAGGCGGCCGCGGCCGGCACGGGCGTGCGGCTCTCCGACGGCTCGACCAACATCCTCCCGGTCGGCGACCCCGAGCAGGTACGCCGCGGCTGGGACCTCCACCTGCGCCTGGTCCGGCGCTCGCTCGAGCGCGGCTTCTACCAGGGGTGGGACCTGCACCCCGCCCAGCTGCCGACGCGGTACGCCGCGACGTACGCCTTCTACCGCGACGGCCTCGCGAGCGCCGTGGACCGCCTGCGCCGCTACTCGTTCGAGGCTGAGGGCGCGATCCTGGACGAGCCGGCGACCGTGCGCGCGCTCGCGGACTTCCTGGTGCGCGGGTTGGAGTGCGGCGCCCTGGGAGACGACGAGACCGACGCCACGGGCCTCAGCCGAGCGCAGCTCACCGCGCTCGCCCGGCCCGTGCGGAGCTGAGAGGAGAGCCGATGGCGATCGTGCTGGGCGACAACCGGTACGGGAAGGCCGAGACCCGGGTGGTGCGGATCGTCCGCGACACGCCGCGGCACGAGATCCGCGACCGCAACGTCTCCACGGCGCTGCGCGGCGACTTCGCCGACGCCCACGAGACCGGCGACCAGGCGCACGTGCTGCCGACCGACACCCAGAAGAACACCGTGTACGCCTACGCCCAGGAGTACGGCGACCGCGCGGCCGAGGAGTACGCCGCCGCCGTCGCCGACCGCCTGCTGGAGGCCAGCCCCTACGCCACCAGCGCGCAGGTGCGGGTCGAGGAGTACGCCTGGGACCGGGTGCCCGTCGGCCCGGACGGCCACGACCACTCCTTCGTCCGGCGCGGCACCGAGACGCGCACGTGCGCGATCACCGTCGAGGGGCGCGGCGACGACCGGCGGCTGCACGTGCTGTCGGGCCTCACCGACCTGACGGTGCTCAAGTCGACGGGCTCGGAGTTCAAGGGCTTCCTCCAAGACCGGTTCACCACGCTCGCCGAGACCGACGACCGGGTGCTCGCGACGTCGCTGACCGCGTGGTGGAGGTGGGGTCCGGAGGCCCCGACCGACTGGGACGCGGCGTACGAGAGCGTGCGGGCGGTGCTGCTCGAGACGTTCGCGACGACGTACAGCCGGGCTCTCCAGGAGACGCTGCAGCTGATGGGCCGGGCAGTGCTCGAGGCGCAGCCGGAGCTGGCGGAGATCAGGTTCTCCGCGCCGAACAAGCACCACTTCGTCGTCGACCTCTCGCCGTTCGGGATGGAGAACCCGGGCGAGGTGTTCCATGCCGACGACCGGCCGTACGGCCTGATCGAGGCGCAGGTACGCCGCGACGACGCCCCGGACGCGGCGGTCGCCTGGCGCGACATCGCGGGGTTCGTCTGATGGAGGTCACCCGCGACCAGCTGCTCGCCTGCCTGTCGGTGCCGCGCTGGGCAGACGACGTGCTGGCCGGCGCGCCGTACGCCGGCCGCGAGGCGCTGCTGGCCCGCGCGGACGAGGCCGCCCGTTCCCTCACCGACGAGGAGCTCGAGCAGGCACTCGCCGGTCACCCGCGCATCGGCGAGCGCGCGACTGAGGGTCACAACGCCACGGCGTCGGCGAAGGAGCAGAGCGGGGTCGAGGCGAGCGACCAGGAACGACTCGTCGCGGGCAACCGCGCCTACGAGGAGCGGTTCGGCCACGTGTTCCTGATCCGCGCGGCCGGCCGCTCGGGGGCCGAGATCCTGGCCGAGCTCGAGCGGCGGCTCGGCAACGACGACGCCACCGAGCGTGCGGAGACCGTCGACAACCTCCGGCAGATCGCGCTGCTCCGGCTCGAAGGGATGGTCTGAATGGCCTCGCTCAGCACGCACGTCCTCGACACCGCCCGCGGCCGACCGGCGACCGGTGTACCGGTGCGGCTCCTCGACGCGTCGGGCTCCGCGCTCGGCGACGGCGTCACCGACGGCGACGGGCGGATCGGCTCGCTCGGCGACGGGCTCGCGCCCGGGGTGTACACCGTGCGGTTCGACGTCGCGACGTACCTGCCCGACGGCTTCTACCCCGAGGTGGCGGTGACGTTCACCGTCGCGTCGGGCGAGGAGCACTACCACGTGCCGCTGTTGCTGAGCCCGTTCGGCTACTCGACCTACCGTGGCAGCTGACCTCGACCTGGTCGTCCGGGCCCGGCGAGCGATCGTCCCGGGCACGGAGCGGGCGGTGTGCGTCGGCGTCGCCGGTGGCCGCATCGCCACGGTGACGGCGTACGACGACCAACCGGCGGCCGCTCGGAGCATCACCCTCGCCGACGACGAGGTGCTGATCCCCGGCTTCGTGGACACCCACGTGCACGTGAACGAGCCGGGGCGCACGGAGTGGGAGGGCTTCGCCTCCGCCACCCGCGCCGCGGCGGCCGGCGGCGTCACCACGATCGTCGACATGCCGCTGAACTCGATCCCGCCGACGGTGACCGTCGACGCGTTGCGGACCAAGCAGGACGCCGCGCGGGGGCAGTGCTTCGTGGACGTCGGCTTCTGGGGCGGCGCCGTGCCCGAGCACCTCGGCGACCTCGCGGAGCTGCACGAGGCCGGCGTCTTCGGGTTCAAAGGCTTCCTGCTCGACTCGGGAGTCGCGGAGTTCCCGCACCTCGCGCCGGAGGACCTCGAGGCTGCGATGACCGAGACCGCGCGGCTGGGCAGCCTGCTGCTGGTCCACGCCGAGGACGGGCGGTTGGTCGACGCGACACCCCACTGCGGCCCGTCGTACGCCGCTTTCCTCGACTCGCGCCCGCCGGCGTCGGAGGACTCCGCGATCGCGCTGGTCGTCGACACGGCCCGTCGCACGGGCGGGCGAGCCCACATCGTGCATCTCTCGTCGGCCGGCGCGCTGCCCGGGCTGCATGCCGCGCGTGCCGAGGGTGTCGACGTCTCGGTCGAGACCTGCCCGCACTACCTCACGCTGGCTGCCGAGGACGTGCCCGACGGCGCGGCGGAGTTCAAGTGCTGCCCGCCGATCCGGGACGTCGCCAACCGGGAGCTTCTCTGGTCCGGGCTGATCTCCGGCGACATCGACTACGTCGTCACCGACCACTCCCCGAGCACCGCCGACCTCAAGGTGCCGGACTTCGGCAACGCCTGGGGCGGCATCTCGTCCCTCCAGGTCGGACTCTCCGCGGTCTGGACGTCGGCGCGCGAGCGGGGCGTCGCGCTCACCGACGTGGTGCGCTGGATGGCGACTGCGCCGGCCGACCGTGTGGGACTGCCGGCCAAGGGCCGGATCGAGGTGGGCGCCGACGCGGACCTGGCCGTGCTCGCGCCCGACGAGACGTTCGTGGTCGACGTGACCCGACTGCACCACAAGAATCGGGTCTCGGCGTACGCCGGTCGGACGCTGCACGGCGTCGTCCGACGTACCTTCCTGGCGGGACGCGAGATCGCGCTCGACGCGGACGAGCCGCGCGGACGTCTGCTGGTGAGAGGAGAACCATGAGCTACGCGACACCTCCCGGTGGGCTGCCGCCGCAGACGCGGCTGACCACCGACCGGGCACGCTTCACCGAGGCGTACGCCGTGATCCCGCGTGGCTCGCTCACCGACATCGTCGCGTCGTACCTCCCCTACTGGGAGCACACGCGGTGCTGGGTCCTGGCCCGGCCGCTGAGCGGGTTCGCGGAGACGTTCAGCCACTACGTCGTCGAGGTCCGGTCCGGCGGCGGGTCCGATGCGCCAGAGCCGGACCACGAAGCCGAGGCTGTGCTGTTCGTGACCTCCGGCCAGCTGCGGCTCAAGATCCACGACGCCGTGCACGACCTGGAGCCCGGTGGCTACGCCTACCTGCCGCCCGGCACGAGGTGGAAGGCGCACAACCGGAAGGGCGAGCTCACGACGTTCCACTGGATCCGCAAGGTCTACGAGCGGGTCGAGGGGTACGACGCACCGCCGGCGTTCGTGACGAACGAGCGCGACGTCGCGCCGGAGCCGATGCCCGACACCGACGGCACCTGGACCACCACGAGGTTCGTCGACCAGCGCGACCTGCGCCATGACATGCACGTCAACATCGTGAACTTCCAGCCCGGCGGCGCGATCCCCTTCCCCGAGACGCACGTGATGGAGCACGGGCTGTACGTGCTCGAGGGCAAGGCGGTCTACCTGCTCAACACCGACTGGGTGGAGGTCGAGGCCGGCGACTACATGTGGCTGCGCGCGTTCTGCCCCCAGGCCTGCTACGCCGGCGGCCCCGGCCCCTTCCGCTACCTGCTCTACAAGGACGTCAACCGCCACCCCCGCCTCCGCCTCTGACGCCGAGTCGGCCGGGGGTGCCAGGGGCCCGGCCCACGAGGAAAACGCGGAAGAATCGCGCGACACGCCCGAGGAGGCACCCGATTCTTCCGCGTTTTCCGCACCCGCGACAGCCGTCAGAAGCGTCGGTACAGTGGAGGGACGGCCTGTTGTTCGCATGGATAACCAGCAGGCATAGGGCACGACCTTCCAACCATGCCTCGGTACCACGCGACGGGAGCCGGTCAGGGAGGTGTGATGAGCGAGATCACGGTCAACGGGGGGGCGCTCTCACTCGACGGCGTCGCGCCCCACACGACGGCGCTGGACTTCCTGCGCGACCGCGGGCTGACCGGCGCCAAGGAGGGGTGCGCCGAGGGTGAGTGCGGCGCCTGCTGCGTCCTGGTCGCCCGGCCGCCCGCCGACGGGTCGCCCGGCACCGAGTGGACCTCGGTCAACGCCTGCCTGATCTCCGCCGCCTCGCTCGCCGACCAGGAGGTCGTCACCGCGGAAGGACTGGGTACGCCGGACCACCTCCATCCCGTCCAGCGCGAGATGGCCGAGCGCGGCGGTTCGCAGTGCGGGTACTGCACACCCGGCTTCGTCTGCTCGATGGCCGCGGAGTACTACCGCCACGACCGCGGCACCTCCCCCTCCACCAACGGCACCCACCCCGCCGAACCAGAGAACGGCTTCGACCTCCACGCCCTCAGCGGCAACCTGTGCCGCTGCACCGGCTACCGCCCGATCCAGGACGCGGCGTACGCCCTGGGTCAGCCGCCCGCCGACGACCCGTTCGCCGTACGCCGGACCGCCCCCGCGCCGGCCCCGAGGCCGACCACCCTCGAGGCCGACGGCGCGGCGTTCGTGCGACCCCGCGACCTCGCCCACGCGCTCGAGCTGCTCGCCGACGACGGCGCTGTCGCGGTCGCCGGCGCCACCGACGTCGGCGTCGAGATCAACCTCCGCGGCTCGCGCCCGGCACTCATGGTGGCCGTCGACCGGCTCGACGAGCTGCGTGGCCTCGACTGGACCGGCGACGAGCTGCGCATCGGCGCGGCCCTGTCCCTGACCGAGATCGAGCGCCGGCTGGCGGGGCGGGTGCCGGTGCTCGACGAGCTGTTCTGGCAGTTCGCCTCCCGCCCGATCCGCAACGGCGCCACCCTCGGCGGCAACCTCGGCACCGGCTCACCCATCGGCGACAGCCCGCCGGTGCTGCTCGCGCTCGGCGCCGACGTCGTCCTGGTGTCGCCCGACGGTGAGCGCCGCGTGCCGCTGGCCGACTACTTCACCGGCTACCGCGCGAGCGTCCGTCGACAGGGCGAGCTCATCAAGGAGGTCGTGGTCCCGCTGCCCGTCGCACCACTGACGGCGTTCCACAAGATCGCGAAGCGACGGTACGACGACATCTCCAGCGTCGCGGTCGGCTTCGCCCTCGACGTCGCCGACGGCATCGTCCGCGACGCGAAGATCGGGCTGGGAGGCGTCGCGGCCACGCCCATCAGGGCCCGCGACACCGAGGTCGCCCTGGCCGGACGCCCCTGGACCCAGCAGACCGTCGACGAGGCGGCGGCGGTGCTGGCCACCGAAGGCACGCCGATCGACGACCAGCGATCCTCGGCGCGCTACCGCTCGGCGATGCTCGGCCAGTCGCTGCGGAAGCTGTTCGCCGAGAGCACCGAGGAGGTCCCCGCATGAGCGACCTCTCCCAGCGCCCGGCGGACGCCGTCGTCGGCGAGACGATGCCCCACGAGAGCGCGGCGCTGCACGTCACCGGACGCGCGATCTACACCGACGACCTGGTGCCGCGCACCAAGGGCGTGCTCCACGCCTGGCCCGTGCAGGCACCCCACGCCCACGCGCGCATCACCGACCTCCGCGTCGACGCGGCGTACGACGAGCCGGGCGTGGTCCGCGTGCTCACCGCCGACGACGTGCCCGGCCTCAACGACTCCGGCATCAAGCACGACGAGCCGATCTTCCCGACCGAGGTGATGTACCACGGCCAGGCCGTCTGCTGGGTGCTCGGCGAGACCCTCGAGGCAGCCCGGCGCGGCGCGCTGCGCATCGAGGTCGACTACGAGCCGCTGCCGGCGCTGCTGACGGTCAAGGAGGCGATCGCGGCCAAGAGCTTCCAGGGGGTGATGCCGGGCGCCGGGCGGGGCGACGTCGAGGCGGCGCTCGCGGCGGCGCCCCACGTCTTCGAGGGCGAGACCGAGATGGCGGGGCAGGAGCAGTTCTACCTGGAGACCCAGTCGTCGCTGGCCGAGGTCGACGACGGCGGCCAGGTCTTCGTCCAGTCGTCCACCCAGCACCCCACCGAGACCCAGGAGGTCGTCGCCCACGTCCTCGGCCTCTCGAGCCACTCCGTCACGGTGCAGTGCCTGCGGATGGGGGGCGGGTTCGGCGGCAAGGAGACCCAGGCCAACGCGTACGCCGCCGTCGCAGCTCTCGGCGCGTCCCTGACCGGCCGCCCGACCAGGGTCCGGCTGACCCGCGCGCAGGACATCACACTCACCGGCAAGCGGCACGGCTTCCACGCATCCTGGCGGGTCGGCTTCGCCGAGGACGGCCGGCTGCTCGCGCTGGACACGACGCTGACCGCCGACGGCGGTTGGAGCCTCGACCTCTCGGAGCCGGTGCTGGCGCGGGCCATCTGCCACGTCGACAACGCCTACTGGATCCCCACCGTCCGTATCCACGGCAGAGTGGCGCGGACCAACAAGACCTCCCAGACCGCGTTCCGTGGCTTCGGCGGCCCGCAGGGGATGCTGGTGATCGAGGACATCCTCGGTCGCTGCGCACCCCTGCTCGGGGTCGACCCGCTCGACCTTCGCCGGCGCAACTTCTACGCCGAGGGCCAAGAGACGCCGTACGGCCAGCCGGTGCGGCAGACCGACCGCGCGGTCACCGCCTGGGAGCAGGTGATGACCACCGGCGACGTCACGCAGCGGCAGCACGAGATCGCGGAGTTCAACGCCGCCCACCCGCACACCAAGCGGGCGCTGGCGATGACCCCGGTGAAGTTCGGCATCTCGTTCAACCTGACCGCGTTCAACCAGGCCGGCGCGCTCGTGCACGTGTACAAGGACGGGTCGGTGCTGATCAACCACGGCGGCACCGAGATGGGCCAGGGCCTGCACACCAAGATGCTCCAGGTCGCCGCCACGGCGCTCGGCGTACCCCTGTCGAAGGTGCGGCTCGCGCCGACCCGCACCGACAAGGTGCCGAACACCTCGGCCACCGCCGCGTCGTCCGGCTCCGACCTCAACGGCGCCGCGGTCAAGCACGCCTGCGAGCAGATCAACGCGCGGCTCGCCGAGGTCGACGACGGACGCGGCCTTCCGTGGGAGGAGCTGGTGCACGAGGCGTACTTTGCGCGGGTCCCGCTCTTCGCCGCGGGCTACTACCGCACCGAGGGCCTGCACTGGGACGCGTCGGTCTTCCGGGGCACGCCGTTCAAGTACTTCGCGTACGGCGTGGCCGCGGCCGAGGTGGAGGTCGACGGCTTCACCGGCGCCTACCGGACGCGTCGCGTCGACATCGTCCACGACGTCGGCGACAGCCTGTCGCCGCTGGTCGACCTCGGGCAGATCGAGGGCGGTTTCGTGCAGGGCGCCGGGTGGCTGACGCTGGAGGACCTGCGCTGGGACACCTCCGACGGCGAGCAGCGCGGCCGCCTGACCACCCAGGCCGCGAGCACCTACAAGCTGCCCAGCTTCTCCGAGATGCCCGAGGACTTCCGGGTCGCGATGCTCGAGCACGCCCACGAGGAGGGCGCGGTGTACGGCTCGAAGGCCGTCGGCGAGCCGCCACTGATGCTGGCCTTCTCCGTGCGCGAGGCGCTGCGCCAGGCGTGCGCGGCGTTCGGCCCGCCGGGGGTCAGCGTCGAGCTGCCGAGCCCGGCCACGCCCGAGGCGGTCTACTGGGCGCTCGACGCCGCCCGCCAGGCCGCGGCCACTCCCGAGCCGGCGGGGGCCTGAGCGATGCGGTGGCTGCCGGCGGTCGAGAAGCTGCGGACCGAACGCCGAGCCGGCGTCCTGGTCACGCTGATGTCGGTGCGCGGCCACGCGCCGCGTGAGGCCGGGTCGAAGATGGTCGTCGCCGCCGACGCGACCTGGGACTCGATCGGCGGCGGCAACGTCGAGGCGACCGCGATCGAGCGGGCGCGCGAGCTGCTGGCGTCGGGTGCGACCGAGCCGGCGACGTTCACGATCGACCTCTCCGACAAGGCACCCGGTGAGCACGGCGTCCAGTGCTGCGGCGGTGAGGTCACCGTCCTGCTCGAGCCGCTCGGCGTACGCCCGGCCGCCGCGATCTTCGGGGTCGGTCATGTGGGGCTGGAGCTCGCGCGGATCCTCGCCCGTCACGACCTCGACCTGCACCTCGTCGACTCGCGACCCGGGCAGCTGACCGACGACGTCCTCGCGCCGCTCGCCGATGCGGACGCTCGCGTCCACGTGCACCACGAGGCCGTGCTTCCCGAGCTCGTGCTCGCCGAGCTACCGGCCGGCACCCACGTGCTGGTGATGACCCACGACCATGCCGAGGACCTCGCGCTCCTCGACGCCGCGCTCCGCGCCCCCCACCTCGGGCCGATCGGGCTGATCGGCTCATCGGCCAAGTGGGCGCGGTTCCGGTCGACCCTCCTGCACGACGGTCACGACGCCGAGGCGGTCGACCGGATCGTCACCCCGATCGGGCTGCCGTCGCTCACCGGCAAGGAGCCGGCGACGATCGCGGTCTCGGTGGCCGCCGCGCTGCTCCGGTCGTTCGCCGACGAGGACGCGACCGTGTCGCCGCGGCTCGGGGCGGACACGTGAGGCTGTTCCGCGGCGCCTTTCTCGACACCCCCCACGACCCGTTCGCCGGGGGTGCGCTCCGGGCCGAGCAGGACGGCGGCCTGCTCGTCGACGACGACGGGGTCATCACCGCCCGCGGGTCCTACGCCGAACTCTCGGCCGCACACCCCGACGCCGCCGTGGTCGACGTACGCGGTGGACTGGTGCTGCCGGGGTTCGTCGACACCCACGTGCACTTCCCGCAGCTGCGGGTCATCGGAGCGCTGGGGATGCCGCTGCTCGAGTGGCTGGAGCGCTGCGCCCTGCCCGAGGAGGCCCGCCTCGCGAACACGGCGTACGCCGACGAGCTCGCGCGCGCGTTCGTCGGCGCGCTCGCCAACGCCGGCACGACCAGCGCACTGGTCTTCGGCTCGCACTTCATGGAGGCGACCGAGGCGCTGTTCGCTCACGCCGACCGGCTCGGACTGCGGATCACCAGCGGGCTCGTGGTCAGCGACCGCGACCTGCGCGACGACCTGCACACCACGACGGATCGCGCGTACGAGGAGTCCCTCACCCTCGCGAAGCGGTGGCACGGCGTCGGCCGCAACCGGTACGCCGTCACGCCGCGCTTCGCCCTCTCGTGCACGCCGGAGCTGCTCGAGGCGTGCGCGGCCGTGCTGGCCGATGTCCCAGGCACGATCCTGAACAGCCACGTCAACGAGAACCCTGCGGAGATCGCGCGGGTCCGCGAGCTGTTCCCCGGTTGCTCGTCGTACGTCGCGGCGTACGCCGACCACGGCCTGCTCGGCCCGGGCGCCGTCCTCGCGCACGACGTGCACCCGACCGCCGACGAGCTGGCCGCGCTGGCGTCGGCCGGAGCGGCAGTGGCGCACTGCCCGACCAGCAACCTGACCCTGGGTAGCGGGCTGTTCCCCCTGCGCGCACACCTCGACGCGGGCGTGCGGGTCGCGCTGGGCTCGGACGTCGGCGCCGGCACCGGGCTGTCGCTGTTCAAGGAGGGTCTCCAGGCGTTCTTCGTGCAGCAGGCGCTCGGCGCGGACGGCGTACCCCTGACCGCGACCCACCTGCTCCACCTCGCCACCATGGCCGGCGCGGCCGCCCTCGACCTGGCCTCGGACGTCGGGTCCTTCGACCCTGGCAAGGCCTTCGACGCCCTCTGGCTGCGGCCGCGCACCAGCACCCCGCTCGACATCCTGCTGCGGTACGCCGAGTCCCCGCAGGACGCGCTCGCCAAGGCTTTCGCCCACGCCACGTCGGCCGACGTCGCGCAGGTGTGGGTGGGCGGCACGGTCGTGTCGGCGGACCAGTGGCACCCGCCCGTCTGAACAACTGACGAATGGAACTGGACATACCCTGAAGGGGTATGTATGGTCGGCCTCACCGATACCCCCTAGGGGTAACTACACGACCACAGGAGCCGCCATGGACACCACCCACCGGACCTACCAGGTCACCGGCATGACCTGCGACCACTGCGTGCGCGCCGTGACGGAGGAGGTCGGCGCCATCGCCGGCGTCACCGACGTCCGGGTCGACCTCACCACCGGACGCGTCGACGTCACCAGCACCCACCCGATCGGCCACGACGAGATGGTCGCCGCCATCGACGAGGCCGGCTACGACCTGGCGTCCTGAGCCGGCTCGTCGTACAAATGGACTGACACGGGGAGACGCAGGAACACCGAGATGAGCACCGCCACCACTCACCAGCCGACCGCGACGGACGGGTGCGTCGAGACCAGCTTCGACATCGAGGGCATGACGTGCGCCTCGTGCGTACGCCGGGTCGAGAAGGCACTCACTCGCGTCGACGGCGTGGTCGCGGCGTCGGTCAACCTCGCCAACGAGACGGCGACGGTCACCTACGACCCGGCGACGGCACCGGTGGACACCTTGACCGCGGCGGTCAGCAAGTCGGGCTACGTCGCCAAGCCGCGCCAGCCCGAGCGGCGGACCCCGGAGACGCCTCAGGCGCCGTCCGCCCCCGACCCGGTCGACGAGCTGGACGCCCGGCGTGACGTCGAGATCGTCCACCTGAAGCGGCGCTGGCAGGTCGCGCTGGTGACCGGCCTGGTGCTGATGGGCGTGATGTACCTGCCTCTCTACATCGACACCATGGACTGGCTGATGCCGCTGATCCTGGTGATCGCCACGACCGTCCTCTTCTGGGCGGGCGCGGACATCTACCGGCAGGCGTGGATCGCGGCCCGCCACCGCACCACCACCATGAACACCCTGGTCGCGCTCGGCACCGGGGTCGCCTATCTGTACAGCGCGTTCGTCACACTGTGGCCGGCGCAGGCCCAGTCGTGGGGGCTGCCGCTGCACCTGTACTTCGAGACCGCGCTGATCGTGGTCGCGTTGATCCTGATGGGCCGCTGGCTGGAGCTGAAGGCGAAGAAGCGGACCGCCGCCTCGATCAAGGCGCTGGTCGGACTCGCGCCGACGACCGCCCGGGTGCTCCGTGACGGCACCGAGGTCGACGTACCTCTCGAGCAGGTCGTCGTCGGCGACCTGGTCCGGGTGCGCCCCGGCGAGGACGTGCCGGTCGACGGCGAGGTCACCGAGGGATCGTCGTCGGTCGACGAGTCGATGCTCACCGGCGAGAGCGCTCCGGTCACCAAGCAGGTCGGCGACCTCGTCATCGGTGCGACGTCCAACCGCACCGGCACGCTCGTCGTCCGGGCGACCGCCGTCGGCGAGGACAGCACACTCGCCCAGATCGTCCGGCTGGTCGAGGAGGCGCAGGGCTCGCAGGCGCCGATGCAGCGGCTGGCCGACCGGGTGTCGTCCTGGTTCGTACCGGCGGTGCTGCTGGCGGCGCTGGTGACGTTCGTGAGCTGGATGGTCTTCGGCCCGCAGACCGACCGCCTGGTGCTCGCCATCGGCACCACCGTCGCCGTCCTCATCATCGCCTGCCCGTGCGCCCTCGGGCTGGCCACGCCGACCGCCGTCATGGTCGGCACCGGCAAGGCGGCCGAGCACGGCATCCTGATCAGCAACGGCGAGGCGCTCGAGACCGCCCGCCGCCTCACCGCCGTCGTGCTGGACAAGACCGGCACCATCACCCAGGGCCGCCCGACTCTTTCGCAGGTCACGCCGATCGCTGGGTACGACGCGTCGCGGCTCCTCGCGCTGGTCGCCTCCGCCGAGGTCGGCAGCGAGCACCCGGTCGGCGAGGCGATCGTCACCGCCGCGCGTGAGCAGGGGCTGACGTTGAGCGGTGTCGCCGACTTCGAGGCGCTGTCGGGCCACGGCATCACCGCCACCGTCGACGGCACGCCCGTCGCGGTCGGCAACCAGGCCCTGATGACCCGCCTCGGCGTCGACACCTCGCCGCTCGCCGACGACGCTGCGCGGGCGGCGGCCTCGGCCGGCACCCCGATGTACGTCGCCGTCGACGGCTCGCTGGCCGGGCTCGTCACCGTGGCCGACGCCGTGAAGCCGGACGCCGCGGAGGCCGTCGAGCAGCTGCGCGCGATGGGCCTCGAGGTCTGGATGGTGACCGGTGACAACTCCGCCACCGCGTCCGCGGTGGCCGAGACCGTCGGCATCGAGCACGTGATCTCCGAGGTGCTGCCCGCTGACAAGGCCGACCGGGTCGCCGAGCTCCAGGCCAACGGTCATGTCGTCGCGATGGTGGGCGACGGCATCAACGACGCCCCGGCCCTGGCCCGTGCCGACCTCGGCGTCGCGATCGGCACCGGCACCGATGTCGCCGTCGCCGCATCCGACATCACCCTGGTCGGCGGCAGCCTGCGCGGCATCGTCTCGGCGATCGCGCTGTCGCGTCGCACGGTCACCACGATCAAGCAGGGGCTCGCCTGGGCGTTCGCCTACAACGTCCTGCTGATACCGGTCGCCGCCGGCGCGCTGTACTTCTGGAACGACCTGCTCCTCGACCCCGTGCTCGCCTCCGCCGCGATGGCGATGAGCTCGGTCAGCGTGGTCACCAACGCGCTGCGGCTGAGGCGCTTCACCGCGCCCAGCACGGCGTACGAGATCAGCCACCGGCCGCTGCGCGCCCGCGTCGCGGACTCGGCGTACCTCGTGGCGATCGCGGTGGTCGCGTTGGCGCTCGGTGCGGGCTTCACCTGGCTGAGCCGCACCGACCAGGCCGAGCGTGGCATGAACGGCGTGCTCGCCTGGTCCGAGGGGATGGGCATGCCGATGCGGCCGGCGATGAGCGTGATGGAGGAGGCCGAGGTCCTCCCGATGGGCCCCGAGGACGCCGGGCTCGAGGTCCGGATCGTCACGCCCGAGAACGTCGTACCGGGGCAGCGCACTCCGATCGAGGTCGAGGTACGCGATGCCGACTCGGGTGATCTGGTCACCGACCTGGTCCGCACCCACCAGGTGTGGATGCACCTGATCATCACCCGCTCCGACCTGGGCACCTTCGAGCACGTCCACGCAGAGCCGACCGGCACCGCGGGTGTGTACGCCACCGACGCGACGTTCCCGACCGCCGGGCGGTACGCCGTACACACGGAGTTCCGCCAGAACGGCCAGATGGCCGACGTCCTCGACACCCACGAGATCACCGTCGCCGGGCAGCAGCCCACGCCGGTGCGGGTGCCGGCCGACGACGTGCGTAGCTGGACGGGTCGTGGCGTCTCGGTGCGGCTCGACGGCGACGTTGCCGCGCTGGGCGAGAACAGCGACTTCACGCTGCGGGTCGACCACGTCGACAGCGCCGGTCGGGTGACCTCGCCGGTCGACGACCTCCAGCCCTACCTCGGGGCGGCCGCCCACGTCGTGGTGATGCGCTCGGACGGCTCGGCGTTCGCCCACCGGCACGCGGAGACCTTCGACGGCCGCGGTAGGCCGGTGCTGGCGCTGCCGGGTACGACGTTCGGCCCCGACCTCGACCTGCACGTGCGGTTCGACCGGCCGGGCGCCTACCGCCTGTGGGCCCAGCTCGAGCTCGCCGACGGCAACGTCGTCACCGCACCCTTCGTGGTCCACGTGCCGGCCGGCTGATCCGGGGACTGTCCGAGGGTCGGGCTAGCGTCGCGGGATGGCGACGTACACAGACACCGAGGAGTTCCGGGGCGCGCGTTTCGTGGGCTGCGACCTGTCGGGCGTGGTGATGCGGGGCGTGGCGATCGACGCGGCCGACATCGACGCGCCGTGGATCTTCGAGGGCGACTCGTACTTCAAGCTCAACGGCGTCGACGTCCTCCCCTTCGTCGACGCCGAGCTCAACCGCCGCTTCCCCGGCCGCGAGCTCCGCACCGCTCCCGACCCCGACGGCCTGCGTGGGGCCTGGGCGGCGCTGGAGTCGTCGTGGTCGGCCGTGCTCGACCGCGTCTCCGCCATGCCGACCGGCACCGTCGACCGGTCCGTCGACGGCGAGTGGTCCTTCGCCCAGACCCTGCGCCACCTGGTCCTGGCCACGGACATGTGGCTCGGCAAGGGCATCCGCGAGCTCGACCAGCCGTTCCATCCCCTCGGCCTCTCCGACGCGAGCATGGCCGACGAGGGTTGGGACATGTCGGTCTTCACCACCGAGGAGCCGGCGTACGACGAGATCCTGGCCGCCCGCGCCGACCGCGTGGCGATGGTCCGCGACTTCATCGCCGGCGTCACCCCCGAGGAGCTCGCCGCCCAGCACCCCAACCCCCACGACCCGGCCTACGAGGAGACCACCCTCAGCTGCCTCCACACCATCCTCGGCGAGGAGTGGGACCACCAGCGCTACGCCGTCCGCGACCTCGACGCGATCGAGGCCGACTGACGGAATCAGCCTCCACCGCTCACACCACTCTGGGTCTGGGACGCCTCCCAGGCGCGATGCCGTTCCACCACGGCGTTCCACACCATCGGCGAGGCGTAGCGGTCCGAAGGTCCAAGCCTCGGTGTGTGAGCCACATTTCAGGCCGGCGAAATGTGGCTACGCCACCGCCGGCCAGTCCCCGGGTCAGGCACAGCCCATCCGACGGTCAGCAACGCTTGGGGGACTGGCCGTGCTGGTGAGTGTCGCCTGCTCCGAGGCCGTCCGGGGCGCACCCACAGCCGCGGCCTCGGGGGGCGTAGCCGGCGATGGCGCCGCTCGTGTCGGTGGAGATCTGGCAGCAGGACGTGAGCTGCTCCTTGAGGTCGCGGCGAGCGCGCTGAACGCGGGACTTCATCCCGGAGACCGAGATCCCGAGCTGGTCGGCTGCTTGGCGGTGGGTCTGACCGTCCATGTCGACGCGTGTCAGGGCGTCGCGCGCCGAAGGGCTGAGGGCCCCCATCATCGGCTCCAGGCACCGGGCGAGGTCGCGGGTGGCGTCGTTGGGCAGGTCGTCCTCGGACGGTGGTTCCGGCCAGTCTTCGTGGTTCAGCTGGTCGAACGTGCGCCGAGTTCGGTAGTGGTCGATGACGGCGTTGCGGGCCGACCGGTACAGCCAGGCCGAGATGTTGTCGACGCGGTCCAAGGCACCTGACGCGATGCTGCGCACCAGCACGTCCTGCGTGATGTCCTCGGCAAGCTCGAGAGACCCGACTCGAGCGAGGACGAAGCCGCGCAACCGGTCCAGGGTCTCGGCCCAGTCGTGGTCGCGGCCATCGATCACGGCACCGCCAGCTGCGTTCCTCATCGGCATCCTCCGCGCGCTTCGATCATAGAGACGATGTCGAACGCCGATGGACGCATCACGGTCGGGGCGGCGGGCCCCTGCGTCCGAACCGGGGCCGGTTCGTCTACAGGATCGCTCTCCGCACAGGGCGGGGTGCCGACCCGAGGGGGACCGATGACCAGCCGCATCCAGCTCGCACTCAACGTCCGTGACGTGGAGTCCGCCACCAGGTTCTACACCGACCTGTTCGGCGTACCGCCCGTCAAGCAGCGACCCGGCTACGCCAACTTCGCAGTGGCCGACCCGCCCCTGAAGCTCGTCCTGTTCGAGAACCCCGGCGCGGCCGGCCCCCTCAACCATCTCGGAGTGGAGGTCGCATCGGCAGCCGACGTCGTGGCCGCGACGGAGCGCTTCACCGCCACCGGGCTGCGGCACACGACGCCCGAGGTCGACACCTGCTGCCACGCCCTTCAGGACAAGGTCTGGGTCGACGCCCCTGACGTTCCTCTCGGCGCCTGGGAGTTCTACGTCGTTCTCGACGACGTACCGTCCGGTTGCCGGCCGTCGACCGGCACGTGCTGCGCTGGGGAGTCGAAGGACGAGAAGCCCTGCTGTGTCGACGGCGATCCGGAAGCCTGACGTGGGCACTCACGCCTCAGTGCCCGACTCAGTGCCCGACGTGGACCCGACGACAGACACGATCCTTCGCCCGACCGACTCGGCAAGCGTGACGGCTCCTTGGATCGCGGTGACCGTGCTCGGTCGTTTCGAGGTGAGCGTGAACGGCCGCGCAGTCGCATCCAGGCAGTGGGCCCGTCGCCACGGCGCGGCGTTGGTCAAGCTGCTCGCCATCTCCCCCTCGCGCAGCCTCCACCGCGACCGCGTCATCGACGCTCTGTGGCCGGACGTCGACTACGACGTCGCTGTCCCGCGCCTGCACAAGGCCGCTCACTACGCCCGCCGTGCCTTGGGACACCAGGACGCCGTCGTCCTGCGGGCCGACGCTGTGCGCCTCTGTCCCGACTTCGCGGTGTACGTCGACGCCGTGCGGTTCCGCCAACTGGCCGACTACGCGTTGCGTGATGGGGGAATCGCCGAGGCCAAGGAGGCCCTCGCGCTCTACGGCGGGGACCTACTGCCCGAGGACATCTACGAGACCTGGGCCGACCCGCACCGGCAGGAGCTGCGAAGGCTGTACCTCGAGATGCTCCACCAGGCCGAGGACTGGCACCAGGCGGTGACCGCCGACCCCGCTGACGAGCGGGCCCACCTCGCTCTGGCCCGCCGATACGCCGAGCTGGGCAACCGGGTCGCGGCACTGCGGCAGCTCGACCAGCTCGACCACGTCATGCGAGAAGAGCTCGGACTCGGAGGCAGCCTGCTCGGACTAGACCTGCGACGACACCTCATCCAGGCCAGCCTTCGGGCCATCAGGCCACCAGCCGCCGGTGCGCAGCAGGTCTACGAGTCAACGATGTGACGGATCACCCCACCAGCATCTGACACAGCCCGACGCAACTCGACCACGACTACGCTCACGGCGTGGCGGGGCATGACTGAGTCCGGGTCGTCGGCTCTGTGGCGCGGGATCACACTGCGTCCGCGTGGTGGGCGGACGGCACCGCTACGCAGGTTCCTGCTCACCGAGTCCGGCAGCGCCGGAGTGCTCGTCGCCGCGGCCAGATCCGACGACCGGGCCTGCTCGACGGCGGGCTCGGTCGCCGGCGCCGAACGTACGACAGGATCGTCGTGTGACAGGCCCTGGCCGGATGGCCCCTCCAGCACGCGCCTCATCGAGAGGCCGACTTCTCAGGTGGCTGCGAGCACGGCCGGACGACGTGATCGACGTCTTCGTCTACGTGGTCGTGCTCAACCTCGCGATCGAGTTCGTCCCGTCAGTCATCAGTGAAGACTTCACCTTGTCGCTGCTGACGGCGCTCCTGCTCAAGCTCGTGCTGGAGCTGGTGCTCGTCCTCAAGGGTCGGCTCGTCGACCGTCTCCGTGCCGCGACCACCAGGCGTGGCAAGGCCGCCGCTGCCGGGTCGTTGTGGGCCGTCGCCGCCGGGAGCAAGCTGGTCGTGCTCGAGCTCATCGACGTCGTCTTCCGCCAGAGGGTGAGCCTCGGCGGGTTCATACCCGTGACCTTGCTGGTCGCTGCGCTGCTCCTGTCGCGGGGGCTCGTGCGCCGGCTTCTGTACGACACGACACCGTCCTGATCCGGGCGCGCGAGCACCCAGACATAGACAGAGCCATGGCAGGCCGTGGCGAGCACCGCCCGTATCACTCCGCAGTGATCGCGCTCAGCCGCCGGCGCGCAGGATCTCGTCGTACGCCGGGAGGGTGAGGAAGTCGGCGAAGTCGTCGTCGAGCGCGGTGGCGCGGAAGAGGTCACGGGCGGTCTCGAGGTGGGCAGCGTACGGGCCGCCGGCAGCGACCAGCGCGTCGTACTCCTCGGCGATGATGCGCTCGACCAGCGCGCGATCGACGACTGTGCCGTCCTCGAGCTCGGCGCCGCTGTGGGTCCACTGCCAGATCTGGGAGCGGGAGATCTCGGCGGTGGCGGCGTCCTCCATCAGGTTGTGGATGGCGGCGGCCCCGTTGCCGCTGAACCAGGCCGCGACGTAGGTGATGCCGACCTCGACGTTGGTGCGCAGCCCCTCGATCGTGCGGTAGCCGGGGGTGGCGGCGACGTCGAGGAGGTCGTCGGCGGTGACCTTCACGTCGCGCTGGAGCGAGACCTGGTTGGGGGTGGGCATGTGCTCGTCGAAGACCTCCGCGCACAGCGGCACCAGGTCGGGGTGGGCGACCCACGAGCCGTCGAAGCCCTGCTCCACCTCGCGGGTCTTGTCCTCGCGCACCTTGGCGAACGCCGCCTCGTTGACCGCCGCGTCGCGACGCGAGGGGATGAACGCCGCCATCCCGCCCATCGCGAAGGCGCCGCGTCGGTGGCAGGTCGAGACCAGGAGGTTGCAGTACGCGCGCATCATCGGCGCGTTCATCGTCACCGCGTTGCGGTCGGGCAGTGTGTGGTCACCGGGGGCGTCGCGCAGGGTCTTGATGATCGAGAACAGGTAGTCCCAGCGGCCGGCGTTCAACCCGGAGCAGTGGTCGCGCAGCTCGTAGAGGATCTCCTCCATCTCGAACGCCGCCGGGATCGTCTCGATCAGCACCGTCGCGCGGATCGTGCCGTGGTCGATGTCAAGCTCCTGCTCGGCATGGGTGAACACGTCGTTCCACAGTCGCGCCTCGAGGTGGGACTCCATCTTCGGCAGGTAGAAGTACGGGCCGCTGCCACGCGCCAGCAGCTCGCGCGCGTTGTGGAAGAAGTAAAGGCCGAAGTCGACCAGCGCGCCGACCACCGGCTTCCCGTCGAGGGTCACGTGCGCCTCCGGGAGGTGCCACCCGCGCGGGCGCGGCAGGATCACCGGCAGGTGGTCGGGGTCGCGGAGCTGGTACTCCTTGCCCTCCTCGGTCACCAGCGTGATGGTGCGGCGCACGGCGTCGTACAGGTTCACCTGGCCGCCCACGACGTTGGCCCAGTGGGGGGTGTTGGCGTCCTCGAAGTCGGCCAGCCAAACCTTGGCGCCGGAGTTCAGGGCGTTGATCGCCATCTTCCGCTCGGTCGGGCCGGTGATCTCCACGCGGCGGTCCTGGAGGTCGGCAGGCGCGGGCGCGACCTGCCAGTCGCCGGCACGGACGTCCGCGGTCTCGGCCAGGAAGTCGAGGCGCCCGGTGCGGCTGATCTCGTCTCGGCGGGTACGCCGCGCCGCGAGCAGCTCGTCGCGGCGCGCCCCGAAACGCTCCTGGAGATCCGCCACGAACGCCAGTGCCTCCGGCGTGAGGATCTCCTCGCCTCGCTCGACTTCCGGCCCGGTCACGGTCAGCGCAGACATGGGCCGATCGTAGGCGGCGCCAGGTGTGAGGGTCGTCCGCGGGAGCGACACCCCTAGTGGCCTCCCAGGCGGATGACCCAACGGGGTCGACGGTGCCGGTGCCCCGGGCCCGGACCGAAGACACCGTCACCGGTGGTTTCGTGACGCTCGCAGAGCTCGCTCCTCAACCACCAACAGCCCACCCGCAGTCGAGGAGCGACGCGTCACGACACCCCACGACGATGCCCCGGGCCCGGACCGAAGGCACCGTCACCGGGTTTCGTGACGCTCGCAGAGCTCGCTCCTCAACCACCGGTGGGCACCGTCACCGGGTTTCGCGACGCTCGCAGCGCTCGCTCCTCAACCACCGACTACTGCTGGGTGGCCCACCAGGAGAGCAGGGCGGCTTTGGCGTCGTCGTAGGAGTGCGGGCCCTCGTCGAGGCGGAGCTCCAGCAGGAAGCGGTACGCCGCGCCGACGGTCGGGCCGGGGCCGATCCCGAGGATCTCCATGATCTGGGTGCCGTCGAGGTCGGGGCGGATGGCCGCCAGCTCCTCCTCCTCGGACAGCCGGGCGATGCGCGCCTCGAGGTCGTCGTAGGTACGCCGGAGCCGCTCCGCCTTCTTCCTGTTCCGCGTCGTGCAGTCGGCGCGGGTCAGCACGTGCAGCCGCTCGAGCTGGTCGCCCGCGTCGCGGACGTAGCGCCGGACGGCCGAGTCGGTCCACTGCCCGTCGCCGTACCCGTGGAAGCGCAGGTGCAGCTCCACCAGCTTGGTCACCGCGTCGATCTGGTCGCCGGGGAACTTCAGCGCCTGCATCCGCTTGCGGGACAGCTTCGCGCCGACGACGTCGTGGTGGTGGAACGTCACGCTCCCGTCCGCGAGGAAGCGGCGCGTCCGCGGCTTGCCGACGTCATGCATCAGCGCCGCGAGCCGCGAGACCAGGTCGGGCCCGCCGAGCCGGTCCTCGAGGTCGATGGACTGCTCGAGCACGGTCAGCGTGTGCTCGTAGACGTCCTTGTGCCGGTGGTGCTCGTCGCGCTCCAGCGCCAGCGCCGGCAGCTCGGGGATCACCAGCTTTGCCAGGCCGGTCTCGACCAGCAGCGTCAGGCCGAGGCGGGGGTACGGCGACATCACCAGCTTCACCAGCTCGTCGCGGATCCGCTCGGCGGAGATGATCTCGATCCGCCCGGCCATGTCCTTCATCGCCGACACCACGGCCGGGTCGACGGTGAAGCCGAGCTGCGCGGCGAAGCGCGCGGCCCGCATCATCCGCAGCGGGTCGTCGGAGAACGAGTCCTCGGGTCGGCCCGGCGTCCGCAGCAGCCCCTGCGCCAGGTCGACCACGCCCCCGAACGGGTCGACGAACTCCCGCGACGGCACCCGCACCGCCATCGCGTTGACCGTGAAGTCGCGCCGCCCCAAGTCGCCCTCCAGGGTGTCGCCGAAGTCGACGGCCGGCTTGCGCGAGGAGGCGTCGTACCGGTCCGAGCGGTACGTCGTGATCTCGATCTGGAACTGTCCCTTGCGGCTCCCGATCGTGCCGAACGCCCGCCCGATGTCCCACGTCGCGTCGGCCCACCCGGCCAGCAGCCGCTCGATGTCGTCCGGGCGCGCGGACGTGGTCAGGTCGAGGTCGTTGTGCCGGCGGCCGAGCATCGCGTCGCGCACCGGACCGCCCACCAAGGCGATCTCGTGCCCGGCCTCGACGAAGCGCCGGCCGAGCTCGTCGACCACCGGCGCGATCCGGTCCAGCTCCGCCGCGACGTCGCGCTGGGCGTCGGCCAACCGGATGCCTCCGGGCGGGCGCTGCTCTGCGGGGTCGGACACGGTCAGCCAGCGTAGTGCCGCCCCGCACAGGCTCGGCCCCTACCATCGGGGGGTGCTCCGCCCGTCCTCGCTGCCGCATGCCCTGGCGGCCGTGGTGACGGCGTTCGTCCTCGCGGTGACGGGTGTGCTCGCCGGCCTCGCGCCCCTCGGCGCCCGCGCGGACGCGGCGACGGTGCACCCCCTCGACCCGCAGCAGCCGCTGGTCCCGCGCATCCGCTCGATCACGCCCGACACGGTCCCCGACCACGGACCGATCGTGGTCAAGGGCACGGTCACCAACGTCTCGGACCAGACCTGGACCGCGATCAACGTCCACGGCTTCATGGGCAGCACCCCCATGACCACCACCGAGGAGCTCAGCGAGGCCACCAAGACTCCTGTCGACTCGTACGTCGGTGACCGGATCACCGTTCCCGGGACCTTCGCCAGCATCTCGTCCCTCGCGCCCGGCCAGCGCGCGTCGTTCACGATCCGGCTGCCCCAGCGGGCCCTCCCGGTCACCACCGCGGGCGTGTACTGGTTCGGCGTCCACGTGCTCGGCGACGACGGCGAGGGCGGCCCCCGCGAGGCGGTCGGCCGCGACCGCACGTTCATCCCCTATGTCCCCGAGGACGCGCTCGGCGCGGGGGCGCAGGAGAACGCCGCTCTCGTGCTCCCCCTCCGCGCCGGCGTCACGCGGGCGGCCGACGGCTCCGTCCTCGACCCCGAGGCCTGGCGGGAGAGCCTGCGCTCGGGTGCGCTCGCAGCCGCGCTGAAGACCGGCGAGCACGCCGAGGGGCGGCCGCTCACCTGGCTGCTCGACCCCGCGGTGCCCGACGTCGTACGCCGTCTCGCCAACGGCAACCCGGCCCGCAGCCTCACCGCACCGCCCTCCTCCGACGAGGAGCAACCGTCCGCGTCACCCTCGCCGACGAACTCCCCCTCGGCGTCCGGGTCGAGTGCGACGTCGGCCGCCGACGACGCCCCGTCGACCACGGCCCGCGTCGCGCGGCGCTGGCTGAGCGGCCTGCGCCCGCTGCTGGCGGCCGACACCAGCGAGCTGCTCGGGTTGCCGTACGGCGACCTCGCGGTCGACTCCGCCGCGCGCAACAACTCCACGCTGCTGCCCCAGGCGTTCCACCGGACCGGCAGCGACCTCCGGCCCTGGGGCTTCCCGCTGGTCCCGGTCGTCGCCCCGCCCAGTGGCAGGATCGCCGCCGAGAGCCTGCCCGACCTCCCGCGCAACGCCACCGTGCTGCTCTCCGACTCGGGGGTCGAGGACGCGGACTCGGTCGTGAACCGCGTGGGCACCCACCAGGTGCTGCTCAGCTCCAGCGGCGCACGCGAAGGCGGTCCCGGCCCCGCGCCGCCGTCGAGCTCGCTCGCCCTGCGCCAACGGGTCCTCGCCGAGGCCGCGCTCCGCGTCCTCGGCGACCAGGAGCCGCTCGTCGTGGAGCTCCCGATCGAGCTGGGCCACGCTCTCCGACCCAGCTTCTTCTCGGGTCTCGACGTCCCGTGGCTCCGGCTCACCACGCTCGACGCCGCGACGGCGGTGTCCCCGACGCGGCTCGACTCGACAGCCCTGCGGGAGCCGACCGGTGCGGACGACCGGCTGCGCGCGGGGGTCTACCGGACCGCCGAGGACATGCTCTCCGCAGGGAAGACCCTGCAGTCGGTGCTGCCCGACAACCCGAGGCTCCGCAAGAGGCTGTTCGAGGAGGCGACCGGAAACGCGTCGTACACCGCCGCCGTGACGCCGTACCTGGCCTTCGCCCGGATGCGCGAGACCGACCGCTGGGTGCACAGCAACCTCGACGCGATCTCCCTCGCGGCCCCCCAGTCGGTCACCCTCGCCAGCGACTCCGGGCGCTTCTCGGCGGTCGTGAGCAACGACCTGGACGTCCCGGTCAAGGTGAAGGTCGTCGCGCAGGCCGAGCCGGGTGTCACGATCACCGGTGGTGAGACGGTCCCGCTGGCCCCGCACGGGCGCCAGACCGTGCTGCTCAACGCCTCGGCCGACACCCGCGGCGTGTACAACGTGCGGCTCGAGCTGACCAACCTGGACGGCGTCCCGCTCGGCGCCGTCGACACGTTCCCGATGCGCGCCGAGCAGGTGAGCCGGCTGATCTGGGTGATCATCGGCGTCGGCGTCGCTCTCTTGTTCACCGCGATCGGGGTGCGGCTGACCCGCCGCATCATCCGCGCCCGAGCCGGACGCGGGACCTCCCTGTGAGCGACCTCTCCGAGAGCCGGGGGATCCTCGCCTCCTCCGCGGTGATGGCGACGGGCACGGTCTTCTCCCGCGCCAGCGGCTACCTGCGCAACCTGCTGCTCGCCGCGGCGATCGGCAACGGGCTCCACGCCGACCTGTTCAACATCGGCAACACGATCCCGAACATGCTCTACATCCTGCTGGCCGGCGGTGTGTTCAACGCCGTGCTCGTGCCGCAGCTGGTGCGGGCGCAGAAGCACGACCCCGACAGCGGCGAGGCCTACACCAACCGCGTGATCACCCTCGCGCTGGTGTTCCTCGGTGCGGTGACGATCCTGCTGGTGATCGCCGCACCACTGGTGATGAAGCTCTACCTCAACGACGCATACGACGACCCGTCGCTGGCCGCCCAGCGCGACTCGGCGATCATGTTCGCCCGCTACTGCCTGCCGCAGGTGTTCTTCTACGGGATGTTCGTGCTGCTCGGGCAGGTGCTCAACGCCCGCGGCCGGTTCGGCCCGATGATGTGGGCGCCGATCGCCAACAACGCGATCTCGATCGTCGTGCTGGTGCTCTACCTGTTCTGGTTCGGCGCCCTGCCCGAGGGCGACGGCTGCGCGGCGTACACCGGCACCCAGGAGCTGGTGCTCGGCGGTGGCGCGACCCTCGGCATCGCGGCCCAGGTGCTGATCCTGC
>DASSTL010000067.1:0-3975 GCA_035707985.1 Nocardioides sp. | reverse complement strand
GCACGCCGACGACGTCGCCGACCCGGCCGCCGTCGCGCGCACAGCCGCGGTGCACCACCGCATCGCCGAGGTACGCCGTCGCCGTCGCGCCGTGGGCGCCGGGCTCGCCGCCGTCGTCCTGGCGGGCACAGGCACGCTCGCGCTGAACACCCGCGGCGACCACGACGCACAGCCGGCCGGGCCGGTCGTGCTCGGCCAGCGAGCCCCCGGTCTCCTGAAGTCGTTGGGGTACACCTACCGCGCCACGGGCGACGCGCAGGTCTTCGACGGGTCCGGCCGGATGAAGGTCGGGAAGTCGGACGAGCCGCGACTCGTGTCCTGGACGACGAGCGACCCGAAGGCGTCGGTCCGGCTCCGGCTCCCTTCCGGCGAGCTCTGGTCGTCGAGCCGCACGGGGTTCCACGACTTCGTCCTCCTGCCGGCAGACCAGAGCGGGACCCTGCGGGTCACTGCATCCCGAGGCAGCGTGGGGCTCACGACGTACGACCTGACCGACCGCGCCCCGGCGGGGTACACCCGGGACGGCGTGACCTATCGCCGCACGGTCGCCGGCCGGCAGCTGATCGGTGCCGTGGTCGGGGATGCGGGGCAGACCACGGCTTCGACGACGGTCGTGCTCCCGCGGGGAAGCGTGATGCTCGCGCCGGTGTGCACCGGCGGGCCGCGAGACCTGCGCGTCCACGTCGTGCTCTCCGGCACGGAGGCGATCCGCGGGTCCTGTGACGACCCGGACGGGTTCGACCCGGGAGGGTGGGGCGGCTACATCGGGCGCTACGGCCGGCCCGGGAGCGCCCACGAGGTCAAGGTCTCCGTGACCCGCAAGGGAGACCCGACCACGCCCGTGACCGCGGGTGAGTACCCCGACCTCCGCATCGGCACCGGGGTCTACGGCGCGGACGTCGACGCCCGGGTCGCCGGCCAGGACCTCTCGACCGTGGTCGAGCACGGCGGTCACACCTGGCGGCTGGTCGACACCATGTCGGCCGCGCACGGACCCCTCCGCATCCCAGCTTCCCGTGCGGACCGCCTCGCCTGGCTGACGTGGTCGGCACGCGGCACCGTGCGGGCGACGTTCCACGCACGCGGTGAGATGCCTGAGTCCGGCATGTACAACGTCGGTCCCGGTGGCGCGATCGGCGACCTGTGGATCCCGGCGGAGCGACCGGCCACCGCCACCCTCGCGCACGGCAAGGGCCCGCTCGGCGTCGCTGTCTACGAGCGCGTCGACTGACTATCGCGTCTCGACCAGGCTCCGGGTCAGGAAGACCAGCGTCATGAAGGTCCGGTAGAGCCGGAGCGGGTCGTCGTCGCTGAACCGCACGGACGTGGTGGCCACCCGCTCGACGCCGGCCAGCCAGGTCGCCTGCTCGGCCATGTCGGGTGACATCAGCTGCACCTCGAGGGTGGCCGGCAGATGCATCACCGGTGGTCCCGCCGACGGGTCGGAGAGGTGCTGGAAGACGCCCTCGCGGATGCGCTGCTGGGCGATGTGGGGGTGCAGGTGCTCGGCGGCGTACCGGCTGATCGAGGTCTTCACCTCGATCACGTTGATGCCGGGGCAGAACGGCGCCGCTTCGGGGCCGACGTACTGGTCGCCGGTGATCACCTCGACCGGGACGCCGTGCGCGAGGGCGACCAGGGCGTTGATGCCGGCCTCGCCGGTGACGGTGCCGTTGAGCGTCACGTTCGCGATCGCGCGCGGGTTGTAGGTGTGCGACAGGACGCCGGGAGTCGGCATCGCGGCGTGGTAGCCGAGGAACAGCGCCACGTCGTACGACGGGTCGAGCCCCTCCATCATGTACAGCGGCTTGAACCTCCCCGAGAGGTACGACGCGTGGCCGCCGAGGTCGCCGGGCGGCAGGTTGCGCATGAGGGAGTGGCTGTCGTTGATCAGGATCTGGGTCGCACCCGCCTCGACGGCCCCGTCGATCGCCGCGTTGACCTCGCCGAGCATGAGCTCACGGCCGAGCTGGTAGTCGTCACCGCCGGCGATGCACTGGTCCCAGTCCGAGATGCCGGCCACGCCTTCGGCGTCCACCGAGATGTAGACCTTCACGCGCCGAGCCTGGCACATCGTGCACGACGCCCGAGGACAGCAGATACGATCAGAGACTTGCAGATTTCCGTCCGGGGTCCGGGCGGACCGGGGGAGTCCGAGGAGAAACCGCCACGTGGCTGACGAGTTGTTGAGCGCCGAGCTCGCCACCGAACAGGCCTTCGTCGACCGGGTGTACGTCCAGCTGGAGAAGTCCGCCCGCAACGCCCAGGCGCTCGCGCGTGAGGGACACGGCCGGGGCGCTCTCGGTCATGAGGGCGGTCTGGTCGAGCGAGACGCGATGGTCTTCCAGGCCGCGCGCCGGATCGCGCAGCTGGACGCCGCCCACGAGGGTCTGGTGTTCGGCCGGCTCGACCTGCGGCCGGAGCTCGACCCCGAGCCTCGCTACATCGGCCGGATCGGACTGCGGGACGACAACCGTGACTCCCTGCTGATCGACTGGCGCGCCCCCGCGGCCGCCGTGTTCTACCAGGCCACCGCCGCCGAGCCCCAGAACGTGATCCGGCGTCGAGTCCTGCGCTGCAGCGGCCCGAAGGTGGTCGGGGTCGAGGACGAGCTGCTCGACTCCGAGGTCGAGACCGACCTGCCGATCGTGGGCGAGGGCGCCCTGATGGCCCAGCTCTCGCGGGCCCGCGACCGGTCGATGCACTCGATCGTGGCCACGATCCAGGCCGAGCAGGACCGCGCGATCCGCGCACCCGCCAAGGGTGTCGTCACGATCAGCGGCGGGCCTGGCACCGGCAAGACGGTCGTCGCGCTGCACCGCGCGGCGTACCTCCTGTACACCGACCGCCGCCGCTACGAGACCGGTGGCGTGCTCGTCGTCGGTCCCTCGGGGGTCTTCATGCGCTACATCGAGCGGGTGCTCCCGTCGCTGGGCGAGACCGCCGTCGCGCTGCGTTCGCTGGGCGAGGTCGTCGGCGGCCTGCGTGCCACCCGCCACGACTCGCCGGAGGTCGCCCTGGTCAAGGGCTCGGCCCGGATGGCCGAGCTGATGCGGCGTACGGCGCGCCAGCAGGCGCCCGGCTCGCCCAAGGAGTTCCGGGTCTTCTGGCGCGACGACGTGATCCACCTCGACCGGGGCATCCTCGGCAAGCTCCGGCGTCAGCTGATGAGCCAGGGGCAGCGCAACCGGCAGATGCCGCGCGTGGCCTCGGCGCTGCTCGACGTGATGTGGCGGCAGGTGCGCGGCGAGCGTGGTCGCGAGCGCGGCCGGGAGGCCTTCGACGACGACATGCTGTCGTCGCAGGCGTTCGTCGACTTCGCGCTGTCGTGGTGGCCGCCGCTGAGCGCGCCGGAGGTGCTGGGCTGGCTGCGCGACCCGGAGTTCCTCGCGCGCGTCGGTGAGGGCATCGTCACCCCGGAGGAGCAGCACCTGCTCGTGGAGTCGTGGGCCGCCGAGGATCTGTCCGTGGAGGACATCCCTCTCGTCGACGAGCTGCGCTACGCGCTCGGCGACGTACCCGACCGTGCGCGCGACGAGGACCACGAGCTGGACGACTTCCTGGGTGGCGACCTCCAGGAGCTCACCACCGCGGCCGAGCGCGAGTTCGGGACGGCCCCGGTCTGGACGCCGCCCACCCATCGCATCGAGGACGACGGCTACGCCCACGTCCTCGTCGACGAGGCCCAGGACCTCACGCCGATGCAGTGGCGGATGGTCGGCCGGCGCGGCCGGTCCGCGACCTGGACGATCGTCGGCGACGCGGCCCAGTCGTCGTGGCCGGTGCCGGAGGAGTCGGCGGCGGCCCGGGCGGCCGCGCTCGACGGCAAGGAGATCCACGAGTTCCACCTTTCGACCAACTACCGGAACTCCTCCGAGATCTACGACTACGCCGCCGAGTACGCCGAGCGAGTGGGCCTCGACGCCGACCTGCCGACCGCGGTCCGGTCGACCGGTGTCTCGCCGCGCGAGGTGC
>DASSTL010000066.1:0-35149 GCA_035707985.1 Nocardioides sp. | reverse complement strand
CGACCTGCGCGAGTCGGGTGGGAGCGAGGCGCACCCCGGGCGCGAGGTGCTCAACTACGGCCACACGATGGGCCACGCGGTCGAGCAGGCGAGCGGGTACTCGCTGCGGCACGGCGAGGCCGTGGCCGTCGGGTGCGTCTTCGTCGCGGAGCTCGCTCGGGCTGCGGGCTTGATGGACGACGCGCTGGTGGAGCGGCATCGCACGACGTTCGCGCGGGTCGGGCTGCCCATCGGCTGGGCGGGTGCGTCGTACGACGACCTCCGGTCGCGGATGGCGGTCGACAAGAAGTCGCGCGGCAGCAGCCTTCGACTCGTGGTCCTCGACGGTCTCGCTCGCCCGCGCATCCTCGCCGATCCCGACGAGTCGGCGCTGCGGTCGGCGTACGACGCGATGGTGGGAGGTGCGGCATGAAGGTGCTGGTGCTCAACGGTCCGAACCTGCGGCGTCTCGGTCGGCGGCAGCCCGAGATCTACGGCTCCACGACGTACGACGCGCTGGTCACCCGGTGCGAGGACTGGGGGCGCGAGCTCGGCCTCGAGGTCGAGGTGCGGCAGACCAACCACGAGGGAGAGCTGCTCGACTGGCTGAACACCGCGGCCGACGAGCAGACCCCGATCGTGCTGAACGCGGCCGCCTGGACCCACTACTCGCTGGCGCTCTACGACGCCTGCGCCCAGCTCACCGCGCCGCTGGTGGAGGTTCACATCAGCGATCCCGGCCAGCGACCCGAGGAGTTCCGCCACCACTCCGTGGTCACCCCCCACGCCGTCGCCGTGATCGCCGGGAAGGGCGTCGACGGCTACCGCGCGGCTCTGGAGAGGATCAGCCAGGGAACCTGACCCGAGCCTCACCCGTCCGATCGGCACGTTCTGCGATCGGAGGCTTTGCCATGGACCGTTCCGTCACCGTCAGCGCCAAGGGGTTGCTCGTCGCGGCGGTGGTCGCGCTCGGGCTCGTCGTGGCCTACCTCCTCGGCGCCGGAGGCGGGTCTGCCCAGGCGGCACCGACGACCACGGACGCCGCGGGGACGAACGGCGAGCCGCGCACGCTGGTGACGACGGGCACCGGCACGACCGTCGGTGTCCCGGACGAGCTCACGTTCTCACTCTCGGTCGGGCTGGTGCGCGCCGACCTGAAGACCGCACTCGCCGACGCCAACTCCACGATGGACCGGGTCCTCACCCGCCTCGACCAGCTCGGCGTACGCAGGTCGGACGTGCAGACCACGGGCCTGCAGATGAACGCCGTGTACGACTACCACGCCTCCGGCCCGCCGACCCTGCGCGGCTATCGCGTCGCCCAGCGCGCCCAGGTGCTGGTGCGCGACCTCACCCTCGGCGGCCGGGCGGTCACCGCCGCGGTGACCACCGGTGGTGACGACGTGCGGGTCGGCAACATCGGCCTGCGGATCGCCGACACCGACTCGCTCCTCGCGAAGTCGCGCAAGGCGGCCGTCGAGCAGGCCACCGCCAAGGCGCAGGAGTACGCCGACGCCACCGGGCAGGAGCTCGGGTCGGTCGTGTCGCTCCGCGAGGTGCGCGCCACCCCGCCGCGGGTGCAGCCCCTGGCCTACGGCCGCGACGTCTTCGCCACGGCCGACAAGGCCGCCCTGCCGATCCGGGCCGGCAAGGACAAGCTCGCGGTCACGGTCAAGATCGTGTGGGCGTTCCAGTGAGGGGCCGGCTGATCGCGGGGTCGCTGCTGGCCGCCGTCGCGGTGTCCGTCACGGCCTGCGCTTCCCCCTCCTCGAACGGCGCGTCCGGGGCCGGCGACGCGGCGGAGCCCCAAGCCGCGCCGGCGAGTGCGGGGAGCGTCGCGCGGGACGAGGCCGCGCAGACGTTCGGCGATGCGGGAAAGGCGTCGCAGGCGGACGTTCAGCAGCGCGCCGTGATCTCCACCGGCCAGATCGAGCTCGTCAGCCGTGACGTGACGGTGGCCCGCGACCGGATCGACGCGATCCTGGCCGAGCAAGGTGGCCGGATCGGCGACGAGAACACCGAGACCGACAAGAAGGGCACGGTCACCCACATGCATCTGGTGCTGCGGGTGCCCAGCAACCGGTTCCCGACGACGATGAATGACCTCGCCGGCGTGGCAACCCTGCGCAGCTCGACCCGCAAGGCGGAGGACGTCACGACCCGGGTGATCGACACCGACGCCAGGATCGCCGCCCAGCGGGACGGCGTGCACCGGCTGCGCCAGCTGGTGACGAGGGCCGCCAACCTGCCGGCGCTGCTCGCGGTCGAGCGCGAGCTGACGGCTCGGCAGGCCGACCTCGAGTCGTTGCTCCAGCAGCGGGCCTATCTGGCCGACCGGACCAGCCTGGCGACGATCACCGTCGACATCGACCGTCGCGTGCCCCCGCCTCCGGCGAAGCCGGCGAAGCACGAAGCGGGTGGGTTCGTGGGCGGCCTGCAGCACGGCTGGCACGCACTGGTCGTCGTCGTGGTCGGGCTCCTGGTCGCCCTCGGTGCGGCGCTGCCGTTGACGGTCGCGCTGGCCCTGGTCGGGATCCCCGCCTGGCTCGTCGTACGCCGGTTCCGCCGGCCGCGGGAGCCCGAGGCGCCGCCGGCCGAGTCGTGACCCGGCGGATCGTGAATTCATGTGTAGCCGCGCGGGGCGACTAGACTCGGAGGTCGCCCGCCCGGTGGTCGTTCCTGATGATCAAGGACGTGTCCGTGTGCCGGGCCCACCGTTCCCCAGCAGCAGAAGAGGCACTCCCGCATGGCCACCACCAACGACCTCAAGAACGGCATGGTCCTCAACCTCGACGGCCAGCTCTGGCAGGTCATCTGGTTCCAGCACCACAAGCCCGGCAAGGGCGGCGCCGTCGTGCGGTCGAAGCTGAAGAACGTCGAGTCGGGCAAGGTCGTCGACAAGACGTTCAACGCCGACGTGAAGGTCGAGGTGGCCAACGTCGACAAGCGAACGATGCAGTACCTCTACAACGACGGCACGTCCTACGTCTTCATGGACACCGGCACCTACGACCAGCTCGAGATCTCGCCCGAGATCGTCGGTGACGCCAAGAACTTCATGCTGGAGAACCAGGACGCGATCGTCGCCACCAACGACGGCCGCGTGCTCTACATCGAGCTCCCCGCGTCGGTCGAGCTCGAGGTGACCTACACCGAGCCCGGCGTCGTCGGCGACAGTGCCACCGGTCGCACCAAGCCGGCCACGCTCGAGACCGGCCACGAGATCCAGGTCCCGCTGTTCATCACCCAGGGCGAGAAGGTCAAGGTCGACACCCGCGACTCGTCGTACCTCGGCCGCGTGAAGGCCTGACCCGCCGCCATGCCGGCCCGGAGCAAGGCGCGCAAGCGTGCCCTCGACGTGCTGTACGCCGCGGAGCTGCGTGGGCAGGATCCGGTCGAGTCGCTCGAGCGTGCGATCGCCGAGGGGGACGGGCCGACCAACCCCTACACCGAGACGCTGGTGCGGGGAGTCGCCGAGCACCGCGAGCGGATCGACGAGCTGATCGGGCAGTACGCCCAGGGTTGGACGCTCGACCGGATGCCCGCGATCGACCGCAACGCGCTGCGCATCGGCACCTTCGAGCTGCTGTACGCCGACGACGTGCCCGACGCCGTGGCTGTCACCGAGGCGGTCGCGCTGGTCAGCAACCTGTCGACCGACGAGTCGCCGGCTTTCGTCAACGGCGTGCTCGGCAGCATGCAGCGCGACCGCGACTCCCTCGTCGGCTGACCGCGGCTGAGGCGCTGGTCACCCCAAGGAATGAGGCCGGTGCGGGTGCACTGGGCCTAGATTCGCGCGCATGACCGACCTCGGCGACCGCGCAGAGCAGCTCGGCCGCGACGTCCACGAGAGCAAGACCCTGGACGGTGCGATCCGGTTCGGCATGGTCGTCTACGGGGTCGTCCACCTGGTCGTGGCCTGGCTGGCCGTCCAGCTGGCGCTCGGGCAGGGAGGCAAGAACGCCTCGCAGAAGGGCGCGCTCCAGGCGCTGGCGAAGCAGCCCGCGGGCACGCTCCTGCTGTGGCTCGTGGCGGTCGGCATGTTCGCGCTCGTGCTGTGGCGGGTCGTGGAGACCTTCGTCGGGCACCAGGAGTACGACGGCGCCAAGCGCTGGCGCAAGCGCGCCACGTCGTTGTTCAAGGCGGTGGTCTACGGCTACGTCGCCGTCACCGCCCTGCGTTTCGCCATCGGGGCGGGCTCGGGGAAGAGCGCGAACTACACCGCGAAGCTGATGGACCAGACCTACGGGCGCTGGATCGTCGGCGCGATCGGGGCCGCCATCGTCCTCTACGGCCTGAGCTACGCCCGTCGGGGATGGACCGAGAAGTTCATGGAGAACCTCGACGCTCGCGGCACCATCGGCGACACCGGGACGGCGTACCGCTGGGTCGGCAAGATCGGGTACGTCGCCAAGGGTGTGGCCTTCTGCATCGTGGGTGGGCTGTTCGTGGCGGCGGCGTACACGCACGAGCCGAAGAAGTCCGGCGGGCTCGACGACGCGCTCCACAAGGTGCTGCAACAACCCTTCGGCCCGGTCCTGCTGATCCTGATCGCGGCCGGCATCGCGTGCTACGGGCTGTTCTGCTTCGCCCGGGCCCGCCACCTGTCGAAGTAGGCTCGGATGACGTGGGGCTGGACGCGGGCCCGGTGCCGCCTGCGGCCTCTACTGTGACTCCATGACGGAGACAGGGGAGCGCGGGGCCAACGAGTTCGACGTGATCGTGGTGGGGCTGGGGCCCGGCGGGGAGCACGTCGCGCTCAAGCTGGGCGAGGCCGGGTGGCGGGTGCTCGGCGTCGAGGAGCGGCTGGTCGGCGGTGAGTGCCCCTACTTCGGCTGCGTGCCCTCGAAGATGATGATCGCGGCCGCGGAGACCCTGCGCCAGGCGGGTCGGGTGGACGGGATGGCCGGGTCCGCGACCGTCGCTCCCGACTGGGGACCGGTGGCGGCGCGCATCCGCGACGAGGCGACCGACGACTGGGACGACACGGTGGCCGTGAAGCGGCTCGAGGACGCCGGCGGCACCTTCGTCAGAGGGCGGGGCGTACTGGCCGGGGACGGCCGTGTGGTCGTGGGCGACACGACGTACACGGCGACGCGGGGGATCGTGATCAACACCGGCACGACGCCGGCAGCGCCACCGATCCCGGGCCTGGCGGACACGCCGTTCTGGACCAACCGCGACGTCGTGCGACTGACCGACCTGCCGGCCAGCCTGGCGGTCATCGGTGGCGGTGCGATCGGGTGCGAGCTGGCCCAGGTGATGGCGACGTTCGGGGTTCGCGTCAGCGTCGTGGAGGTCGCCGACCGGCTGGTCGCGCTCGAGGAGCCCGAGGCGAGCGCGGCGCTGGAGCAGGCGTTCGCGGAGTCCGGCATCCAGGTGCTCACCGGGGCGTCCATCGCGTCCGTGAGCTACGAGGATGGAAAGTTCACGCTCGACCTCGGCGACCAGAAGCTCGACGCCGACAAGCTGTTGGTCGCGGCCGGGCGCCGGAACAACCTCCAGGGTCTGGGCCTCGAGCACGTCGGCGTCGATCCCGATGTGAAGGTGCTCGAGACGGACGAGCGGATGCGCGTCACGGACGGCGTCTGGGCCGTCGGCGACATCGTCGGCAAGGGTGCCTTCACCCACGTCTCGATGTACCAGGCAGGGGTCGTCCTCGACGACCTGCTGGACCGTGAGCGACCGTGGGCCGACTACCGCGCCGTCTCGCGGGTGACCTTCACCGCTCCGGAGGTCGCCTCGGTGGGTCTCACCGAGAAGGCCGCCCGCGACTCCGGTGTCGACGTGGTGAGCGCCACCACCGGCGACCTCGGCACGCGTGGTTGGATCACCCGCGAGCCGGGCCTGATCAAGCTCGTCGCCGACCGCTCGCGCGAGGTGCTGGTGGGCGGGGTCGTGGTCGGCCCGGCGGGGGGCGAGATCATGTCGATGCTCGAGCTCGCCGTCCATGCCGAGGTGCCGATCCGGACCCTGCTCCACCAGCACTTCGCCTACCCCACCTACCAGCGCTCCTACGAGACAGTCCTCAAGGATCTGGGGTCGCAGCTCGGCGGGCGTTGAGTCTCGAGACCTACCCCGTGGCTCCGCACGACCCTTGCAGCCCCGGGGGGTGACGGACGAGACTCGGAGTTTCATCCGGAGAACGACGTAGGGGGGATCTCCATGCGCAGATCGTTGTACCTGGCCGCCGGTGTCTCGGCCGCCATGGTGGCCGTCACCGCCACCGTGCCGGCAGACGCGACCGAGGATCGCGCCACTCCGCACGCGAAGGCGGCCGCGTTCAAGGTGGTCGCCGACAACCTGCACAACCCGAGACAGCTGGTCTTCGCCCATGGAGACCTGTACATCGCCGAAGCAGGGCAGGGCGGCAACGGCACATGCATCCCTGGCGGCGAGGGGCCACAGTGCTTCGGCAAGACCGGTTCGGTCACCCGCGTCAGGGACGGAGTCCAGAAGCGCGTGCTGAAGGGGCTCGCGTCGCTCGGAGGCGAGGGCACCGGCGAGTCGGCGCTCGGGGCCTCCGACCTCATGGTGATCGGCAAGCACCGGCTCGTCCTCAGCATGGGCCTGGGCAGCAACCCGAAGAACCGCAAGGACCTGCCGAAGCTCGGTCGCAAGCAGCTGGGGCACCTCTTGTCCTTCAACCTGCACACCAAGAAGTTCTCCAGCCTCGGCGACCTCGCCGCCCATGAGGCCAAGGCGAACCCCGTCGACAACCGTGACTCCGACCCGACCGGACTGGTGAAGGCAGGCAAGAGGGGCTTCCTGGTCACCGACTCCGGCGGGAACACCTTGGTCCGGGTCAAGGGCGGCAAGGTCAAAGGCGTGGCGGCGTTCCAGGACCGGATGGGGGTCAGCCCCGTCACCGGCCCCGACCCCGTGAAGTACCAGATCGTCCCGACCGACGTGGTCAAGGGTCCGGACGGTGCCTACTACGTCAGCGAGCTCACCGGCTTCCCGTTCATCGAGGGGGCGGCGCGGATCTGGCGCATCGTGCCGGGCCACAAGCCGCACGTGTGGGCGAAGGGGCTCACCAACGTCACCAGCCTGGCGTTCGACGGCAAGAAGCTGTACGCCGTGCAGATCTCCGACCAGGGCTTGGTCGTGGGGGGCCCGACGGGATCTCTCGTCCGGGTCTTCTCGAAGAAGTCGGGCAAGGCCGCCCAGCCGATCGCGACCGGCCTGTTCGCGCCGTACGGCGTCGCGATCCGCGGCGACAACGCCTTCGTCTCCGTGGGTGCGGTGGCGCCGACGGGTGGACAGGTGCTGAAGATCCCGCTCGTCCCCTGAACCGGAGGAACCGAACCGGAGGAACCGCGCGGTGACCCTGGCAGGCGGAGCCCGCTCCGCCTGCTAGGGTCGCCTGCGATCGACATCCTTTAACGAGCCGTCCCGTGAGGCGGAGAAGGAGGTCTGGCCGCAGATGCCTGCGCCTGCCACGACAGCTTCATCCGGCGGAGCGTCCGATCCGGGCACCGACCGCACCGTCCTCGACGCGAGTGACATCTCCCGAGCGCTGAGCCGCATCTCCCACGAGATCCTCGAGCGCAACAAGGGGTCCGACGACGTCGTCCTGCTCGGCATCCCGTCACGCGGCGTACCCCTGGCCGAGCGGATCGCCGAACGCATCGCCGCCGTCGAAGGGTCGAACGTGCCCAGCGGGTCGCTCGACGTCACGATGTACCGCGACGACCTGCGGCTGAAGCCCGCTCGCACCCTGCTTCCGACCCAGATCCCGGACGGCGGCATCGACGACAAGATCGTGGTGCTGGTCGACGACGTCCTGTTCTCCGGGCGGACGATCCGGGCCGCGCTCGACGCACTCAACGACGTGGGCCGGCCGCGCGCTGTCCAGCTCGCCGTCCTGGTCGACCGCGGCCACCGCGAGCTGCCCATCCGCGCCGACTTCGTCGGCAAGAACCTCCCGACGTCGCTGGTGCAGCGGGTGCGGGTCCACCTCACCGGCGTCGACGACGAGGACGCCGTGGTCATCGAGGGAGCCGCGTCATGAAGAAGCATCTGCTGTCCGCGGGAGACCTGAGCCGCGAGGACGCCGAGCTGGTGCTGCGCACCGCCGAGGAGATGCGCTCGCTGGCTGACCGGCCGATCAAGAAGCTCCCCGCGCTGCGCGGCCGCACGGTCGTGAACCTCTTCTTCGAGGACTCGACCCGCACGCGCATCTCCTTCGAGGCGGCGGCGAAGCGGCTCTCGGCCGACGTCATCAACTTCGCGGCCAAGGGCTCGTCGCTCTCGAAGGGCGAGTCCCTCAAGGACACCGCCCTGACGCTGGAGGCGATGGGCTGTGACGCCGTCGTGATCCGGCACGGCGCGAGCGGAGCGCCGCACCGGCTCGCCACCTCCGGGTGGGTGCGTGCCTCGGTCGTGAACGCCGGCGACGGCACCCACGAGCACCCGACTCAGGCGCTGCTCGACTCGTTCACCATGTGGCGGCACCTGGGTCCCCGCAACGGCGGGACCCTCGACGGGCAGCGGATCGCGATCGTGGGCGACGTCCTGCACTCGCGCGTAGCCCGGTCCAACGCCTTGCTCCTGCACACGTTGGGAGCCGAGGTCACGCTCGTCGCCCCGCCGACACTGTTGCCCGTCGGTGTCGAGACGTGGGCGGTGGAGACGTCGTACGACCTCGACGCCGTGCTGCCGAAGGCCGACGCGGTGATGATGCTCCGCGTGCAGCGGGAGCGGATGAGCGGAGGCTTCTTCCCGACGGCCCGCGAGTACAGCCGCCGCTACGGCCTCGACGGGCGGCGGATGGCGTCCCTCCAGGACCACACGATCGTCATGCACCCCGGGCCGATGGTCCGCGGTATGGAGATCACTGCCGACGTCGCCGACAGCGACCGCTCGGTGATCGTCGAGCAGGTGACCAACGGCGTCGCCGTCCGGATGGCGGTGCTCTACCTGCTGCTGGGCGGGAGCTCGCCCGCCATCGCCACCGACTCCGAGGGGACCGACGCATGACCAGCTACCTGATCAAGAACGCCTCGATCCTCGGGGGCGAACCGACCGATCTCTTGGTCCGCGACGGAGTCGTTCTGATGCAGGAGGCGGACCCGAACGCCGAGGTGATCGACGCGACCGGGCTGGTCGCGCTGCCGGGGCTCGTCGACCTCCACACGCACCTGCGCGAGCCGGGACGCGAGGACGCCGAGACCGTGCTGACCGGCACGCAGGCCGCAGCGATGGGCGGCTACACCGCCGTGCACGCGATGGCCAACACCGATCCGGTCGCCGACACCGCGGGTGTGGTCGAGCAGGTGTGGCGGCTGGGTCGTGAAGGTGGCTACTGCGACGTCTACCCCGTCGGAGCGGTGACCGTGGGCCTGGCCGGCCAGCAGCTGGCCGAGCTCGGTGCCATGGCCGACTCGGCGGCCCGGGTGCGAGTGTTCTCCGACGACGGCCACTGCGTGAGCGACGCCGTGCTGATGCGGCGGGCCCTGGAGTACGTCAAGGCGTTCGACGGCGTCGTCGCGCAGCACGCCCAGGAGCCTCGCCTCACCGAGAACGCCCAGATGAACGAGGGCGAGCTGTCGGGCCGGCTGGGTCTCACCGGCTGGCCGGCGGTCGCCGAGGAGGCCGTGATCGCGCGGGACTGCCTGCTGGCCGCCCACGTCGGCTCACGACTGCACGTGTGCCACGTGTCGACGGCAGGGTCGGTGGAGCTGATCCGGCAGGCCAAGGCCGCAGGGTGGAACGTCACCGCGGAGGTCACGCCCCACCACCTGCTGCTGACTGACGAGCTGGCCGCGTCGTATGACCCGGTCTACAAGGTCAACCCGCCCCTGCGCACGGCAGCCGACACCGAGGCACTCCGGGCGGGCCTGGCTGACGGGACGATCGACGTCGTGGCGACCGACCACGCCCCCCACCCGTTCGAGGACAAGGACTGCGAGTGGGGGGCCGCGGCGTTCGGGATGCTCGGGCTGGAGACCGCGCTCTCGGTCGTGCAGGAGACGATGGTCGACCCCGGGCTGCTCACCTGGGCCGAGGTGGCCGACCGGATGTCGTACGCCCCCGCCCGCATCGGCCGGGTCTCCGAGCACGGTCGCCCGCTGGAGGACGGCGCCCCGGCGAACGTCGTGCTGTACGACCCCTCCGTGCGCCGCGTCGTCGACGCCTCCGAGTCCGTCTCGCTGTCGCGGAACACGCCGTACGCCGGCCTCGAGCTGCCTGGACGTGTCGTCGCGACCTTCCTCCAGGGCCGGCCCACCGTGCTGGACGGCAAGCTGGCGTGACTGCTCGCGGCCCGCGATAACGAGTGGATCACGGACGAGGCTGCGAGCCAGGATGCATCCCGTGATGTCTCGGTGATCTCTCGCATCCTCCCGCCGTCCAAGCTCGAGCGAGACCTCGCGCTGCAGTGCGTGCTGTCCGCGTTCGCGACCGGCTCGTTCCTCACCGGCACGGCCGTGTTCTTCACCCAGATCGTCGGGCTGACCGGCTCGCAGGTCGGCCTCGGCATGTCGATCTCGGGGGTCGTCACGCTGCTGCTGTCCTTGCCGCTGGGCCGGCTCTCCGACCGGGTCGGCGCCAAGCCGCTCTGGGCCACCTCGGCGCTGGTCGAGGCGTTGCTGTACTTCGCCTGGCCGATGGCTCGGAGCATGGCGACGTTCGTCGCGCTGCTGTCGCTGCTGGCGGCCATCAGCCAGGCGGGCAACACCGGCCGAAACGTCTACCGGATCGCGGTGTTCCCGCGGGAGGTGCGGGTGCGCGCGCTCGCCTACATGCGGTCGGCTCGCAACGTCGGCTACACCCTGGGTGCCCTGGCCGGCGGCATCGCGCTCGCGATCGGCACCCGCCCGGCGATCATGGCGGTGCCGATCCTGACCGGCGGCTTGCTGGTGCTCAACGCCGTGATGGTCTCGAGCCTCCCGGCGATCGAGCGACCCCAGCCGCCTGCGATCGACGACCAGCCGGACGCCACGCCTGCCCCGCCCGCGTGGCGCAACTGGGGCTTCGTGACGTTGGCGATGTGCAACGGCGTACTGAGCTCGAACCAGGTGCTGCTCAACGTGGTGGTCCCGCTGTGGCTGGTGGAACGGACCGACGCCCCGCACACGCTGCTGGCGTGGTTGTTCGGCACCAACACGGTGATGGCGGTCTTCCTCCAGGTGCGCGCCTCGCGCGGGGCCGAGACGGTGCCGGGGGCTCTGCGGGCGGTCCGCCTGTCGGGCTGGGCGTTCATCCTGTCCTGCCTGGTCATCGGCGTGACCCACGAGACCGTGGGCTGGGTCTCGATCGTCCTGATCTGGCTCGGCCACGTCACGATCACCGGCGCGGAGCTGTGGTGCTCCGCGTCCGACTGGGGGTTCCAGTCCGAGCTCTCCGACCATCGCCGCCTGGGCGACTACCAGGGCCTCTGGGGACTCGGGTACCAGGCGCAGCCGATCGTGTTCCCCGGCCTGTTCACGTTCCTCGCGCTGCAGTGGGGAGCGCCCGGTTGGGCCGTGATCGCGGCGATCGCGGTGGTCGCGGCCCTGGTCGCCCATCCGGCGGCACACGCCGCCCAGCGCTACCTCCAGCGGGCCGGCGCGGTTGATCCCACCCCTGCGGGCGAGGGCGTGACGACGACCTGAGTGGATGCTCGGGGGCGTGGACCCCTCCGAGTGGCTCCTGACCAAGCCCGAGCGCGGCAACCCGACCACCGTCCTCGACGCCCGGCACGAGGGCGACCAGGCCTGGTCCACGGGCAACCTGGTGCGCCCCCTCATCCACGGCGCGACGTACTTCCCCCGTCTCCACGAGGCCGTCGAGGCCGCGCGTCCGGGCGACCTCGTGCTGTTCACCGACTGGCAGGGTGATGCGGACGAGCGGCTCACCGGAGAACCGGGCAGCGAGGTCGTGGAGGTCTTCGGCCGCGCCGACGAGCGCGGCGTGGACGTCCGCGGTCTGGTCTGGAGGTCGCACAGCGACCTGACCGGCTTCTTCGCCGAGGAGAACCGTCACTTCGGCGAGCAGCTCCAGCACCGTGGGGCCGAGGTGCTGCTCGACATGCGCGTACGCACGGGTGGGTCCCATCACCAGAAGTTCGTGGTCATCCGCTACCGCGACGACCCGAGCCGGGACGTCGCCTTCGTGGGCGGCATGGACCTGGCGCACAACCGGCGGGACGACGCCGACCACGGGGGAGACCCGCAGCCGCAGCCGCTCACGAAGGAGTACGGCGAGCATCCACCATGGCACGACGTGCAGGTCGAGATCCGCGGCCCGGCGGTGTACGACGTCGAGACGGTCTTCCGGGAACACTGGGAGGACCCCACCCCGCTCTCGCGGAGCCCCTTACGCAAGCTCGTCGACCTGTGGCGCCACCACGACACGTCTCCGGACGGCCTTCCCGACCAGGCACCGCCTCCTCCGGAGGCCGGCCCCCACACCGTCCAGCTCCTGCGCACCTACCCGAACCTGCGCCACGGCCGCGACTACCCCTTCGCCCGGGGTGGCGAGCGCAGCGTGGCCCGGGGCTACTCGAAGGCAGTGGCCCGCGCGGAACGGGTCGTCTACGTCGAGGACCAGTACTTCTGGGGACACGACGTCGCCGAGTGCTTCGAGACGAGCCTGCGCGAGCACTCGGAGCTCCGGGTGATCGTGGTCATCCCGCTCGTGCCCGACATCGCCGGGGTGAACCGGGTGCCGCAGTACCTCGGCCGGGAGCGCGCGATCGCCCGGCTGGCGAACGTCGCACCCGGCCGCGTCGCGGCGTACGGCCTGGAGAACCAGGCGGGCACGCCGGTGTACGTGCACGCCAAGGTCTGCGTGGTCGACGACATCTGGGCCAGCACCGGTTCCGACAACTTCAACCGCCGCTCCTGGACGCACGACTCCGAGCTGAGCGCGGTCGTCCTGGATGCGGACTACGCCCGCGACCTGCGGCTGACTCTCGCGGCCGAGCATCTCGACCGGCTGCCCGAGGTGGCGGAGCGTGGTCTGCACGAGGTGATGGCCGACTGCCACGACGCCGCCACGATGTTCGACCTGTACGCCGAGTCCGCCGCCCGGCTCGAAGCCTGGCACGCGGGCGGACGGGCCGGGGATCGGCCGCCAGGGCGTTTGCGGCCGATCCCCCTCCCCCCGTTGTCGCGCGTCACCCGGATGTGGGCCACGTTCCCCCTGGACGTCGTGCACGACCCCGACGGTCGTCCCGCACCACTGCGCAAGACCTCGCGGTACTGACCGGCGGCCGCAGCCCGCGATCCGCCGGTTGGGGGCCGCGAGTCCTCACAGCCGAGCTTCGAACACCAGGTTGAAGGGCGTCTCGGCCACCCGGCGGAACCTGGTGAAGCCCGCGTCCGTGCAGACCTGGCGGATCGCCTTCTCACCGGCCTGCGCGCCGAGGGCGTAGCCGCCCGACTGCGAGAGGGCGTTCGGCACGCACAGCAGGGTGGAGAAGTTGTAGTAGACCCGTCCGACGGGGTTCAGGTTGCCCGCTACGTCGTCGGCGGCGGTCGGCTCGACGATCAGCCAGGTGCCGTCGGCAGCCAGGCTGTCCCGCACGTGGCGGGCCGCTCCGAGCGGGTCGCCCATGTCGTGGAGGCAGTCGAAGCTGGTGACCAGGTCGTAGCCGGAGCCGGAGAACTTCTGGGCGCCCGCGATCTCGAAGGAGACGCGGTCGGTGACACCCGCCTCCGCCGCCCGCTTGCCGGCCTCGGCGATCGAGCCGTCGTGGTAGTCCGAGCCGACGAACGACGATGTCGGGAAGGCCTGGGCCATCAGCACCGTGCTGGCGCCGTGCCCGCATCCGATGTCCGCGACCCGTCCGCCCTGCTCGAGCTTGGCCTGGACGCCGTCGAGGGCCGGGATCCACTCCGTGACCAGATGCGCCAGGTAGCCAGGGCGGAAGAACTTCTCGCAGCCGGTGAACACCTGGTGGTCGTGCTCGTGCCAGCCGAGCCCGGCGCCGGACTTGAAGGCCTGCTCCATCCGCGGGACGGCCGCGAGCGTGCCGAGGGCGAGCTCGAAGGCCCCGGGCAGGTAGAGCGGTCCGTCGGGGTCGGTGAGGGCGAAGGCCTTCTCGGTCGTGAGCGAGTAGGTGTCGGTGTCGGCGTCGTACTCGACGTACCCGCCGGCCGCCTGGCCGCGCACCCACTCGGTGACGTAGCGGGCGTTCGTGCCGGTACGCTCGGCCAGCTCACTGGCGGAGGCCGGACCCTGGGCCAGCGCCCGGTAGAGGCCCAGCCGGTCGCCGAGGACGACGTTGCCGGCCGCGACCGTGGCGCCGAGGTCGCCGGCGAACTGGCCGACGAACTCCATCAGCTTGTCGGTGTCGATGGTGGCTTGTGACATGGGGATGGAACCTTTCGTGAGGTGGTTGCATGCTGGTGGGCGCAGCATCGGTCGCGGGGCTTGCAACCGGATTGCAACCGGGGCTCGGCACGGTGGTCCCCGACCAGCCACCAGGGGGAACCGTGCGCGCTCGAGAACCGAGGAAGTCGGGGTACGTCGCCCCCACCGGCGTCCGCCTCGCCTACGAGGTGTACGGCGAGGGGCCGGACTCGATCGTCTTCGCGCCGGCGGACACGATCGTCGACAGCCGGATGTGGAAGGCGCAGGTCGCCTACCTCTCCCGCCACCACCAGGTCGTCGTGATCGACGGCCTGGGCAACGGCCGCAGCGACCGCTCGCTGACCCCGGAGCACTACGCAGACCTCGCCCAGGTCGAGAACGTGCTCGCGGTGATGGACGAGTGCGGGATCGACCGTGCTCTCGTCGCGGGGCTGTGCGAGAGCTCGTGGTTCGCGCTGCTCACCGCGGCGCAGCGTCCCGACCGCGTCACCGGCGTGGTGGCCGTCGCCCCGGGTGCGGTCGACGGGTCACCCAGGTTCGACCGCGGCGTCGACATCGCCTCGAACTGGGGTGCCGACCTCGAGGACCCCCACGGGTGGGAGCTGTTCAACGAGGGCGTCTGGCGACGGAACTGGCCGGCGTTCCCGCGCTTCTTCTTCGGGGAGATCTGTAACGACCCCCACAGCAGCAAGGTGTACGAGGACGTCGTCGAGTGGGCCGATCAGACCACCGGTGACGTGATGGTCGCGACGGCCGGCGCCGAGTCCCTCGGGAGCTCCGCAACGTCGGTCGCCGAGCAGCTCTCGCGGATCCGCTGTCCGGTGCTGGTCATCCACGGCACCCACGACCTCTGCCAGTCCCTCGCCCGCGGCGTGCACATCGCACGGATGACGGGAGCCGAGCTGCTCGTGCTGGGGAGCGCGAGCCACCTGCCGCAGGCGCGCCATCCAGTGGTCGTGAACCACGCCATCGACGACTTCGCGCGGCGCGTCTGCGCAAGGACGGCCACCCGACACGAGGATCCGATCCCGATCCGGATCGTCCCGTCCTGGTTGAAGGAGACCCAGATGAAGGCCCGAGAACCCGATGCGACCGGCTTCGTCGAGCGCGACGGCGTCCGCGTCGCCTGGCAGGTGTACGGCGAGCAGCACCGCCCAGACGACCCTGCCGTGCTGCTCCTGCCGACGTGGAACATCCTCCCCGCGGAGGTCTGGAAGTTCCAGGTGCCCTACCTCGCACGGCGTACCCGCGTGATCACCTTCGACCCGCGGGGCAACGGGGCGTCCGACCGCCCCGAGGAGGTCGACGCCTACGCGCGCGCCCAGTTCACCCAGGACGCCCTGGACGTGCTCGACGCCACCGGCACCGAGAGCGCGGTCGTGGTCGCGCTGTCGATGGGCAACCTGCACGCGCTCGACCTCGCGGCCGACCACCCCGAGCGGGTGGCGGCCTGGGTGGCCATCGGGCCGGCCATCGGCGGTCTCGCGACGTTCCCCGAGGACAGGCAGCAGAACTTCGATCGGTGGGCCGAGGACACCGGCAGCGACGAGGGGTGGGGGCGCTACAACAAGTTCTCCTGGCTACGCGACTACCCGGGGTTCGTCGACTTCTTCTTCGACCAGGTGGTGCCGGAGGAGCACTCGACCAAGCTGATCGAGGACCTGGTCGGGTGGGCGCACCGGACGGACGCCGAGACCCTGGTCCGGACGGAGCAGGCCGAGAGCGCCGGGTCCCGCCCGGTGCTCGAGCTGTGCGCAGCCGTCCGGTGCCCGGTCGTCGTCGTGCACGGGACCGAGGACCACGTGATCCCCTACGAGATCGGTCGTCGGCTGGCCGAGCTCACGGGCGGAGCCCTCGTGACGTTCGAGGGCACCGGGCACGCGCCGCAGGGCCGTGAACCCGTGGCCCTCAACCGCGTGCTCGACGACACGTGGACCGGGGTGACCGGGCCGCGTCCGACACCGCGCCGCGAACGGTCGCTCGGTCGTCCCAAACGGGCCTTGTACCTTTCCTCGCCGATCGGTCTCGGTCACGTACGCCGCGACCTCGCCATCGCCGACGAGCTGCGCAAGCTGCACCCGGACCTCGAGATCGAGTGGCTGTCCCAGTCGCCGGTCACCGAGTTCCTGGAGCGGGCGGGGGAGCACGTCCACCCGGCTTCGGCGTGGCTCGCCAGCGAGAGCGGGCACGTCGAGTCCGAGGCCGGCGAGCACGACCTGCACGCCTTCCAGGCGATCCGCCGGATGGACGAGATCCTGGTCGCGAACTTCATGGTCTTCGACGACCTGGTGCGCGAGCGTGACTACGACCTCTGGATCGGCGACGAGGCGTGGGACCTCGACCACTTCCTCCACGAGAACCCGGGCCTCAAGCGCGCGCCGTTCGCGTGGATGACCGACTTCGTCGGCTGGGTCCCGATGGCCGACGGCGGCGACCACGAGGAGTTCCTGACCTCGGACTACAACGCCGAGATGGTCGAGCACGTCGCGCGCTACCCACGCCTGCGTGACCGCTCGGTCTTCGTGGGTGACCCGGAGGACCTGGTCGACCGACCCCTGGGTCCGGACCTGCCGTCCATCAGGGACTGGACGCTCGAGCACTTCGCGTTCGCGGGCTACGTGATGGGGGACCGGCCCGACGCGGCCGACCGAGCCCGGCTCCGCCGGAGTCTGGGGTACGGCGAGGACGAGCTCGTCTGCATCGCGAGCGTGGGTGGCTCGGGCGTGGGGGCGCCGTTGCTGCGCCGCATCATCGACTCGTACGACGCAGCTCGCGCGCGCGTCCCGGGCCTGCGGATGCACGTGGTGACCGGGCCGCGCCTCGACCCGGCCGACTTCGCTGCCCCCACCGGTGTCGACGTCCACGGCTTCCTGCCGGACCTCGACCTGCATCACGCGGTCTGCGACGTCGCGATCGTGCAGGGCGGGCTCTCCACGACCATGGAGCTCACCGCCAACCAGCGGCCCTTCCTGTACTTCCCGCTGCGCCACCACTTCGAGCAGCAGGTGCACGTGCGCCACCGCCTGGAGCGACACGGCGCCGGCCGGGCGATGGACTACGCGACCGCCGACCCGGACGTCATCGCCGACGCGCTCGTGGAGGAGCTGGGCCGCGACCTCGACTACGTCCCGGTGCCGTCGGACGGCGCGGCGAGGGCGGCGGCGCTGCTCGGCGAGCTCCTCTGACGCAGGCGGGCGTGCACGGCGTCCCAGACGCCTCCGCCCGTCGCCTCGAGCAGCGGTGCCACCGTGGTCGCCGCCCGGTCGGGCCGACCGGCCGCGACCCAGGCCGCCGCGACCGACTCGTATACGTCGGCGCCGACCACCCAGGCCTGCCGGGGCGGGGCCTCCACGCCGGCGAGCAGCCGGTCGGCCTCCTCGAGCCCCTCGCCGGTCGCGGCCGCGAGAGGCGCCAGGCACCGGAGGCGGTACGCCGCGCCCGACTCGGGTCTCAGTCCGGCCAGGCCCGCGGACGCGAGGGCGGCGGCCTCGTCCGGACGACCGAGCTCGAGCAGGGTCGTAGCATGGATGCCGGCTGTGGAGGCGTGCCACCACGGATGGGTCGTGGGTGAGGCGTTCGCGACGGCCAGACGCCCGTCCTCGAGCGCGGTGTCGAGGTCGCCGGCGAGGCGGGCCAGCCAGGCCCGCTGCGCGAGGAAGAACCCGGCGTACGCGTCGTACCCGGTCTCGTGGTTGAGGTCCAACGCCCGGTCGACGCGCGCGAGCGCGGCGCTCCAGTCCCCGGATGCTGCGGGCAGCAGCGCGGACTCCAGGACCGCCCATTGCCGCAGCCACGGCGCGTCGAGCCGGTCGAGGAGCGGGAGGAGCTCGTCGAGCACCTGCTCGAGAGCGGTGACGTCGCCGAGGTACCACAGGACGGTCTTGAGACCGTCCGAGGAGCTCGCGACCGCCTGGTCCTCGCCTGCAGCGTGCGCCTCGGCGACCGCCGCACGGGCCAGCTCGAGCGCCGTGACCAGCTGCAACCGGCTGGACTCGGCGACCACGACGCGGGCCCGGAAGGCCGCGGCGGCAGCCGTGTCACCGAGCTGGGCCGCGCGCTGCGCCCCGTCCCGGTTGAGGGCCACCACCTCGTCCAGCGGGCGGCCGCGGGCGATCGCGACGTCGCCGGCGAGCAGTCTCAGGCAGCGCAGCTCGAGCCGGGGGTCGCGGGCGTCGGCCAGGAGGGCGCGGGCGACGAGGCCGTCGTCCTCGGCGGCCTCGTACGCCGCGCGCGCCTCGCTCACCCTGGCCCGCTCCAGCAGCACCGTGGCCTCGAGCGCCGGGTCGGCGGCCTCCCGGGCGTCCTGGAGGGCCAGCGAGAGGAGCGTCTGCGCGTCGTGGAGCGCGGCCGCGCGTCGTGCGGTGCGTCCGGCCTCCAGGTAGCCGACCGCGGCCCGCGCCCACTCGCCGGCCTCGTGGGCGTGGCCGGCCATCTCCTCGGGCTGGTCCGCGACCAGGTCGGCCGCGCGGCGGTGGAAGGCGACGGCCAGCGGCTCGGGGAGCGTCGCGAGTACGGCGTCGCGCACCAGGTCGTTGACGAAGCTGAACCGCGACCCGCTGACCGCGAGCAACCCGGCGGCGCTGAGCTGGGTGCAGGCGAGCCCGACGGCGACCTCGGACTGCTCGACGAGACCGGCGAGCAGGCGTGGGTCGAGCCTGGTGCCGAGGACCGCGGCGCCGCGGGCGATCGCGGCGGTCTGCTCCTCCAGCCGGTCGAGCTGGCCCGCCACCGCGGTCGCGATGTCGCCGGGCACACCGGAGCTCCCGGAGGCGAGCGCGTGCAGGCTCGCGACGACGCTGAGCGGGTGGCCGAGCGTGCGTGCCTGGACCTCGTCGGCCCGGGACCCGAACCCGGCGGCCGCGGCCAGCGTCTGGACGGCTCCGGCCGACAGCGGGCCCAGATGCACGACGCGCGACCGCGCGGTGACCTGGGGCAACGACGGCAGGCTCTCGCTGCGGGTCGCCGCCAGCAGGAGCACCGGCGCGCCGACGAGCTGGACGCGGAGGTGGGCGAGCAGGTCCGCGGTGGCTTCCGCGCCGTACTGGAGGTCATCGAGGATCAGCAGCACGGGGCGCGAGGCGGCGAGGCCGGCGACGACCGCCACCACCGCGTCGAAGGAGCGCCGCCGGGCGAGGTCGTCGGAGAGGGGACCTTCCGGCGGGATCTCCAGCACCTCGGAGAGCTCGGGCAGGAGGCGACCCCAGGTCGACAGGTGGGGGCCGAGCAGGGTCTCCAGGGTGCCGGCCGAGCTGGACAGGAGCACCGGGCGCAGGACGTCGAGGAACGGCTGGAGGAACAGTGACCGCTCGCCCGGACGGCACCCCGTCGCGAGCACCAGGCCGCCACTGTCGGAGGCCGACGTGGCCAGCTCGGCCAGCAACCTGGTCTTGCCGATGCCGGGCACTCCGGTGACGAGGACCAGCGACGGATGCCCGGTCGACGCATCCGACCACGCGGCCTCGAGGGACGCCACCTCGGACTCGCGTCCGACGAGGGCGGGTCGGTCCGGGAGCACGTCGCAGGGCTCCTCGTCAGGTGCCTCCTCGCCGCGCAGGATCGAGAGCTGGACCCGCTGCGTCTCAGGGTCGGGGTCGGCGCCGAGCTCGTCGGCGAGCCGGGCGGCGAGCTCCTGGTAGACCTCCAGGGCTGCTGACGGACGTCCGTCGGCGACCAGCGCGAGCATGAGGTCGCGGTGGGCGCGCTCGTCGTACGCGTCGGCGAGGATCGCGCTCCGAGCGGCGCCGACCGCCAGGTCGGGTCTCTGGACCGCCGTCGCGGCGGTCGCCAGCAGGTGTCGCGCCTCGCGACAGCGGTCGGTGGCCTCGCGTTGCAGGGCCTCGTCGTGGTCGTCGTACTCCTCGGCGAGCCGACCGTCGCCGAGCAGGTCGAGCGCGCGGGTGGCGGAGGCGACGGCGAGGGTGGGCTCGCCGCGTCGCAGGCGCGACGTGGCGGCCGCGATCAGGTCCGCGGCGACATCGATGTCGAGCTCGACCCGCGGCCCGAGGGCGTACGACGCGGTGCCGGGCACCACGACGTCGTCGCCGGCGACGCGGCGCAGGCGGCTGGCCAGGGTGGCGATGTTCGCGTGGGGGTCCTGCGGCGGCGCATCCGGCCAGATCGCCTCGGTCAGCACGTCGACCGACACGGGGGAGCCGCGGGCCGACGCGAGTGCGGCCAGCAGCACGCGCGCCTTGCGCGTGCCGAGCCTGGGGCCGCTGAGCTCCGTGTCGTCCCGAGTCACCCTGAGCGTGCGGCAGGTACCCACGCGGACCGCCACGCCCCGAGTATCCCGCAGCCGACAGCCCGCGTGACATGCTCGTCGGGTCGCTGGTCGGACTCGTGGAGTTCCTGCAGTCGCTGTCATCGACTCGCCCCGGCGGAGGGCGCCACGTACACTGTGGCCATCATGTGGATCGCTCGCTGACCCGACTCGCGCCCGCGGCACTGCCCGGCGAGTCTCGATCTCGTCAAGCGAAGGCTCTGCTATGTCTCCGATCCCTGCTCTGCACGTGCGTGACCTCGACGTCGCGTACGACACCCGTCCGGTCCTGCGCGGCATCGACCTGGCCGCGCAGCCGGGTCGGCGCATCGGCCTGGTCGGGGAGAACGGCTCCGGCAAGTCCACCCTGCTTCGGGCGATCGCGGGCACCCTCCCGAGCCGGGCCGTCGTGACCGGGACCATCGACCGGCCGGACGACCTGGCGATGCTGGGTCAGGAGCCGGCGTTCGCCGACCACCAGACGATCGGTGAGGTGCTGTCGGGTGCGCTGTTGCCGCTGCGGCGGATGGTCGCCGAGGTCGAGCGGCTCTCGCTGGAGCTCAGTGATGACGCGGACGAGCCGTCGCAGACCGCGTACGCCGTTGCCCTCGACCGGGCCGTGCTGCACGACGCCTGGGACGCCGACCGGCGCGCCGAGGAGGCCGCCGAGCGCCTCGGGCTGGGTGTGTTGGACCCCGCCCGTCGGATCGGGACGCTGTCGGGTGGTCAGCGGACCCGGCTGGCGCTGGCGACGCTGATGACGACGCGGCCCGGCTGCCTGCTGCTCGACGAGCCGACCAACCACCTGGACGACGACGCGATCGACCTGTTGTCGGCGTTCCTGCGCGACCTGCCGGGCGTGGTCCTGCTGGCGAGCCACGACCGGGTGCTGCTCGACGACGTCTGCACGGACCTGTTCGACCTCGACCCGCGGCCCGACGGTGGGCTGGGTACGGACGGCCGCGGAGGCCGTCGCTTCGGGGGCGGCTGGACGGCGTACGAGGAGCACCGTGCTGCCGCACGCCGGCGGTGGGAGGAGACGTACGCCGAGCAGCAGGAGGAGCTGGCCCGGCTGCGAGCAGCGACCCGGCTGGGCACGGAGGCGGTCGCGCACAACAGGCCGCCGCGGGACAACGACAAGCACATCTACGGCTTCAAGGGGGCCCGGGTCCAGCGGACCGCGACCCGGCGCCGGAAGGACGCCGAGCGTCGGCTCGATCTCGCCGAGCGGGGGCAGGTGCGCAAGCCGCGTCCGCCGCTGCGGCTGCGGGCGGACCTGACCGGCAGCACCGGGGCGGCCGGGCGTCTGGTCCAGGTCCGCGACCTGGTCGTCGACGGCCGGCTCGCCCTCGAGCGGCTCGACGTGACAGCGGGGGAGCACCTGCTCGTCTCCGGCCCGAACGGCTCCGGGAAGTCCACGCTGCTGGGAGTCCTGTCCGGACGCCTGGCGTTGTCAGCGGGGTCGGTGTCCGTCACCGCCCACCGGGTCGCGGAGCTGGAGCAGGACGTGCGCTTCGCCGACCCGGGTCGCAGCGCCCAGGCGACGTATGACGCGCTGGTCGGCGAGGAGCGCGCTGCTCGCACGCCGCTGCGTGAGCTGGGCCTGGTGCCTCCCGACCGCCACGCGACCCCCGTGGCCCAGCTGTCGGTCGGCCAACGCCGCCGCCTCGGGCTGGCCGTGGCGATCGCGGCCGAGCCGGACCTGCTGCTGCTGGACGAGCCCACCAACCACCTGTCCCTCGCCTTGGCCGGAGAGATCGAGGACGCCCTCCAGACCTCGCCCGGGACCGTCGTCATCGCCACCCACGATCGGTGGCTCCGCCGGCGCTGGGCAGGGGAGGAGCTGCGGCTCACCGCTCCAGCGCCAGCCCGAGCCACTCGGCCAGAGCGTTGATCTCCTCGTCGACGGCGGTGGCCACGGCGGTGGTGAAGGGCACGTCCTCGTGGACGGCGTCGACGAACAGCCGCCCGGCCTTGCGGTCGGCGGTGGCGTCGAGCTTCCCGACCAGACGGTCGCTGTGCAGGATCGGCAGCGCGAAGTAGCCCCACCGGCGCTGGGCCGCCGGCTTGTACATCTCCAGGACGTACTCGAACTCGAAGAGGTCCTGCATCCGCACCCGGTCGCGCACCACCGGGTCGAACGGCGAGAGCAGGGCTGTCCGGCCCTCGAACGGCAGGCCGAGCTGCTCGGGGTCGACCCGCCACTCGCCGTCGGTCCCGTCGACCACGGCGGGCTCACCGGCGTCGCCGACGTGGATCGGCTCGCCGGGAAGCACGGTGCCCTTCGCCCGGGCGATGCCGAGACCGCGGAGCCGGCGCCGGTCACGCTCGGCGCGGGCCTCCTCGACGGGCACGGCCTCGACGCCCCGGGGGTAGACCCGCTCGGCGAGGTCGTACATCTTCTGCGTGCCGGTGCGGCCGTTGATCGCCACCTCACCGCGGCCCAGCAGGCACTCGAGCATCATCCGGACGTTGCGATCGGCGTTCCAGCCGGACGACCGCCACGGCACCTGGGCGGTCGCCTTCACCTGGCGGGAGGGGAGCGGCCCGTCGGCGTCGAGCACGTCGAGCACCTCGTTGCGGAACAGCTCGTTGGCCTCGAGCCAGTCGCGGGTCTCCTCCCACGGGGGCCAGGCCGCCATCTCCGCGAGGTGGAGCCGCAGGTCGACCATCGGCCGGATGCCCGAGCCGTCCTCGTAGAGGTCGCGTGCGACCAGCAGGTCGTCGAGGTCCTCCGGCTCGTACGCCGCCCCCAGCCGCGACCAGCACACGAGGTCGTAGCTCGGGGCGATGGCGCGCGTCGGCTCGACCGGGAGCGCGGTGAGCCGCTGGACCGTCGAGTAGAGGTCGGTCGGCCGGTGCGCGTCGAGCATCGTCGCCCGGAGGACGATCTGCCGGGCCTCGGCCCGCGAGAGGTGGTGGACGTCCGCCATGCGCAGGACCGTAGACGGTGCGACCGACGGCAAAACCCGTTGTGTGGTGACGCACGCAGCCGCTTCACTTCTCGGCGATGCAGATCACCTCAGGAAGTGCCACGCTCGCCGCCGAGTCGCACGGCACCGGTTCGCCGGACGTGCTGCTGGTGCATGCGGGCGTCACCGACCAGCGCAGCTGGCAGCACCTCGTCGGCGCACTGCCGGATCATCGGTGCCTCACCTACGACCAGCGCGGCTACGGGCGTACGTCGTACACGAAGCAGGACGGCTGGTCCCAGGTAGACGACGCCGTTGCCGTCCTCGACGCCTACGACGTGGGTTCCGCGATCGTGATCGGGTGCTCCTTGGGCGGCCGTGGCGCGCTCGACCTCGCACTGAGCCACCCCCACCGCGTGCAGGCGCTGGTGCTGATCGGCAGTGCCGTCAGTGGAGCACCGCCGCTCGAGGGTGAGCCGGGGCTGGAGGACCTGGAGAAGCAGTACGACGCGGCGTACGACGCTGAGGACCTCGACGAGCTCAACCGCCTGGAGGCCTGGATCTGGCTGGACGGGCCGCACCAACCGGAGGGCCGCGTCGGCGGAGCGGCGCGAGAGCTGTTCCTCGACATGAACCGCATCGCCCTGGAGGCTCCCGAGACCGGCGAGGAGCGTCACGACGTCAACGCCTGGGAACGCTGCGGGGAGATCCGCGTACCGACGCTGGTCATGATCGGCGAGCACGACCTCGACCACACGCACGGCAACGCGACCCACCTCGCCGAGCAGATCCCGGGCGCGAGGCTCGTCGACCTGCCCGGTGTCGCACATCTGCCGCACCTCGAGGCAGATCCGACCACCCTGGACGAGATCACGGCGTTCGTCCGAAGCGTCGGCACCGGGTTCTGAGACGCCGGCTGCTAGGGTCGGCAGCGCTCGACATCCTTTAACGATCCGTCCCGTGAGGCGGAGAAGGAGGTACGGCGTGCCGCTGCATGCGCCCGCTCTGCTGGTCCTCGAGGACGGCCGGACGTTCCGCGGAGAGTCCTTCGGAGCCGACGGGGAGACCTTCGGCGAGGCGGTGTTCGCCACCGGGATGACGGGCTACCAGGAGACCCTCACCGATCCGTCGTACCACCGCCAGGTCGTCGTGATGACCGCGCCGCACGTCGGCAACACCGGCATGAACGACGAGGACCCGGAGTCCTCGCGCATCTGGGTCGCCGGGTACGTCGTGCGAGACCCGGCGCGGATGCCGTCGAGCTGGCGCTCGCGGCGGTCGCTGGACGACAGCCTGCGCGACCAGGGCGTGGTCGGCATCTCCGGCATCGACACCCGCGCGCTGACCCGCCATTTGCGCGAGCTGGGCGCGATGCGGGTCGGGATCTCCACCACCGAGACAGACCCCGAGGCGCTGCTCGCCCGGGTGCGCAGCTCGGCGGAGATGACCGGCGCGAACCTCTCCGACGAGGTCTCCACGCAGGAGGCGTACGTCGTGCCGGCGGTCGGGGAGCGACGACACACGGTCGCGGCCCTGGACCTCGGGATCAAGGCCAACACCCCGCGGATGCTCGCCGAGCGGGGCGTCGAGACCCACGTCCTCCCGGCGACCGCGACGCTCGACGACGTGCTGGCGGTGCAGCCCGACGGGCTGTTCTTCTCCAACGGCCCCGGCGACCCGGCGGCCACCACGGGGCAGGTGGGCCTCCTCCGCGGAGCGCTCGAGCGCGGACTGCCCTACTTCGGGATCTGCTTCGGCAACCAGCTGTTCGGGCGGGCCCTCGGCTTCGAGACCTACAAGCTGACCTACGGCCACCGCGGCATCAACCAGCCGGTGCTCGACCGCACCACGGGGAAGGTCGAGGTCACCGCCCACAACCACGGGTTCGCGGTCCGCGCGCCGCTCGACGCCGCGACCAGCACGGCGTACGGGACGGCGACGGTCAGCCACGTCTGCCTCAACGACGACGTGGTCGAGGGCCTCGAGCTCCGCGACGACACCGGCCGGCTCGAGGCGTTCTCGGTGCAGTACCACCCCGAGGCCGCCGCCGGCCCCCACGACGCGGCCTACCTGTTCGACCGCTTCTGCCGGCTCATGGCCGACGCCCGGGACGGAGGGGCCGCCTGATGCCGAAGCGCGACGACATCTCCAGCGTCCTGGTCATCGGGAGCGGCCCGATCGTGATCGGGCAGGCGTGCGAGTTCGACTACTCCGGCACCCAGGCGTGCCGGGTCCTGCGCGAGGAGGGCCTGCGGGTCGTCCTGGTGAACTCCAACCCGGCCACGATCATGACCGACCCGGAGTTCGCGGACGCGACGTACGTCGAGCCGATCACGCCGGAGTTCGTCGAGCAGGTGATCGCGAAGGAGCGACCCGACGCCCTGCTGGCCACGCTCGGCGGTCAGACCGCGCTCAACTGCGCGATGAGCCTGGCCGAGAGCGGCGTGCTCGAGCGGTACGGCGTGGAGCTGATCGGGGCCAGCATCGAGGCGATCGAGAAGGGGGAGAACCGCGACTCGTTCAAGCGGATCGTCGAGAGCCTCCCCGACGAGTGGGGCGCGGAGGTCGCGGCGTCGGCGATCTGCCACTCGATGGACGACTGCCTCCGGGCCGTCGAGACGCTCGGCTACCCGGTCGTCGTCCGCCCGAGCTTCACGATGGGCGGCGCGGGGTCGGGCATGGCCTACGACGAGGAGGACCTGCGCCGCATCGCCGGACTGGGCCTCTCCCTCAGCCCGACCACCGAGGTGCTCCTGGAGGAGTCGATCCTCGGTTGGAAGGAGTACGAGCTGGAGGTGATGCGCGACCGCTCGGACAACGTCGTCATCGTCTGCTCGATCGAGAACGTCGACCCCATGGGCGTGCACACCGGAGACTCGATCACCGTGGCGCCGGCTCTCACTCTCACCGACCGTGAGTACCAACGCCTCCGCGACATCGCGATCGGCGTGATCCGCGAGGTCGGCGTCGACACCGGTGGCTGCAACATCCAGTTCGCCGTCGACCCTGAGAACGGCCGGGTCGTCGTGATCGAGATGAACCCGCGCGTCTCCCGCTCGAGCGCACTGGCCAGCAAGGCGACCGGGTTCCCGATCGCGAAGATCGCCGCGAAGGTCGCCATCGGCTACACCCTCGACGAGATCCCCAACGACATCACCACCCGGCCCGACGGCCAGAGCACGCCCGCGTCGTTCGAGCCGACCCTCGACTACGTCGTGGTCAAGGTGCCGCGGTTCGCGTTCGAGAAGTTCCCCGGCGCCGACCCCACGCTCACCACCCACATGAAGTCGGTCGGCGAGGCGATGGCGATCGGCCGCAACTTCACCGAGGCTCTGCAGAAGGCGCTGAGGTCGCTCGAGCGGCCGGACTCGGAGTTCGACTGGCACCGCGAGTGGGTGGAGCTCGACAAGGCCGGCCTGCTCGAGCAGGCGCGGGTGCCGCATGACGGGCGGCTCAAGGTCGTCATGGACGCGATCCGCGCAGGAGCCACGGCCGAGGAGGTCTTCGAGGCGACCCGGATCGACCCGTGGTTCGTCGACCAGCTGGCGCTGATCAACGAGATCGCGGCCGAGGTCACGGCGGCTCCCGAGCTCACCCCCGAGCTGCTGCGTCTCGCCAAGCGACACGGCTTCTCCGACCGGCAGATCGGCAAGATCCGTGGGATGACCCCCGACGTCGTGCGGGGTGTCCGGCACGCCTTGGGCATCCGGCCGGTGTACAAGACCGTCGACACGTGCGCGGCCGAGTTCGCCGCCGCGACGCCGTACCACTACTCGTCGTACGACGAGGAGACCGAGGTCGAGCCGCGCGACCGACCCGCCGTGATCATCCTCGGCTCGGGCCCCAACCGGATCGGGCAGGGCATCGAGTTCGACTACTCCTGCGTGCACGCCTCGATGGCACTGGGCGGTCGACGGGGGCAGAGAGAGGGCGGGGCCGGCTTCGAGACGGTGATGGTCAACTGCAACCCCGAGACCGTGTCCACCGACTACGACACCTCGGACCGGCTCTACTTCGAGCCGCTCACGCTCGAGGACGTGCTCGAGGTCGTCCACGCCGAGCAGCAGGCGGGACCGGTCGCAGGGGTCATCTGCCAGCTCGGCGGCCAGACGCCGCTCGGGCTGGCGCAGGGCCTCGAGGATGCCGGCGTGCCGATCGTGGGCACGACCCCGGAGGCGATCCATCTCGCCGAGGAACGCGGTGCCTTCGGGCGGGTGCTCCACGAGGCCGGGCTCACCGCGCCGATGCACGGCATGGCGTCGTCGTACGACGAGGCGGCGGCGATCGCCCGCGAGATCGGCTACCCGGTGCTCGTGCGCCCGTCGTACGTCCTCGGTGGCCGCGGCATGGAGATCGTGTACGACGACGCCGCCCTCGAGGGCTACATCGGCCGGGCCACCGCGATCAGCCCGGAGCACCCGGTGCTGGTCGACCGGTTCATCGACGACGCGGTCGAGATCGACGTCGACGCCCTCTTCGACGGCGATGAGCTGTTCCTCGGCGGGGTGATGGAGCACATCGAGGAGGCCGGCATCCACTCCGGCGACTCCTCGTGCGCGCTGCCGCCGATCACCCTCGGCGACCGCGAGATCCAGCGCATCCGTGAGGCCACCGAGGCGATCGCGCGCGGCGTCGGCGTGCTCGGCCTGATCAATATCCAGTTCGCCCTGGGCTCCGACGTGCTCTACGTGCTCGAGGCCAACCCCCGCGCGAGCCGCACGGTGCCGTTCGTCTCCAAGGCCACGGCCACGCCGCTCGCCAAGGCCGCGGCCCGCGTGATGATGGGCGACTCGATCAAGCAGCTGCGCGCCGAAGGTCTCCTGCCCGCAGCGGGCGACGGCGGCACGCTGCCGATCGACTCGCCGATCGCGGTCAAGGAGGCGGTGATGCCGTTCAACCGGTTCCGCCAGCCCGACGGCCGCTACGTCGACACCGTGCTCGGCCCGGAGATGAAGTCGACCGGCGAGGTGATGGGGTTCGACGCCGGCTTCGGCCGGGCGTTCGCCAAGGCCCAGGCCGCGGCGTTCGGACCCCTGCCGACGTCGGGCAAGGTGTTCGTCTCGATCGCCAACCGCGACAAGCGCTCGATGGTCTTCCCGGTCAAGGTGCTCGCCGACCTCGGCTTCGAGATCCTCGCCACCCAGGGCACCGCCGACGTGCTCCACCGCAACGGCGTGCACGCGACCGTCGTGCGCAAGCACTTCGACGGTCCGGGCCCGAACGGCGAGCCGACCACCGTCCAGCTGATCGCCGACGGCGACGTCGCGCTGGTCGTGAACACGCCCCACGGCGCGTCCGGCACCGGCGGCTCGGTCCGCGTCGACGGCTACGAGATCCGCACCGCCGCCGTCCGCGCCAACGTCCCGTGCATCACGACCGTCCAGGGCCTGGGCGCCGCCGTCCAGGGGATCGAGGCGCGCATCCGCGGAGACATCGGCGTGCGGTCGCTCCAGGACTGGGCCGCCCGCGGATGACGGCGTACGACGCCCTCTTCCGCGGGGTCCTCACCCGCCTGGACGCCGAGCGTGCCCACCGCCTCGGCTTCGGCGCGATCCGCGCCGGTCGCGGAGTGGCCAGGATGGTGGTCCGCACGCCGTCGGTGCCGGTGCAGGCGATGGGGCTGTCGTTCCGCAACCCGCTCGGCCTGGCCGCGGGGTTCGACAAGAACGCCGTCGGCATCGACGCGCTCGCGGCCCTCGGGTTCGGGTTCGTCGAGGTGGGGACGGTCACGGCGCTCGCTCAGCCCGGCAACCCGCGGCCGCGGCTCTTCCGGCTGCCGCAGGACCACGCGATCGTGAACCGGATGGGGTTCAACAACGACGGCGCCGAGGTCGTCGCTCGTCGGCTGGCGGCGCGAGCTCGTCGCCTCGATCGGCGCGAGCGGCGCAACAGCGGCAACGTCACGTACGACGAACGCCGGGCCCGGCCCGTCCTCGGGGTGAACATCGGCAAGTCCAAGGTGGTGCCGGAGGACGACGAGCCCGCCGTCCTCGAGGACTACGCCACCAGCGCCCGCCTCCTGGCGCCGCACGCCGACTACCTCGTCGTCAACGTCTCCTCACCCAACACCCCTGGCCTGCGGTCGCTCCAGGCGGTCGAGCGGCTCGGGCCGCTGCTCGACGAGGTACGCCGGGTCGCGGACGACGCCGCAATGCGCGCCGTACCGATCTGCGTGAAGATCGCCCCGGACCTCGCCGACGAGGACGTCGTCGCCGTCGCCGAGCTGGCGCGCGACCGCGGGATCGAGGGGCTGATCGCCACCAACACCACCACCTCGCGTGCCGGGCTCCGCACGCCCGCCGACCAGGTCGAGGCGGCCGGTGCCGGCGGCCTGTCCGGACCGGTGCTGCGCAAGCGGTCGCTCGAGGTGCTGCGGCTCGTCCGCTCGCGCGATCCCCGCATCACCGTGATCTCGGTCGGTGGCATCTCCAGCGGTCGCGACGCGGCCGACCGGCTCCGGGCCGGCGCGACCCTCGTGCAGGCCTACACGGGCTTCGTCTACGGCGGTCCGCTGTGGCCGCGGCGCGTGGTGCGTGAGCTGGCGGGATGACCCACCGATGACCACCGAGAGCGGCCCCGTACACGTGGCGGCCGAGCTGCTGGCCGCCAAGTCCGTCGGCGCCTTCCACCACCTCTCGCTGGTGGCGTCGGAGGTGGGGGAGCGGTCACGCCCCGGGAGCTTCCTGGCGGTGTCCGTCGGTGACGGACACCTGGCGCGACGCGCCTTCTGGATCCACCGGGTCGGTCCGATGGGTGGCCATCGGGCGGTCGTCGAGATCGTGGTCGAGCCGCGGGGCGCCGGCAGCCACGCCCTCGCCACGCTGCCGGTCGGTGCCGTCGTCCCGGTCACTGGTCCGCTCGGCAGGCCCTTCGCCCTGCCACGAGAGCCCGTGCGCTGTCTGCTGGTCGGCGAGGGGTACGCCGCTGCGGCGCTCACCACTTTGGCCGAGCGGCTCCGCGAGCGCGGGTGCGGCGTACGCCTGGTCCTCGGCGGTGCCGACGACGCCCACGTCCTCGAGCCGCTCGCCGCCCGGCGGAGCGTGGGTCAGGTCGAGGTCGCCGTCGGTGACCTCACCGCTGCCGTCCTCCGGTCCCTTCCCGACGCCGACGTCGTCTACGTCGCCGCCACCGACCAGACCCACCGGTTCGTCGCGGCCGCCGTCGCCGACACCGAGGCCACCTGCCAGATGGCGCTGGAGCGGCCCCTGACGTGTGCGACCGGCCTGTGCCACGGGTGTCCCGTTCCGGTGCTCGACGACGAGGGTGCCCCCCACGTCGTCCGCGCGTGCGTCGACGGGCCGGTGTTCCGCGCCGGGCGGCTGAACTGGGAGGCGCTGGTATGAGCGGCGACTGGCCCTTCGCCAACCCGGTGCTGACCGCCTCCGGATGCGGTGGCACGGGCCGCGACCTCGCGGCGTACGGCGATCTCGCGGTGCTCGGGGGCTTCGTGACCCGCTCGGTCACCCGACTGCCACGGCCCGGCAGCGAGGCACCCCGGCTGGTCGAGTCGCCCAGTGGGCTCGTCAACGCCATCGGGCTCCAGAACCCCGGGGCTGAGGCGTTCCTGGCCGACGAGCTGCCGCTCCTGCTGGCCGCCGGCGCGGTGGTCGTCGTCAGCATCGCGGGAAGCTCGCTGGGGGAGTACGCCGAGCTCGGCCGGAGCGTGGGCCGCGCCCCCGGCGTGGCCGCGGTCGAGGTCAACCTGTCGGCACCCGACCCGGTCGGCAGCGGACTGTTCGACGCCCGGGAGCCGTTCCAGGCGGCGAGCGTCATCAGCTCGTGCCGACGTGACCTCCGGGCCGGCGTCCTGCTGCTCGCGAAGCTCCGCTGCGACGTCGCCCGCGTCGCGGAGACGGCGCGCGCGGTCGTCGACGCGGGCGCCGACGCCGTGGTGGTGGGCAACGCGCTGCCGGCCGCGATGCCCGACGGCCGCCCCGCAGGACTGAGCGGCCCCGCCATCCGCCCACAGGCGCTGCGCTGCGTCGCCGAGGTGACCGAGGCCCTCCCGGACGCCTCCGTCATCGGCTGCGGCGGCATCATGGATGCCGGCGACGTCCGCGCCTACCTCGACGTCGGAGCCCGCGCCGTCCAGGTGGGCACCGCCTTGTTCCACGACCCGACGACCGCCTTCCGGCTCGCCCGTGCGCTCGCACCCGTCGCGAGCGCCGCCACGTCACCACGAGAAGAGGACGCATGACCACCTTCGGAGCCCGACTGCACGCCGCGATGCGCGACCGCGGGCCGCTGTGTGCCGGCATCGACCCCCACGCCGGGCTGCTGCGCGAGTGGGGGCTCGGCGACGACGTGGCAGGCCTCGAGCGGTTCGCCCTGACCGCAGCCGAGGCCCTCGCCCCCCGGGTGGCGGTCGTGAAGCCGCAGTCGGCGTTCTACGAGCGGTTCGGCAGCCGCGGCATCGCCGTGCTCGAGCGACTGGTGAGCACCTGCCGCGAGGCGGGCGCGCTCGTGCTGCTCGACGTGAAGCGCGGCGACATCGGCTCGACCAGCCAGGCGTACGCCGACGCGTACCTCGACCCCGCCTCGCCCCTCGCGGTCGACGCGATCACGGCGAGCCCCTACCTGGGCTTCGGGTCTCTGGAGCCGATGATCGACACCGCGCGCAAGCACGACGCGGGTGTCTTCGTGCTCGCGCTGACCTCCAACAAGGAGGGACCCGAGGTGCAGGAGGCGACGACGCCCGAGGGTGCGGTCGCCGACCTGGTCCTCGCGCGGCTGCGGGAGCTGAACGGGGCGAGCGAGCCGCTCGGCTCGTTCGGTGCGGTCATCGGCGCCACGATCGAGGGCGGACGGAACTTCGACTTCGGCGGACCGATCCTGGCGCCGGGGTTCGGGGCCCAGGGCGGGACGATCGACGACCTGCGCCGGATCTTCGGCCGGGCGGTCGGGCACGTCCTGCCCAGCACCTCGCGCGAGCTGCTGCGCCAAGGGCCCGATGGGCTCGCGTCCGCCGCCGACCGGCTCAACGACGACCTGCGCCGGCTGGCCGCGTGAGGCCACCCACGAGGCAGACCGTGGCCGCCGCCACGATGGCCGTCGCGCTGCTGCCGGTGGTCGCAGGTTGTGGTCGCGGCCAGAGCTACTGCGACGTGGTGCGGGACCACCAGTCCGAGCTCGGCACGATCGCCGGCGGTGACGACCGGGCGGGACTGATCACGGCGCTGCCGATCTTCCGCGACCTGCGCGACCATGCACCCGACGACGTCGCCGACGACTGGGACGTCGTCATGACCCGGCTCGAGGACCTCGCCGACGCGCTCACCGACGCGCACGTCGACCCCGCGACGTACGACCCGAGGCATCCGCCCGCCGGTCTCGACGACCAGGACCGGGAGGCGATCCGGCGCGCCGCAGCACGTCTGGCGGCCACCGACACCCAGGAGGCGCTGGCCTCCGTTCAGCAGGAGGTGCTCGACGTCTGTCACACCCCGCTCGAGCTGTGAGGGCGTGGCCGGGGACGGGTCACGTTGCCGCCCCTCGACGTTGCTGACTATTGTCGGCCTGCCGACCTCCCCCGTCGGACGCCGTTGGACAAAGGATGTGCTTTGGCCCTTCCACCGCTCACTCCGGAGCAGCGCCAGGCGGCGCTCGACAAGGCCGCAGCGTCGCGTCGGGAGCGCGCCGAGGTGAAGAACCGCCTCAAGAACTCCGGAGCCTCGATCTCGGACGTGTTGCACGAGGGCCAGAAGAACGAGGTCATCGGCAAGATGCGGGTCGTCGACCTGCTCTGCTCGATGCCCGGCGTCGGCAAGGTGCGTGCCAAGCAGCTCATGGAGCGGATCGGCATCGCCGAGAGCCGTCGGGTGCGTGGCCTCGGTGCCAAGCAGGTCGCGGCGCTCGAGCGCGAGTTCGCGCCCGGCGAGTGAGCGATCCCTCCCTCGAGTCCGGCGGCTCCCTCGAGACCGGCTCCGCGACGACCGGTCGCTCCCGGCTGACCGTCCTGGCGGGTCCCACTGCCGTCGGCAAGGGCTCGGTGTCAGCCGACATCCGCGAGCACCATCCCGAGGTCTGGATCTCGGTCTCTGCCACGACCCGGGCGCCACGTCCTGGCGAGCAGAACGGCGTGCACTACTGGTTCGTCTCCGAGGCGGAGTTCGACCGGATGATCGCCGACGACGAGTTCCTCGAGTGGGCCGTCGTCCACGGCGCGGCGCGCTACGGGACACCGCGCGCGCCGGTCGAGGAGGCACTCGCCGCCGGCCGGCTCGCGCTGCTGGAGATCGACCTACAGGGGGCACGCCAGGTGCACGAGGCGATGCCGGAGGCGTTCATGGTGTTCCTCGCCCCACCCTCGTGGGAGGAGCTGGTGCGCCGGCTCGAGGGCCGCGGCACCGAGGACGAGGCGGAGCGTGACCGACGGCTGGCGACGGCCCGCGTCGAGCTGGCGGCGGAGTCGGAGTTCGACGTCACCATCGTGAACACCGAAATTCACGATGCCGCGGAGGAGTTGGTAGCCTTGATGGTCGGCCACCTGGGCCGATCCTGAACCCGACTTCCCGTGGAGCTGCCGCGTGTCTGCCCCCACTCCCGCCGCCGAGGGCGTGACCAACCCCTCGATCGACGACCTGCTGACCAAGACGGACAGCAAGTACAAGCTGGTCCTCTACAGCGCCAAGCGTGCCCGGCAGATCAACGCCTACTACTCCCAGCTCGGCGAGGGCCTTCTGGAGTACGTCGGCCCGCTCGTCGAGACCCACGTCCAGGAGAAGCCGCTGTCGATCGCGCTGCGCGAGATCAGCGAGGACCTGCTCACCTGCGAGGAGGTCGACCCGGAGGAGCTCGCCGCCGAGCAGGCCGCCAAGCAGGCCGCCACCCCGCCGCAGGCCGCCGACTTCACCGAGTGAGCCCGGCAGCGGCCGCTGCGTGACGGCGGGGCCACACCGCGTGGCGTGACCCGGGTCACGGGTCCGGTGCGCGACCGCGCCGATCCCGCCACAATGGTGCGGTGAGTGGTTCAGCGAGCCCGGTGGGCACCGAGGGCCAGCCGCGGCCGCACGTCGTCCTCGGCGTGGCCGGCGGCATCGCGGCGTACAAGGCCTGCGAGCTGCTGCGCCTGTTCACCGAGTCCGGGCACGACGTCACCGTCGTGCCGACCGCGGCCGCGCTGCGGTTCGTCGGGGAGCCCACCTGGGCGGCGCTGTCCGGCCGTCCGGTGCGCACCGAGGTCTGGGACGACGTGCACCAGGTGCCGCACGTCCGGATCGGCCAGCACGCCGACCTGGTGGTGGTCGCGCCGGCCACCGCGGACCTGCTCGCCAGGGCAGCGCACGGCCTCGCCGACGACCTGCTGACGAGCACGCTGCTGACCGCGCGCTGTCCGGTCGTGCTCGCGCCGGCGATGCACACCGAGATGTGGGAGCACGCCGCCACCCGGACCAACGTCGCCACCCTGCGCGAGCGCGGCGTGGTGGTGCTGGAGCCGGCCGAGGGCCGGCTGACCGGGCCCGACACCGGCAAGGGGCGGCTGCCCGACCCCGAGGAGATCTTCGAGCTGGCCCGCGACGTGCTGGAGCGCGGCTCCGCGCCGGTGCCGGACCTGGCCGGCCGGCACGTGGTCGTCTCCGCGGGCGGCACTCGCGAGTACCTCGACCCGGTGCGGTTCATCGGCAACCGGTCCTCGGGGCTGCAGGGCTATGCGCTTGCGCGCACCGCGGCCGCTCGCGGTGCCGAGGTGACCCTGGTC
>DASSTL010000065.1:0-2981 GCA_035707985.1 Nocardioides sp. | reverse complement strand
GTGGCGTGACCGTGGCCGCCGGGTACGACGTGCACCTCGCTGTCGGGGAGCCGCTCGTGCAGCCACTGCCCGTGCGCCGCCGGGACCATCCGGTCGTCGGCGCCGTGCACGAGCCGGACCGGCACCGTGACGGCGCTCAGGTCGAAGTCCCAGTCGCCCAGCCAGGAGAGGTTGTCGCGGACGAACCCGTCGAACGTCGCGATCGCACGGTGGAAGTCGGCCTCGAACGCCGGCACCCGGTCGGGGTGCTCGTCGAACCAGTTCGGGCCGGACGGGCGGGTCTTCTGGAGCTCGGCGTGGAACTCCTCGTCCGACATCCCGCGCAGCGGCCCGAAGAAGCGGTCGGTCCACTCCTCCAGGACCGTCCTGGCCCCGTCGGAGTCGCCGGCCGCCAACAGCTCGATCGCCTTCAGGTCCGACTCGTCGAGATCCTCCGGGTGCACCTCGCGGTGGTCACCGGGACCACCGAGGACGGCGACACTCGAGACCCGGTCGGGGGCGAGCGCACCGAGCGCGAGGGCGTAGGGTCCCCCGCCGGAGCCGCCCATGGCCACGAAGCTCTCGAGCCCGAGCTGGTCGGCCAGCTCGAGGGCGTCGCGGGCCACGGAGGTGATGCCCGGAGGCGTGGTCGTGGACGCGCCGTACCCGGGTCGGCTCACGGCGACGAGCCGGATGCCGTGGCGGCGGACTTCCTCGGCGATGACTCCGGCCATGCCGGCGGTGCCCGGCGTCCCGTGGAAGAAGACGACCGGTCGTCCGGCCGGGCCGCCGAGGTCGGCGTACTCCAGGGTACGGCCGTCCCTCAGCGTCAGCGTGCTCAGCACGCGTCGAGCGTAGGCCCGCGCGGTCAGACGGGATAGGCCGCGAGCTCGCCCGCGAGGTCGGCGTGGGCACGACCTCGCACGACGGTGCCGTCGCCGGTGTGCTCGAGCGACTCGATCTCGCCGTGCTGGTGGAGCCGGTCGAGCAGGTCGCCGCGGGCATAGGGCACCAACGCCTCGAACGCGACGCCCGGCCGGGGCAGGTCGGCCTCGACCAGCGCCAGCACGGTGTCGATGCCCTCGCCGGTCCTGGCGCTGACGACGACGGCATGCGGCTCGCGCTGCTGGAGCCGCGCGAGCACGAGCGGGTCGGCGGCATCGGACTTGTTCACGACGATGATCTCGGGGACCTTGTCGGCGCCGATCTCGGCGAACACCTCGCGCACAGCCGCGATCTGGCCCTCGGGGTCGGGGTGGGAGCCGTCGACGACGTGGAGGACGAGGTCGGAGTCGGCGACCTCCTCCAGCGTGGAGCGGAAGGCCTCGACCAGCTGGTGTGGCAGGTGGCGGACGAAGCCGACGGTGTCGCTCATGGTGTACACGCGGCCGTCGCCCGTCGTCGTACGCCGGGTGGTCGGGTCGAGGGTCGCGAAGAGCGCGTCCTCGACGAGCACCCCGGCGCCGGTGAGCCGGTTGAGCAGGCTGGACTTGCCGGCGTTGGTGTAGCCGGCGATCGCGACGCTCGGGATGTGGCGGCGCCGGCGCTCCTGACGCTTGGTGTCGCGGGTGCCCTTCATGTGGGTGAGCTCGCGGCGGAGCCGGGCGATTTTGGTGTTGATGCGGCGCCGGTCGGTCTCGATCTTGGTCTCACCCGGGCCGCGGCCGCCGATGCCGACGCCACCGGCCGCGCGCCCGCCGACCTGGCGGGAGAGGTTGCCACCCCAGCCACGGAGGCGCTGCTTCATGTAGTTGAGCTGGGCCAGCTCGACCTGTGCCTGCCCCTCCTTGCTCTTCGCGTGCTGGGCGAAGATGTCGAGGATCAGCGCGGTGCGGTCGACGACCTTGACCTTGATCCGGTCCTCCAGGTTGCGCAGCTGGCTGGGCGCGAGCTCGCCGTCGCAGATCACGGTGTCGGCGCCGGTGCTGCGCACGATCTCGGCGATGCCCTCGACCTTGCCGCGGCCGATGAACGTCGCGGGGTCGGGTTTCTCGCGGCGCTGGTAGATCGCGTCGAGCACCTCCGAGCCTGCCGTCTCGGCCAGGGCGGCGAGCTCGGCCATGGAGTTCTCGGCGTCCTCGACGCTGCCGTCGGTCCACACGCCGACCAGGACGACCCGCTCCAGCCGGAGCTGGCGGTACTCGACCTCGCTGATGTCCTCGAGCTCGGTGCTGAGCCCCGCCACGCGGCGCAGCGCATACCGCTCGGCGAGGTCCTGCTCGCCGGTCGTCAGCTCGGGGTCGTCGTCGGCGTACTCGTCGCCGTCTTCGCCGTCCCCGTCGTCCTCGGCGTAGCCGGACTCCCAGCCGTCGTCCGTCTCATCGGTGTCGGCCGGGTCTGAGAAGTCGTCCTCGTCCCACCCGCTGGTCTGCGCCAGCTCGGCGTCGAGGGAGAAGTCGCGTGCGTTCGTCATACGCACTCCAGGGTAGGTGGCGTCCCTCCCCCGCGCGAAACGGTTTGCTCACGGCGTACGGCGGGTGGCGGGGCTGACGGTCGGAGAAAACGCGGAAGAATCGACCGACACGCCCGGGTGCCCACCCGATACGTCCGCGTTTTCCCGACCGAGGGACTCCGCGAACGACCTCCGAATCCGCCGGATAGGTTGTGCCGGTGACCCCGACTGCACCGTCTTCTGCACTGCCGGAGCGGGCCCGGGTCGTCGTCATCGGGGGCGGCGTGATCGGGTGCTCCATCGCCTACCACCTCGCCCACGAGGGGTGGACCGACGTCGTCGTGCTGGAGCGAGATCGGCTGACCAGCGGTACGACGTGGCACGCCGCGGGGCTGATGACCTGCTTCGGGTCGACGTCGGAGACGAGCACGGGCATCCGGCTGTACAGCCGCGACCTGTACGCCCGGCTCGAGGCCGAGACCGGGGTGTCGACCGGGTTCAAGCCGGTCGGGCTGATCGAGGCGGCGGCGGACGAGGACCGGCTGCACGAGTACCGGAGAGTCGCGGCCTTCCAGCGCCACTTCGGTCTCGAGGTCGAGGAGATCGGCCC
>DASSTL010000064.1:0-2592 GCA_035707985.1 Nocardioides sp. | reverse complement strand
TACGGCACCGTCGAGGAGGTCGCCTCGGCGGTCACCTGGCTGGCGTCGCCGGGTGGTGCGTACGTCTCCGGGGCGGTCATCCCGGTCGACGGCGGCCTCGGCATGGGCCACTGATCTCGGACATCGACAAGGGAGACACATGGGCATCCTCGACGGCAAGCGGATCCTGGTCGCGGGCGTGACCATGGACTCCTCGATCGGCTTCGCGACGGCGAGGTTCGCACAGGAGCAGGGCGCCACGGTGTTGATCTCCAACTTCGGGCGCGCCCTGGGCATCACGCGACGCATCGCCAAGCGGTTGCCCACCGAGCCACCGGTCCTCGAGCTGGACGTGACCGACGACGACCACCTCGCGGGGCTGCCGGACGCGGTGCGTGAGCACGTCGACGGACTCGACGGCGTCGTCCACTCCATCGCCTTCGGCAACCCCGAGACGATCCTGGGCGGGAAGTTCCTCGACGGCCCGTGGCCGGACGTCGCGCAGGCGCTCCAGGTCTCGGCGTACTCCCTCAAGGCGCTGACGATGGCGTGCCGCCCTCTGATGGGAGAAGGCTCGGCGGTCGTCGGGCTGACGTTCGACGCCACCATCGCGTGGCCGGCGTACGACTGGATGGGGGTCGCCAAGGCGGCCCTCGAGTCGACCTCTCGCTACCTGGCCCGCGACCTCGGCCCGCAGGGCATCCGCTGCAACCTGGTGAGCGCCGGTCCGCTGAAGAGCCTGGCAGCCAAGGCGATCCCCGGCTTCGAGAGCCTCGAGTCGATGTGGAGCGACCGCGCCCCGCTCGGCTGGGTGGAGACCGACCTCGAGCCGACGGCGCGGGCCGTCTGCGCCCTGCTGTCCGACCTGTTCCCGGCGACCACGGGCGAGATCGTCCACGTCGACGGCGGCTACCACGCCATGGGCGCCTGACAGCTTCTTCCCGGCCTGCCAAGGCCTCCCGGGGCGGTCTGCCAGGGCCTCCCGGGCGGTGAGCCAGCCACATTCTGCAGCCGCGAAATATGGCTGAGTCACCGACAGCCTCCCGCCTGCCGCTCCTGTCCACAGACACCCGCGCTCGTCGAGCGAGGCGACCTGGATCCAGGGTGGACTCGGTTTCATGAGATCGATCCCCGACGACCTGCTCCGGCGTCCGTTCCATCGGTCCGAGGCGCTGGCCGCTGGGATCACGCCGCGGGTGCTGGAGGGCGCTCGCTTCGTTCGCATCCACCAGGGTGTGTACCGCCATCGTGACCTCGAGATGACCTTCGACGACCACCTGGCCGCCGCGCGGCTCGCGCTGCCCGGTCACGCGTACCCGACCGGGGTGACCAGGCTGCAGGTGCTGGGCCTCGACATCGGGTCTCGCTCCCCGTTGAGGTTCGTCGTTCAGGGCGACCTGCACCTCGCGCTGGACGGCGTCTTCCTGCATCGGACCGTGAAGCTCCCGCCGATCGACGACGTGGGCGTGACGCCGGCGGCCGCCTTCGTGGCGTACGCCCACCGTGCGACGACTCTCGAGGTCATCGCGGTGGGCGACTGGCTGATCCACCGCGGGCACGTCGACCCGGACGACCTGCGTGCCTTCGTGCTGGCCGAGGAGTGGCGCGACGGCGCCCCGGGAGTGGCGTGGGTCCTCGAGCACCTCGCGCCCGACGCTCGCTCGTTGCCCGAGTCGAAGATCAGGGGCATGTGCGCGTTCGCCGGCCTGCCGGGCCCTGACCCCAACGGCGCGATCGAGCTCGGGGAGGTCACCGTGCACGGTGACCTCTGGTACCCGGCGTACCGCTTCGCCGTGGAGTACGAGGGTGAGCAGCACCAGCTCGATCGCGGTCAGTACGTCTCGGACATCGACCGTTACGAGCTCTACCGTCGGCACAGCGTCCGGTATCTCCAGGCGACCAAGGAGCTGATGCGAACGCCCCGCTCATTGGTTCGCCGCATCCATCAGGGTCTGGCCGAGGGCGGCTATGACGGCCCGCCGCCGGACTTCGGCACGACCTGGGACCTGCTGTTCGCCCGACTGGCCGACGTCGTACCGCGCCGCAGGTTCCGGTCGGTGAGCTAGCCACATTTTCCGGCGTAGGAATGTGGGTGGTTCACCGGCTGCCTGGGGCCGGAGTGTGGGGCGGTGTTGGAGCCACTTTTTCGGGCGGGGGAATGTGGGTGGTTCACCGGCTGCCCGGGGCCGGAGTGCGGGGCGGTGTTGGAGCCACATTGTCGGGCGGAGGAATGTGGCTGGTTCACCGCTCGGGGAGGTCGCGGGGGTTTCGGTAGCGTGCGCGCGTGACGTCGCTGATCGAGCTGCGGGTCCTGGAGGGGCCGAACCTGTACTTCCCACGGGCAGCCATCAAGTTGACCGTCGACATCACCGGGCTCGCGTCGGCGCCGACGAGTACGGCGGAGCGGCTGGCTCGCCGGATCGGGCTGGAGGCGGCGCGGCCGGGGGAGCCGGACACGGGGTTCCGGCAGCGGTTCGCACTGCGGGCGGTCGCGCGGCTGGTGCGGGCGATCGCGCACGAGTCGGGGACGGTGCGTCTGGCGGTGCGGGTGCGGCCGACCAGCGACCCGCACGTGATCGTCGTCGCCTATCCGTGGCGCCATCGCGACCGGGC
>DASSTL010000063.1:0-24944 GCA_035707985.1 Nocardioides sp. | reverse complement strand
CACTCCCGGAAGTAGGCCCACATCGCCAGGATCACCAGCACGATGAAGACCACCAGGCCGGTGGCCGCCCGGTTGGCGACCTGGGCGCCCCAGCTGGGCCCGATCTCCTCGCTCGAGATGGACTTCTTGGGGTTCGAGAGGTCGAGCGTCCTGGAGATCACCCCGGTGACCGTGCGGGTCTCGTTGTCCGACAGCGACTCGGTGCTGACCAGGAAGGACCGGTGCGCCTGGTTGCCGGACGTGGTCACCACGGGGTTGTCGGCCGCGGGGATGTTGGTCGCCGCGATGGCCTCGCGCAACTTGTCGACGTTCGGCTGGGTGGCCTTGGCCGCCGGGACCGTGACGGTGTACTGGTCGCCGCCCTCGAACTCGATGCCGAGGTTGAGGCCCTTGAAGATCAGCCCGGAGGCAGCCAGCACGATGATCACGCCCGACAGCGCGTACCACAGCCAGCGCTTGCCGACGAAGTCGATCGACGTGCGTCCCTCGTAGAGGTCGTTGCCGAGCCTGCTGAACTTGCCCATCAGGCCCTCCCTCCTGCCGGGATGCGATCGATGCCGAGGTTCTCCGGGTCGAGGCCGGAGAGCTTGTGGCCCTTGTTGAAGAACGGGAAGCGAGCCAGCCAGGACACCATCGGGTGGGTGAACCAGAAGAACACGGCCAGGTCGATCAGGGTCGAGACACCCAGCGCGAACGCGAAGCCCTTCACCACGCCGGCGGCGAAGATGTAGAGGACGACCGCCGCGAGGATCGACACCGCATCGGCCGCGACGCAGGTGCTCCGGGCGCGCACCCACCCTGCCTCGACCGCAACCCGCATGGACTTGCCGGACCTCATCTCGTCACGGATGCGTTCGAAGAACACGATGAACGAGTCCGCGGTGATGCCGACCGCCACGATCAGGCCGGCGATGCCCGGCAGGGTGAGGGTGAACCCGGCGCTCTTCGCCAGCAGCAGCACCACGGCGTACGTCGTGGCGGCCGCGACGAAGAGCGACGCGATCACCACCAACCCGAGGCCGCGGTAGTAGAGCAGGCAGTAGATCATCACCAGCACGAGTCCGGCGATGCCTGCGGTGATGCCGGCGGACAGCTGGTCACCCGCGAGCGACGGCCCGATCGTCTGGCTGGTCGTCTTGTCGGGGTCGAAGGCGATCGGCAGCGAGCCGTACTTCAGGCTCGTGGCCAGGCTCTTCGCCTCCGCCTCGGTGAAGTTGCCCTCGATCTGCGAGGTGCCGTCGGGGATGACGCTGGAGAAGTACGTCGCGGTGACGACCTTGCCGTCGAGCACGATCGCGGTCAGCTTGCTCTGGTCGCCGACCATGGCCTGCGACAGCCGGAGCTGCTCGTCGGCACCCTTCTTCTTGAGCTTGAGCTGGACGGTCCACTTGACCTGTCCCTGCACGCTGCCCGGGGCGATCGCCGACGCGGACGAGATCTCGGTGCCCTCGATCTGGGCCGGGGACAGGAGGTACTTCTGACCCTGGTCGTCACAGGTCACGATCGGGATCTTCGGGTCGTCGATGACACGCTCGTTCGACCCGGGGGGAGGGCACGTGTAGGCGTTGTAGACCGCGACCGACTGCGGGTCGGGGTTGGTCATCCAGGTGAGCGCGTCGGAGAAGGCCTTCTTGTTGGCCTCGGTGTAGTCGACGTCCGCGGTCGACGTGGGCGCGGCGGTCGGGCTGGCGCTCGCCGAGGCGCTCGGCTGGTTCTTGTCGCCCTTCTTGTTCTTGTCCTTCTTGGGCTCGTGCTTCGCCTTCCCCACGAGCGCAGGCGTGCGGTTGTTCCCGCTTCCCTGCGACGATCCGGTGGCCTTGTCCTTCGGCTTGTCGCTGGACTTGGTGGTCGGCGACGTGGAGGGCGGGACCGTGACGCCGACCCCGGGCTCCTGCGTCGGGCTGGCGGACGGGCTGTCGGACGGGAGGGGGGTCGTCGGCGTGGTCTGGCCGACCTGGGCGACGAGCCGGAACCGCAGCTCGGCCTGGCGGGTGACCGTCTCGATCAGGTTCTTCGAGCTGCCCGGAACCTGGACGACGATCATGTTGTTGCCCTGCGTCGTCACCTCCGCCTCGGTGACACCCGAGCCGTTGACGCGCTCGTCGATGATGTTGGCGGCCTCGTCGAGCTGGTCCTTGCTGATGTTGCTGCCCTTGGCGGTCAGCTGGATCTGCGTGCCACCCCGGAGGTCGAGCCCGAGGGCCGGCTTCCAGGTGCCGGCCAGCGCGACGAGCCCGTAGGCGAGCGCCAGCATGATGAAGAACACCGCCACGGTGCGTCCGGGGCGAGCCTTGGTGCGTGCCATCTACCTACTTCTCCTCCGGCTCCACGGCTGTGTCCGCCGTGGGCCCCGTGTTCTCGTCCCGAGCCGCAGGCGTCCGGACCTGGCCGATGGCCGCGCGTACGACGCGCAGGCTCACGCCCTCGGACACCTCGATCTGCACCGTCTCCTGGTCCAACGACCGGATGACCCCGATGATCCCCGACGTCAGCATGATCTCGTCGCCGACGCCCAGGCTGCTCTGCATCCGGCCCATCGCCTGCTGGCGCCGCTGAGCGGGTCGCAGGAAGAGCAGCCAGAACAACAGGGCGATCCCCACGAACGGGAGGACCGGCAGCAGGTTGTCCACGACTGTCCTTCACTGGGTGTCTGGGGGGCTGTCGGCGGTGCGCCACTGGCGGGCCGTCGCAGCACAAGGCGCCCGGCCGACCGAGGGTGAAGTGTAACCGGGGGTGTGGTTCGGACCACCATCCAGGCGCGCCGGTCACGCTCAGGCGTCGAAGAGCGTGATGTCTCCCGGCTCCGGCGGCGGCGGGGTCAGGCCGAGGTGCTCCCAGGCCGCCCGCGTGGCAACCCGGCCCCGCGGCGTACGGGCCAGGAAGCCGTTGCGGACCAGGAAGGGCTCGGCGACCTCCTCGACCGTCTCGCGCTCCTCCCCCACGGCCACCGCGAGCGTCGAGATGCCGACGGGACCGCCACCGAACCGTCGGCACAGCGAGTCGAGGACGGCGCGGTCGAGCCGGTCGAGCCCGAGCGAGTCCACCTCGTAGAGGTCGAGGGCGCGGTGGGCGACCTCACGGGTCACCACGCCGTCGGCGCGCACCTGGGCGTAGTCACGCACGCGGCGCAGCAGCCGGTTGGCGATCCGGGGTGTGCCGCGCGAGCGCGAGGCGATCTCGGCCGTGCCCCCGTCGTCGGCCTCGACGCCCAGGAGCCCGGCCGAGCGACGGATGATCGTGTCGAGCTCGTCGGGCTCGTAGAACTCCAGCTGCGCGGTGAAGCCGAACCGGTCACGCAGCGGGCCGGGCAGCAGCCCCGCCCGCGTCGTGGCGCCGACGAGCGTGAACGGCGGGATCTCCAGCGGGATGGCCGTCGCGCCCGGCCCCTTGCCGATGACGACGTCGACCCGGAAGTCCTCCATCGCGAGGTAGAGCATCTCCTCGGCCGGCCGCGACATGCGGTGCAGCTCGTCGACGAACAGCACGTCGCCGTCGTTGAGACCCGAGAGGATCGCAGCCAGGTCACCCGCGTGGGTGATCGCGGGCCCGCTGGTCAGGCGCAGTGGCGCCGTCATCTCGGTGGCGATGATCATGGCCAGCGTGGTCTTGCCGAGTCCCGGCGGACCGCTGAGCAGCACGTGGTCGGGGGCCCGTCCGCGGCGACGGGCCGCCTCGAGCACGAGCCCGAGCTGGTCGCGCACGCGCTGCTGCCCGATCACCTCGTCCAGGGTGCGCGGACGGAGCGCCGCCTCGACCGCACGCTCGTCACCCTCGGCCTCGGCCGTGGTCAGCGAGGCGAGGTAGGCGTCCTCGTGCGCGCTCAGGGCGTCGGGGACCGGCTCGTCGCCACTCATCGGCTCACGCCCTGCTCAAGGTGCGGAGTGCGGCGCGCAGCAGCGCCGCGACGTCGGGCTGGTCGCCGGCCTGGTCGGCCACGGCTTCGACCGCTTTGTCGGCGTCCTTGGCCGACCAGCCGAGACCGACGAGGCCCTGCTGCACCTGGTCGCGCCACGGCTCGACCAGCGTGGGTACGCCGCCACCGGACGCGGCCGCCGGCACGCCGAGCCGGTCCTTGAGCTCGAGGATGATCCGCTGGGCGCCCTTCTGCCCGATGCCCGGCACGCTCGTCAGCGTGCGGACGTCGTCGCCCGCAACGGCGCGGCGTACGGCGTCGGGCGTGAGCACGGCCAGCATGGCCTGCGCCAGCTTGGGTCCGACACCGCTTGCGGTCTGCACCAGCTCGAAGACCTGCTTCTCGTCCTCGTCGGCGAAGCCGAACAGCGTCAGCGAGTCCTCGCGCACCACCATCGAGGTCGGCAGCGTCGCGGTCTGGCCGGTACGCAGCGTGGCCAGCGTGTTGGGTGTGCACATCAGCTCGAGGCCGACGCCACCGACCTCCACCACGGCGCTGGTGAGCGTGACCGCCGCGACCTCACCGCGGACGAAGGCGATCACCGCGACCGCCCCGCAGCCGCGACGGCGGCGTCGATGCGAGCCTGAGCAGCGCCGCGCCAGATGTGGGTGATCGCGAGGGCCAGCGCATCCGCCGCGTCGGCCGGCCTGGGTGGGGCCTCGAGCCGCAGGATCCGGGTCACCATCGCCCCGACCTGCGCCTTGTCAGCGCGCCCACTGCCCGAGACTGCCGCCTTCACCTCCGAGGGCGTGTGCAGCGCGATCGGGAGCCCCCGCCGCGCCGCGGCCACCATCGCGATGCCGCTGGCCTGGGCGGTGCCCATGACGGTGCTCGAGTCGGAGCGCGCGAAGACGCGCTCGATCGCGACGGCGTCGGGCCGGTGCTCGTCGAGCCAGGCCTCGATCCCGCGCTCGATGTGCACGAGCCGTTGTGAGACGTGCTCGTCGGCGGAGGTCCGTAGGACGTTGACGTCGACGAGGCGCAGCGCCCGCCCCATCTCGCCCTCGACCACGCCCATGCCGCAGCGGGTCAGCCCGGGGTCGATCCCCAGCACGCGCATGGCTCGCCTTTCGTCCGAACACCTGTTCGCACGTCACGCTATCCCGCAGGACGTCCCAGACCGGTGGACGACACGCTGCGGTTGCGCCTTGCGAGCAAGCTCGCTGCGGCGTTCGCTGCGGTGGTCGTGCGAACTTCGTTCGCCCGACCGTCCTCGCTCACGCGTCCAGGGTCGCCATGACCTCGTCGGGCACGTCGACGTTGGTGAAGACGTTCTGCACGTCGTCGAGGTCCTCGAGCGCGTCGACGAGGCGGAAGACCTTGCCTGCGGTGTCGGCGTCGACGGGGACGTCCATGCTCGCCACGAACTGCACCTCGGCGGAGTCGTAGTCGATGGCGGCCTCCTGCAGAGCCGTGCGCACCGCGACCACGTCGGTCGCCTCGGAGACGACCTCGAACGAGTCGTCGAGGTCGTTGACCTCCTCCACGCCGGCGTCGAGCGCCGCCTCCAGCACGGCGTCCTCGTCGACCTCGCGCCCCTCCTGCACCTTGGGCACGATCACGACGCCCTTGCGGTTGAACAGCCGCGAGACGGAGTTGGGGTCGGCCATGGTGCCGCCGTTGCGGGTCACCGCCGTGCGGACCTCCATCGCCGCACGGTTGCGGTTGTCGGTCAGGCACTCCACGAGGAAGGCCACACCCTGGGGGCCGTAGACCTCGTACATGATCGTGTCGTACGACGCGCCGCCGGCCTCGGCGCCCGAGCCACGCTTGACCGCGCGGTCGATGTTGTCGTTGGGGACCGAGGACTTCTTGGCCTTCTGGATCGCGTCGTAGAGCGTCGGGTTGCCCGCGGGGTCACCCCCGCCCATCTTGGCCGCGACCTCGATGTTCTTGATCAGCTTGGCGAACATCTTCCCGCGGCGGGCGTCGATGACGGCCTTCTTGTGCTTGGTGGTCGCCCATTTCGAGTGGCCGGACATGGTGGTGCTACCTCGCTCCGATGCGTGAGTCGATCAGGTCCAGGAACAGACGGTGGACGCGATCGTCACCGTCCACCTCCGGGTGGAAGGAGGTCGCCATCAGCGAACCCTGGCGGACCGCCACGATCCTACCGGCGGCCGGACCACCGCCGACCCGGGCGAGCACGTCGACCCCGGCGCCCACGTCCTCGACCCACGGCGCCCGGATGAACACCGCGTGCACGGGACTGTCGACACCGGCGAAGTCGAGGTCGCCCTCGAAGGAGTCCACCTGCCGCCCGAAGGCGTTGCGGCGCACGGTGATGTCGAGGCCGCCGAGGGTCTCCTGGTCGGGGGTGCCGTCCTCGATCCGGTCCGCGAGCATGATCATCCCCGCGCAGGTCCCGAACACCGGCAGCCCCTCCTTGATCGCCTGCCGGATCGGTTCGAAGAGGTCGAAGGTGCGCGCAAGCTTGAACATCGTCGTCGACTCGCCGCCGGGGATCACCAGGCCGTCGCACTCCTCGAGCTCGGCGAGCCGGCGTACGCCGATCGCACGGGCGCCGAGCGACGTCAGCACCCGCAGGTGCTCGCGGACGTCACCTTGGAGTGCGAAGACGCCGACGGACGGCGTACGGCTGGTCCCCACGCATCCATGCTAGGGCGCAGGGCAGACACACCCGCGCTCGGAGGCGGCGTCAGCCCCGGCTGCGGAACACCGACTCGCGGCCCCGCCGTGAACCTGACCAGGCGACCAGGGACGCGACGGCGGGGAGGATGCACAGCACGACGAGACCCACCCAGGCCGGCCAGGGTATGGACGGGCTCAGATGGTGCACGAAGGTCGTCTGGTCCGCGGTGCCCGTCGGCTGCGCCACGACCGGCGCCGCCGCAGGCACGGTCGTCTGGCTCACCCGCTCGACGCGGCCGTCGTGGATGCGCCAGTCGCCGGCGACGACGAGCACGCACGCGAGCAGGAGCGGCAGCGCGAGCGCGACGAGCCGAGCGATCCGAGAGAGCACGAGACGGCCTTTCGACAGGAGACGACCCGTCGAGTAAACGTGCCCGACGCCGCGACCGTGGCCGAAGCGCCGTCACATGGCCACAAAGGACCACGAACCGCGACCGTTCGTCGCCGCCCCGGTCCGCTCGCTGCCTACCAGCCGCGCTCGGCGAGCCGGTGCGGCTGCGGGATCTCGTCGACGTTGATGCCGACCATCGCCTCGCCGAGCCCCCGGCTCACCTTCGCGACGACGTCGGGGTCGTCGTAGAACGTGGTGGCCTTGACGATCGCCTCGGCGCGCTGCGCCGGGTTGCCGGACTTGAAGATGCCCGATCCGACGAACACTCCCTCGGCCCCGAGCTGCATCATCATCGCGGCGTCCGCCGGAGTGGCGATCCCACCGGCGGTGAACAGGACGACCGGCAGCTTGCCGGCGGCCGCGACCTCCTTCACCAGGTCGTACGGCGCCTGGAGCTCCTTCGCCGCGACGTACAGCTCGTCCTCGCTGAGGCCGTGGAGCCGGCGCAGCTCGCCGCCGATCGCGCGCATGTGGGTCACGGCGTTGGACACGTCGCCGGTGCCCGCCTCGCCCTTGGAGCGGATCATGGCCGCACCCTCGGTGATCCGACGCAGGGCCTCACCCAGGTTGGTCGCGCCGCAGACGAAGGGCACGGTGAACTGCCACTTGTCGATGTGGTTGGTGTAGTCGGCCGGCGTGAGGACCTCGGACTCGTCGATGTAGTCGACGCCGAGGCTCTGCAGCACCTGCGCCTCGGCGAAGTGGCCGATGCGGGCCTTGGCCATCACCGGGATCGAGACCGCCTCGATGATGCCGTCGATCATGTCGGGGTCGCTCATCCGCGAGACGCCGCCCTGGGCGCGGATGTCGGCGGGCACACGCTCGAGCGCCATCACCGCGACGGCCCCGGCGTCCTCGGCGATCTTCGCCTGCTCGGGGGTGACGACGTCCATGATCACGCCGCCCTTGAGCATCTCGGCCATGCCGCGCTTGACGCGCGTGGTGCCGGTGCCCTGGTCGGGGGTCGGGACGGTCGTGGAGGTGGTCTCGGTGGTGCTCTGCTCGCTGGGTGCTGCCATACCCCGATCGTACGGCTGACCGGTCGTTCAGACCTACTCGGGAGGAGGCGTGAGACCGAGGGCCTGGCGGCGTACGACGAGGATGCGCTGCACGACCGTGATCGTGCTCGCCACCGCGAGCACCGAGAGCGTGATCGGGATCAGCCACATCGCCCCGTCACCGACCCCGAGCACCCGCAGCAGGTCGGCCAGTCCCGTCATCACCAGGATCGAGACCAGGCGGTCGGAGCGCTCGGCGATGCCGACCTTCGCCTGCATCCCGAGCGACTCCGCCCGGGCTCGCGCGTACGACGTCACCGAGCCCATCGTCAAGCAGTAGATGGCCAGTCCTGCGCGCCACTCGCTGTCACCGGGCCCGACGTAGTACATCGCGAGGCCACCGAAGATGGCGGCATCGCCGATCCGGTCGAGCGTCGAGTCGAGGAAGGCCCCGAACGACGAGATCTGGCCGCTGGTCCGCGCCATGTAGCCGTCGATCATGTCGCTGAACACGAACGCTGTGATCACGAGGACGCCGGCCAGGAGCCAGCCTCGGGGGAAGAAGACGAGGGCACCGGCGCAGACGCCGAGGGTCCCGACCAACGTCACCGCGTTGGGGCTCACACCCATCCGCAGCAGGAGGTTGCCGAGCGGCGCCCAGACGTTGGTCCAGAACTGGCGGAAGCGTTCGAGCATGGCGTGAGCAGGGTAGCGACCTCGGAGATTCCGATTGACACGGCGCCGTCGCGGGTCCATGCTCCCTCATCATGTTAGATATGCCTAACGTCGATAGGCAGACGCGGAGGAGGGACCAGACCCGCCGCGAGATCCTGGACGCCGCCTGGGACGTCGCACGCGCCTCCGGACTCACCGGGCTGACCCTGCGCGACGTCGCAGCGCGGGTGGGCATGCGCGCCCCGTCGCTGTACTCGCACTTCGACTCCAAGCACGCGATCTACGACGCGATGTTCGGTGAGGCCTGGTCGGCGTACGAGCAGGTCAAGGAGCGCGAGGAGGCGCACCTCTCCGACGACCTACGCGAGTGCGCCCACCTCATCGCACGGACCTTCTTCGACTTCGCGGTTGCCGACCCGGTGCGCTACCAGCTGATGAACCAACGGCTGATCCCCGACTTCGAGCCCAGCCCCGAGAACTACGCGCCGGCCGTGCGGATCCTCGAGGCCGGCCACGAGATCGTCCGCGAGCGCGGGCTCGAGGACCCCGACGACTTCATCCTGCTGCTCGCCATCATCACCGGCCTGGTCGACCAGCAGATCGCCAACGACCCGGGCGGCGACCGCTTCTCCCGGCTGCTCCCCCGCGCCGTCGACATGTGGGCCGACGGAGTCGGCCTGCCACGCATCTCCACCACCGCGAAGGATCCGAGATGACCACCGTGACACGGCAGACCGACGACCTCGTGCGACCCGCGCTCGACCACCGCACGGCCATGCGCCTGGCCGGCGAGGAGTACCGGCGGATGGCCGACGCTCTCGCCGCGTTGTCCGACGACGACTGGGCGAAGCCCACCGACTGTCCGGCGTGGGACGTGCGGAAGATGGGCTGCCACATGGTCGGGATGGCCGCGATGGTGACCAGCCCCCTCGAGCAGCGGCGTCAGCAACGCGCGGCCGCGAGCGACTCGGCGGTCCGTGGGATCGACCCGCTCGACGCGCTGACCGGACTCCAGGTCTCGGAGCGCGCCGCCTGGTCACCCGCCGACGTCGTCGCCGGCGCCCGCAAGGTCGGCCCGCGCGCGGTCCGCGGGCGCCGCCTGACCCCGGGCTTCGTACGCCGGCGTCGGTTCCCCGCACCGCAGCACGTCAACGGCCGGGACGAGTTCTGGTCCATCGGGTTCCTGTCCGACACCATCCTCACCCGCGACCCGTGGATGCACCGGATGGACCTCGCCCGTGCGACCGGTCGGGATCCGGTGCTGACCGCCGACCACGACGGCGTGATCGTGGCGGACGTGGTCGCCGAGTGGGCGCGTCGCCACGACTCGGCGTACCACCTCACCCTGACCGGTCCCGCCGGCGGCACCTGGTCGCGCGGCAGCGACGGCGAGGCGATCGAGATGGACGCCGTCGACTTCTGCCGCGTCCTGTCGGGTCGCGCCACCGGCGAGGGTCTGCTCTCCGTGCAGGTGCCGTTCTAGGTGGCCGACCACGCGTCGGCCAGCAGCCGGCGCGTGTCCTGGAGCAGCTCGGGAAGCGCCTTCGTGTGGCCGATGACCGGCATGAAGTTGGTGTCGCCGATCCAGCGCGGAACGACGTGCTGGTGCAGGTGGCCGGCGATCCCCGCTCCTCCGGCGGCACCTTGGTTCATGCCGAGGTTGAAGCCCTCAGCGTGCGAGACGGAGCGGAGAGTCCGGACGGCCGCCTTGGTCAGCGCGGCGATCTCGGCCGCCTCCTCGTCGGTGGTGTCGACGTAGTCCGCGACGTGCCGATAGGGGCAGACCATGAGGTGGCCGGCGGCGTACGGGTAGAGGTTGAGCAGGGCGTACGCCGTCTCACCGCGGTGGACGACGAGGTAGCGCTCGTCGTCGTCCTCCCGGCCGATCTTGCAGAACGGGCACTCCCCCGCAGTATCGTCGGCCGGCTTGTTCTCCCCGCGGATGTAGGCCATCCGGTACGGCGTCCAGAGCCGCTCCAGCCCGTCCGGCTCCCCGATGCCTTCCTGGTGGGCCGTCTCGGGCTCGGAGGGGTCCATGTCGAGGATCCTAGGCTCGGGCCATGACCGAACCGATCCTGCGTCCGGCAACAACCGACGACGTCGACACGATCGCCGACCTGTTCCATCGCGGCTGGCACGACGCGCACCCTGGGAACGTGCCGGACGGCCTGACCCAGCGGCGTACCCGCGAGGCGTTCCACGACCGGGTGTCACACCGGGTGGCCGAGACCGACGAGACGACGGTGGCCGAGGTCGACGGCGAGATCGCCGGCTTCATCATGGTCGCCGGCGACGAGGCGGAGCAGGTGTACGTCGACCGCCCGTTCCGCGGCTCGGGAGTCGCGGCGGCCCTGCTGACCGAGGCCGAGCGACAGATCGGCGCCGCCGGCCACGACGTCGCGTGGCTCGCCGTCGTGCGGGGCAACGACCGCGCGCAGGCGTTCTACCGCCGCCAGGGCTGGACCGACGACGGCGACCTCGACTACGAGGTGACCGCTCTCGGCGAGACGTTCGTCTCACCGTGCCGTCGCTTCACCAAGCGGGTGCGCTGATCAGCCGTCGAGCGCCAGCGCGGCGACCAGGTCGTCCAGCCCGTCCCGGTCCTTCCGGCTGATCAGGTAGATGCCGCGGCGGACCGGCCGCTTGAGGCGGATCACGGTCAGGTCGGAGCGCAGCGACGGGAGGAGCAGGTCCGGCACGAGCGCCACGCCCAGGCCCGCCGCCACGAGGCCGGTCTTGGTCAGCAGATCGTCGGCGACCATCGCGATCCGCGGCTCGAACCCGGCGCGGGCCGCGAGCTGGCGGAGCATGACCTCCGACCCGACGTTGTCCTCGACCCAGGTCTCGTCGGCCAGTCGGCGGGCGTCGACGCGCTCGTCGCCGGCCAGCGGATGGTTCACCTTCGCCATCACGACCACCTCGTCGTCACCGAGGTGCGTCGACACGAGCTCGGCATCGCGCGGGAGTCCCGGCGGTGCGTCGGTGACCACGGCGGCGTCCAGCTCGCGGCCCACCACCATCGGCGCCAGCTCCGCACTCAGCCGGGACACGACGGTGCACTCCGGTCCTCCCGCCGCCCGGAGCGCGCCGAGGGCGCGCGGCACGAGAGACGCCGTCGCCGACGGGACGGCACCGAGCACGAGGGAAGCCGGCCGCGCCGTGGCGGCCCGTGCCGCGTCGCGCCCGCGCCTCGCCTCGCTGACGACGAGCCGGGCATGGGGCAGCAGAGCGGCGCCTGCGTCCGTCGGCGTGACCCCGCGTGAGCCGCGGTGCAGCAGACGTACGCCGACCTCCCGTTCGAGCGCGGCCACCTGACGCGAGAGCCCGGGCTGGGTGAACCCGGTCGCCTCCGCGGCTGCCCGCATCGACCCGGTGCGACACACCTCGACGAACGCGTTCCACGGAGTCAGGGCCATGGACCCATCATGACGTCTCGGCATGATGGCCATGCATGATCTGCGCTTGTCGCATGTCTCTGCCGAGCCCAGGCTGGAGGCATGACCTCCGTGACCGTCCTCGGCCTGGGACGCATGGGCTCGGCGATGGCCGAGCGCCTCCTCCCCCACCACGACGTCCGCACCTGGACTCGGAGTGCCGGCGGCTCACCCGGCGGCGTGGTCGCCGACGCCGACGTGGTGCTGCTCTGCCTGTTCGACGGTCCCGCATGTCGCGAGGTGATCGCACAGTGCGTGAAGGCACTGGGCGATGACACGACCGTCGTCAACACCACGACCGTGTCGCCCGACGAGGCAGACGAGCTCGACGCCCTCGTGACCGCGACCGGCGCCACCTGTCTCCATGCCCCCGTGATGGGCTCGACCCCCGCCGTCGCGGACGGCCGCCTGACCATCCTGGCGGCTGGGAAGCCGCAACCCGAGGTGCAGTCGGTGCTGGACCTGCTCGGAGACGTCCTGGTCTTCGGGAGCGCCGCCGAGGCCGCGGCTCTGAAGCTGGTCGCGAACGGGGTGCTCGGCGACTCCGTGGCCTCCCTACGCCGAGCGCTGGCCCGCGCCGATGCCCTCGGCCTGCCGCGCAGCGCCGCCCTCGACGTACTCGGCCGCACGATGCTCGGACGGCTGGTCGACGGGAGTCGCGGCGCGCTCACGGGCGAGGAGCCTCCGCCGACGGCCAGCTTCGCGGCCGGTGCACTCGCGAAGGACCTCGCGCTCCTGGCGACCGCCACCGACACGACCTCCGACGCCTCGAGCGCGGTCTCCGCGCTGCTGGCCGAGGGCGCCGTCGACGCGGAGTCGGACCTCTGCATGGTCGGTGCGGCCACTCAGGATCTCGCCTGGCTGGCGGATGCCCGACTCGACGTCTCGCCCGAGGTCGTGCCGGACCCGGCCGTGCTGCGTCCGCTGCACGCCTATGCCCTCACCCACGCGACCGGCGACCCGTCGTACCTCACCGAGGCCTTCCTGCCGACCGCCCACATCGAGGGCTACCGCGATGAGGGCTTCTCGTCCTGGGACCTCGACGCCTTCGCCGGGGTGTTCTCGGGTCCGGCGCCGGACGAGGCAACCCGCAGCCGCCGGATCGAGTGCCTCGACGTGCGCGGCTCCGTCGCCACGGCCGTGATGACCCTCCACCACGGCGACGTGGACTTCACCGACGTGTTCGTACTGGTACGCCGTCCCGACGGCGAGTGGCGGATCGCGAACAAGGCCTACGAGCGACGCGATGCTGCGGATCTCGCGATGCGGTGACCCCGTCCTCGCCTGGGCGGTCACTGGGCGGTCACTGGGCGATCACTGGGCGATCACTGGGCGGTGACTCGGCTGTTGACACGCGCACGCGTCTCACGACCGGACCAGCTCGATCAGCCGACGCCAGGAGTCGCGACGGGCTGCCTGGTCGGCGAGCCGGGTGCCGCCGAACGAGAATGAACCACCGTCCGGCTCGCGCACCGTTCCCTCGAGGATCGGGTACCCGGGCCGCGCGCCGCTCCCGTGACCGGCGCCCTGGTGTACGACGTGCTCGACCCGGTCGCCGGCTCCGTTCCGCAGAGCCCGCCGCCGGGCGATCTCGCTGAACCGGGTGCTCGGCCACACCTGGTCGTCGTCCGCGCTGAGGAGCAGGACCCGGCCCGAACACCGCTCGACGGGGATCTCGGTACGCGCCACCCAGTCGGGGTCGTCGACGTAGCGGTTCGGGTCGCCGGCGTCCTCGTACATCTGCTCGACCGGCTCCCCTCGGAACGTCCACGCTGTCTCGTTGACGTCCGTGCCCGGACCCCAGGCCCCCCACGGCACGCCGCTGCCGACGTCCGAGACGACGTGGCCGACGTGGTCGGCCAGGTACGCACCTGCCAGCAGCGCGAGCTCGCCACCGCGTGAGATGCCCAGCACGGTCGGACGCCGGTCGGCGACACCATGCTGGCGGCGTAGCCAGTCACAGCCTCTGCCGACGACCTCGATCGGGATGTCGCGGAGCTGGTCCGGCGTTCCCGGGTATCGCCAGTGCGCGAGCGCCAGCGTGGCGATCCCGTGCCCGGTGAGGAGCGCGGCAGCCGATGGTCCGCCGAGACCGCCGTTCGACCCGGACAGAATGACCAAACCGGGTACGCCGTCGGCCCCCGGCGGCAGGAACAACCGGCCGACCACACCGTCCGCGTCGACGTCCCGGTACGACGCACCGGCGGGCAGCCAGCTACGTGACCACTCGGCGCGCGCCTCCTCGTCTCCGGCGGACGCGGTCATGGTGACCCGCATCGGGGTCAGGCGCGGCCAGTCGTAGAAGCCGCTGACGCTCGCGCTCCAGTACAGGCCCAACGCGTCGACGCCCTCGTACTCGCCACCCGAGCTCGGGTCATGGGCCGTGTCCACCGCGCCGGATGCGTCGGCGACGTACTCGCCCGTGCACGACCACTCCTGGCCGCACAGCTCCAGCTCCGCTCGTACGACGACTCGATGTCCGGGAGTCGCCCCGTCGATCCGTACGCCGTCCTCCGCATCGATCGCCGCGGCGGGATCGCCGGCGCCGATGCGGAGCACGGCTACACCTGCTCGCGCGAGGCGACCGCGGCTGCGACGCGCTCGATGGCGTCGTCGATCGGCACGCCGTTGTCCTGGCGCCCGTCGCGGTAGCGGAACGAGACCGCCCCGGCCTCCATGTCCTGGTCGCCGGCGATCACCATGAACGGCACCTTCTGCAGCTGCGCGTTGCGGATCTTCTTCTGCATCCGGTCGTCGGAGTCGTCGATCTCGACCCTCAGGCCGCGCGCGGTCATCCGCTTCGCGACGTCCTCGAGGTAGGCGACGTGACGCTCGGCGATCGGGATGCCCTGCACCTGCACCGGCGACAGCCACGGAGGGAACGCGCCGGCGTAGTGCTCGATCAGGACGCCGATGAACCGCTCGATGGAGCCGAACTTGGCGGAGTGGATCATCACCGGCTGCTGGTGCGACCCGTCGGCCGCGACGTACTCCAGGCCGAAGCCCTTCGGCTGCCCGAAGTCGTACTGAACCGTCGAGAGCTGCCAGGTGCGGCCGATCGCGTCCTTGGCCTGGACCGAGATCTTCGGTCCGTAGAACACCGCACCGCCGGGATCCGGCACGAGCTCGAGACCCGACTCCTCGGCTGCCTGCTGGAGGGTCGCCTCCGCGGTCGCCCAGTCCTCGTCGGAGCCCTGGAACTTGTCCTTGGGGATGTCCCCGCGGGTCGACAGCTCGAGGTAGAAGTCGTCGAGGCCGAAGTCGCGGAACAGCCCGAGGCAGAAGTTCAGCAGGTGCTTGATCTCGTCGGCGGCCTGCTCCGGGGTCACGTAGGAGTGCGAGTCGTCCTGGGTGAGCCCGCGGACGCGGGTGAGTCCGCCGACGACGCCCGACTTCTCGTAGCGGTAGACGCCGCCGAACTCGAACAAGCGCAGCGGCAGCTCGCGGTAGGAGCGGCCGCGCGACTGGTAGATGAGGTTGTGCATCGGGCAGCTCATGGCCTTCAGCTGGTAGCGCGCGCCCTCGAGCTCCATCGGCGGGTACATCGTGTCGGCGTAGTACGGCAGGTGGCCCGAGGTGTGGAACAGCCCGTCCTTGGAGATGTGCGGGGTGCTGACGTAGGAGAAGCCCTCCTCGATGTGCCGCTGCCGGACGTAGTCCTCCATCACCCGCCGGATCACGCCGCCCTTCGGGTGGAAGACCACCAGGCCGGGGCCGAGCTCCTCGGGGAACGAGAAGAGGTCGAGCTCGCGGCCGAGCTTGCGATGGTCGCGCTTCTCGGCCTCCTCGATCTGCGCGAGGTACGCCGCGAGCGCGTCCTTGCTCTCCCATGCGGTGCCGTAGATGCGCTGGAGCTGCTTGTTCTTCTCGTCGCCCCGCCAGTACGCCGCGGCGGTGCGCATCAGCTTGAACGCCGGGATGCGCTTGGTGGTGGGCAGGTGCGGACCACGGCAGAGGTCCTTCCACGCCAGCTCGCCGTCGCGACGCAGGTTGTCGTAGATCGTGAGCTCACCGCCGCCGACCTCGACCTCGGCACCCTCCGCGGCAGCCTCACCGCGCCCCGAGCCCTTCAGCCCGATCAGCTCGAGCTTGTAGGGCTCGTTCTTCAGCTCGTCGAGCGCGTCGGCGTCGGCTATCGGCCGCCGGGAGAACCGTTGGCCCTCCTTGATGATCTTCCGCATCGCGGTCTCGATCTTCTCGAGGTCCTCCGGGACGAACGGGGTCTCGACGTCGAAGTCGTAGTAGAACCCGTTCTCGATCGGCGGGCCGATGCCGAGCTTGGCGTCTGGCCACAGCTGCTGCACCGCCTGGGCCATCACGTGCGCGGTGGAGTGGCGCAAGATGGCGCGGCCGTCGGCGCTGTCGATCGCGACGCCCTCGACCTGGTCGCCGTCCTGGAGCTCGTAGGCGAGGTCGCGCAGCTCGCCGTTCACGCGCGCCGCGATCACGTCGGGGTCGTCGGCGAACAGCTCCCACGCCTTGGTGCCCGTCGTGACCGCCCGCTCCTCACGCGCTCCGGCGTGGGTGAGGACGATGGCGAGGTCGGACACGACTGCTCCTGTGGCTGGGTTGGTGGTGCGGAACCCGTCGATCGTATCCAGGGCCCTCTCGAGACTCCGACCGGATTACGTGGCCCTGACGGTGGGCGATACTGGGTTTGAACCAGTGACCTCTTCGGTGCCAACGGCAGAGCCGCGCTACCACGGTGACGGTGGGCGATACTGGGTTCGAACCAGTGACCTCTTCGGTGTGAACGAAGCGCGCTACCACTGCGCCAATCGCCCGTGCGGAGAGCGACTGTAGCGCAGGCAGGCGGGCGCTTCGAAACTCGCGCCGGACCCTCGTGGGGATCAGCCGAGCAGGTCGGCCTCGCGCTCGTGCCACACCTTGCGGACCTCGGTGGCGACCGGCCCGGGGGCCCCGAGCTCGCGGGCGTTCCAGCGGTGGATGGCCTGCACGTCACGGGTGGTCGACGACAGGAAGATCTCGCTGGCCCGCTCCGTGAGCACCTCGATCGGCTCGTCGACCTCGGTGGCGCCGTACCACTCGAGGACCAGGGCGCGGGTGATCCCGGCCAGGCAGCCGCTCGCCAGCGAGGGGGTGCGCAGCTCGCCCTCGACGACGTAGAAGACGTTGGTCCCGGTGCCCTCGCACAGGTGGCCCTGGAGGTTGGCGAAGACCGCCTCGCTGCAGTCGCGGTCGCGTGCGTAGGCCAGAGCGCGCACGTTCTCGCCGTACGACGTGGTCTTGAGGCCGGCGAGCGCGCCGCGCTCGTTGCGGGGCCAGGGCACCGTGCAGACCGCGGTCGTGTCAGGCCACGGGTCCATCGGAGCGGCGATCACGACCAGTGACGGCGGGCCGTCACCCCGGTCCGAACCGAGCGGGGACAGACCACCGGTCCAGGTGATGCGGATCCGGCCCAGGGTCAGCGGCTCGCCCTCGAGGACCGCGGACATGCCTCGGCGTACCGCCTCGAGGTCGGGGTCCGGCAGTCCGAGACCCCGAGCGGAACGTGTCAGCCGCTCGAGGTGCCGGTCGACTGCGAAGGGCCGTCCGTCGACCACCTTGAGCACCTCGAACACCCCGTCGCCGACGGTCACACCGTGGTCGCGGGCGGCCACCGCCGGCGCGTCCGGATCGGTCAGCAGGTCGCCGTTCACCCAGGTCCGCATGCCTCGAAACTACCGACCCTCCGAGGGGCCGAGCTCGAATTGGAGGTGCCCAGGGCATCGGCTATGGTTCTGTCCGCGTCTTCGGACCGGGGCTCCCGGGTCGGAGCAGCAAGCGGACGTAGCTCAGTTGGTAGAGCGCAACCTTGCCAAGGTTGAGGTCGCGAGTTCGAGCCTCGTCGTCCGCTCGGAGCGGGTCTCGAGCCCATCCAGCGGTGGGTTGGCCGAGAGGCGAGGCAACGGACTGCAAATCCGTGTACACGGGTTCAAATCCCGTACCCACCTCGAAGCAACAACCCCCTTCACGGGCGATTGGCGCAGCGGTAGCGCGCTTCCTTGACACGGAAGAGGTCACTGGTTCAAACCCAGTATCGCCCACCAGGTCCCACATCCCTCCAGCGAACCCGGCACGACGCAGCGGTAGCGCGGCTCTGCCTTCGCACGGAAGAGGTCACTGGTTCAAACCCAGGATCGCCCACCAGGTCCCACATCCCACCAGGTCCCCACATCACTCCAGCGAACCCGGCACGGCGCAGCGGTAGCGCGGCTCTCCCCTTCTCGGGTCGTCATGGGCCCCGCTTCACCCGAGTCGGGTGAGATCGGATCCTGCCACGTGCTCCAGCAGCCGATCGCGAACGTAGGAGCAGCTCCGCCGCGGCCCCAGGGCGGTTCAGGCCGGCTTTCCGGCGAAGCACGCAGCATCACCGCTTGCACAGTCGGACCCACCCGACGCGGGTGATCCAACCAGCCGCCCCGGGGCTCTATGTCTGAACGTGCTCCTCATCGCCCTCATCGTGTTCGGCAGGGAGGTCGGCGCCGCGGAGCCGGTCAGGCAACCCGGCCGTCCGCGCCCGGGACCGCCGGGACTGACCAGTCCCTCGCTGGAACCGTCTCGCCCTGCGTGACGTTTCTGGCCGCCCCGGCGCTGAAGAACTGAGGGGCCCGGCATTCATCGTGGAGGGCGATGTGCGTCGAGGGGGGAAATGGCTCAAGTACAGATCAAGTGTCCGAACAGCGGTCTGTGGGCGTCGATCGGCTTGTCCGCCGAGCCTGAGCAGTGGGACGAGCTCGAGATCCGATCACGGACCTCCGTGTGTGGCGTGTGCGGGGATATGCACACCTGGGCGAAGGGAGATGCGCGGCTCGTCGACTGGGCGTGGGCGTGAGCACGAAACTCTTGAACCGGGGATAACCAATCGGGGTGAGGGCCCCTGCCAAGGGTGGCGCTACCCTGGATTCACCCCTCGGTTCTAGGGCGAGGGGCGTGCGCCCCGCGGCAGCCCCATGACGCCGTGGGGCGCACATCTGTGTCAACGAGGTCGCTGATGATCGGCTACGCCGGGAATCGTCCACCAATGTGGTCAAGAATTCGTCGGCCGGCGTCACGACCTCGGTAAAGCCGGGTCTCTGCGGTGGCGCCCACTACCCATGCTCGGGTGCTGCCCCGCGGCCCGGGTGAGTCTCGGGTCGCGGGGTCACGTTCCTCTCCGGCCCAGGGGTGACACGGCGCCCCGCAACCGGTTAACTGTCCCGGCGGCCGCTGGGCACGTCCAGGAGGCGAAGCAGCGTCCGCCCCGGACCCCCGTGCCGGGGAACGCGCCTCGTCCTCGGGCCGAGCGAGGCGCGTTCGCACGTCCGGGCCCGGAATGCCCGAGTGGACCGGTCGGTTCTGCTGCCCATGACGACGATCGGTTTCATCGGAAGCGGCAACATCGGAAGCACGGTCGCGCGGCTCGCCGTCGACGCGGACTACGACGTGGTGCTCAGCAACAGCCGAGGCCCCGAGACTCTGCAGGACCTCGTCGGTGATCTCGGCCCCCATGCGACGGCAGGCACCCCCGAGCAGGCGGCCGCGGCCGACCTGGTGGTGGTCACGGTCCCCCTGAGCGTCATCGAGCAGGTGCCCGCGGGCCCGTTGCACGGCAAGGTCGTGATCGACACCTGCAACTACTACCCGCAGCGCGACGGCCACGTCGCCGAGCTCGACGACGAGACGACCACGACCAGCGAGCTCGTCCAGCGCCACCTCGCAGGCGCGAAGGTGGTCAAGGGCTTCAACAACATCAACTACCTCCACCTGCGCGACCTCGCCCGCCCGTCGGGGAGCCCCGAGCGGACGTCTCTTCCCATCGCCGGCGACGACGCCGACGCGAAGTCGCAGGTGGCCACGTTCTTCGACGCCATCGGGTACGACGCCTACGACGTGGGTCCGCTGGCGGAGGGCTGGCGGTTCCAGCGCGACACCCCGGCGTACGCCTCGCTCTACAACGGCGACACGACCGGCACCTGGCCGCCCCCTCCCGGCAGCGCCCGGCAGGTGACGGCGGAGGTTCTGCGTGAGCGACTCGCGGAGGCGAAGCGGTACCGCGACATGTGACCACTGGCCCGTCCGGGCCTTACCCACGGAGGTCCCGCGCGGTATCACAGTCGGGTCTGTCGACTCCTCACCCCAGTTGACGAGGAGGTCGGATGTCGGCGTACTACCTCGGGTCGGAGGACCCGGAGATCGCCAGGCTCGAGCTCCAGGCGGAGTTCCTCGACGAGGCCACACGGTTGTTGCTGAGATCCGGTGGGATCGCCCCGGGCATGCGGGTCCTCGACCTCGGCGCGGGGCTGGGCCACGTCTCGCGTGCCGTCGGAGACCTGGTCGGATCGGACGGCGAGGTGGTCGGCGTCGATGCCGACCCGCGGATGCTCGAGGCGGCACAGAGCCGGACGTCGGTGCCTCACGTGCGCTTCGTGCAGGGCGACGTGCTGACGTACGCCGACCCGGAGCCGTTCGACGCCGTGGTCGGCCGCCTGATCCTGTTCCACCTCCCGGACCCGGTCGCGGCGGTCCGGCACCATCTGGAAGCCCTGCATCCCGGGGGCAGGGTGGTGTTCCTCGACTTCGACGTCGCCGCAGTGCGCTCCGAGCCGGAGACGCCGCTGGCCACCTGGCTCACCGGTCTCATCCTCACCGCCTTCCGTCGGGTCGGCACCGACCCCACCATCGGCACACGCCTCCACGGGATCCTGACGGACGCCGGGGCGGCGGACGTGGAGGGGTTCGGCATCCAGCGGTACGTCCCGCCGGGCTCCCCTGTCGGTCCTCGGATGGTCACCGGAGTGGTGCGCACGCTCGCCCCCGCCATCATCGGGCACGGGCTCGCGACCGAGGATGAGCTCGACCTCGAGACCCTCGAAGCACGGATCGCCGCTGCGCTCGAGGAGTCGGGGTCGGTGCTGTTGCCGCCGGTGCTCGGAGGTGCCTGGGGTCGCCGCCCCTGACCGACGTCAGGGGGTCTCGGAGTCGGTCTCCTCGTCATGCGTGCCCGGACGCGGCGCCCAGGGAAGCTCCTTCGCCGGGCGTACGACGATCAGGCGGTCGCCGCGGGCGAGCTGGGTGACCGTGGGGTCGAAGTACCGGTACACCTGCTCGTCGCGCACGACCGCGATCACCTGGTCGGGCAGTGACTGCGGCTGCTGGCCGACCTCGGTGACCAGCAGGTCGCGCTCGGCGACCTCGAGCCCCTCGCCGTAGGTCAGCAGGTCCTCCATCACGTGGCCGAGCGTCGGCGACAGCGACGACAGACCGAGCAGGCGGCCGACCGCATCGGACGACGTGATCACCGAGTTGGCGCCCGACTGGCGCATCAGTGGTGCGTTCTCGTGCTCGCGCACCGACGCCACGATATAGGCGTCGGGGTTCAGCTGGCGCACCGTCAGCGTGGCCAGCACGTTGGAGTCGTCGCGGTCGGTGGTGATGATCACCTGGCCGGCCCGCTCGACGCCGGCGCGCTGCAGCACGCCGCTTCGGGTCGCGTCGCCGGTGACGACTGCCAAACCGTCCGCATGGGCGTCGGACACGGCGGCGCCGCCCTTGTCCACGATCACGATCGACTCCCGGTCGACCCCGTTGTTGACGAGGGTGTCGACCGCGCTCCGGCCCTTGGTCCCGTACCCGACGATCACGACGGTGTCGCGCATGTGTCTCCTCCAGCGTGCGATACGGATCAGCCGACGTCCCTGGGTCGCCAGCACCTCGAGCGTCGTGCCGATCAGCAGCACCAGGAACGCGACACGCAGCGGCGTGATCAGGAAGGCGTTGACCAGCCGCGCACCGTCCGAGGCGGGCGCGATGTCGCCGTACCCGGTCGTGCTCAGCGTGACCGTCGAGTAGTACAAGGCGTCGATGAGGCTGATCTTGCCCTGCGGGTCGTTGTTGTCGACGTAGCCCTCACGGTCGACGTACACCAGCAGGACGGTGAAGACGATGATCCCGAGACCGAGCAGCAGGCGCAGACCGAGCGACCACCAGGGCGACCGGGTCGCCTCGGGTAGAACGACGTACCCGTGGCTCGACGAGTCGTCTTCGGGCGGCACGGGCCGAACCTACTGCACCTGGTCGTCCGGTCTCCGGCGCCTCGCGTGGGTCGTCGCCTGCTGCGGGAAGATCGTGTCGAAGGCCGCGTTGAGCGCCGCGCCGACCAGCACCGCGATGGACAGGATGTAGAGCCAGAGCAGGACGGCGATCGGCGCCGCCAGCGGGCCGTAGATCGACTTCGAGTCGGCGGCGGTCACGGTCAGGAACTCGCGCAGCAGGAAGCTCCCGAGCAGCCACACGCCGAGGGCGAAAGCCGCTCCCGGGAGGTTCATCCGCCAGCGCGTCCGCACCGGGATCGACACGTGGTAGAGCGTGGCCAAGAAGAAGATCGACGCGATCAGCACGGCCGGCCAGTAGAAGCTGACCAGGAAGTCCGCGCTGTCCGGCAGCCATTGGTGGATGAGCCGCGGCCCGGCCACGGCGAGCGGTAGGGCGACCACGCCGGTGACGATCGCCAGCAGGTACAGGCTGAACGACATTGCGCGAGTCTTGACGATCCCCCGGTGGCCACTGAGCCCGTGCATGATCGTGATGGTGTCGACGAACACGTGCATTGCCCGCGACCCAGACCAGAGGGCGAGCACGAACCCGACCGAGATCACGTCGAAGCGCCCGCCCCGCAGGACGTCGTCGATGGTCGGCTCGATGACCTTGTCGACAGCACTGTCGGTGAGGAAACGCGAAGCCAGGTCGATGATCGAGTTGCGGACCTGGTCCACCTGGTCGGGGCTGAACGACTCCGTCACGTAGCCGATCGCGCCGGCCAGGGCGAAGATCAGCGGTGGCACGGACAGCACGGTGAAGAACGCCGCCTCCGCTGCCAGCCCGGTCACCCGGTAGCGCATCGACGAGGCGACCGTCGACACCACGATCCGCCACGAGGTGTCACGCGCGCGGAGCACCCACGAGGGCCAGGCGAAGCCGGAGTGGCCCGCAGCGTCAGCGGGCCGCGGCGGTTCCGGGCCCGGCATGGTGTCTACGGTAACGGCATGACGTCCCCTCACCGGGCAGCGACGAACCAACCGCCCCCGCTCGTCGAGCACAACGTGATCACCTCCGACCGCGCCCTCGTGGACGCGGTCTCGCGCCATGCCGGCACCGAGGTCGTCGACAGTCTCGTCGAGCTCGGACGCGAGGCGGGGACCGCCGAGGCGCGGGAGCACGGGAGGCTCGCGAACCGGCACGAGCCCGAGCTCACGACGTACGACCGCTACGGCAACCGCATCGACGAGGTGGTGTTCCACCCGTCGTGGCACTGGCTCATGGACAGAGCCGTCGGGCACGGCCTGCAGGCCGCTTCCTGGGTGCAGCAGGCCGAGGGTTCGACGACCGCGCACGTGCGCCGTGCGGCGGGGTTCATGGCCTGGTCGCACACCGATCCCGCACACGGCTGCCCGATCTCAATGACGTACGCCGCGGTGCCGGCTCTGCGCGCCGACGAGACCCTGGCCAAGGAGTGGGTGCCCGCCCTGGCGGCCACTGCGTACGACCCCGGGATCCGCCCGGTCGCGCAGAAGCGAGGCGCTCTGGCCGGGATGGGGATGACCGAGAAGCAGGGCGGGTCCGACGTCCGCGCGAACCTGACCGAGGCGCGGCCGACCTCCGTCGAGGGCGAGTACACCCTCCACGGTCACAAGTGGTTCACGTCCGCGCCGATGAACGACGTGTTCCTGGTGCTGGCCCAGGCGCCGGGCGGACTCACCTGCTTCGTCGTGCCGCGCGCGCTGCCCGACGGGAGCCGCAACCCGCTCGACGTCACCCGGCTCAAGGACAAGCTCGGCAACCGCGCCAACGCCTCGGCCGAGCTCGAGCTGGACGGGACGCTCGGCACGCGGCTGGGCGACGAAGGTCGAGGGGTCCGGACGATCATCGAGATGGTGGCCGCGACCCGGCTGGACTGCGTGCTCGGCTCGACGGCGCTGATGCGGCACACCCTGAACGAGGCCGCGTGGCACGTCGCCCACCGGTCGGCGTTCGGTGGCCTGCTCGCCGACAAGCCGCTCATGCAGAACGTCATCGCCGACCTGCAGGTCGAGACCGAGGCCGCGACCGCGCTGGCGATCCGGCTCGCCGCCGCCGTGGACGCCGCCGAAGACCCGCACGAGGCCGCGCTGCGCCGGATCGCCCTGCCGCTGGCGAAGTTCTGGGTCTGCAAGCGGACCCCCGGCTTCGTGGCGGAGGCGCTCGAGTGCCTGGGCGGCAACGGGTACGTCGAGGAGTCCGGGCTCCCCCTGCGCTACCGCGAGGCGCCGTTGAACTCCGTGTGGGAGGGGTCGGGCAACGTCAATGCGCTCGACGTCCTTCGAGCACTCGGTCGCGAGCCCGAGGTGCTCAGCGCGTGGATCTCCGAGGTCGGCCACGCTCGAGGCGGCGACGTCCGCCTCGACCGGGCCATCGACGACACGCTCGAGCTGCTGGGCGAGACCGGGGCCGCCGAGGTCGGCGCGCGACGCCTCGCCGGACGCATGGCGATGTGCCTCCAGGGGGCGCTGCTCGTGCGGTTCGCGCCACCCGAGGTCGCCGACGCGTTCTGCGCCTCACGTCTCGGCACGTCGTACGACGGCACCTACGGGACCCTCACCGCCTCGACGACGGACCTCCGCGCGATCGTCGATCGCGCCACGCCTGTCGTGTCCTGACAGACCTCTCACCGGACGCCGGTGGGCTCGAGACTGACGGTGTACGCCGGAACCGACACCGATCCCGACCCCTCGGCGGGCACGCGCGGAAGGTGGTGTCGGGATGCGCCGGCAGCGCTGGGCGACCAGATGACCGCCGTGGCGGCCGGGGCCCACCACACGTGGATGACGAGCATGAACGCGGACACCGTCGTGTACACCAGGTGC
>DASSTL010000062.1:0-9401 GCA_035707985.1 Nocardioides sp. | reverse complement strand
CGTGCACGAGGACCACGTCGAGATCGGAGTACGGCGCGAGCTCGCGCCGCCCGTATCCCCCGACCGCCACCAGGGCGCACCCGTTCGGAGGTGCGCCCGTGGCTTCGTACGCATCCCGACAGAGGCCGTCGGCTGCGTCCGCACGGGCGGCGCGAGTCACGACGGCGCCGCTAGAGCGCCGACTCGTCGCGGTCGCCGGTGCGCACCCGGACGACGGTCTCGACCGGGCTGACCCAGACCTTCCCGTCGCCGATGCGTCCGGTCTGCGCGGTCTTCGAGATGATGCCCACGATGTCCTCGGCGTCGGCGTCGTCGGTGACGATCTCGATCCGGATCTTGGGCACCAGCGCGATGTCGTACTCCGCTCCGCGGTAGACCTCGGTGTGGCCCTTCTGCCGGCCGTACCCGCTCACCTCCGACACGGTCATCCCGGTGACCCCGAAGGTCTCCAACGCCTCGCGGACGTCCTCCCACTTGTGCGGCTTGATCACTGCGGTGACGAGCTTCATGCCAGGGCCCCTTCCGTGGCGCGGGACTGGTTGGCGGGCGTGGCCACCGGGAGGCGGACCCCGCCGGACCTGCCGTCGAGGTCGTACGCCGACTCACCGTGCTCGGCGAAGTCGATCCCGTCGACCTCGTCGTCCTCGGCGACCCGCCAGCCGATCGTGTACTTGATGGCGAGCCCGATCACCGTGGTGAACACGCCGGTCCAGAGGATCGCGATGCCGGCGGCGCCGGCCTGGTGACCGAGCGAGGTGAGCCCACCGCCGTAGAACAGCCCGTCGATCCCGCCCGGTGCCGCGGACGTCGACAGGAAGCCGATCAGCACGGTGCCGACCACACCACCCACGAGGTGGACACCGACCACGTCGAGGGAGTCGTCGAGGTTGAGACGGAACTTCAGGCCCACGGCGTACGCACACGCGGCTCCGGCGACGGCGCCGATCACGATCGCACCGAGGACGTTCACGGCCCCGCAGGACGGCGTGATCGCCACAAGCCCGGCCACGATGCCGGAGGCCGCGCCGAGCGAGGTGGCCTTGCCGTGCACGACCCGCTCCATCGCGAGCCAGGCCAGCATCGCCGCCATCGTCGCGATCGTCGTGTTCAGGAACGTCACGCCGGTCTCGGTCATGAACTGCTGGGTGTTGGCCGCGTCGGTGTCACCCGTGAAGACGATCGAGCCGACGTTGAATCCGTACCAGCCGAACCACAGCAGCCCGGCGCCGATCATCGTCAGCGTGAGGTTGTGCGGCTTCATCGGATCGCGGCGGAACCCGACCCGTCGTCCGATGATCAGCGCCAGCACGCCGCCCGCGACACCGGCGTTGATGTGGACGACCGTGCCGCCCGCGTAGTCCTGCGCCGCAAGGTGGGTGGAGATCCAGCCGCCGCCCCAGACCATGTGGGCGAGGGGGAAGTAGCACACCGTCACCCACAGCGGCAGGAACACCACCCACGACGACAGCTTCACGCGGTCGGCGATCGCGCCGGAGATCAGCGCGGCCGTGATCACCGCGAAGGTCAGCTGGAAGCAGACCCCGACGTACGAGCCCCACTCGACGTCCTCGAGACCGAAGAGCGTGAACGGATCGGCGAACAGGCCACCCGCCACGTCCTTCGGGCCGAACGACTCCGACCAGCCCCACAGCACGTAGACGATGCCGACGACGCCCATCGCGACGTACGACATCATCATCATGTTGAGCACGGACTTGGACCGGGTCATGCCGCCGTAGAACAGCGCGAGCGCTGGTGTCGTCATCATCAGGACCAGGGCCGTGGCCACGATCATCCAGGCGTAGTAGCCGTCCATAAGACCTCCACGTTCGGGCGTTGGCCCTCAGCGTGGGGTCGGCAGGTTTCGGCGTACGTCGCTCTCTGTTGCGGTCGTGCAACGGCGTCCGGCGCGGTGTTACGACCGTGTGAACTGTCGCAGCAGCTCTATCGCCGGTCCGCACCGAGGGCGTGCTCGCGCGTCACCAGCCGGTGACCCTCCGCGTCCGCGACCGCCTCGACGTCCGGCCGCCGGCCGTCACGGCCCGCCCGTGCGTCCGCCTTCCCAGCGGAGACCAGCTCCTCGAAGGTCGCTCGCCAGTGCGGTGCGTGCTCGAGGACCCGGGCCCGCCAGTTGCGCACCAACGTGTCGTCCTGGTGGGCCAGTGCCTGCTCCGGGTCGATGCCCAGGACGTCACGGGCGAAGAAGTACCGGTTGCGGGTGAGGTAGTAGACGGCGTACGGCTGGGGCACCTCGATGCCGGACCGCTTGAGGTGAGTGACCCGGGCACGTGGCTGCACGAGCAACTTCCAGCCCGCCCGAGCGGCGCGCAGGCACCAGTCGGTCTCCTCGTAGTACATGAAGTACCGCTCGGGCAGCAGGCCCACCTCGCGGAAGGTGTCGGCGCGCACCATCACGGCCGCACCGGTCACGAAGTCGGTACGCCGCGCTCGGCGGACCGGGGCCCCGGCCTCGAGATGGCCCCGCCGACGGTGCCACGTCGCACCGTTCTCGCGGTTCACCACTCCCCCGTCGAAGCAGATGCGTGAGGGCGTCCCGGGGAACACCAGCCGCGGGCCGACGACCCCGCACCTCGGACGGTTGTGGAGCAGACGCCGCAGGACACGGAGCGTGTGCGGCTCGACCCGGGCGTCGGGGTTCAGCAACATCACCTGGTCGACATCTCGGTCGAGGAGGCGGGCGATCCCGAGGTTGTTGCCACCGGCGTACCCCAGGTTCGATCCCGAGGCCACGACCTCGGCCCGCCCGCCCACGCCTTCCCGCAGCCGGTCGTGGTCGGCACCCTCGGGTGCGTTGTCGACCACGACGACGTCGAGGTCGCCGTCGCCGGACTGCTCCAGCGATTCCAGACAGGCCCAGGTGTCTCGTGGGTGGCCGTAGTTGAGCACCACGACCCCGGTGCGTGTCCCGAGCATTCTGTGCCTTTCCGAGTTGAGCTGCCGTCCTCGTGCGGGGGACGCGTGGCCGCCGCCGGTGCTACCCGGCTCGAGCAGCCGCTCGTGCCTGCTGCCGGTACCACCGACGGTTGGCCCGCCGCTTGTTGGAGCCCTCGCGGTTGTCGCCCTTCTCGATGATCACGAGGTTGTGGTAGCAGTGCACGGCGACGACGTGGAGATCGGTGTACGACGGCTCGTAGCTCTCGTCGAGGAACTCCTCGTGGTTGAGCCCGTCGAGCAGGCGTTTCACCATCGCCATCGAGGTGTTCGGGTCGTCGAGGTCGAGACTGCCCTTCCAGTCCGGCCAGTAGCTGGTCTGGATGTCCTCGATCGCGTAGATCCCGCCGTCTTCCAGCATCGGGAAGAGGATCTCGAAGCTCTTGATCACGTGCGCCGGCCGGTGGCTGCCGTCGTCGATCACGATCGTCGGCGCGCCGTACCGCCGCACGATCCGGTGCATCAGCGCGCGGTTGGTCTGCGAGCCGCGGAACGCACGGACCCGCGGCTCGTTCACGAACGACTTGTCCTGGATGTCGACGCCGACGATCTGGGCCCGCGGGAAGAACCACTTCCACATCCGCAGTGACGCCCCACCCTGCGCCTCACGGTCGTAGCCCCCGATGCCGAGCTCGAGGACGAGCATCTTGCGGTCGCGCAGAGGGGCGAAGTGGCGCTGGTAGTGCGGCGTGTAGCGGTGGGTCCCCCACTTGTCGCTGCCGAACTCCTGGGCGAGCTGGGTGAGGTCCATGCGGCGGTAGGGGTGTCGGGCCGCCCTCGCGTCCCGCAGGGTACGCCGCGCCCGCCCGGCCGCGCGGCGTACCAGGGAACGATCTGGGGTGCTCACGCGAGCAGCCCGAGTCTCCCGAGAGGTCTGTGTCATCCGAGAGTCCCGCCCTATCCGAGGAGCGCGTCGACGAACGCGCCGGGGTCGAAGGGGGCCAGGTCGTCCGGTCCCTCGCCGAGGCCGACCAGCTTCACGGGGACACCGAGCTCTCGCTGCACCGCGACCACGATCCCTCCCTTGGCCGAGCCGTCCAGCTTGGTGAGCGCGATCCCGGTGACGTCGACGATCTCCGAGAAGACCCGCGCCTGCACCATGCCGTTCTGTCCGGTGGTGGCGTCGAGGACCAGCAGCACCTCGGTGACCGGCGCCTGCTTCTCGATCACCCGCTTCACCTTGCCGAGCTCGTCCATGAGCCCGGCCTTGTTCTGGAGCCGGCCGGCGGTGTCGACGACGACCGTGTCCGCCTGCCGCGAGATGCCCTCCTGCACGGCCTGGAAGGCCACGCTCGCAGGGTCACTGCCCTCGGGTCCGCGGACGACGTCGACGCCGACCCGCTCCCCCCAGGTCGCAAGCTGGTCGACGGCGGCCGCCCGGAAGGTGTCGGCCGCGCCGAGCACGACGGAGCGGTCCTCGGCGACCAGGATCCGGGCGAGCTTGCCGACCAGGGTGGTCTTCCCGGCGCCGTTGACGCCCACGACGAGCACGACGCCGGGCTTGCCGTCGGCGCCCGAGACCTGGAGCCGCCGGTCCATGTCGGGCCCCACCAGCTGGAGGAGCTCGTCGCGCAGCACCGCGCGAGGGTCTCCGGCCTCCGAGCCGTCGACCCGGAGCCGGGTGCGGAGGTGCTCCACGAGCTGGGTCGTCGGCGCGACCCCGACGTCGGCGGTCAGGAGCGTGTCCTCGATCGCCTCCCACGTGTCGGCGTCCAGGCGGTCGCGCGAGAGCAGGGCCAGCAGCCCGCGGCCGAGCCCGCCCTGCGATCCGGCCAGCCGCTGACGCAGCCGGACCAGCCGCGTCGCCGTACCCTCCGGCCGCTCCAGGGTCGGGGCGGCCGTCGCGGCGGGGGCGGCTTCCTCAGGAGTCGCCGTCGATACGGCGCCCTCGGGCTCGGGTCGCTCGACGGGTGCCGGAGGGGTCACCCGGCGTCGCCGGCCGCTGGTCACGAGGCCGGCCACCACGAGGGCCGCGAGGACCAGGATGCCGATGACGAGGTAGAGCCAGGTCATGCCGTCATCCAATCACCAGTCCCGGGAGCGACCGCCCGGCGGTCGACCTGACGAGTTCACGCGCGGCGGCGACCCTCGTAGTGCCCCTGGTCGAGGCTGGTCAGGTCGCGCGCGAGCGACGACGTGTCGGGCTCGGGCTGAGGCGTGTCGCTGGTGTTGTCGAGGGTGGGGGCGTTGTCGACGCTCTTGCGGAGCAGGCGTCCCAGCCAGCCGGCGTAGGGGACGTCCTCACCCCGGTGCGGGAAGGCGACGTAGAGCACCACCAACCCGGCGAGCACCAGGATCACGAGCATGGCGATCACCAGGAACCACATGTCACCCACCTTGGCAGACGGCCCTGAAGAGAAGCCAAACGCCGAGGGCCCGGCGTGGCGCGCGGAGCGGTTCAGCGCAGGAGACCCTCCACGGCCGACCGGATCACGTCCGGCACGGGCGTGGAGGGCCGGGCCGGGTCGGTGTTGTCGACGTACACCACGACGACGCGGCCCTCGGCCGCCGCCTCGTCCGAGCCTTGGAAGAGACCGACGCGGTAGACGATCGAGGACCGGCCGATCCGCTCCACCGCCACGCCGAGGTCGATCGGCGCGGGGTAGGAGATCTCCTGGAAGAACCGGCACGACGCCTCTGCGAACACCCCGATCGTGTCCGGGTCGTCGACCACGCTCCCGACGCTCTCCTGGAGGTGGACGTCGATCGCGGTGTCGATGAGCTCGAAGTACCGGGCGTTGTTCATGTGGCCGAAGCCGTCCATGTCCGCCCAGCGCGTGGTGGCGGTCGACCAGTGACCGAAGTCGGACCGGGTCGGCCGGGGGGCGCGCTCCTCAGCCATCGAGGCTTCAGGCGGTCTCGCGCAGCCGCTGGCTGATCACCGTCGAGACGCCGTCGCCGCGCATGGTGACGCCGTAGAGGGCGTCACCGACCTCCATCGTGCGCTTCTGGTGGGTGATCACGAGCAGTTGGCTGTTCTCGCGGAGCTCCTCGTAGATCTCGAGCAGACGGCCGAGGTTGGTGTCGTCGAGCGCGGCCTCGACCTCGTCGAGGATGTAGAACGGCGACGGGCGTGCCTTGAACAGCGCGACCAGGAACGCGACCGCGACCAGCGAGCGCTCGCCACCCGACAGAAGCGAGAGGCGCTTGACCTTCTTGCCCGGCGGACGGGCCTCGACCTCGACCCCGGTCGCCAGCATGTCGGACGGCTCGGTCAGCACCAGCCGGCCCTCGCCGCCGGGGAAGAGCCGCGCAAAGGTCTGCTCGAACGCCGCGGAGACGTCGGCGTACGCCTCGGTGAACACCTGCTCCACCCGGGCGTCGACCTCGCGGACGATGTCGAGGAGGTCCTTCCGCGTCGCCTTGAGGTCCTCGAGCTGCTCGGTGAGGAACTTGTGGCGCTCCTCGAGCGCGGAGAACTCCTCGAGCGCGAGCGGGTTGACCTTGCCGAGCATCGCCAGCGCGCGCTCGGCGGCGCGGAGACGCTTGGTCTGCTCCTCGCGGTCGTAGGGCGTGGGATCGGGCATGGGCTCGCCCTCGGCCACCTGTCCGGAGAACGGGACGAGGTTGGTCGGGCCGTAGTCGGCCACGAGCGAGTCCTCGTCGAGACCCAGCTCCTCGAGAGCCCGCTCGGCGAGCTGCTCGATGCGCATGCGCTGCTGGGTGCGGACCATCTCGTCGCGGTGGACGGAGTTCACCAGCTCGTCGTGCTCGCGCGTGAGGTCACGCAGGGAGGCGCGCACCGTGAGCAGCTCCTGCTCGCGCTCGCTCCGCGCGGCCTCGACCGCCGCACGCGCCTCGGCCGCCCGCTGGATCGACACCTCGAGCTTGGCCAGGACCGCGGCCACCGCCACCCCGACCGCCTGGGCGGCACGTCCCTCGCGGATCAGGCGCTCGCGCCTCTCGACGGCGCGGGCGCGTGCCTCCCGCTCGGCCTGGGCGGCGCGCACCAGCGAGTCGGCGCGTCCATGCAACGCGCGAGCGCGCTCCTCGCTCGTGCGGAGGGCGAGCCGGGCGTCCATCTCGGCCTGACGGGCGGCCCGCGCGGCCTCGGCCAGCTGTTCGCGGGACTCGGTGTCGGGCTCGGCGTCGGGCGAGTCCGTCGCCTCCTGCGCGGCCGCCAGCCGCTGCTCGAGCTCGGCGAGGCCGGCGAGGTCCTGCTCGCGAGCCTCCTGGGCGGCTGCCATCGCCTGGGCGATGCGCTCCGCCTCGGCGCGGGCGGCGCGCGCCTGCGAGCCGTGGTGGCCGAGCTCCTCGGCGACTGCCGCGAGCGTCGCGTCGGACTCGTGGAGCTTGGCGAGCGCGACGTCGACCCGGCGTTGGGCGTCCTGCCGCTCCGACTCGAGGCGCGAGATGTCGAAGCCGAGCCGCTCGGACGCGGCGACCGAGTCGGCGAGAGCGGACGAGGCCTCGTCGTACGCGGCCTGGATCTCCAGGAGGCTGGGCTGGCTCTGCGAGCCACCGGAGGCGAAGTGGGCGCCGAAGACGTCGCCCTCGCGCGACACCGCCGTGACGTCGGGCATGGCGGCGACGAGCGCGCGGGCGGCGGGCAGGTCGTCGACGACAGCGGTCTTGAACAGCAACCGCGCCAAGGAGGGCCGGAGCGTCTCGGGGCACCGCACCACGTCGACGGCGTACGTCGCGTGGCCGGGCAGGGCGGGCCAGGGTGTGCTGTCGGTCGTGGTCGCGCCACCGAGCAGCAGGCCCGCGCGGCCGAGGTCGGCGGCCTTGAGGTGGTCGAGTGCGGCGACCGCGGACTCCCCGTCGGCCACCGCGACCGCGTCGGCCGCCGAGCCGAGCGCCGCGGCGACCGCGGTCTCGTAGCCCGCGTCGACCGTCACGACCGCCGCCACCGAGCCGAGGAGCCCGGAGACCGACCCGGACGCGGCGAGCAGGGCACCCGCGCCGTCCTTGCGGCTGAGGCCGAGCTCGAGGGCGTCCTTACGTGCTTGGAGCGCGGACCGCTCGCGGTCGGCCTGGGCGGCCTCGTCGCGTGCCTTGGCCAGCCGCTCGGTCACGTCGTCGAGCACCGCCACCGCGGACTCGTGCTCGGCGTCGAGGCCCTCCTCGCCGGCGTCCAGCCCGGCGATCCTGGTCTCCAGCGCGGTGAAGTCGTGCTGAGCGCGCTCGGCCCGCGCGAGGGCGGCCGCATGGGCGGACTCGAGGCGCCCGATCTCCTCGGCGGCCGCGGCCGTGCGGGACTTCGCGGCGTTGACCTGACCGGCGAGCCGGGCCAGGCCCTCCCGCCGGTCGGCGGCGGCGCGCTGGAGGCCGGCGACGCGGCGGTCCTCCTCCGCGGCGGCCTCCTCGGCGGTACGCCGGTCGGTCACCGCCGCCTCGAGCGCGGCGCGGTGGGTCTCGACCTCGCGGGCGATCTCGGCCTCCTCGGCCTGCACCCGCTCGGCCTCGGCCTCGAGCTCGTCGGGGTCGCGGCCCAGGTCGAGCGTCTCCTGCTCCGACCCGGCCGCGTTGCGGACGCGCTCGGCGGCGAGCGACGCCGTACCGCGCAGCCGCTCGCGCATGCTCGACAGCCCGAACCACGTCTCCTGTGCCCGGGCCAGGGCGGGCAGGTCGTCACGCAGCGCCGCCTCCAGCCGGCTCTCCCCCTCGCGGGCCCGCTCCAGCGCGGCCTCGACCTCCTGCCGCCGCTCGACCAGGATCGACTCGTCGGCGAGCTCCTGCTCCAGGGCCGTGCGTGCCTGCACGAGGTCGTCGGCCATGATCCGCGCCTTGGCGTCGCGCACGTCGGCCTGCACCACGGCCGCCTTGCGGGCGACCTCGGCCTGGCGGCCGAGCGGCTTGAGCTGGCGTCGGATCTCGCTCAGCAGGTCGTTGAGACGAGTCAGGTTGCCGTCGGTCGAGTCGAGCTTGCGGAGCGCCTTCTCCTTGCGCTTGCGGTGCTTGAGGACGCCCGCGGCCTCCTCGATGAACCCGCGCCGGTCCTCGGGGGTCGCGTGGAGGATCGAGTCGAGCTGGCCCTGGCCGACGATCACGTGCATCTCGCGCCCGATGCCGGAGTCGCTGAGCAGCTCCTGGACGTCGAGCAGCCGGCACGGAGTGCCGTTGATGGCGTACTCCGACCCGCCCGAGCGGAACATGGTGCGGCTGATCGTCACCTCGGAGTATTCGATCGGCAGCGCGCCGTCGGAGTTGTCGATGGTCAGCAGCACCTCGGCCCGGCCCAGCGGCGGGCGGCCGGCGGTGCCGGCGAAGATGACGTCCTCCATCTTGCCGCCGCGCAAGGCCTTGGCGCCCTGCTCGCCGAGCACCCAGGCGATGGCGTCGACGACGTTGCTCTTCCCGGAGCCGTTGGGGCCGACGACGGCGGTGATGCCGGGCTCGAAGCGCAGCGTGGTTGCCGACGCGAAGGACTTGAAGCCCCGCAGCGTCAGGGACTTGAGGTGCACGGATCTCCCGGGTCAGCGCTGGCCATCGCCGTCCGCACGCAA
>DASSTL010000061.1:0-30451 GCA_035707985.1 Nocardioides sp. | reverse complement strand
CGAGGCCTCCCAGCTCCTGTGAACCCCAACCTCTGACAGAGAGAGACCCACAACTTGAGTCACCCGCATCCCGAGCTCTCCGCACCGGCCGATCTGCCGAAGGGGGGCTTACGGATCTACCCGCTCGGCGGGCTCGGCGAGGTCGGTCGCAACATGACCGTCTTCGAGTACGACGGGCGGTTGCTGATCGTCGACTGCGGCGTTCTCTTCCCGGAGGAGAACCACCCCGGCGTCGACCTGATCCTCCCCGACTTCGACGCGATCCGAGACCGGCTCGACAAGGTCGAGGCGCTCGTGCTCACCCACGGCCATGAGGACCACATCGGCGCCACGCCGTACCTCCTCCGCGAGCGCGGCGACATCCCGCTCGTCGGCTCCGAGCTCACCCTCGCCCTCCTCGACTCCAAGCTCCAGGAGCACCGCCTCAAGCAGACGGTGCACCACAAGGTGAAGGCCGGCGACAAGCTGGGCCTCGGTCCGTTCGGCCTGGAGTTCGTCGCCGTCAACCACTCGATCCCCGACGCGCTCGCCGTCGCGATCCGCACCGGAGCCGGGCTCGTGCTCCACACCGGTGACTTCAAGATGGACCAGCTCCCGCTCGACGGCCGGATCACCGACCTCCGCGCGTTCGCCCGGCTGGGAGAGGAGGGCGTCGACCTCTTCCTCACCGACTCGACGAACGCCGAGGTGCCCGGCTTCACCACAGCCGAGAAGAACATCGCGCCCGTGCTCGACCGCGTCTTCCACGACAGCGACCAGCGGATCATCGTGGCCTGCTTCGCCTCCCACGTGCACCGCGTGCAGCAGGTGCTCGACACCGCCGTGCGCCACGGCCGCAAGGTCGGGTACGTCGGTCGGTCCATGGTGCGCAACATGGGCATCGCCCAGGACCTCGGCTACCTCCGGGTCCCGCCGGACGTCATGGTGGACGCCAAGGACCTCGCCGACCTCCCGCCCGAGCGGCAGGTGCTGATCTCGACCGGGAGCCAGGGCGAGCCGATGTCGGCCCTGTCGCGCATCGCCCAGCGCAACCACAACTTCGTGCGCATCGAGGAGGGCGACACCGTCATCCTCGCCAGCTCGCTGATCCCGGGGAACGAGAACGCCGTCTACAAGGTGATCAACGGCCTGACCCGGCTCGGCGCGAAGGTCGTGCACAAGGGCAACGCCCTCGTGCACGTCTCCGGCCACGCGAGCGCCGGCGAGCTGCTCTACGCCTACAACGTCGTCAAGCCGCGCAACGTGCTGCCGGTGCACGGCGAGTTCCGGCACATGAAGGCCAACGCCGACCTGGCTCGCGAGACCGGGGTCGAGAACGTCGTCATCGCCGAGGACGGCGTCGTCGTCGACCTCGTGGACGGCCACGCCCAGGTCGCCGGCAAGGTCGACTGCGGCTACGTGTTCGTCGACGGCTCCAACATCGGCGACATCACCGAGTCCGACCTCAAGGACCGCCGGATCCTCGGTGAGGAGGGCTTCATCTCGGTGATCGTGGTCGTCGACTCGGTGAGCGGGAAGGTGTCCAGCGGCCCCGAGCTCCATGCCCGCGGGTTCGCCGAGGACGACAGCGCCTTCGACGCCATCAAGCAGCCGATCATCGACGCCCTCGACGAGGCCGTCCGCGAAGGCACCGACGACACCTACCAGCTCCAGCAGGTCGTACGCCGCGTCGTCGGCCGCTGGGTGAACCGTGAGCTCCGTCGTCGCCCGATGATCATCCCGGTGGTCATCGAGGCTTGAGCGAGGACGGAGACGTCAGACCTGGTCCGGGTCGTCCCGCACTCGGCGACCGGGCGCGGAGCTGGTCGTGTACTCGTCGTGGCGGTCGACACCGTCGTCCGCGTCGGCGTTCTCCAGAGCCCGCTCCCGCGCGATGCGCGCGTCACGGACCGACACCAGGCTCATCCGCCCCAGCGCCAGGGCGGACAGGAACACGATCACCACCCCGAGCGCGAGGAAGAACCCCAGCCACTCGGCGACTCGGCCACTGTCGGTGGTGGCGGTCGGCTCACCGGCCTGCATCACGCCGTCGTTCCACAGCGTGCTGACCCACTGGCCGACGACGAACCAGGCACCGCCGGCCGCGGCCAGCCAGGCGCCTGCGACCCCCGTCACCCGGCTCGAGCTGGCCACCATCGCGAGCCCCCCGACGACGGTCGCGACGGCGGGCAGGACCTCGAGGAGCAGGCGACCATCCGTCCACTGCCACGTGGCGTCGGGGGTGAAGCCGTAGTCGAAAGCCGGGCCGACGAACGGGATGAGCCCACCCCACAGCCCCAGCAGCACGAGCAGGAGCCCACTGACCGCACCACGGGAGCGCGGCATGTGCATCCGGTCGTGCATCGTGAGGTGGTCTGTCTCGGACTCGGTCGCGTGGTGAGTGCTGACCACGGTTCTCATCTCCTCGTGGTGGCGAGCAGGCCCGAAGGGGTCGTACCCAGCAGGTACGCCGCCTATGCCGTGCTCCGGCCGGCCCGACGTACGACGAGCACGGCGACGTCGTCGCCGGGTGGCTCGATGGTCAGCATCGAGTCGAGCGCGCGAGCCGCCAGCGTGTCGGCGTCCGCCGGGCGGAGCAGACGGGTCAGGGTCTCGAGCGCGGTGTCGATGGAGGCGAACACCTCGGCGCTGAGCGCCGTGCTGAACGTCCTTCGCTCGACCAGGCCGTCGGTGAACATCACCAACGACTCACGCTCCGCCAGCTCGACGACCTCGCTGCCGCGTGGCAGGCCGGGATCCACACCGAGAGGCAACCCCGCATCTGCGTCCAGCTGGTGAGCAGCGCCGTCGGCGGGCACCCGGATCGGCAGGAAGTGCCCGGCGGTGGACAGATGCAGGTGGGTGAAGGGCGGTTGGGTGACGGCGTAGATGGCGGTCGCCATGGCGCCGGGCTCGAAGTGCACGATCTTGGCGTCCAGGTGCTTGAGCACCTCGGCCGGGTCGTCGTACTCCAAGGCGTAGGCACGCAGGGCGCTGCGCAGCCGTCCCATCACCACCGACGCCTGGAGCCCGTGACCCGCGACGTCGCCCATCACCATGCCCACGCGGTCCCCTGGGAGCTCGAAGACGTCGTACCAGTCTCCCGAGACACCTCCCTCGCCTGGGATGTAGCGACCCGACAGGTCCAGTCCATGGATCCGGGGCAGGCTCGAGGGCACGAGGCTGCGCTGGAGGGCGGCGGCGGCCGCCAGCTCGGTCGCGGCGTAGAAGGCCTCGAGCGCGTCACTGACCTCGCCGGCCAGGAGAAGGGCGTCCGCGACCGCCTCGGTGGAGAACGAGGTCCGCTCGACGGACCCGACCTTCAGCACCCCCGTGAGACGGCCTTCGTGGAAGACCGGGACGCCGAGTACCGAGCGCACTCCGAGGGCGGTGAACGCCGGGTTCACGAGGTCGTCGTCACCGACGTCCTCGAGCGCGACCGGAAGACCCTGCATCGCGATACGTCCCGCCAGACCCACGCCGACCGGCACTCGATGGTGGACCGCGGTCACGGGCTTCGCGCCTTCGGTCAGCACCGTCACCAGGTGCTGGGAGGCCGGGTCCAGCCGCAACACGGTGACCACGTCCACACCGAGCCGTGCGCGGACCTGAGCCAGGGCGCCTCGGAGCAGCGCCTCGCTCTCGAGGCTGTCCGGGGAGTGGGACCTGCCGACGTGCTGAGGGGTCGACATCATCGAGCCGCCACCTCGAGCGGGGCCACCTCGGCCCAGACCAGCTTGCCGCCGTCGCCGAGATGGTCGACTCCCCAGGCGGTGGAGAAGGCGGTCACGATGTGCAGACCGCGACCGCTCTCGCTGGTGGGACCCAGCACCTGGAGGTCCGGCATGCCGGGACCCGCGTCCGCGACTGCGATCCGGAGCACGTCCTGGTGGAAGGTGAGCTCCAGTGCACAGGGGCCGGTGACGTGCCGCACCGCGTTGGCCACCAGCTCACTGGTGAGCAGCAGCGAGGGCTCGATCAGCCCGGTCAGGCTCCATTCGTCGAGCAGTTCGGCGACGAACCGTCGCGCCAGCGGCACGCTGATGGTCTCCTCGGACAGCACGAGCCTGGCGTCGAGCGCTGCGGCACGGACCGGGTCGATGACGAGGTCGACGAGTCGGGCGATCCAGTGCTCGGTACCGGGAACGTCGTCGATCTCGGCCGCTCGCACGTGCAGCACCACGCGGGTCTCGGGTGTGACTGCGCGGACGGCGCGGAGCACGCCGTGCCCGGCCACGTCTGGGAGGCCGACATCCATCACCAGCACGCTCGGACGGAGACGACGAGACGCCTCGACGGCCTCCCGTGTCGTCGCCACCTCGTCGACGATGTCGAGCTCCGGCCTGGCGGCGAGAGCCTGGCGCAGGAGCTCCCCGTGCGCATCGGCGGTCTGGACCAGGAGGATGCCCATGGTCGGAAGGGTGGATCCGGTCACCCGGGCGTTCCCTCCGTCGGGGGATCGTCCGACGAGGTCTCCAGGACGAGCAGGCTGTCCAGGCGCGTGATGTCGAGGAGTCTCCTGAGCATCGGTGTCGGGTTGCGCACCACGAACACACCGCCGCGGTCACGGGCATGCTTGTGCGCCTCGACCAGGACGCTGAGGCCGGACGAGTCGATGAACGACAGCTCGGTGAAGTCGACGACCGTGTGCGGCGAGGCCTCCAGGGCCTCGTCGAGGGCGCGCCGCAAGTCGTGGCACGAGACCAGGTCGACGTCACCACTCACCCTGACGACCGCCTTGCCGTCGGACGTCTCGGTCGACGTGACCAGCTCCGAGGACCCCACCACGATCCCTCCCTCTTGTCGCCAGCGGCTGAATTCCATCATCCGACAGGGGATCGGGGCCACCACCCCTAGAGGCGAAGACATCGGAGCGCCGGGATCACACCACGCGGAGGTCACCCGGTCGACGAGCTCACGCACGGCCGAGAAAAGGCGGAGCGGTCGACGGATCGGCTGGCGGTCATGCCGCCATCCTCGCCGGTCAGGTGGCGGCCAGGACTCCGGCCACGATCAGCGCCTGACCGACGTGGTAGGTCACCATCACCGCGACCGGGGCCCACGGCCGCGGTGAGACGAACCGGTTCACCGCCAGGATCGAGTCGCTGGCGGCGAAGACCGAGGCGCCGACGGCGATCAGCGGCTCGCCGGTGTCGAAGGCGACGATCAGCATCGCGCCGATCACCACGGTGTACACCGCGACCGGGAGCGCGAGCGCGCGTCCTCCGCGCAGGAACGTCGCGGGGACGACGCGGCGGGTCGCGACCAGGCACGCGAACAGGACCAGCCACGCGATCCACAGCCAGCCGGGCTGGTCGAGCCCCAGCCGGACGAACGAGACGACGAACGCGAGGTGCCCCACCAGGAACGACGCCAGCCCGAGCCGGAAGCGCGTGTCGGAGTCGCCCAGCAGGAACACGTCGCCGGCCAGCCCGAGCACGAGCGCCACGAGCAGCCAGACCCCAGCGGAGGTGTCGGCGGCGTTGAGGGCGAGTGCCACGACGATCAGCGCGACCAGGGTCGCCGGCTTCGCCCACGTCTCCGTACGCCGGTCGCCGCGCGCCACGGCGTACCAGTCGACGAGCGCGCACGCCGCCGGCAAGGCCCAGAGGACGTCGACGCCGCTCACGGACGCAGAGCATGGCAGAGCCCGCGGCCGGGTCGGGGACTGGACTGTCGGCAACGGGTGCCAAGGTGTGCTTCATGAATGTGAGCGACCTCCTCGTCGACGCCCTCGGGCGCGTCCGCGAGCAGATGCCCGACCTCGTCGCGGGCCTCAGCGACGATGACCTGGCCTGGCGACCCGACCCCGAGGCCAACTCCATCGCCTGGCTCGTGTGGCACCTCACCCGCATCGAGGACGACCACGTCTCCGACGTCGCCGGCGTCGAACAGGCGTGGGTCGACGACGGCTGGGCCGAGCGGTTCGACCTGCCCTTCGACGTGCGCGAGCACGGCTACTCGATGTCGACCGCCGATGTCGGGAAGGTGCGCGTGAGCGGCGAGCTCCTCGCGGGCTACTACGAGGCCGTCGCCGCCAGGAGCGCCGCCTACGTCGCCACCCTCGAGCCCGACGACCTCGACCGCGTCGTCGACGCGTCGTGGGACCCGCCGGTGACCCTCGGCGTCCGCCTGGTCAGCGTCGTCAACGAGGTGAACGCCCATCTCGGGCAGGCGCAGTACGTCCGCGGCCTCCTGGAGAGGCGGGCGTAGCCCCGGCGTGTGATGCGTGTGACTGGAGTGACAGTCACCTAGATTCGTCACCATGGCGACCCGTACGTCTTCCCCGCCGGGTTCGCGGAGCAGGAGCAAGGCTTCTACGCGATCCCGGGGTACGTCGAAGAAGAGATCGAGCACGCGCTCACGCAGCAGCGCGCGCAGCCGACGCCCTGCGCCCCGAGCCGTCCGCTCGGGGCGCGGCCCCGTCCTGCGCCTGTTCAGCGCGCTCGCTCGCGGGATCGTCGCGATCTGGGTCGGGATCGCCCACGCGGTCGGCGCGATCGCCCGCAAGATCGGCCGTACCGCTCGCGAGATCGAGCCGGAGCACCGCCGCGACGGCCTCGGCCTCTTCCTTCTCGGGCTCGCCGTCGTCGTCGCGGCGGCCGTCTGGTGGCAGCTGCCCGGTGACCTGATGCGGGCCGTCCGCGCCGTCACGGGCGGTTCGGTCGGCAAGGTCGGCTGGCTGGTCCCGCTGATGCTGGTCTGGGTCGGCTGGCGCACGATGCGCGACCCCGAGAGCAACGGCCCCGCAGGGCGCCAGGTCGTCGGGTGGTTCGCCCTCGGCTTCGGCGTGCTCGGCACCGTCCACATCGCGGCCGGCAACCCGGTCCCCGTCAACGGTGACTCCTCCGACCTCCGCGACGCCGGCGGAGCCATCGGGTACGTCGTGTCGAGCCTCCTGCTCGACCTGCTCCGCACGGCGTACGTCGTCGTGCCGCTGCTGCTCCTGCTGGCCTTCTTCGGGCTGCTGGTGATCACCTCGACCCCCGTCTACCAGGTGCCGGTCAAGCTGGCCGCCTTCCGCGACCGGGTCCTCGGACGCAGTCACGAGCCGGTCTCCGACCTGCCGGAGAACGGCGTCCGCAGCCGTCGTCGGCGGCTGCGCGACGACGAGCTCGACCCCGAGATGGGCGACCCCGCCTACGACAGCCCCGTCCTGAGCGAGCGCGAGCTGAAGCGGCGCCGCCGCAAGGGGGCCGACGAGACCGACGAGACCCAGGCGATCGCGGTGACCGCTCCCCAGGCCGACGCCACCGACACCACGGCCGACCTCGAGGCGCCGCCGCACACGCCGCTCCCACAGCGGATGGAGCAGCTCGAGCTGTCGGGCGACGTCGTGTACAGCCTGCCCGCAGGCGATGTGCTCCGTCCGGGATCGCCGCACAAAGCGCGGTCGCGGGCCAGCGACGAGGTCGTCGCCCGGCTGACCGCGGTCCTCGAGGACTTCGACATCGACGCCCAGGTCACCGGCTACACCCGCGGCCCGACCGTCACCCGCTACGAGGTGGAGCTCGGGTCGGCGGTGAAGGTCGAGAAGGTCACCGCACTCTCCAAGAACATCGCGTACGCCGTGGCCTCGGCCGACGTGCGGATCCTGAGCCCGATCCCGGGCAAGTCCGCGATCGGCATCGAGATCCCCAACACCGACAAGGAGATCGTCTCCCTCGGCGACGTCCTGCGCTCCAACACCGCACGCTCCGACCACCACCCGCTGGTGGTCGGGCTCGGCAAGGACGTCGAGGGCGGCTTCGTGGTCGCCAACCTCGCGAAGATGCCCCACCTGCTGGTCGCCGGCGCCACCGGCTCCGGCAAGTCGAGCTTCATCAACTCGATGGTGACCTCGCTGCTCATGCGCTCCACGCCCGACGAGGTCCGCATGATCATGGTCGACCCCAAGCGGGTCGAGCTGAACGCCTACGAGGGCATCCCGCACCTGATCACGCCGATCATCACCAACCCGAAGAAGGCCGCCGAGGCGCTGGCCTGGGTGGTCCGCGAGATGGACCTGCGGTACGACGACCTCGCCAACTTCGGTTACCGGCACATCGACGACTTCAACAAGGCAGTCCGCGCCGGGAAGGTGAAGGTGCCGCCCGGAAGCGAGCGCGAGGTCGCGCCGTACCCCTACCTCGTGGTCGTCGTCGACGAGCTCGCCGACCTGATGATGGTGGCGCCACGCGACGTCGAGGACGCCGTCGTCCGGATCACCCAGCTGGCCCGCGCGGCCGGCATCCACCTGGTGCTGGCCACCCAGCGGCCGAGCGTCGACGTGGTGACCGGCCTGATCAAGGCCAACGTGCCGTCGCGGCTCTCGTTCGCCACCTCGAGCCTGGCCGACAGCCGGGTCATCCTCGACCAGCCCGGCGCGGAGAAGCTGGTGGGGCAGGGCGACGGCCTGTTCCTGCCGATGGGCGCCTCCAAGCCGGTCCGCGTCCAGGGGTCCTGGGTCACCGAGGCGGAGATCCACCAGGTCGTCGGGCACTGCAAGAAGCAGCTGACGCCGACGTACCGCGACGACGTGACCGCGCCCCAGCAGAGCAAGCGGGAGCTGGACGACGACATCGGCGACGACCTCGACCTCGTGGTCCAGGCCGTCGAGCTGGTCGTGTCCACGCAGTTCGGCTCGACCTCGATGCTGCAGCGCAAGCTGCGGGTCGGGTTCGCCAAGGCCGGACGCCTGATGGACATCCTCGAGAGCCGAGGGGTCGTGGGACCGTCCGAGGGCTCCAAGGCTCGCGACGTACTGGTGAAGCCCGACGAGATCGACAGCGTGATCGCCACCCTGCACGGGGAGATGGGGGCCTGACATGAGCATCGACACCGACATCACCGATTCCACCGACATCACCGACTCCACTGACCAGCCCACCCGCGAGACGATCGGTGAGACGGTCACCGCGCCCGAGCACCTGCTCGAGGTACGCCGGCGCCCGGGGATCGCCGCGGCGCTGGGGGCCGGTGCCTCCCTCGTGGCCGTCGCCTATCTCGCCCGCGCAGCCGCGGGGGGCGGCGTCATCGACTGGGTCGTGGCCGGGGTTCTCGCCGTCATCGGCGTCGCCAACCTCGCGGGCCTGCTCGACGCGCGCACCCCGCTCCTGGTCGCCGACGACCTCGGCGTCCGGCTGCGGCTGGGCAGCACCTGGGTCGGCCTGCCCTGGGGCGGCCTCCACGAGGTGGAGCACCGCACCAGGCGGGGCTGGTGGCGCGACGGCCTGCTGGTCGTGCACACCCACTACGTCCAGCGGGTGCTGGAGGACCTCGACGCCCCGGCCCGCCGGATCGCCCGGCTCAACGCCCGCATCCACCACGCCTCGCTCGCCGTGCCGCTCGGGCTGGGCACCAGGGTCGTGGGCGCGCCCGAGGGGCTGACCGCGGCCCTGCGCGAGCTGGCCGACGGCCGCACCCCGGTCGTCGAGCGCGACCCCGTCGACGAAGCGGACGAGCCCGAGCCCGAGCCCGAGTGGACCTCTCTCGACGACGAGCCGGCAGCGCACGAGTCCCGGTGGTCTCGGGTGCCCGACCCGCGTCCCGCGATCGCGCACCTGATCGGCGTCGTCGCCGCCCGTCTCGAGCGTGCGGGCCGCGGCCCCGACGACGACGAGGAGCTCGAGCCCGAGCTGGACGAGCTGCCCGAGCACCTCGAGCCGGAGGGCAGCGAGCCCGAGATCATCCCCAGCGCGACGCCGTCACCGGCCCGGGAGACGACCGTCGCGGCCCGCGCCGAGGTACGCCGTACCCCGGAGCCGCTCGAGGAGGACACCCAGGTCTGGGCCGACCTCCACGCGGAGCCCGAGGTCTCCGACGCCCTGCTCATCGACGACTACGCACCCCAGGCGGCGCCCGAGCCCGTGATCGGTCCCGTGTTCGCGGCCGCGCGTCGTCGGATCGGCCTGTCGGTGGACGAGCTCGCCGACCGCACCCGCATCCGTCCGCACGTGATCGAGGCGATCGAGGTCGACGACTTCAGCGCCTGCGGCGGTGACTTCTACGCGCGTGGACACCTGCGCACCCTGGCCCGCGTCCTGGGCGTGGAGGGGGCGCCCGTGCTCGCGACGTACGACGAGCGGTACGCCGACGCTCCGATCGACCCGCGGCGAGTGTTCGAGGCCGAGCTCGCCGGCGCCGGGTCCATCAGGGCGACCCGCGGCGGACCCAACTGGTCTGTCCTGGTGGCGGCGGTGATGGCGCTGGTCCTGTGCTGGTCGGTCGCCCGGCTCGTGACCGGCGGTCCCGACCCGGTCGACCACGCCGTGCTCAGCGGCTCCGGCGGGCCCAACCACCAGAGCCAGGTGCCGGTGGGTTCCCCGGTCCCGGTGACGCTGACCGCCGCGGGCGGAGGCGTCCACGTGGTCGTGCGCGACGGCCGTGGGGCGCTGGTCTACTCCGGCGACCTCGCCTACGGCCAGCGGCACACCGTCCGCGCCGCGACGCCGGTCGAGGTGCAGTCCACCGACGGGTCGGTGCGGGTCACCATCGCAGGGCAGGACCGCGGGAGCATGGGGCCCGCGGGACGGCCCGCGACGCAGTCCTACGCCGCCCGGGGCCGGTGACGTCGACCCCGCCGCTGGGCGATTCGTGAGGGTCGGGCGGCATACTCGGCCCTGATGACGACCACCACCCGCGCCCACCGGGACGCCCCGGACGTGAGCGTCGCCCTGGTCACGCTGGGCTGCGCGCGCAACGACGTCGACTCCGAGGAGCTCGCGGGCCGGCTCGCCGCCGACGGGTTCCGGCTGGTCGACGACCCGGAGGAAGCCGAGACCGTGGTGGTCAACACGTGCGGCTTCGTGGACGCCGCGAAGAAGGACTCGGTCGACACGCTGCTTGCCGCCGCAGACCTCAAGGAGTCCGGCGCCGCGCGAGCGGTCGTCGCGGTCGGCTGCCTGGCGGAGCGCTACGGCAAGGAGCTCGCGGAGTCGCTTCCGGAGGCCGATGCCGTGCTCGGCTTCGACGACTACCCCGACATCGCGGCCCGGCTGCGGTCGATCCTGGCCGGCGATGTACCGCACCCCCACACGCCGCAGGACCGCCGCACGCTGCTGCCGATCACCCCGGTCGACCGCGACGCCACCCTGGTGTCCGTCCCGGGACACGGTCTCGCCGACCTCGGGACACATGCACCTGCCACCGGCCCGCGCACCGTACGCCGGCGCCTCGCGGGCGGCCCGATGGCGCCGCTGAAGCTCGCCAGCGGCTGCGACCGCCGCTGCTCGTTCTGTGCCATCCCGACCTTCCGGGGCTCCTTCGTCAGCCGGCGTCCCCACGACGTGCTGGCGGAAGCCCGCTGGCTGGCCGAGCAGGGCGTGCGCGAGCTGTTCCTGGTCAGCGAGAACAGCACGTCCTACGGGAAGGACCTCGGCGACGTGCGACTCCTCGAGACGCTCCTCCCGGAGCTGGCGGCGGTCGACGGCATCGACCGCGTGCGGGTGTCGTACCTCCAGCCGGCCGAGACGCGACCCGGTCTGGTCGAGGCGATCGCCACCACGCCGGGCGTCAGCCCCTACTTCGACCTGTCGTTCCAGCACGCCAGCCCACCGGTCCTGCGACGGATGCGCCGGTTCGGCGACCCGGACAGCTTCCTGGACCTCCTCGACCGGGTGCGGGCACTGGCCCCCACTGCCGGCGTGCGCTCCAACGTCATCGTCGGTTTTCCGGGCGAGACCGACGACGACCTGCAGACCCTGTGCGACTTCCTGGTCGCAGCGCGCCTCGACGTGACGGGCGTCTTCGGGTACTCCGACGAGGACGGCACCGAGGCCGAGGGTTTCGACGGCAAGCTCGACGACGACGAGATCCGGGCCCGGGTCGAGCACGTGACCGACCTCGTCGAGCAGCTGACGGCGGACCGGGCGGCCGAGCGGCTCGGAGAGAGTGTCGACGTCCTCGTCGAGACCCTCGAGGCCGCACTGGACGGCCCGTCGGCGGAAGGTCGCGCCGACCACCAGGGGCCCGAGGTCGACGGCACCACCAGGCTCGTCGGTGGCACCTGCGCCGTCGGTGACCTGGTGCCCGCGGTCGTGGTCGCCAGCGAGGGCGCCGACCTGGTCGCCGAGGCTCGCAGGTGACCGAGCAGGCCGCGACGGCCGGGAACTGGAACCTCCCCAACGTCCTCACCGGCCTCCGCATCCTGTTGGTCCCGGTGTTCGCCTACGCCCTGCTGCACGACGGTGGCGACTCGGTCGCCTGGCGCTGCATCGCCACCGCGGTGTTCGCCGTGGCGATGGTGACCGACAAGATCGACGGCGACATCGCCCGTGCCCGGGGTCTGGTCACCAACTTCGGCAAGATCGCCGACCCGATCGCGGACAAGGCCATGACCGGGATGGCCTTCGTCGGCCTCTCCATCGTGGGCGACATCTGGTGGTGGGTCACCGTGCTCGTGCTCCTGCGCGAGTGGTCGGTGACGCTCCTGCGCCTCTCGATCCTGCGGCGGGTCGTCGTCGCGGCGGCCCAGAGCGGCAAGGTGAAGACCACGCTCCAGGCGGTGGCCCTGACCGGCCTCAGCCTGCCCCTGCGTCAGGTCGACGGCGGCCTGCACGACATCGGGCACGTGCTCTTCTACGTCTACCAGGCGACCCTGGCCGTCGCCGTCGCGATGACTCTCTGGTCGGGCTACGAGTTCTTCCGCGACGTGTGGCGGCAACGCGACCGCATCCGCGCCACCTGACGTTCACGTCACGGCCCACCGGCCTCTGGCGCTTTGCCGGCCTCCTCGTACTAGGGTGACGCGCACCACACGGCCGGCGCTCCCCGGCGTTCTCGGTCTCGGCTCGGAAGGATTCGCATCTCGATGTCTCGAACGACCCGTTTTCGCGCGCGTCTGGCAGTCGTCAGCTCCGCCGCCCTCGTCGTCAGCGGCGGCGCACTCCTGGCCCCCGCGTCCGCGAACACCAGCGGCACCGGCCTCGTCATCAGCGAGGTGTACGGCGCCGGCGGCAACAGCGGCGCGCTGCGCAACGCCGACTACGTCGAGCTGTACAACCCCACAGACGGCGCCATCAGCGTGGCGGACGACTACATCCACTACCGGTCGGCGAGCGGCGGCAGCGGCGGGACGCCCTTCCGGCTGTCCGGCTCGGTGCCGGCTCACGGTCACTACCTGATCCAGATGGGCGCGGCGGGTGCCAACGGCACCGCGCTGCCGACCCCCGACGCCGGTCCGGCCGGGTTCAGCATGGCCGCAGCGGGCGGCCAGGTGTTCCTGCTCAGCCAGAGCACCCCGATCACCACCACCGGCGACATGAAGGGCGTCGCGGGCGTCGTCGACATGGTGGGTGCGGACACGGCAACGTCGTTCGAGACCGCCCCGACCGACGACCCCGCGTCGACCACGAAGTCGCTGAACCGTTCCGCCACCGGCACGGACAGCGACAACAACCAGGCGGACTTCAGCCTCCTGGACCCCACGCCGGAGAACAGCAACCCGGTCACCCAGCCCCCGAGCGAGCACACCATCGCCGAGATCCAGGGCACCGGTGACTCGTCCCCGCTGGCCAACCAGACGGTGATCACCCAGGGTGTGGTGACCGCGGCGTACCCCACGGGCGGCTTCTTCGGCTACGTGCTCCAGACCGACGGCACCGGCTCCGGTGACGACCCCACCCCCGGTGCGTCGGACGCGGTCTTCGTCCACCAGCCGAGCGGTCCCGTCGATGTGCAGGTCGGCGAGTACGTCCAGGTCACCGGTGACGTGAGCGAGTTCAACGGGCTCACCGAGCTCAGCGTCGACGCGGCCGACGTCGAGGACCTCGGTACGCCGCCGCTCGGGGGCGTGCAGGCCCGCTCGATGGCCTACCCGACGACGGCGACGGGTCGTGAGGCCCATGAGAGCGAGCTGATCGAGCCGACCGACCAGTTCACGGTCAGTGACAACTTCGACACCAACGGGTTCGGTGAGATCGGCCTGGCCACCGGCGAACACCAGCTGTGGCAGCCGACTGACCTCTACAACCCGAATCTCGAGCCGGGCAAGGTCGCCGAGGTGAAGGCCGACAACTTCGCCCGCGGTGTCGTCCTCAACGACGGCTCGAGCTGGAACTACCTGTCGAGCCCGCACAACAACGACCCGATGGCCTGGCTGACGCCGGACAACCCGGTCCGGATCGGGGCGACCGCGACGCTCCACCAGCCGTTGATCCTGGACTACCGGAACAACCTCTGGGAGCTCCAGCCGACCGGCCAGGTGACCGGCGACGGTCACGAGTGGGCGACGTTCAGCGACACCCGCACCGCCAACCAGGCACCACAGGACGTCGGCGGTGACATCAGGCTCGGCACGTTCAACGTGCTGAACTACTTCAACACGACCGGTGCGGACTGGGTGGCCCAGGGCGGAGGCCACACGTGCACCTTCTTCAAGGACCGGGCCGGCGACCCCGTGGGAGACAACAACTGCGCTCCCAACGGGCCTCGCGGCGCCGCGGAGTCCAGCGGTGGTACCGACCTGACCGACCCGAAGGCGGACCTGGAGCGCCAGGTCGCCAAGGAGGTCAAGGCGATCAACACGATGGACGCCGACATCCTGTCGCTGGAGGAGATCGAGAACTCCGTGGCGCTCGGTGAGAGCGACCGCGACGACGCGCTGCGGTCCCTGGTCGCCGCGCTGAACGCGGCGGCCGGCACCACGCGCTGGGCCTACGCCCCGTCGCCCGACGCTTCCGACCTCCCGCCGCTCGCCCAGCAGGACGTGATCCGCACGGCGTTCATCTACAACCCGAACACCGTGGAGCTGGTGGGCCCGTCGAAGGTGCTGGCCGACCAGTCGGGCCCGGGGCAGCCGTTCGAGGACGCCCGCGAGCCGCTGGCCCAGGAGTTCAAGCGCAAGGGTGCGCTCGACTCCGACGGCTTCCTGGTCCTGGTCAACCACTTCAAGTCCAAGGGGTCCGGACCCGACGACGGCACCGGACAGGGCCTGTCCAACCCGGCCCGGATCGCGCAGGCGCACGCGCTCGTCGACTTCGCGAAGGCGACGGCGCAGGCCGACGGCACCAGGAAGATCTTCCTGGTGGGTGACTTCAACTCCTACACCCAGGAGGACCCGATGCAGGTGCTCTACCAGAACGGGTTCGTCAACCAGCCGAGCGACGACCCGCGCGACACGTCGTACGAGTTCGACGGCCAGGCCGGCTCGCTCGACCACGTGCTGGCGAACACCGCGGCCGCGAACCTGATCACCGGCCGCGACGTCTGGCAGATCAACGCCGAGGAGTCGGTGGGCTTCGAGTACAGCCGCTACAACTACAACGCCACGCTGCTGTACCAGGACAACCAGTTCCGCGCCTCCGACCACAACCCGGAGCTCGTCGGGCTGGACGTGCCGTTCAGCAAGCAGGCCTCGACCGTCACCGCGACGGCGACGCCCGACCGCATCAAGAAGAAGAAGACGGCCTCGACGATCGACGTCACGGTCACCGGTGACCAGGGCGTCACTCCGACCGGCAGCGTCGAGATCTGGGTGAACGGCGAGAAGGCCACCACGGTCGCCCTCACCGGCGGATCGGCGAGCGCCACGATCGGACCGTTCCCGAACGCCGGCGTCCGGCACGTCGAGGTTCGCTACCTCGGTGACGACGTCACGGTCCCCGGGACGTCCACGACCACGGTGACCGTGGTCAACGGGAATCCCTAGGAGGACGAGCCGGCAGCTTCCCTCAGGTGGAACGCCGCTTGGACGAGCGCCAGGTGGCTGAACGCCTGGGGGAAGTTGCCGGCCATCCGGCCCTGGCCGGCGTCGTACTCCTCCGAGAGCAGGCCGACGTCGTTGGTGAGGCCGACGAGCCGGTCGAAGAGCGCGTGGGCGTCGTCGAGCCGCCCGCAGCCGGCGTACGCCGAGACCAGCCAGAACGAGCACGCCAGGAACGGGTGCTCGTTCCCCGGCAGCCCGTCGACGCCGGACTCGGTGCGGTAGCGCAGCAGCAGCCCGTCGCGCATGAGGTCGTGCTCGATGGCCTCGACGGTGCCGACCATGCGCGGGTCGGCGGCGTCGATGAAGCCGACCAGCGGCAGCATCAGCAGTGCGGCGTCGACCTCGCTGGTGTCGTAGTGCTGCCGGAACGAGTTGCGCTCGCGGTCGAAACCCTTGGTCAGCACCTCCTCGCGCACCCGGTCGCGCAGCTCGCGCCACCGGTCCACGTCGCCCTCGAGGCCGTGCAGGTCGACCGCCCGCACCGCCCGGTCGAAGGCTGCCCACACCATCACCCGTGAGTGGGTGAAGTGGCGGAGCTCGCCGCGGATCTCCCACAGGCCGTTGTCCTTCTGGTCCCAGGTGTCGGCGAGATGGTCGACCAGGACCTGCTGGAGGTTCCACGCGTCCTCGGTCTGGCCGAGCTCCGACTCGCGGGCGGCCTCGAGCGCCAGCATCACCTCTCCGATGACGTCGGTCTGCCGCTGGTGCACGGCCTCGTTGCCGATCCGGACCGGCTTCGAGCCGGCGTAGCCGGGCAGGTCGTCGAGCTCGATCTCCGTCAGCCTCCGGGCGCCGTCGACGGCGTACATGATCTGGAGGTCACCGGGGTCGCCGGCCACCGCCCGCAGCAGCCAGTCGCGCCAGAACCTCGCCTCGTCCGTGGCGCCGGCCTCGATCAGCGCAGCGATCGTGAGCGCGGCGTCGCGCAGCCAGCAGTAGCGGTAGTCCCAGTTCCGTGAGCCACCGAAGTCCTCCGGGAGCGAAGTGGTCGGGGCTGCCACGATCCCGCCGGTCTCCTCGTGGGTGAGGAGATGCAGCGTCAGCAGCGACCGCCGGACGACGTCCTCGTGCGGCACGCCGGTCAGGTCGAGCCGGGAGACCCATGCGACCTCCTCGTGGATCGTCTCGTCGACGAGGGCGCGGTGCGGCGGCGGCGTGCGCAGGTGTGAGGGGAGCCAGGTCGTCGAGAAGGTGAGGATCTCGCCCTCGTGCACGTCGAACTCGTCCACGTGCCGGTGGTCGCTCGGCTGCGGGAGACGCGGGCCGCGCAGCACCAGCTTGTCCGGCCCGACCACGGCGGTGATGGCGGGCTCGTCGGTGTCCTCGTGCCGGCGTCGCACCCAGGGCTTCGCGGTGCCGTACTCGAACCGGACGACCCACTCGTGGCGCATCCGGACCGTGCCCTTGACCCCGGTGACCCGGCGAACGAGGTCCATCCGGTCGTCGCCCGTGGGCATCACGTCGAGCAGGGTGACCACGCCGGTGTCGGTGGTGAACGTGGTCTGGAGCGCCGCGGTGTTCTCGACGTACGCGCGGGACACGTCGTACTCGCCGATCGGGCTCAGCTGCCAGTGGCCGTTCTCCTCGTCGCCGAGCAGCGCCGCGAAGCACGCGCTCGAGTCGAAGCGGGGCACGCACAGCCAGTCGATCGATCCGTTGCGTGCGACCAACGCGACGGTATGGCGGTCGCCGATCATCGCGTAGTCCTCGATTGCCCGAGTCACCTCGCGACTGTAGCGCCGGGTCTAGGCTCGCCGGTCGTGAGGAGGGGTAGACGCGAGTCCCGCGAGCCGGACGCGGTCGAGGCGCTGAGCCTGCTCGGGTCCACCGGGGCCACGCTCGCCACCGTGGAGTCCCTGACCGGCGGGCGGCTCGCGGCGGTCGTCACCGCCGTGCCGGGCGCCTCGGCGAGCTATCTGGGCGGGTTCGTCACCTACGCCACCGCGCTCAAGGAGTCGCTGGTCGGCGTGCCGCACGAGGTCGTGGAGCGGTACGGCGTGGTGTCGGCCGAGTGCGCCCAGGCCATGGCCGCGGGGTGCCGCGAGGCCACGGGGGCGACGTACGCCTTGGCCACGACGGGGGTCGCCGGCCCGGACTCACAGGAGGGAAAGCCCGTCGGAACGGTGTTCGTCGGGATCGCCGGCCCGGACGGCGTCTCGGCGCTCAGCATGGAGCTGGTGGGGGACCGGCACCAGATCCAGGACCGGGCGTGTCGGGAGGCCTTGTCCGCACTGTGTGGGATTCTCCGTGGGGAACAACCCCCGCTCGGGTAGCGTTCGTTCCACAGCTACCTTTCTGATCACCACGAGCACGCCGAGGAGGACGCGATGCCCCTGTTCCGCAGGCTGCTGGGCGACGTCCTCCGGGAGCGCCGTCTGGAGCGCGGGTTGACCCTGCGCCAGGTCTCCGCCGAGGCGCGGGTGAGCCTGGGTTACATCTCGGAGATCGAGCGGGGTCAGAAGGAAGCGTCCTCCGAGCTGTTGGCCTCGTTGTGCTCGGCCCTCGAGGCGCCGCTGTCCGAGGTCCTGCGGGACGTCTCCGAGGCCGTGGCGGTCGAAGAGGCGACGAGCGCGCCGACGCCGATCACGACCCACCGTCCGGTCGTCGCGTCGGCCGCCTGACCGTGTCCGACGCCACGGAGGTCAGGCCTCCGGTCCCGCCCTTCAGCCGCGACGACGCGATCGCCAAGGTGCGCAAGGCGGAGGACGCCTGGAACACCCGCGACCCCGAGCGCGTCTCGCTCGCGTACACACCGGACAGTCGCTGGCGCAACCGCTCCGAGATCTTCTCCGGTCGTGCTGCCATCGTGGAGTTCCTCACCCGCAAGTGGGCCAAGGAGTTCGACTACCGCTTGATCAAGGAGATGTGGGCCTTCGGCGACGACCGGATCGCCGTCCGGTTCGCCTACGAGTGGCACGACCACGAGGGGGCGTGGTTCCGCTCCTACGGCAACGAGAACTGGCAGTTCGACGCCAACGGTCTGATGGCGGTGCGGCACGCGAGCATCAACGACATCGCGATCGACGAGGCCGACCGGTTGTACCACTGGGAGCTCGGGTCCCCCCGTCCGCTCGACCACCCGGGCCTGAGCGACCTCGGTCTCTGACCCTCCTCCGCACTCCCGGGGTCTCACCGGCCCGGCTGGCATCGCGGGCAGTGGTACGTGACCCGCTCCTGACCCTCGGGTCCCCGCGACGTCTCCGCGATGCGGGTGCCACAGCGCCGGCACGACTGTCCCCGCCGACCGTGCACCCAGAAGGTCCGCCCCCGCGCCAGGTCTCCGGTGGTCGACTGGACCGCGCGGTGCCGGTTGACGTCGAGCATCTGCTGGGCGCGCACGACGAGGCGTCGGAGGTCGGGCACCCGAGCGACCGGCGTCTCGGGCGCGACACCCGCGACGAAGCACAGCTCGTTGGCGTACATGTTCCCGACACCTGCGAGGTTGCGCTGGTCGAGGAGCGCCTCCTTGATCGCGCGGTCGGGCTGCTCCCGCAGTCGGCGTACGGCCTCGTCGGCGTCCCAGTCGGGGCCGAGCAGGTCGGGACCGAGATGGCCCACGACGTCGGGCTCCCCGTCGCGCGGGACGATCTCGACGATGCCGAGCTGGAAGCCGACGGCGACCGCGTCGGCCGTCTCGAGCACCACACGCGCCGTGTGGGCCGGCCGCGGCCAGCGCTGACCGGGCCTGAGCACCCGCCACCCGCCTTCCATCTTCAGGTGGGTGTGGAGGGTCCAGGACCGGTCGGCGTCGATCCGGGTGAGCAGGTGCTTCCCGCGCGACACGGTCTCGGCGACGGTGGCTCCGGTGAGGTCCCAGGTGGCGTACGCGGGGACCCGGAAGTCGGAGCGGGTCAGGGCCTGGCCGGAGAGCGCGCGGTCGAGCGTGCGAGCGGCGCGCCAGACGGTGTCGCCCTCAGGCACTGCTACCCACGTTCAACCACGCAACCTCAGGCCGCGGGGCGTCGAGACGAACCCGGCCGCGTCGAGGGCCTCGCGCAACGGCGTGGAGCCGCCGCCCAGGATCTGCTCGCCGTCGGCCTTCTCGACGGTCATCCGACCCAGCGCCCCACGTCTCCCGGCCTCGGACAGCGACAAGGCGGCCGGTCGCAGCACGGCAGGGTCGTCGCTCCACGTCAGCAGCGTGCGGCCGCCGCGCTCGACGTAGAGGGTCAGCTCGCCGTCGACGAGCACGACCAACGCCCCGGCCTTGCGTCCCGGGCGGTGGCCGCCGGAGGTCTCGCGCTCGGGCCAGGGGAGCGCGGCCCCGAACGGGTTGGCCGGGTCGGTCGCGGCGAGCGTGACCGCCTCGGGCTTCTCGCCGTCTCGGGACCCGCCGCCGACCTCGGAGAACGTGCGCAGTCGGTCGATCGCGCCGGCCGTGCCGAACTGCGCGGCGCCCAGGCCCTCGACGAAGTATCCACGCCGGCAGCGACCGGAGTCCTCGAAGGCCGAGAGCACCTTGTAGACGGCGGCGAAGCCGCCGCCGGTCCTCTCGGACATCACCGACCCGCGGGTCACCACGCCGTACCGCTCGAGCATGCGCTCGGCGGTGGCGTGCGCGCGGCGGGTGGGGTCGGCGTCCCGCTCCGGCAGGACCGCCCAGCGTCCCGTCGTGGTGGGCGGCGGCGGGCGGAGACCCGGCCGGCTGGGTCGGGCGCGCGGTGTCGACCGGCGCGAGCGATGGGTGCTCGACCCGGAGCCGGTCAGGGCCCGGAGCGGCGCGAACGTGTCGTTGGTGACACGGCCGGCCCAGACCAGGTCCCACAGGGTCTCGGCGAGCTCGCGGTCCGTCAGCCCGGTCGCCGACTGGAGCTGCCGGAAGAACCACGCCCCGCCCGGCGCCAGGGCGTCGAGCACCAACCGCCGGGCGTCGGACAGCTCGACGTCGTCGGGGACCGGCAGGGTGAGTGGGGCCTGGTCGCCGAGGTGGAGCGACACCCACCCGTCGGTGCCCGGCAGGCTGGCGTGACCGGCCCAGGTGACCTCGCCCGAGGCGGTCAGTTCGTCGAGCAGGGCCGACTCGTAGTCGGCGACCCGGCTGGGGAGGATCAGCGACTCCCAGGCCGAGGCGGGAGCGGCGTACCCGGCCAGCTGGTCGACCACCGTGAGCAGCCCGTCGACGCCGCGGGGCCCACGCCGGGGCCGGCCGACGTGCTGCCAGGCGAGGAGGAAGCGGCCCAGCGCGGACGGCTCGACCGGCTCGACCTCGCGCCGCAGCTTGGCCAGGGAGCGGCGACGGAGCAACCGGAGCACCTCGGCGTCGCACCACTCGGCGCCGGCTCCTGCCGGCCGGAACTCGCCCTCGAGCACCCGGCCCTGGGCGCCGAGCCGCTGCAGGGTCTGGCGTACGACGGCCGCGCCGAGGCCGAGACGGGCCGACACGTCGGCGACCGTGAAGGGGCCGTGGGTGCGCGCGTAGCGGCCGACCAGGTCGGCGAGCGGGTCGTCGACACTCTCGGTGAACGCGTCGGGCGTGCCCGGAGGGACGGGGACGCCGAGGCCGTCACGGAGGCGGCCGACGTCCTCGATGCCGGCCCATCGCTCCTCGCCGGCCATCCGCACGGCCACGACCCGGCGGGCGTCGGCCAGGACGGTGAGCCACTCGACGACGTCGCCGCCGTCGACCGCGCGGTCGGCCACCTCGTCAGCCGTGAGCGGACCGAGCCACCTCAGGAGGTCGGCCACGCCCTCGGCGTCGCGGACCCGGCGCTCGGGATCGGTGCGCTGGAGCATCGCCTCGACCTCGGTCAGTACCTCGGGGTCGAGCAGCTCGCGGAGCTCGGCGCGCCCGAGGAGCTCGGCGAGCAGGCCCTGGTCGAGGGCGAGCGCGGCGGCGCGGCGCTCGGCGATCGGCGAGTCGCCTTCGTAGACGAACTGCGCGACGTACCCGAAGAGCAGGCTCCGGGCGTACGGCGAGGGCTGGTGCGTGTCGACGTCGTGGATGCCGATCTCGCGGCTCTGCACGCGTCGCATGAGCTCGACCAGCGCCGGCAGGTCGTAGACGTCCTGGAGGCACTCGCGCACCGCTTCGAGCACGATCGGGAACGACGGGTACTTGGCGGCGACCTCGAGCAGGGCGGCGCTGCGCTGGCGCTGCTGCCACAGCGGGGACCGTCGTCCGGGGTCGCGCCGCGGGAGCAGCAGGGCCCGGGCCGCGCACTCGCGGAACCGCGAGGCGAACAGCGCGGAGCTCCCGACCTCCTGGGTCACCAGGTCGTCGATCTCGTCGGGCTCGAACGCGATCACCTCGCCGGTCGGCGGCTCGGCGTCGGTGTCGGGGATGCGGATGACGATGCCGTCGTCGGAGGCGATCGCCTGGCCGTCGACGCCGTACCGCTCGCGCAGCCGCGCGTTGACGGCGAGCGCCCACGGGGCGTGGACGGGGGTGCCGTAGGGGGAGTGGACGACCAGCCGCCAGTCGCCGAGCTCGTCGCGGAACCGCTCGACCACGAGCGTGCGGTCGCTCGGGAGCACTCCGGTCGCCTCGACCTGCTCGTGGACGTAGCCGACGAGGTTGCCCGCCGCCCACGGGTCGAGCCCGCGCTCCTCGGCGGTGGCGACCGCCGCCTCGCGCTTGGCCGAGGCCAGGTCTCGGGTGAAGGCGCCGATCGCCTCCCCGAGCTCGGCCGGGCGGCCCAGTGCGTCGCCCTTCCAGAACGGCAGGCGGCCGGGGACGCCCGGGGCGGGCGTCACCAGGACGCGGTCGTGGGTGATGTCCTCGATCCGCCAGCTCGTTGCCCCGAGCGCGAAGACGTCGCCGACGCGCGACTCGTAGACCATCTCCTCGTCGAGCTCGCCCACCCGCCGGCCGGGCCCTTCCCCGCCCACGAGGAACACGCCGAACAGGCCGCGGTCGGGGATCGTGCCGCCGCTGGTCACGGCGAGACGCTGCGCGCCCGGGCGCCCGGTCAGTCGTCCGGTCACGCGGTCCCACACGATGCGGGGGCGCAGCTCGGCGAACTCGTCGCTGGGATAGCGGCCGCTGAGCAGGTCGAGCGTGGCGTCGAAGGCGGGCCGCGGCAGGGCGGCGTACGACGCGGAGCGGCGTACGAGGTCGAACAGGTCGTCGGCCGACCACTCGTCCATGGCCAGGGCGGCCACGATCTGCTGCGCGAGCACGTCGAGCGGGTTCGCCGGGATGTGCAGAGACTCGATCAGTCCCTCGCGCATGCGCTGCACCGCCACCGCGGTCTGGGCCAGGTCGCCGCGGTGCTTCGGGAAGAGGACGCCGCGGCTGACCTCGCCGACCTGGTGACCCGCACGGCCGACCCGCTGGAGCGCGCTGGCGACGCTCGGGGGCGACTCGATCTGGATCACGAGGTCGACCGCGCCCATGTCGATGCCGAGCTCGAGGCTGCTGGTCGCCACGACGCAGGGGAGGCGGCCGCGCTTGAGGTCGTCCTCGATGATCGCGCGCTGCTCCTTCGACACCGACCCGTGGTGGGCCTTGGCGATCACAGGCGCGGCGCCGTACGCCGCGCCGGACTGCGCCATCACCTGGGCGGGCGGTGGCCCGTCGTCGTCGATCTCGACGCCGGCGCGCTCGGCGGCGATCTCGTTGAGGCGGGCGGTCAACCGCTCGGCCAGGCGACGGGAGTTGGCGAAGACGATCGTGGAGCGGTGCTGGCCGATCAGGTCGGCGACGTGCTGCTCGACGTGGGGCCAGATCGAGGCGGCCTCGCGGGAGTCCTCCTCGCCCTCGTCGTCGTACTCGCCCGGCTGGGTCATGTCCTCGACCGGGACGACGACCTCGAGGTCCCACTCCTTCATCGAGGGCGGCGACACGATCTCGACGGGCGTCGTGCCACCCAGGAAGCGCGCGACCTCGTCGAGGGGTCGCACGGTCGCGGAGAGGCCTATGCGCTGGGCCGGCTTCGGCAGGAGGGCGTCGAGCCGCTCCAGGCTGAGCCCGAGGTGGGTGCCGCGCTTGGTGCCGGCCACGGCGTGCACCTCGTCGACGATGACCGTCTCGACCTGACGCAGGCTCTCGCGGGCCTGGCTGGTGAGCATCAGGAACAGCGACTCCGGCGTGGTGATCAGGATGTCGGGCGGGGTGCGCGCCAAGGTGCGGCGCTCGGCGGCGGGAGTGTCGCCGGAGCGGATGCCGACGCTGACGTCGCGGACCGGCGTACCGAGCCGCTCACCGGTCTGGCGGATGCCGGTCAGCGGAGCCCGCAGGTTGCGCTCGACGTCGACCGCCAGCGCCTTGAGCGGAGAGACGTAGAGGACCCGTGTGCCCTTCGTCTCCGGACGCTCCTCCGTCAACAGCCGGTCGATCGCCCACAGGAACGCCGACAGCGTCTTGCCGGACCCGGTCGGCGCGACCACCAGGGCGTGGCGAGCATCGGCGACGGCCTCCCAGGCCCCCGCCTGTGCCGGCGTCGGCTCGGCGAACGCGGCCCGGAACCACTCGCGCGTGGGCGCGCTGAAGCGCTCGAGGGCCGCCAGCGGGTCGGACATGCCCTCCATCCTTGCTCACGGTGCCGACAGGCACCGCTGCGCCGCCCGTGGCTGCCAGGGCTCTGACGGGGAACGCGACGCGTCCTGGTGGTCACCGAACTGCCTCGGCGCCTGAGGGGCTTCGCGCCGGGTCTCGTCGAGCTGGAGCCACGCGCTGCGGGCGGGCAGGATCGAGGTCTCCGGGCAGTGCAACGATGCCAGGGCGCGGCCCACCCGGAACCTCTCGGAGCCCCGCTTGCCGGATCCCGCCGGCACCTCGAACTGAGCCTCGTCTGCAGTCTGTTGCCGCCCCGCCGGTGGCGGCGTACGTTGCCTGGAGCGGCCCGGGACACTCCCGGGCCGCTCGTCGTAGGAGAGACCATGAGTGTTCTCGTCGTCGTCAAGGTCTCGGGAAACACCGACACGTTCCAGAAGGCACTCGCCGATCGGGCGGACGAGTTCGTGGCGATCAGGGACAGCGCGATGGAGAAGGGCGCGATCCACCACCGCTTCGGCATCGGTGACGGGTACGTCCTCGTCATCGACGAGTGGGAGACCGGCGAGGCCTTCCAGGAGTTCTTCGGCGAGCCGAAGATGCAGGAGTTCGTCGCCTCCATCGGCGCCGACCCGGCGCCGCCGGAGATCACCATCTGCGAGGCCATCCCGTCGCCCGACGAGTTCTGACTCGGTCGGCGGCTCACCGCGCTCGGGGAGCATGGGGCTCGTCCGCGATCCGCTGATGAGAGGCCCCGACCGTGAACAGCCTGCTGGCCGTCTTCGCCCATCCCGACGACGAGTCGCTGGCGGCCGGAGGGCTGCTCGCGCGTCACACGGCGCAGGGTGGTCGCGCGACCGTGCTCACGTGCACGTGGGAACGAACCACGACTCGAGGCGCCGAGCTGGCCGCGGCGACGCGGATCCTCGGCTGCGAGCCTCCCCGGTTCCTGGAGTACGCCGACGCCCGCGTCGCGGAGTCTGCCTCGAACCTCGGTCGATTCGTCGACGCGCCGCTCGACGACCTCGTACGCCGGATGGTCGGTGAGATCCGTCAGGTGCGGCCGGGGACGGTGGTGACGCATGACGCGGTCGGGAACCTCTCCGGACATCCGGACCACGTCCAGGCCCACCGCGTCACCATGCTGGCTTTCCAGGCCGCTGGCCTCGACGTCCTCTACCCGGACGCCGGGGCGGCCTGGCAGCCGGGATCGCTTTTCCTGGCGACCCACCCACGTTCAGCTTTGACGGCACTCGGGGACGTCCTCGGCGAGAGACGGGGTGCGTACACCGTTCCGGACGACCGGGTCGATCACCGGATCGACGTCACGCCCTGGTTGGACGCGAAGGTCGAGGCGATCTTGGCGCACCTCTCCGAATCCCAGCGAGGAGCACTGCCGGGCCTGGTCGACCGCCTGTCGGCCGATCAGCGCACCAGGCTGCTCGGCACCGAGTGGTACACCGAGCACCGCGCGCCGGGAACGCCGAGGCAGTGAAGTGCCATGTCCAGGGACTCGCCGACACGCCTGGTCAGGCTGTCCACAGATCGTGGAAGAGGGGTGGCGGCTGTCGACGGCATGGCCTATGATCGAACACATGTTCGAGCAATCTCGGGAAGCCACCACACTGGAGGCGGAGCGCGTCCGCGCCTGGGTGCGCGACGTCGTGCGGTCCCGGGCGCCTGGCGACAACCAGGGCAGGCTCGAGCTGATCACCGCTCTGGAGGAGATGAAGTGCGCGGCCGAGGGTCTCCAGGCGGAGCTGGCCGTCGACGTGGACACCGCGACCCGTGAGGCCGAGGCCGAGCGCAGCGTGCCAACGGAGCGGCAGGGCCGAGGCGTTGCTGCGGAGATCGCGCTCGCACGCCGGGAGTCGTTGCACCGCGGGCAGCAGCACCTGGCGCTGGCGAAGGTGCTCCGCACCGAGCTCCCGTTCACCCGTGAGGCGCTGCTCGCCGGCCGGATCACCGGATGGCGCGCCACGATCATCGCTCGTGAGACCGCATGCCTGTCCCGGAGTGACCGCATGGAGGTCGACCGGCGCGTGGCCGGCGACCCGGAGCAGCTGGAGCGCATGGGCGACCGCGAGGTCGGCAACGCGGTCCGGCGCCATGCCTACGAACTGGATGCCGTCGCCTGGGTGACCCGGCGCAGGATCGCGGAGTCGGAGCGCCGGGTGACCCTGCGGCCCGCTCCCGACGTGATGTCGCGGCTGACCGCGGAGCTCCCGGTGGCCCAGGGCGTCGCCGTCATCAAGACCCTCGGCGAGCATGCCGACTCGCGGCGCGCGACCGGCGACCCGCGCAGTCGGTCCCAGCTGATGGCCGACGCGTTGGTCGCGCGGGTCCTCGGCACCGAGCAGCCCACCGCCTTGCCGGTGACGACACATCTGGTGGTGGCCGACGACGTGCTGCTCGGCACCCGCGAGGAGGCCGCCCACCTCGACAGCTACGGGCCGATCCCGGCCGAGCTCGCCCGCGAGCTGGTCAAGGCTGCCTCGGAGGAGAGCCTCGCCGAGCTCCGCCGGCTGTACGTCGCGCCCGAGACAGGCGCGATCGTCGCGGCCGATGCGAGGTCACGCTGCTTCCCCGCGGGTCTGGGCACCCTGATCGACCTGCGCGACCAGTTCTGCCGCACTCCGTGGTGCGACGCCCCGATCCGTCACCACGACCATCCACGGCCGGTCACCGACGGCGGCGAGACGAGCGAGACCAACGGCCAGGGCCTCTGCGAGGCCTGCAACTACGCCAAGGAGGCCCCCGGCTGGCGGGTCCGGCCCTCACGGGGAGACCGACATACGCTCGAGATCATCACGCCCAGCGGTCGGACGTACGACTCGACCGCCCCGCCCCCTCCGCGATGTCGGGTCGACTTCATCTATCCGTTGGTGCTGGCCGCCTGACCGGTTGGACCGGGTCTGACGCGTGCGACGCTAGGCTCGGCCGGGTGTTCGGGGCACTGAGTCGACTGGCAACGCGTCATCCGTGGTACGTCCTGATCGGCTGGATCGTGGCATCCGTGCTGATCATCGCGACGGCACCCAAGCTGAGCTCCACGGCTGACCAGTCGGAGTTCCTGCCGTCGAAGTACGAGTCGATCCGTGCGGCGAACCTCCAGACGGATGCGTTCCCGCAGCAGACCAGTGTGGGCGCGCTGTTGGTCTTCGACCGCTTGGACGGCGGCAAGCTGACCGACGCCGACACGGCGAAGGTGCACCAGATCGCCGGCGAGCTCGACGGCAAGGTCGACCGGGTGTTCTCCGGCGTCACCGCCCAGGACCCCTCGCAGAACAAGCTCGTCCAGCTCGCGGTCGTCGGCATCGCCAAGGACAAGAACCCCTACGACCCCGACGCGATCGACGCCGCGCGCGACCTGCGCGACGCCGCCCACGCCGCCGTACGCGGGACCGACCTCGAGGTCGGCGTCACCGGAGCGGCCGCGCAGGCGCTCGACTCCCAGGACGCCTCCGCCAAGGCCGAGGCCATCGTCGGCCTGACGACATTCGGGCTGATTCTGCTGCTGATGGTCGTGATCTTCCGGAGCGTGATCCTGGCCGTGTTCCCGCTCATCGTGATCGGCCTCGTCTCGCAGGTGGCGGTCGGTCTGATCGGCGCGGCCAACGAGATCTTCGACCTCAAGACCGACAGCTCGATCCAGGTGATCCTGATCGTGGTGCTGTTCGGTATCGGCACCGACTACATCCTGTTCTTCCTCTTCCGCTACCGCGAACGGCTGCGACTCGGCGAGGAGCACAAGACCGCGGTCGCCCAAGGCATCTCGCGCGCCGGCGAGGCGATCCTCTCGGCGGGCGGCGCGGTGATCGTGTCGTTCATGGCGCTGATCCTGAGCTCGCTCGGCATCTTCAAGTCGATCGGCCCGGCGCTCGCCATCGCTGTGGCGGTGACCGTCCTCGCGTCACTGACCCTCGTGCCGGCCGTTGTCTCCCTCATCGGCACCACGATCTTCTGGCCGTCGAAGGCGTGGAAGAAGGAGCCGGAGTTCGCGCGCTTCGGCGCACTCGGTCACGCGCTCGGCCGGCGCCCGGCGGCGTTCGCCGCCACGTCGGGGCTGGTCCTGGCGATCCTGGCGATCTTCGCGTTCGGCTTCAACCCGAACTTCGACCTCGGCGACTCCGGGGCGCCCAAGGACGTCGAGTCGAACGTCGCGCTCCAGACGCTGGAGAAGGGGTTCCCACCCGGCGCGACCGACCCGACCGTGGTGCTGCTCCACTCCACCGACGGCCGGCCGCTCGACCAGGCCGAGACGACGGCGTTCGGCGCCGACCTGGGCAAGGCGAGCGGCGTCGGGTCGGTGAGCCCGGCGGAGCTGAGCCCCGACAAGCTGACGGCGTCGTACCAGGTCGTGCTCGACAGCGATCCGACCTCCGACGAGGCGCTCGCGGCGATCAAAGGCCCGGTCCGCGACGCCGCGCACGCTCACGCACCACCGGGCACCGAGGCACTGGTCGGCGGCACCACGTCGGTCTTCGCCGACTTCCAGAAGGCGATGTCACGCGACTACGCCGTCGTCTTTCCGGTGGCCGCGATCGTGATCGCGATCATCCTCGCGCTGCTGCTCCGGAGCCTGGTCGCGCCCTGGTACCTGATGGCCTCGGTCGGCCTCGGGTTCGGAGCGACTCTCGGCGCAGCCGTGATCCTGTTCCAGCACATCAAGGGCGACGCCGGCCTGATCTTCCTGCTGCCGATCTACATCTACCTGTTCGTGGTTGCGCTCGGCACCGACTACAACATCTTGATGATCGCGAGACTCCGCGAGGAGGCGCGCGAGGGGAAGAACGCCCGCGAGGCGGCCGCCCAGGCCGTGACGCACGCCGGGCCCACGGTGGCGGCGGCCGGCCTGATCCTGGCCGGCACGTTCGCCTCGCTGATGCTCGGCGGCAACTCGCTGCTGCTGGCCCTCGGCTTCTCGATCTCCTTCGGCATCTTCGTCGCGGCGTTCGTGATGGCGATGTTCTTCACGCCGGCGCTGACCGCGCTGATCGGCCACGCGGCGTGGTGGCCCGGCCACGGAGACGAGAAGCGCGAGCCCGTGGAGGAGCCGGCGACGGTTCAGGACACGGTCTAGAGACTCACGACGGCGTCGGCCTCGACCTCGACCATCCACCGCGGGTCGAGGAGGCCGGCGACGACGACCATGGTGCTCGCGGGTCGCACGTCGCCGAAGACCTCGCCGTGCACGGCCCCGACCGCGTCGGCGACGTCCGCACCCACGACGTACTGACGCGTGCGGACGACGTCGTGCACGGTCGCGCCGAGCTCGCCGAGGGCAGTCAGCACGATCTCCCAACACCGACGCGCCTGCACGGCCGGGTCCGGGTCGACCTGTCCGTCCGGCCACACCGGGGCGGTCCCGCTGACCGCCACGGTCGAGCCGACGCGCACCGCGCGGCTGAACCCGATCGTCTCCTCGTACGGCGAGCCTGAGCGCGCGTGTCGGCGTTCCATGGGGTCACGGTAGGCGAGCGTCGCTCCAGATCTCGTTTGCCGCGGCGTCGGTGGTGGTTTGTAGGGTCGGTCAACGTGTCCGTGACCTCAGCCGCGAGCGGCGACGCCCTGATCCGCGCGCGCGACCTGCGCAAGACGTTCGAGACGCGCGAGGGAGCGACGGTCGAGGCGGTCAAGGGCATCGACATCGACGTGCGCCGCGGCGAGGCGTTCGGCTTCCTCGGGCCCAACGGCGCGGGCAAGTCCTCGACCATGCGGATGATCGGTGCCGTCTCGCCGGTCACCAGCGGTGAGCTGCGGATCCTCGGCCTCGACCCCGCCGAGCACGGCCCGGCGATCCGCGCGCGTCTCGGCGTCTGTCCGCAGGACGACACCCTCGACAACGAGCTCAACGTCTTCGACAACCTCTTCATCTACGGCCGCTACTTCGGCATCCCCAGGCGCGAGGTGCGCGAGCGCGCCGAGGAGCTGCTCGAGTTCGTCCAGCTCACCGAGAAGGCGCGGTCCAAGGTCGAGGACCTCTCCGGCGGCATGAAGCGGCGGCTCACCATCGCCCGGTCGCTGATCAACTGGCCCGACATCCTGCTCCTCGACGAGCCGACGACCGGGCTCGACCCGCAGGCGCGTCACGTGCTGTGGGACCGGCTGTTCCGGCTCAAGCAGCAGGGCGTCACCCTCGTCATCACCACTCACTACATGGACGAGGCGGAGCAGCTCTGCGACCGGCTGGTGGTGATGGACCGCGGTCTGATCGCGGCCGAAGGATCGCCGCTCGACCTGATCCGGCAGTACTCCACCCGCGAGGTCGCCGAGCTGCGCTTCCCGGTCGGCGACCACGACGCGACCGCCGAGAAGGTCGCCGACCTCGGCGAGCGGGTCGAGGTGCTGCC
>DASSTL010000060.1:0-18481 GCA_035707985.1 Nocardioides sp. | reverse complement strand
CTCGAGCCCATGGTCACCGGCTCGATCGCCGTGGGCACGGCCGTGCTGGCCGGCCTCGTGTGGGTCTATGCGAGACGTCGAACCTGATTCGCGCCGTCACACGCCCAAGGCCGCCCCGGAGAGCGGCCTCGACAACATCCTTGGTGGAGCTGAGGGGACTCGAACCCCTGACCCTCTGCATGCCATGCAGATGCGCTACCAGCTGCGCCACAGCCCCTGGAAGTCCCGCCGAGTCCGGCGGGCAACTCGCGGAATCTTAGCCAACCGGTCCATCAGCAACGAAATCGGGCGGGGGCAGGGCACGATCGGCCCTCTCGTTGTACGACGCCAGCCGGATCCGGTCCTGCGCGGGGTCGTGCGTGAGCACGCAGAACGCGCCGTTGTCGATCCCGACCAGCGCTCGCGCGTGCTCCCACGGCCAGCGGATCACGCCCATCAACCCGACCCGGAGACAGGCGCCGTGGAGGACGGCGATACCGGTCTCCCCGGCCCCGAGCCCGGCGAAGCAATCGAGAAGGGCTGGGACGACGCGGTCGCGGACCTGCTCGGTGGTCTCCTCACCCGGCGCCAGCGTGGCCGAGCGCCCCGCGCGGTACGCGGCGTACTCCTCGGGGAACCGCTCGGCTGCCTCGTCGAGGGTCAGTCCGGAGCGCTCGCCGACGTCGTACTCCCGCAGCCGTCGGTCGAGCTCGACGGTGAGCCCGGTCGCCTCCGCGATCGCCTGGGCGGTCTCGCGGGCGCGGGCCAGGTCGCTCGACCAGAGCCGGGCCGGGTCGAAGCGAGCCAGGAGGCGGGCGACGACGCGCGCCTGGGCCCGGCCGGTGTCGTTCAGCGGGATGTCGGCGTGGCCCTGGGCGCGCCCGGAGGCGTTCCAGTCGGTCTCGCCGTGGCGGACCAGGACCAGGGTGCGGGCGTCAGCCACCGTTCGGGCCAGCCGAGCCAGCCGTCACGTCGGCCGGGAGGTCGATCAGCGGACAGTCGCGCCAGAGCCGCTCGAGGGCATAGAACTGACGCTCCTCCTCGTGCTGCACGTGGACGACGATGTCGCCGTAGTCGATCAGCACCCAGCGACCGTCTCGCTCGCCCTCGCGGCGGATCGGCTTCTCGCCGATGTCGCGCAGCTTCTCTTCGATCTCGTCCACGATCGCCTTCACCTGGCGGTCGTTGGTCGCGGACGCGAGCAGGAAGGCGTCGGTGATCGCGAGCTGGTCGCTGACGTCGAACGCCATGATGTGCTGCGCCAGCTTGTCGGAGGCAGCGCGAGCGGCGGTGTGGACCAGGGTGACGGCGTGGTCGGTGGCAGTCATCCAGTGCTTTCGTTGCTGTGGGTGTCGAGGGCGGTGGTGTCAGGTGTCGTGGTGTCAGGTGTCGTGGTGTCAGGTGTGGTGGGGTCGAGAGCCGAGGTGCGCGGGTACAGGTGGTGCTTGGCGATGTACTGCACGACGCCGTCGGGCACGAGGTACCACACGGGCTCGCCTCGCATGGTACGTCGGCGTACGTCGGTCGAGCTGATCGCCAGCGCGGGCACCTCGACCATCGTGACCCGGTCGTGCGGGATCTTGCCCAGCGTGACCGGGTCCATCGCGAAGCCCGGCCGGGTGCAGCCCACGAACTGCGCCAGCGCGAACAGCTCGTCGGCGTCGCGCCACGTGAAGATGTCGGCGAGCGCGTCGGCGCCGGTGATGAAGTAGAGGTCGGCGTCCGGCAGCTGTTGGCGCAGGTCGCGCAACGTGTCGATGGTGTACGTCGGACCACCACGGTCGATGTCGACCCGCGACACCCAGAACCGGGGGTTGGACGCGGTCGCGATCACCGTCATCAGGTAGCGGTCCTCGGCGGCGGTGACCTGCCGGTCCGACTTCTGCCACGGCGCCCCGGTCGGGACGAAGACGACCTCGTCCAGGTCGAACCACGCCTGCACCTCGGACGCCGCCACCAGGTGACCGTGGTGGATCGGGTCGAAGGTGCCGCCCATCACCCCCACTCGTCTGGCGCGAGCGGTCATGGCGCCATCACACGACGGCTCAGCTGTGCTCGCGGCCGGCGCCGAACGCCAGCAGGGCGAGCAGGATCAGCACGAAGATGACCAGGGCGGTGCCGCCGACGAGCCAGTGGTTGAGGATGAGCGGGGTCACGGGGTGAAGGGTAACGGAATCACCGGACGTGGCCGTCGCCGGTCACGATGTACTTGGTCGAGGTCATCTCCGGCAGCCCCATCGGTCCGCGCGCATGGAGCTTCTGCGTGCTGATGCCGATCTCCGCACCGAAGCCGAACTCTCCGCCGTCGGTGAACCGGGTCGACGCGTTGACGAGCACGGCCGCCGCGTCCACCTCCGCCGTGAACCGGCGCGCCGCTGCCAGGTCGCGGGTCACGATCGCCTCGGTGTGACCCGTCGAGTAGCGCCGGATGTGGTCGAGCGCCGCCTCGAGGTCGGGTACGACGGCCGCCGAGATGTCGAGGCTGAGGTACTCGCGGGCGAAGTCGTCGTCGGTGGCGCGCTGCACCCCGTCGTACGCCGCGAAGGCGTCGTCGCCATGGACAGTCACCCCCGCAGCCTGCAGTGCCGGCACGACCTGCGGCAGGAACACGTCGGCCACGTCGGCGTGCACGAGCAACGACTCGGCGGCGTTGCAGACGCTGGTCCGCTGGGTCTTGGAGTTGAGGACGATCGCGAGGGCCTGGTCGAGGTCGGCCGCGGCGTCGACGTACACGTGGCAGTTGCCGACGCCGGTCTCGATCACCGGCACCGTCGACTCCTCGACCACGGACTGGATCAGGCCCGCTCCACCGCGCGGGACGAGGACGTCGACCAGGCCGCGCGCCCGCATCAGCTCCTTGACGGTCTCGCGCGAGTCGGCCGGCACCAGCTGGATGATGTCGGCGGGCAGGCCGGCTCCGTCGACGGCGTCGCGGAGGATCCCGACGAGCGTCGCGTTGCTGGTGGCGGCGCTGCTGGAGCCTCGCAGAAGGGCGGCGTTGCCGGACTTGAGGCAGATCCCCGCGGCGTCGACGGTCACGTTGGGACGGCCCTCGTAGATCATCCCGACCACGCCGAACGGCACCCGCACCTGCCGGAGCTCGAGGCCGTTGGCGAGGGTGCTCCCGCGCACCACCTCGCCGACCGGGTCGGGAAGTCCTGCGAGGTCGCGCAGACCCTCGGCCATCGCCGTCACCCGCTCGGGCGTCAGCCGGAGCCGGTCGATCATGTGGCCCGCGACGCCCGCGTCCTCGGCCCGGCTTACGTCGTCGGCGTTGGCCGCGAGCACCTCCTCCGACCGCCGCTCGAGGGCATCTGCCATCGCCTCGAGGGCTGCGTCCTTGGTGGCGCGCGTCGCCAGCGCGAGGTCGCGGCACGCCACCCGCGCCCGCTTCGCCAGCTCCACAACGTCGGTCATACCGAAATCGTAGGCCTACTGTCGGGCCCCCTCGCGGACAAGTCCGCTCGGGCTCGCGCCGACTGGACCCCCGGAGTCCGTCCGGTGTTCCAGGGCGGAGCTCACGCCTTGCGCTGCTTGACCTCCTCGGTCACCGCGGGCAGGACCTTGTGCAGGTCGCCCACGACGCCGAAGTCGACGAGCTCGAAGATCGGGGCTTCCTCGTCCTTGTTGACGGCCACGATGGTCTTCGAGGTCTGCATGCCGGCGCGATGCTGGATCGCACCGGAGATGCCGGCGGCGATGTACAGCTGCGGCGAGACTGTCTTGCCGGTCTGGCCGACCTGGTAGCTGTGCGGCTTCCAGCCCGAGTCGACGGCCGCGCGGGACGCGCCCACCGCGGCGCCGAGCGCGTCGGCCAGGTCCTCGATCGGCTGGAAGTCGCCGGCGGTGCCGCGCCCGCCCGAGACGACGATCGCAGCCTCGGTGAGCTCGGGCCGACCGGTCGCCTTGCGCGGCTGCGACGCGACGATCGTGGCGCCCTTGGCGGCGTCGGAGATCGTCACGGCGACCTCTTCGACCTCGCCCGCTCCGGCGGCCTCCTGCGGCGTCGCGGAGTTCGGCTTCACGGTGATGATCGGCGTGCCGTGGGTGACCTTCGCCTTGACGGTGTAGTTGCCGGCGAAGACCGACTGCGTGGTGACCGGACCCGCCTCGACGTCGACGGCGTCGGTGATCAGGCCCGAGCCGGTCTTGATCGCCAGCCGGCCCGCCACCTCCTTGCCCTCGGCGGACGAGGCGATCAGCACAGCGTCGGGCGAGGTCTTCTCGACCAGCTGCTGGAGCGCCTCGGCCTTGGGAGCGACGAGGTAGCCCTTGAGGTCCGCGTCGTCGACGACGTACACCTTGCCCGCGCCGTACTTCTTGACCGCCTCGGCGACCTCGCCGCCCTTCGCTCTCGGCCCGATGAACACAGCCGACGGGTCGCCGATGCGAGACGCGAGCGTGAGCATCTCGTACGTCGGCTTCTTGACCTCGCCCTCGGCGTGGTCGACGACCACCAGGATCTCTGACATCTCGCTGGACTCCCTACAGACTCAGATGAACTTCTTGGCGGCGAGGAAGTCGGCCAGCGCCTTGGCGCCCGAGCCCTCCTCGTCCTTGACGATCTCGCCGGCCTCACGCGGCGGGCGCGCCGTGGTCTCCTCCACAACCGTCCACGCCACGGACAGGCCCACGTCGCCGGCGTCGACACCGAGGTCGGACAGCGACAGCGTCTCGAGCGGCTTCTTCTTGGCGGCCATGATCCCCTTGAACGACGGGTAGCGCGCCTCGCCGGACTGGTCGGTGACCGAGATGACCAGCGGCATCGTGCCGCCGACGACCTCGGTGGCGACGTCACCGTCGCGCTGGATGCGCACCTGGTCGCCCTGCGTCTCGACCTTGCTGGCCAGCGTGAGCTGCGGCAGGGAGAGGCGCTCCGCGAGCATCGCGGGGACGACGCTCATCGAACCGTCGGTCGACGACATGCCGCACATCACGAGGTCGTAGGAGTCCTTCTCGAGGGCCTTCGCGAGCACCAGTGAGGTGGCGACGGCGTCGGACCCGGCGATCGCGTCGTCCACCACGTGCACGCCCTTGTCGGCGCCCATCTGGAGAGCCTTGCGTACGGCGTCCACGGCCTGCTCCGGTCCCACGCACACGGCGGTGACCTCGACGTCGTCGGGGTTCTCGGCCTTCTCCTTGATCTGGAGCGCCTGCTCCACGGCGTACTCGTCGAGCTCGGACAGCAGTCCGTCCACGCCGACGCGGTCGACGGTCTTGTCCTCCTCGAAGTGCCGATCCCCTGTGGCGTCGGGCACGTACTTCACACAGACAGCGATCTTCATGGCCGGGACGGCCCTCCTGTGAACTGCGACAGATTGGGTGCGTCGTCACGCTACCGGGGCGCGCGAGAGCACGAGAACTCAGGCAGCGGTGGCATCCCTCACAGTGACACTGTCACGATCGCGTCGTTGCGCGGTCGTGGTCGGGGCGTCGTCCCACGTGCCCACGGGGAGCGACGTGGCGCGGTCACGGTCGTGTCCGGAGATATTCTCCGGACGTGGACGTGGTCCTGTGCCCGTCCTGCGGCGAGGAGAACCCTGCGAAGTTCCGCCTGTGCGGCTACTGCGGGACCCCGTTGGCGCAGGGTGCGGCCGATGCCCCGGCGGCGCCCGTTGCAGCGGCGCCCCCTGTCGAGGCGCGCCTGCCTCCACGCGAGATCCGCAAGACGGTGACGCTGCTGTTCACCGACCTCAAGGACTCCACGGCCCTGACCGGCCGGATCGACGCCGAGGCGATGAACGAGATCAAGGCACGCTACTTCTCGGCGATGGCCGCCGAGATCCGCAGCCACGGCGGCGAGGTGGAGAAGAACGTCGGCGACGCGATCATGGCCGTGTTCGGACGGATCCGGGCCCGCGAGGACGACGCGCTGCGGGCGGTGCGCGCGGCTCACTCCATGCAGTCCAAGGTCGCGGAGCTCAACGAGGACTTCCAGCGCTACTACGGCGTGGAGATCAGCGTCCGTACCGGCGTGAACACCGGCGAGATCGTGGCGAACCTCGACCCGACCGCCGACCAGAACCTCGCCACCGGGGACGCGGTCAACGTCGCGGCTCGCCTCGAGCAGAACGCACCGGCCGGGGAGGTCCTCCTGGGCGGGGTCACCCACGAGCTGGTGCAGCACCACGTCGAGGTGGAGCGTCTCGAGCTGGCGCTCAAGGGCAAGCCCGAGCCGGTGCCGGCGTACCGGCTCATCGACGTGCACGACACCGCCGCGCCGATCCACGCCGACACTCCCCTGCTCGGGCGTGACACCGAGGTACGCCGGCTCCGCGAGACCTTCGAGGCGACGGCCGCCGAGCGCAGCCCACGCCTGGTGACCGTGACCGGTGAAGCCGGGGTCGGCAAGAGCCGGCTGATCGCCGACTTCGTCGAGGGCGCCTCCGGAGAGGTCGAGGTCCTCCGCGGACGGTGCCTGGCCTACGGCGACGGCATCACGTTCTGGCCGCTGGTCGAGATCGTGCGCAGCGCCGCCGAGATCGCCGAGGACGACACCCCTGACCAGGCACGCGCCCGCATCACGGACCTGCTCCCAGACGACGACCCGGACCGCGAGCGCATCGTCGATCGCCTCGTGTCCGCGATCGGCCTCTCCACCCGCGACTTCCCGGTCACGGAGATCTTCTGGGGTGCCCGTCGCCTCCTCGAGAGCCGGGCGGCGACGCGGCCCCTGGTCGTCGTCGTGGACGACATCCACGACGCCGAGGCGACCTTCCTCGATCTCCTGACCCACCTGGTCGAGTCACCAAGTCCGCACCCGATCCTGTTGCTCTGCTCCGCGCGGCCCGAGGTCTCGACGGCGCACCCGGAGTGGTGGGAGGCGACCGGCCGCACGCGCATCGAGCTCGCACCACTGGGGGCCGACGCCGTCGAGGCCATCATCGACCAGCTGCTCGGCCACGCCAGCCTCTCCCCGGAGGTCCGACAGCGGGTGGTCACCGCGGCGGAGGGCAACCCCTTGTACGTCGAGCAGCTGGTGTCGATGCTGCGCGACCGCAGGATCGACGACGGCAGCGACGTGGTCGTGCCACCCACGATCGCGGCCCTGCTGTCCGCCCGGCTCGACGCCCTCTCCGAGCCGGAGCGGGCCGTGATCGAGCCGGCCTCGGTGATCGGCGTGCAGTTCCCGAGTCCAGCCGTCCACGAGCTGGTGCCGGATCCCGTGCGGCCAAGCGTCTCGACCCACCTGGAGTCGCTGCGGGGCAAGCAGTTCATCCAGCCGACGACCTTGTCCGGGGAGGACGACGCCTATCGCTTTCATCACGTGCTGGTACGCGACGCGACGTACCAGAGCCTGCTCAAGCGGGCACGGGCGACGCTCCACGAGCAGTTCGTCGCCTGGGCGGAGCGGGTCAACGCCGAGCGCGGGCGCGGCACGGAGTTCGAGGAGATCCTGGGGTACCACCTGGAGCAGGCGGTCCGCTACCGCAGCGAGCTCGGCCCGCTGGACGAGCACGGCCGCGAGCTGGCGAAGCGAGCCGCGGCCAAGCTGTCGAGCGCCGGGATGCGCGCCCTGGACCGGTCGGACATGCCCGCCGCCGCCAACCTGCTGGGCCGGGCCGTGGACCTCCTCGAGCCGAGCGACCCGACCCGACTGGAGCTGGTCCCCGAGCTCGGCGAGGCGCTCATGGCTCTCTCGCGGTTCGAGGACGCCGGCACCCTCCTCGGGTCGTCGCTCGACACCGCACGGGGTGTCGGCGACCGACGTCTGGAGGGCCTGATCCGGCTGCGTCAGCTGACCCTCGAGCTGATGGGCGGCAGCACCGACGAGGCGGCCGCCCTCGCCGAGGCCGAGACCGTGCTCAGCACGTTGGTCGAGCTCGGCGACCACGGTGGGGCCGCACGTGCGTGGCGGGTGCTGTCGCTCATCCACGCCAACGCCGGCCACTACGACCACATCGCCGACGCCGCTCAGCACCTGATCGAGGAGGGAACGGCGTCCGGCGAGGAGCGGCTCGTCCGTCAAGGAGCCACCGGCTACGCCGTCGCGGCCGTCCTCGGCACGACCCCCGTGACCGAGGCGCTGGCCGTCTGCGAACGCATTCTCCACGACGTCGAGGGCGACCGGCGCGCGGAGGCGATCGTGTGCGGCGCCGTGGCCCAGCTCCGCGCGATGCAGGGCGACTTCGACGAGGCGCGCCAGATGTACCGCCAGGAGATGTCCCTGCTCGACGACCTGGGGACCAGCCGCGAGTCCGCGTCGACGTCCATCGAGTCGGCACGCGTCGAGGTGCTCGCCGGTGACCTCGAGGCGGCGGAGGCACACCTCCGGCGCGACGACGCCCTGCTCGCGGAGCTCGGCGAGCGCTACTTCCGCTCGACGGTCGCCGGTCTGCTCGGTCGGGTGCTTCTGCTGCGCGGGGCGTACGACGACGCCGAGGCCTTCGTCGTGCTCGCCGAGGCGCTCTCCGAGTCGGACGACGCGTGGAGCCAGGTGCTGTGGCGCTCGGCCCGGGCGCGGCTCCTGGCAGCCTCGGACCCCGACCGGGCGCTCGAGCTGGCCCAAGGTGCGGTCGACTTCGCGGAGACCACGGCGGACCTGGAGCTGCGCGGCGACGCGTGGTCCGACTTCGGGGAGGTGCACGCCGAGATCGGCAACGGGGACGACGCGATCAAGGCCCTCCACCAGGCGCTCGGGCTCTACCAGCGCAAGGGCGACACGACGTCGGCCGCCCGGACAGGCCGTCGTCTCGACGAGCTGTCACGAGCGGCCGACTGAGGACCGAGTCCTGGTCGTGGGTCAGCCCATGCCCTTGAAACCGCCGTTCTCCGTCACGTAGGCCGTGATCTGGACGTCGCCGGAGTACAGCTTCGTGACCGTGATGCAGTCGGCCGTCGGTGCCCCGCAGCACCGCTGGTCGAGGATCTTCGTCGTGCCGTTGTCCAGCACGTGCACCAGAACGATGTCCTTGAGCTTCACGCCGTAGGGAATCTGGTTCTTGCGGACGGTCAGGGTGACCTTGATCAGGCCGGACTGGACCTTTCCGTTGTCGACGTTGATCGACGACCACTCGCCGAAGAGCGTCCCGGTGCAGCCCGTGCAGGTGAACGCATCCGGGCCCAGTCCGTCCTGCGCGGTCGCCACGATCCCGGCCTTCGGAGGCACGACGGTCGTCGACTGGACGTTGGCGTTCGAGAGGGCCGGGTCGGTGCTCACCGGTGCGCCGGTCACCGAGAAGCCGCCGGCGAAGTTGATGCTGTTGGTCAGCTGTGTCGCGGCTTCCTGCGGGTCGCGCAACTCGTCGCCGTGGCTGTTGTGGCCCTTGTCGCTGTTCGTGGCACCGCTCGTGGTCGCGAAGAACCCGGCAGCGAAGCTGGTGGCGCCCTGACTGGTCGGGAACGCCGCGACGACCGTGATGCTCCCGCCCTTGCGCAGCGCTCCGAAGGAGCACGACAGACGTGTGCCGGGCGCGCTGCAGGTGCCCTGCGTCGTCGTCAGGTAGTCGGGCGCGACCGCCGTGTCGACGCCCAGGAAGAGCTTGGAGATGTTGCTGGGGCCGGCGTTCGAGATGGTGACCTCGAAACCGGCTTCACTCCCGGCCGCGACCAACGACGGCTGGTTCACCACCGTCATCGACCAGTGGGGTTGTCCCGCGGAGGCTGGCGGGGCTCCGGCGAACACCGTCGCCCCGACCAGACCGAGTACGCCCGCTGCAGCACGGGCGATGAGTTTCTTGCGCATGAGACACGGTGTCCTTTCTCCGTGAGTCCTCGTGAGTCGTGCGGAGGGGACCCGTGACGTCCGCGCGTTCAGCGATGTCGCTGCCCCCTCACGGGCGCGGACCTTTCGACGCTGACACCGCCGTCTCAGGAGTGTCAAGGACCGGATTGGGGATGCGCATGTGCATGCCAGCGACCCGCGGCAGGTGGGTACCGCGGGTCGCTGAAGCCGGGGTCAAGCCAGGGTCAACCTGGGCTCAGCCCATGCCCTTGAATCCACCGTTCTCGTCGACCCAGCCGGTGATCCGGTAGTTGGATCCGACCGGAGTCACCGTCACGCAGTTGAGCGTCGGGGTGTCACCGCACCGCGTCGAGAGGATCTCGGTGGTGCCGTTGTCGAGGACGTGGACCAGGTCGATCGTGTCCTTCGTGGCCCTCTTCGGGAGCTCCTTGCCGTAGACGAGCAAGGACACCGGGAACAGGTCGCCGAAGGACTGGCCCTGCCCGACGGTCACGCGCGACCACTCTCCGAACAGCGTCTTGGTGCAACCCGTGCACGTGAAGGCGCCGGCCGGCAGCCCGTCCTGGGCCGTCGTGATGACGCCGACCGCGGGCGGTGTGACCGTGGTGGCCTGGACGTTGTTCTTGCCGACGTTGTCGGCGGTCTTCACGTCGTTCCGGTTGAGTGCGAAGCCGCCTGCGAAGTCGGCACTCTTGGTCAACGCCGTCGGAGTCGCGTCGGGGTCGACCAGGACGTCGCCGTGGCTGCGCTTGGGGTCGCTGTAGGAGACACCGTTGGAGTTCGCCTCGAAGACCGGGTCGAACGACGAGCCGGTGGCGGGCGTGGTGTACCCCGCTACCACGGTCAGCGACTGGCCGGCCCTGAGGGCGCCGAAGTTGCAGAACAGCGGTCCCGAACCAGGCGTCGAGCAACTGCCCTGCGACGTCGTCAGGAAAGACGGCGAGTCCTGGACCTTGGTGACCAGGTAGAGCGTCGAGATGTTGCTCGGGCCGTTGTTGGTGATCGTCACCTGATAACCCGCGCCGCTGCCGTTGGCGACCAGTGAGGGCAGGTCGACGACCTTCATGGCCCAGCGCGGTGGGCTGGCCGAGGCGGAGCCTGCCGCGGCCAGGACGAAGGAGCCGGCGAGGCACAGCGCGCCGACTACCCGGACGAACGAACTTCTGCGCATGCGTGCGCGTCCTCTCTCCGAGACGTCACGTCGCGGAGGGGACGGCGCACTCCCGCAGCACGGCTGCCCCCCCAGGTAGCGCGAACGTAAAGAAGGTCGCAGTCCCGCCTCGGGGTGTCAAGGACCCGAACCGGCCAAGGGTTGCCAAGGTCAACGAGAAGAGTCAACGAGAACGGCCCCGGCGCCATGCGCCGGGGCCGTTCTGCTGCTGTCGGGGCGGTCAGACCTTGAAGGTGTCCTTGCCCGAGGACTTCTTCAGGGTGTCGCTGCCCGAGTACTTCGCGATGATGGAGTACTTGCCCTTCGCCTTCACGTTCTTGAAGACGACCTTGGCGATACCCTTCTTGTTCACCTTCCCGGTCATCGTCTTGATCTTGTGGGTGCCCTTCTTGAGGGTGAACTTGACCTTGCCGGTGGCCTTCGTGCCGTAGCGCGCCTTGACCTTGGCCTTACCGGTGGCCGCCTTCTTCTTGGCGGCGTAGGAAGCCGACGCCTTGGTCTTGGACTTGTCCTTGACCGTCTGGGTGGTGACGTCGGTCCCACCGTCCTGAAGCTTCGTGGTGCCGTCGTCGTTCATGCAGCGCCCGTTGCCGCCACCCGGGAAGTTCGCAGTGCCCACCTTCTTGCCACTCGCGTAGCCGATAAGCGTCACCTTGCCGACGTTGCCGAGCACGAACGTGAACGAGTCCTGAACGGTGGCACCGGCCAGGATCGAGCCGGTGGCGTTGGCGACGGTGGTGCCGCCCGGACCGGCTGCCAGCGTGGTCTTCGGGAACGTCAGGTTCAGGCCGGCCCTGGAGGCCGTCGGGTTCGTGGTGATGATGCCCTTGACCTTTTCCCAGCCCTGCGCTTGCGCCAGTGCGGACGCCGCCGGGCCGAGCGTGAACGTGGCGGTCGCAGCCAGAGGCTGGCCCACCGCCATCTTCGCAGGGGCCGCGTCCGTCGCCGTGTAAGCGGTAGACGCGTGGGCGTCGCCGAACGGAGTGGAGCACGTGTAGTCGACCGAGGCGGTGCCCGCGGCCAGCGCCGGCGACGCGAGGCTGCCGACGGTCAGCGCGGCGGCACCGACGGCGCCGACGATCTTGAGATGCTTGGAACGAAGAGACATGTGAAAAGAACCCTCCCAGGGGGTAGGAATCCGCGAGACGCTCCCCGGCCCCGCGCCTGTGCACCTCATCACATGCCCTCGGCAAATGCCAGGGCCGCAGGTCGCGAGCCCTGTGATTTGTGCGGATTCTCAGCCAGCGTCGCCGGACGAGCGGCGTCACCTGCCGCGTGGGCGTACGACGCGCTCGAACACCTTGCCGGCGATCAGCCAGACGACCGCGGCCAGGCCCCAGTTCACGCACGCGTTCTTGGTGAGTGCGGCGTGGGAGTGGCCCTTCCAGTGGGCCACGCCGTCGGTGCGCGAGAACACCCCGAGGTCGAGCTTGTCGGCGGTTTCGATGCAGAACTTCACGAGGGCGTTCTGCTGGTTCGCCTTCAAGGCGATGCAGAGCGCGCCGGCGGCGAGCACCAGTGCCGCGAGCGCGCAGATGATCCAGACCAGCTGGGACAGTCGGGTGCGCACGAGGTCGGTGGCGGCCTTCGCCTGGGCGGCGCGGTCGACCCGGGGCCTGTCGTCCTGTCCGTCGTCGTCCGGCTCGTCGGACCCGGTGGCCCTGCGCATCATGGCCCGAGAATGACACAGCGGACGGCCGAGCCGTGGGAGATCCGCACCACCTCAGCGACCCTGGAACTTCGCCTTCCCGGGACCCTCCTCGACGAACGAGGTCATCCCGATCCGGCGGTCCTCGGTGGCGAAGAGCGCGGCGAACTGCTGGCGCTCGATGGCCAGGCCCGTGGCGAGGTCGGCCTCGATCCCGGCGTCGATCGCCTCCTTGGCGGCTCGCAGGGCGTACGTCGCACCCGCGGTGAACTGCCGTGCCCACGCCACGGCCTCGGCGTACACCTGGTCGGCGGGGAGAACCCGGTCGACGAGGCCGATGGCCAGCGCCTCGTCGGCCTTCACGAAGCGGCCGGTGAAGATGATGTCCTTGGCCTTGCTCGGTCCGACGAGCCGAGTGAGCCGCTGCGTGCCACCGGCGCCCGGGATGATCCCGAGGAGGATCTCCGGCTGGCCGATCGCGACGTCCTCCGCCGCGAAGCGCACGTCGGCGCACAGGGCGAGCTCGCACCCGCCGCCCAGGGCGTAGCCGGTGATCGCGGCGACGACCGGCTTCGGGATGTCGGCCACGGCGGTGAAGGAGGACTGCAGCGCCCCGGAGCGGCGGACCATGTCGACGTACGACATGTCGGCCATCTCCTTGATGTCCGCGCCGGCCGCGAAGACCCTTTCGCCGCCGTACACGACGACCGCCTTGACGTCGTCGCGGTCGCTCGCCTCCGTCGCGGCCGCCCGGATCTCCTCCTGGACCTGGACGTTGAGGGCGTTCATCTTGGGCCGGTCGAGCCGGATGGTCCCGACGCCGTCCTCGACCTCGAGTCGCACGAACTCCGCCATGTGTCCCTCTCTCCAGGGGTCTCGACGAGCCTCACCGGTCACCGGTGGGGTTTCCCCGGCATTCTGCCGACCGTCGGACACAATGTCGCGAGTGACCCCTGGAACCTGGCGCCACCCCGGCGAGACCGCCCCGGTCTGGCCCGGGCGCACCTGGCCGCTCGGTGCGGACTGGGGTGAGGAGGCCACGAACTTCGCGGTCCGCGCGCCGGAGGCGACCGGCGTCGACGTCTGCCTGTTCGATGACGAGGACCGCGAGACCCGCCACCGCCTCACCGAGGTCTCGCTGGGCATCTGGCACGGCGAGATCCCGGGGGTCGCGCCCGGGACCCGCTACGGGTACCGCGTCGACGGGCCGTGGGATCCGGAGCGCGGGCTGCGGTTCAACCCCGACAAGCTCCTCCTCGACCCCTACGCACGCGCGGTGAGCGGCGAGCTGCGCTACGACCCCGCGATCTTCGGGTACGACGTGCGGTCACCGACGCGACGCAGCCGGCTCGACTCCGCGGCGTACGTGCCGAAGGGGGTCGTGCTGGACGACGAGCCCTTCGACTGGGGAGACGACCGGCGCCCCTACACCCGCTGGCGCGACACGGTCATCTACGAGCTCCACGTCAAGGGCATGACCGCGCTGCACGACCGGGTGCCCGAGCACCTGCGTGGGACGTACGCCGGACTGGCTGCGCCGGCGGTCATCGACTATCTCCGCGACCTCGGCGTGACGGCGGTCGAGCTGCTGCCGGTCCACCAGTTCGTCAGCGAGCCGCACGTGATGAGACGTGGCGCAGCGAACTACTGGGGCTACAACACGATCGGCTTCTTCGCCCCCCACGCGGCGTACTCCTCGGCGGGCGACCGCGGCGGCCAGGTGCGTGAGTTCAAGGAGATGGTCAAGGCGTTCCACGCCGCAGGGATCGAGGTGATCCTCGACGTCGTCTACAACCACACCGCCGAGGGCGACGTCACCGGCCCGACGCTGTCGTTCCGGGGGCTCGACGACCGCGGCTTCTACCACCGGGTCGACCATCGCGAACCGGGCGATGCCTTCAACGACACGTACTGGGACATCACCGGGTGCGGCAACACCGTCAACACCTCGGACCCGTTCGCGCTGCGGCTCGCGCTCGACTCCCTGCGCTACTGGACGTCGCAGATGCACGTCGACGGCTTCCGCTTCGACCTGGCCTCGGCGCTGTCGCGCAGCGGACACACCGTCGACATGAACTCGCCCTTGATGATCGCGATCGGGCAGGACCCGACGCTGCGTCACGTGAAGCTGATCGCCGAGCCGTGGGACGTGTCGGCGGACGGCTACCGGGTCGGTGAGTTCCCGCCGGGCTGGGTGGAGTGGAACGACCAGTACCGCGACACCGTGCGCGACTTCTGGCGTGGCCAGTCCAGCGGCATCCGGACCGTCGCGACCCGGCTCGCCGGCTCCTCGGACCTGTACGCCGACGACGGGCGCTCGCCGTACGCCTCGGTGAACTTCGTGACCGCGCACGACGGCTTCGCGCTGCGTGACCTGGTCACCTACGAGACCAAGCACAACGAGGCGAACGGCGAGGGGAACCAGGACGGGTCGTACACCAACCGGTCGCAGAACTTCGGGGTCGAGGGCGAGACCGACGACCCCGAGATCGTGGCGTTGCGTCGGCGTACTGCGGCGAACCTGTTGGTCACGCTGTGCCTGTCCAACGGCGTACCGATGATCACCGCGGGCGACGAGCGCGGCCGTACGCAGCGCGGCAACAACAACCCCTACGTGCAGGACAACGAGATCTCCTGGATCGACTGGCGGCCGGACGACGCCTGGCTCGACGTCTACGACATCACCAAGGCCACCCTGCGGCTCCGACGCGAGCACCCAGCGCTGCGGCAGCGGCACTGGTTCGAAGGCCGGCCGACGATCGAGGGCGGACGCAAGGACCTGGTGTGGGTGCACCCCGAGGGCCGCGAGATGACCGGCGACGACTGGGCCGACAACGAGCTCAGCGTGGTCGGCATGCTGGTCACGGGCTCACCCCTGCGCTCCCCCGGCCCCCGCGGTGAGCAGCAGTGGGATCGCTCGTTCCTGATCTGGCTCAACGCCGAGGCCGACGGGGTGAAGGTGACCATGCCCGCCGAGGCCTGGGACCGCGACGGCGAGATCGTGATCTCGACCTGCCCCCAACACCCCGTGGGAACCGAGGTGGGCGTTGGGGAGTCCCTCACCCTGGACGGCCGCACCGTGATCGTCATCCGCGAAACTTGACCAGCCCCTCCGCGCCGAGTCGTCGTATGACGACTCGGCGTGTTTTCGGCGTACACATGCGCCGACTCGGGGTGTTTTCGGCGTACACATGCGCCGACTCGGCGTCAGGGCAGGGCGATGAGGCCCATCTCGGAGACGGACGCGAGGACGCTGTGGCGGGGCACGACGCGGACGGTGTAGCCGAAGGCACCGCCGCGCTTGAGCTGGACCTCGCCGTCGAAGCGGTAGCGGCCGCCGTCGTAGCTGTCGGCCAGGTCGAGGCGGGTGACCGTCGAGTCGACCAGATCGTCCTCGCCGTCGATCACGCCGTGCACGACCTCGACCGCGACGTCGTCGGGAGTGAGTGACCCGAGCGCGACGAAGGCACGGACCGTCAGCACCGAGCCGACCTCGGGGTTGTCGCCGACGCCGTGGCTCTCGACGTGCTCGACGCGTACGTCGCCCCAGCCGGCGCGCACCGACTTCTTCCACGACGCCAGCTCGGTCGCCCCCTTGTAGTCGGAGTTCAGCGCGCGCCCGGTCACCGCCGCCGGCGTGTAGAGCTGGCGGACGTAGTCACGGACCATCCGGGTGGCCAACACCTTCGGGCCGAGCGACTTCAGGGTGTGGCGCACCATCTCGATCCAGCGGCCGGGTACGCCGTCCTCGTCGAGGTCGTAGAAACGCGGGGCGACGTCCTTCTCGATCAGGTCGTACAACGCGGCGGCCTCGAGGTCGTCGCGGCGGTCGGGGTCGTCGACCCCGTCGGCGGACGGGATCGCCCAGCCGTTGGAGCCGTCATACCACTCGTCCCACCAGCCGTCGAGGATCGACAGGTTCAGCCCACCGTTGAGCGCCGCCTTCATGCCGGAGGTGCCGCACGCCTCGTAGGGGCGCAGCGGGTTGTTCAGCCACACGTCGCAGCCGGGGTAAAGCGGCTGGGCCATCGCGATGTCGTAGTTCGGCAGGAACACGATGCGGTGGCGCACCTCGGGGTCGTCGGCGAAGCGGACGATCTCCTGGATCAGCTTCTTGCCGCCGTCGTCGGCGGGGTGCGCCTTGCCGGCGATGATCAGCTGCACCGGGCGCTCCGGGTGGAGCAGCAACCGCTTGAGCCGCTCGGGGTCGCGCAGCATCAGGGTCAGGCGCTTGTACGACGGCACGCGGCGTGCGAACCCGATCGTCAGCACGTCGGGGTCCAGCGCCTCGGCGACCCAGGTCAGCTCGGCCTTCGGGAAGCCGCGCTTGAGGTTGGACCGCAGCAGACGCTGCCGCGCCTCGACGACGAGTCGCTCGCGAAGCTGCCGCTTCACCGACCAGACGTCCGTCGACGGGATGGCGTCGACCGCGTGCCAGAACGAGTCCACCTCGTCGGCGTCACCGTTCGCGCCGTGCCGCTCGGCCAGGTCGAAGACCTCACGACCGACCCAGGTCGGTGCGTGCACCCCGTTGGTGATCGAGGTGATCGGCACCTCGGCCTCGTCGAACGCCGGCCACAGGCCGTGGAACATCTCCCGGCTCACATGGCCGTGGAGCTGCGAGACACCGTTCGCCCGCTGGGCGAGCCGGAAGCCCATCACCGCCATGTTGAACACCGTCGGGTCGCCGCCGGTGTAGTCCTCCGCACCGAGCGCCAGCACCTGCTCGAGCGGTACGCCGGACACCGGGCCCGCCGAGCCGAAGTACTGCTCGATCAGCTCGCGCGAGAAGCGGTCGATGCCGGCCGGGACCGGCGTGTGCGTGGTGAAGACCGTCGACGCGCGGGAGACCTCGAGCGCGGTGGCGAAGTCGAGCTTCGGGCCACCCTCCTCGACGGTGAGCTCGCGGATCCGCTCCAGCCCGAGGAAGCCGGCGTGGCCTTCGTTGGTGTGGAAGACCTCGGGCTCGGGCGCGCCGGTCAGTCGCGCGTGGACGCGAAGGGCACGGACACCGCCGATGCCGAGCAGGATCTCCTGGCGCAGCCGGTGCTCGGAGGTGCCGCCGTACAGCCGGTCGGTGACCTCGCGGTAGTGGTCGGGGTTGCCCTCGACATCGGAGTCGAGGAGCAGCAGCGGGACGCGGCCGACGTGGGCGACCCAGATCTTCGCGAGGAGGTCGGGGCCGCCGGGCATGGCGATCGAGATGTGGGCGCGCGCGCCGTTCTCGTCGCGGAGCAGGCGGATCGGGAGCTCGTCGGGGTCGAGCACGGGGTACTGCTCGAGCTGCCAGCCCTCCCGCGACAGCGACTGCTTGAAGTAGCCGGCGTGGTACAGCAGGCCGACGCCGACGAGAGGGACGCCGAGGTCGCTGGCGGCCTTGAGGTGGTCGCCGGCCAGGATGCCGAGACCACCGGAGTACTGCGGGAGCACCGCGGTGATGCCGAACTCCGGGGAGAAGTAGGCGATCCGGGTGGGTGCCTCGTCACCCGCCTTGCGGGAGTACCACCGCTCCCCCGACAGATACGCGTCGAGGTCGGCCTTGACCGCGCCGAGCCGGTCGAGGAAGCCCTGGTCGGTGGCCAGCTGCTCCAGCCGCTCGGGGGACACCGCGCCCAGCAGACGCACCGGGTCGCGCTTGGTCGACTCCCAGATCTCGGGGTCGACCTCGGCGAAGACGTCCTGGGTCGGCGGGTGCCAGGACCACCGCAGGTTGCCGGCGAGGTCGCCGAGCGCGGAGAGGGCCGGGGGCAGGACCGGACGGACGGTGAAACGACGGATGGCGCGCACCCGCCGACGGTAGCCGAGTTCCACTTGAACGTTCCAATTTCTCGTCAGATCGGCGTTGCGGTGCTCGTCACGTTGGTGAGATGTGGAGACGGGGGTACGGCGCGGGGGTGGTTTCGAGACGCTCGCAGAGCTCGCTCCTCAACCACCAGCAACCCACCGCCGGTCGAGGAGGGTCGTTCGGGCCCGAGGAACGAGGGCCCGAACGACGCGT
>DASSTL010000059.1:0-28090 GCA_035707985.1 Nocardioides sp. | reverse complement strand
GTCAGGAGCCCGCGCGCGAGCGGGCTGTAGGGCAGGACACCGACGCCCTGGTCGAGGCACAGCGGCACCATCTCGCGCTCCTCCTCGCGATAGGCGAGGTGGTAGTGGTTCTGCATCGCGACGAACCGGTGCCACCCGTGTCGCTCGGCGACGTGCTGCGCCTTCGCGAACTGCCAGGCGTACATGCTCGACGCCCCGACATAGCGCGCCTTCCCGGCGCGGACGACCGTGTCGAGCGCCTCCATGGTCTCCTCGACGGGCGTCTCGTGGTCCCAGCGATGTACGTAGTAGAGGTCGACGTGGTCGGTCCCGAGGCGCCGGAGTGACGCGTCGATCGAGGCGAGGATGTGGCGTCGGGAGAGACCGCGGTCACCCGGTGCGTCCGACATCGGGTAGAAGACCTTGGTCGAGAGCACGTAGTCCTCGCGGCGGGCGAACACCTCGCGGAGCAGCCGGCCGGTGATCTCCTCGCTGGCACCGAGGTCGTAGACGTCGGCGGTGTCGTACGCCGTGATGCCGGACTCGGCCGCGCGGCTCACCAAGGGGCGGGCGGCGTCGAGGTCGAGGTGCCAGGCACGGCGGGAGTGGTCGCCGAAGCTCATCATCCCGAGCACGAGCCGCGAGATCTCCAGCCCGCTGGTGCCGACGTGCGCGTACCTCATCCGGTCACCTCACCCGGCCGGTGGAGTGCCACCGCGGCGCCGACCAGGGCGATGCCGACGAGCTCCGTCGGTGTCGGCACCTGGCCGAGGATGACGAATCCGCAGGCGGTGGCGGTGACCGGGAGGAGGGCGAGCATCAGCGCGTAGGTGGCGCGCGGCAGACGGGCCATCGCCCACTGGTCGGCGACGTACGGGATGACGGTCGAGCAGATGCCTACCCCGACGCCCCAGAGCAGCCAGGCCGGATGGGTGATCGCCGGCATCGCCTGGGTGATCCCGATCGGAGTGGCGAGCACGGCCGCGACCACGACGGCGACGGCGAGGCGGTCGACACCGCCGGGCCCGGAGATGTGATGACCGAGGACGACGTAGAGAACGAAGCCGACGCAGTTGGCGGCAGCCCAGAGGAGACCGGCCACGCTGCCGGCGAGGCTGACCTGGGTCAGTAGCGCGACGCCGCCGCAGACCAAGGCGAGTGCGATCGAGTTGCGCCGCGAGCGCACGCCGTACGTCGCCAGCGCCACGACGCCGAGGAACTCGATGCTGGCCACCGTGGCGAGAGGCGCGCGATCGAGCGCGAGGTAGAAGGCGGCGTTCATGCCGGCCAGGACCGCACCGAGCGCGACCAGCACCCGTCGCCGGGCGGGTGGCGCAGCCCGGAACACCGACCAGGGGCGTCGCCACACAGCGAAGACCAGCCCTGCGGACGCGAGCCGGAGCCAGGCCACTCCGAGGGCGTCGACGTGGACGAACAGCAGCACGGCGAACGACGGCCCGAGATAGTGGAAGGTCGCCCCGAGCACCACGGCGGCGAGACCTGCGGGCGAGATCCGCTCCGGACGAGGGGCGGTGGTGGCGTCGACGGCGGTGCTGGACATGCCTCCATCTTTCGAGGAGCCCAGCCGCTTATGAATGCTTGATCGCAGGCCCTGGCCGTGCTCTGCTTGGGAATCGAAGGTGAGAGTGATGACCGACCTGCAACTCCACGAACAGCTCGACGAGACCAACCGGCGTCTTCTCCGCGAGATGCATGCCGACCCACGGCTCTCGATGTCGGAGCTCGGCCGGCGGGTGGGCCTGTCGGCGCCGGCCGTCAGCGAACGGGTCCAACGTCTGCAGCGGGCCGGCGTGATCACGGGTTTCCGGATGGACGTCGACCCGGCCGCGCTCGGGCTGCCGGTGACGGCGTTCGTCCGCCTGCGCCCTGCGCCCGGTCAGCTCGAGCGGATCGCACAGCTGGCAGTGAAGACCGAGCAGGTCAGCGAGTGCCACCGGATCACCGGCGAGGACTGCTTCCTGATCAAGCTCCACGCCGCCAGCGTGGCTGGGCTGGAAGAGGTGCTCGACCTGTTCCTCAAGCACGGCCAGACCGTGTCCTCCATCGTCGTCGCCAGTCCGGTCCCGGGGCGGCCGCTCCCGATCCCGGACTGAGGTTCCCGAAGCCAGGGGAAGCCCATCTTCCTCACGAGACGCGGCGGGCGTTACCGGGGTACGGACCAGGGGTCCTTCGGCCCTGGCGGGATCGTGCCGCAGACCGCATCCTGAGCGGGCCGGACCATTGGCCCCCGTCGGGGTCGCTTGGGTGCGGCAGGGCGGGGGAAGCAGCCATGAGGGTACGGCAGCGGATCTGGCCAGCGACCTTGCTGGGGATCGGGCTCGGCGTCGCCTTGATCGCCGATCCGTATCCCGCAACCTCGGCCTCCGATCCCGCGAACGCTGCTTCCGCGTCGGCTCCGTCGGTCGGGACGACCGAGACCGTGAGCGAGCAAGCAGAGGACGTCAGCGCGATCTTCGACGGCTCGGGACTGCCAGCCCACGTCGTCGTCGGATGGGGCGGGCACGTCACGGCAGTGTGGTACCGGCCGAGTGCGACCAGCGTCCGTTCTGGACGGTTGTACGCCTCGGTGCGGGGCACGGGCGGAGTCTGGTCGACCCCGCTGCGCGTATCACAGCGCATCTCTCTTCACCTTCCGTACGACGTCGCCGCTGGCGCCGAGAGTGTTGTCTCGGTCGTGTGGAGCGCTCGCGTGAACGGGACTCAACGCGTCTTCGAGTCGCATCGGGACGGGGCAGGCTGGAGCCCGCGCATCAGGCTCGGCAAAGGAACGGATCCGCGGGTGGTGGTGGACGGCCGTGGCCGGACCACGGTGATGTGGATCTCCCACCGAAAGCCGCACCTGGCGACCCGCACCCCCGCCGGGGTGTGGTCCGACACGCGGGTCTTCCGCACTCGTGGGTTCGTCTTCACCAGCGCCCTGGCGACCAACAGGGCGGGCGACGTGGTGGCGCTGTGGGGCGAGGGCAACAGCCACGGACACCGCACGCGGGCCTCCTGGAAGGGACACAGCTCCCGCACCTGGCGTTCTGCGACCACAGTGTCGACCAGGGTCGTGGCCGAGGACGGTCTGGAACTTGGTATGGACCGAAAGGGCCGTGTGCTGGCGATCTGGCAGGCCGCATCAGACCTCGGCGACGGTCACGTCTGGTGGACTCACCGGTCGTTGGCCGGCCGCTGGTCCCCGGTCCAGGCGATCGCGGGAAACATCGGCCACCTCGACGAGTTCGTCAATGGTGGCCTGTCTGTGAACAGTCACGGCCGCGCACTCGCATGGTGGGACGGTGAGGGCTCCTTCGCCGCTCGCTACCGGCCAGGCCATGGCTTCGGTGCTGCATCTCGGGTGAACGGGATTGATGCCGAGGGGTCACCGCTGCTCACTCCGGACGGGACCGCTGTCATCGCCGGCCTCCGATCCGCCAATGGACAGCAGCGTGTGGCGTACCGGCGGCAGAACCGAGGACAGCCGTGGAGCCGCATCCAAAGGCTCGATCCGGCAGAGGCAATGAACGCGGTGGGCTCGCGCGGCCGCCGAATGGTGATCTTGTTCCAGGCGCAGGGTCTCCGCGCCCGAGTGATCAACCTGCGGTAGCCGCGACGACGACGGGTGCATGCGGCCAGGGTGGCCGGGCTCGAGGAGACGTTCGATGTGTCCCTCAGTCGTCCGGGCCGATCTGCGCGGCCGTCGCCGGCGCGGCAGCGTCGTCCTTCAGCTCCACGAACAGCACGTGGGTAGGCGTGTCGCCGATGTTCTCGCCGTGATGGGTCTGCGCCGGCAGCCAGCCGGCCAGACCTGCATCGAGCTCGACCTCACGCCGCTCGCCGCCCGACACCAGCCGCCTCCGGAACGACGACAGCGTGTACATCACGCTGTCCGGATGTTCGTGTGGCGTCGTGATGTCCCCCGGGCGGTCCTGGTACTCGAGCACCCGGACCCGCTCGTTCTCGAACACGACCTGATAGTGGTGGGGATTGGTCTCGACGGGGTCCAGGCTCATGGATGGATGTTGACAGCCCGACCGGGAGGTTGGCCATGGCGTCTCGCGGGTGGTCAGGTGTGCGACTCATCCAGAGGCGGGAGATTGCGCCGGGGCTCCCCCTGGCCGGCCCAGTACTCGGTGCCGGAGGCCCAGCGGGGGCGAACGACGATGGCGTCGGTGCGCTCCCGACTCCACCTGAGCACCTCCCGGAGATCGGAGACGCTCGGCCCGTCCTCGTACCAGTCGTCGTCCCCACGATCGGACTGCCACGACACCCAGTACCACCCGCCGTCGGCGCCGACATGGTCGTCGGGGTCGCTCACGTCGTCGTCGAACTCCTGCCAAGCAACCCAGACGGTCCCGGTGCGGCCGCGGACCTTGACATCGGATGCCGCTACCTCGGCCAGGTCAGCAGCCTTCTGGCGAAGCCGCGGATCGACGCCATCGATAGCGGCGACCCTGCGGAGCCTCTCCGCGGTCATGACTCGACCCTCGCCATCTCGCACAGCTCCGGTCTCCGGCACCACCTCGAGAATCGACGCGGCCAGGTTGCGGTGTCCCTGAGCCTGCAGGTCGCGGGCGAAGGACAGCACGACGCCCTCGAACGGACGAGTGTTCTCCACGCGAGGAACCTAGATGCGGCAGGCCGGGTTGGTCGACACCCGTCGTGCGGGCCGGCGTGGAATGCACCATCACTGCCGAGGGCACTCCGCCCGGTGGCTGGCGGCGTCCAGGTGCACGATCGTGGTCGGTGTCGCGAGGGCCGTTGGCTCGCCAGGCGGCGTGTAGGTGACTCGAAGACAATCGCTGACCTTCAGGTCCCGCGTCTCTTGGTCGATGACGAAGCACTCGCCGCTCGCGTCGGGGCCGCCGATGCAGACGCTGTCACGACTCACGATCGTGACCGGCCCGACGTACGTTCTCGGCTCGGGGCCGGCGACTCCGCACCCGGTCGAGGTCAGACACCCAAGCGCAGCAGCCAGCCACGCCCTCCGGAAAGGCGCAAGTCTGGGCACGTCTTTGAGACATCATCCCCGGGGGCCTGGTTGGGGGCGCGTCGCTCCCGGATATCAGCGGCCGACAAGGGTGTCGCCACGGCCTCAGCATGCTCCTTCGAGGAAGCAAGTACGGGCCCCAAGGGGTGCGTTCCCAGGCCGTCCACGGAAGACATACTTGGAGACATGGCCACGGACCCGGGTCCCAGCGCGGACTTGCAGAGCCAGATCAACGACCTCGTTCGTCAAGTGACGACGAACCGGTCTTCGATCGATGCACTCGTACGGCGGGCCGACGCCTCTGAGCACAGGGCCGACGCCTCCGAGGTCAGGGCCGACGCTGCTGAGACGCGGGCCGATGCCCTGGAAGCTCGGGCTCAGGTCGACCGCGACATGATCGCGGATCTCCAGAGAGACGGCGTGCTCACCCAACAGCACGCCGCACAGATGGACGAGGCGCTGAAGTCCTCACGCACGATCGGCGCCGCCATCGGCATCATCATGGCCAGCCGTCGCCTCGGTGAGGCTGAGGCGTTCGAGGTGCTCAGGGCCGTGAGCCAGAACTCGAACCGGAAACTGCGCGATCTGGCGGCGGATCTGGTGGCGTCTGCCGTCGTGACTGAGGCACCACCTCCGCCGTGACTGTTCTTCCCGGCCGGGCGCCGGCCACCGCGATGAGGAGCAACCCCGAGAATCGTGGCCCGTGACCGGGGGACGGTGGATGGGTGACCCCCGGCGGGGGTCGACTGTCGGTGGGTCATACCTGAATGGTCATATGGATGTGATGGTGGCGGATGCCGCGACCGGGGTCAATGGGGTGGTCTCGGCCGGGGTGGAGGGCATGTCGGGCGGCGAGCTGCTCGACCAAGCCGCCGCCCTGGCCGGTGTGCGCACCCCTTCCCCGGCATCCACCTCTGGCGCGATCCCCACGGCGAGATGTACCTCGTCGACCACACCGGCACCCGCCCGCTCAGGCGTTGACCACCTCGACCCGCACCGAGAGAGCGTCGGCGATCGCCGCGTCGAGGACGGCTCGGCGCGGGTCGGAGACGGACAGCCAGAGTGACACCGGCGAGAGGCCGGACAACCGCGCGTCAGCGAGCACCTCGTCGACCGCGGCATGGTCGCCGCCGGTCACGACCGGAATTCGATGGCCGCCGAGGATCCGGGCGGCGTGCTCGGCGGCTGCCTCGTAGGCCTGCCGGGCCTGGTTGTCGCGGCGTCGGGCGAAGCGCTGCTGGCTCTGCCCGCCCGCCTTGGTGCGACCCTGCACGTGCCGTTGCCCGACCTTGTGCTCGGCGATGGCACGACCGCCGAGCCTGGCGACGGCGAAGCCGCCCTTGCGGACGAGCAGGACGCCCCACAGGGGCGGGGGTTCGAGAGCGCCGAGGAAGGCGTCCACCTCGGCAGCGCCGGCGTACGCCGCGTCGAACGGCGCGCGCGCCACGAACGACGAGCCGTCGGCGGCCTCGCCGCACAGCGCACCGTCGCGCACGGCCAGGGTCGCGTCGCCGTGCCGCCCACGGAAGTTGTCGACCCAGCGCCCGAAACGGGTGGGCGGGACGAGGACGTGCGACACAGCGGCCGTCATCAACCCCAGGTGACGCGAACGCTCTCGGCCCACAGGTCGAGCCGCTGGTCGCGCACCTCGTCACTCCGGTTCCACAGGGTCAGGTAGAGGGCGACGGCCGGGCCACGCAGCACCACGTCGGCGTCTTCGTCACCGAGGCCGCGAGCCGCCACCGGTGGCTGGTCGCTGACTGCGACCAACCAGCGCTGGTCGGCATCCTCCGGCAGGACCGCGATCGTCATCGGGTCGTCGACGCGCAGTCGGGTGCGCGGACGGGGTAGGAAGCCGGTGAGCAGCTCGTCGATGCCGTCGAGGGCGAGCTCGCGGCTGATCCAGGTGTCCTCCGACCGCGGATAGCGCCCGAGCGCAGCAGACAGCGCGTCGACCGCATGGATGGTCGTCTCGTGGCACTGGCGCCTCGCCCAGAACCACTTCGATGGTGGTGCATCCGCCAGGAACACCAGCGCCTCCAGGTCGTCGGCAGCCGCCTCGATCGCCGACGCCAACCTGTCGGCACCGGCTCTCAGCCAGGCCACGGGGTCCTCCGACGACAGGCCCTCGTCCTCTGCCGCATCCGTGTCGACGTCGTGTCCGAGCACGTGCCCCGTCGCCCAGCGGTGGATCATCCCCGTGTGCGCGATCAGCCCGCGCACAACCCAGTCGGGAGTCGTCGGCACCGGCGCCTCGAGACCCGCAGTCCCCGCCGACGTGGCGAACGAGTCCACTGCGCGCCGGAGCCCGTCGAGATGCTGCTCGAGCTCCATGCGCGCAGTCTGGCACTCGGGATCGAGGCGCGCCCCCGACTTTCGGCTCAGGCGCCGAGACCGTCGATCGCCGCCATGTCGTCGTCGGTGAGGCTGAAGTCGGCGACGTCGGCATTGGAGCGGATCCGGTCGGGGTTCACCGACTTCGGGATCACCACGATCTGGTGCTGCAGGTGCCAGCGGACGATCACCTGGGCCGGCGTGCGCCCGAGCCGCTCCGCGATCCCGACGATCGTCGGGTGCTCGAGCGTGCCGCCGCGCAGCGCGCTGTAACCCTCGACCACGATGCCTCGCGCGCGGTGGTCGGCGACGACCTCGGCGTCGTACAGCAGCGGGCTCCACTCGATCTGGTTGACCGCCGGGGTCACGCCGGTCGCCTTGGTCACCTCGTCGAGCAGCGCGCCGTCGAAGTTGCTGACCCCGATGTCGCGGACCAGGCCCGCCTCGCGCGCCTCGACGAACTCACCGAACAGGTCGCTGTTCGAGGACCCCTCCCCCGGCCAGTGGATCAGCCACAGGTCGAGGTAGTCGGTCTGCAGCCGGTCCAGGCTCTCACGCACCGTGGCGAGGCCGGAGCCGGCGCGGTCGGGCGGGCACTTCGTCGTGAGGAACACGTCCCCGCGCGGTACGCCGCTCTCGGCCAGTGCGGCGCCCACCTGGGCCTCGTTGCCGTAGACCAGCGCGGTGTCGAGGTGCCGGTAACCGGCCTCGAGGGCCGTCGCGACGGCACGCGTCGCGTCCGCACCCTTGATCTGCCAGGTACCGAACCCGAGCAGGGGCATGCTGCCGTTGGCCAGAGGCACGGTGTCAGTGGGGATCCGGGGGGCGTCGGTCATGACTCCCAGGCTAGGGGACCGGGAAAGGATGCCTCGCGGTCGGTCAGGATTGCTGGTTCCGATCAGACGTTGAATCCAAGCGCCCGCAGCTGCTCGCGGCCATCGTCGGTGATCTTGTCGGGGCCCCACGGCGGCATCCAGACCCAGTTGATCAGGACGTCGTTGACCATCCCCTCGAGGGCGGTGTTGGTCTGGTCCTCGATCACGTCGGTGAGCGGGCAGGCCGCCGAGGTCAGCGTCATGTCGATGACGGCATTGGTGTCCTGGTCGATGTGGACGCCGTACACGAGCCCGAGGTCGACGACGTTGATGCCGAGCTCGGGGTCGACGACGTCCTTGAGCGCCTCGGTGACGTCGTCGACCGTGGTGGTCGTGCCGACCGCCCCGGACGCCTCCGGCACGTCGGGCAGGTCGCCGTGGTCGACAGGCTCGGTGCTCACTTCGTCTCCTCCAGTTGTGCGGTTGTCGTCGCGTCCTTCCAGGCCATCCACGACAGCAGGGCGCACTTGATCCGGGCCGGGAACTTGGCGACGCCGGCGAAGGCGATGCCGTCCTCCAGCACCTGCTCGTCGGGCTCGACCTGACCCTTGCCCTGCATCAGGGTCAGGAACTCGTCATGGATCTGCATCGCCTCGTCGACCGGCTTGCCGATCACGAGGTCGGTGAGCACGGACGCGGATGCCTGGGAGATCGAGCAGCCGAGCGCGTCGTACGACACGTCCTCGACCCGCTTCCCCTGGGGGCCGTCGGCCAGGTGGACCCGCAGCGTGACCTCGTCACCGCACGTGGGGTTCACGTGGTGGACCTCCGCCTCGTAGGGCTCGCGGAGCCCCTTGTGATGGGGGTTCTTGTAGTGGTCGAGGATGATCTCCTGGTAGAGGGCATCCAGATCCGTGGTCATCGCGATCAGTCCAACCCGAAGTAGCGACGCGTGTATTCCAGGCCCTCGACGAGCGCGTCGATCTCGGCCGGCGTCGTGTAGAGGTACGACGACATCCGGGTCGAGCTCTGCACGCCGAAACGGGCGTGGGCGGGCTTGGCGCAGTGGTGCCCCGCCCGCACGGCGATGCCGCGGGTGTCGAGCACGGTGGCCACGTCGTGCGGGTGGACGCCCGGGATCTCGAACGAGATCGCGCCGCCCCGCTGCGTGGCGTCGACCGGACCGAGCACCTTCAGACCCGGCACGGTCTGCAGCCCCTCGAGCGCGTACGCCGTCACCGCCTGCTCGTGGCGGTGGACGTTGTCCATGCCGAGGACCGACAGGTAGTCCACTGCGGCACCGAGCCCGACCGCCTCGACGATCGGTGGCGTACCGGCCTCGAACTTGTGCGGCACCGGCGCGTACGTCGACTTCTCCATCGTGACGGTCTCGATCATCTCCCCACCGCCCAGGAACGGCGGCAGCTGGTCGAGCACCGCGCGCCGGCCCCACAGCACGCCGATCCCGGTCGGCCCGACGGTCTTGTGCCCGGTGAACGCGACCAGGTCGGGGCGGCCGTCCTCCGGCATCGCGGCCAGGTCGATCGGCAGCTGGGGCGCGGCCTGGGAGCCGTCGACGACGACGACCGCGCCGACCTCGTGCGCACGCCGCGCGATCTCCTCGATCGGGTTGACCGTGCCGAGCATGTTGGAGACCCAGACCAGCGAGACGACCTTCGTCCGCTCGGTGATCAGCTCGTCGATGTCGGACAGGTCGAGCTGTCCGTCGTCAGTGAGGCCGAACCACCGCAGCGTCGCGCCGGTGCGCTCGGTGAGCAGCTGCCACGGGACGATGTTGGAGTGGTGCTCCATCTCGGTGATGACGACCTCGTCGCCGGGCCCGACCTGCCGCTCCCCCGGCCACGCCATCGTGTTGGCGGCCAGGTTGAGCGCCTCGGAGGCGTTCTTGAGGAAGATCACTTCGTCACGGTCGGGAGCCCCGAGGAACGCCGCCACCTTGTCGCGCGCGTCCTCGTACGCCGCCGTCGCCTCCGCCCCGAGCTGGTGCATGGCGCGCGCGATGTTGGCGTTGTGACGCTCGAGGTGGTCGACCATCGTGTCGATGACGACCTGCGGCTTCTGCGAGGTGTTCGCAGAGTCGAGGTACACCAGCGGCTGCCCGTCGGCGAGCACGCGCGACAGGATCGGGAAGTCCTTGCGGACGACCTCCAGGTCGGGGAGCAGCCCATCGATGGCCATGATCAGACCGCCGCCGAGACGTACTTCTCGTAGCCCTCGGCCTCGAGTGCCTCCGCCAGCTCCGGACCGCCGGACTCGGCGACCCGGCCCGCGACGAAGACGTGCACGAAGTCGGGCTCGATGTAGCGCAGGATGCGCGTGTAGTGCGTGATCAGCAGGACGCCCTTGCCCTCCTGGGCACGGAAGCGGTTCACGCCCTCGGCCACGATCTTGAGCGCGTCGATGTCGAGGCCGGAGTCGGTCTCGTCGAGCACCGCGAGCTTCGGGTCGAGCAGCTCGAGCTGGGCGATCTCGTGGCGCTTCTTCTCGCCACCGGAGAAGCCCTCGTTCACCGACCGCTGGGCGAACGACGGGTCGAGGTTGAGCTGGTCGAGGGCGGCGTTCACGTCCTTGACCCAGGTGCGCAGCTTCGGCGCCTCGCCGTCGATCGCCGTCTTGGCGGTGCGCAGGAAGTTCGCGACCGAGACGCCGGGCACCTCGACGGGGTACTGCATCGCCAGGAACAGCCCGGCCCGCGCCCGCTCGTCGACGGTCATCGCGAGGACGTCCTGGCCGTCGAGGGTGACCGACCCGGAGGTGATGGTGTACTTCGGGTGACCCGCGATCGAGTAGGCGAGCGTCGACTTGCCCGACCCGTTGGGGCCCATGATCGCGTGCGTCTCGCCGTCCTTGATGGTCAACGTGACGCCCTTCAGGATCTCCTTCTCCTCGTCGTCGGCCGTCACCGACACGTGGAGGTCCTTGATCTCGAGGGTGCTCATTTCCGGGTGCTCTCTCTCGTCGTGGTCATGTGACTTCGTTCCTGCAACGAAGCTCCCGCGCTGACGCGCGGTTGCTTCATTGCGGGGTCACTCCGTTCAGGGTGGTGGTGACGTCGACGTACACATCGTTGCCGCGTACCTCGACAGGGAAGGTGGAGACCGGCTCGGTCGCCGGGAGCCCGGTGGGCTTGCCGGTGCGGAGGTCGAAGCGAGAGCCGTGCAGCCAGCACTCGACGGTGCAGCCCTCGACGTCGCCCTCGCTCAGCGCGACCGCGGCGTGGGAGCAGATGTCCTCGACCGCGAAGACCTCGTCGCCGTCGCGGGCGATCGCGAGGTCCTGGTCGTCGACGGTGACGCCGAGCGCTTCGCCGTCGCGGAGCTCGTCGAGGGAGCAGGCACGTTCGAAGCTCATGCCAGCTCCCGAAGGACGTTCTTGGCGAGCTCGGCCTCGACGGTCGAGGCCAGCTGCCGCTCGAGCTCGGGTACGTCGATCCGGCGGATCAAGTCGTTGAAGAAGCCGTGCACGACCAGCCGCTGTGCCTCCTTCTCGGAGATGCCCCGCGAGCGCAGGTAGAACAGCTGTTCGTCGTCGAACCGCGCCGTCGCCGACGCGTGGCCGGCGCCCTCGATCTCGCCGGTCTCGATCTCGAGGTTCGGCACGGAGTCGGCCTGGCAGCCGTCGGTGAGGACCAGGTTGCGGTTCTCCTCGTAGGTCTCGATGCCCTCGGCGACCTTGCGGATGAGCACGTTGCCGATCCAGACCGTGTGGGCCCGCTGGCCCTGGAGCGCGCCCTTGTAGGTCACGTGGCTCTTGGTCTTGGGCGCGGTGTGGTCGACGAACAGCCGGTGCTCGATGTGCTGGCCCTCGTCGGCGAAGTAGAGGCCGAGCAACTCGGCGTCGCCGCCGGGTCCGGCGTACGAGACGTTGGTGTCCATGCGCACCACGTCGCCTCCGAACGACACGGCCACGTGCCGGTACGTCGCGTCGCGGCCGACCTTCGCCTCGTGATGGGCGAGGTGCACCGCGTCGTCGGCCCAGTCTTGAAGCGAGACGATCTTGACGTCGGCGCCGTCACCGACCGCGACCTCGACGACCTGGGCCATCGAGGAGCTGCCGGTGTGGTCGAGCACGACGACGCCCCGGGAGTGGGCGCCGAACCGGATGGCGATGTGGCCGGCCTCGGTCACCGACGCGTCCTCGCCGGCCAGCCGGACGTGGATCGGCTCGGCGACCTCGAGGTCGGCCGGCACGTCGATCAGCAGGGACGACGGCACTTCCGCGAGCACCCGGGCCACGAAGCGGGTGCTCGGCACGAGGCCGCTCAGCCCACGGAGCTCCGGCATGGCTGCCCGGTCGACGCCCGCGATCCGTACGCCCGTCGGCGTGTTCCACGCGCACGACGTGGCGCTCGCCTGGAACTCGGCGTCGGCATGCAGGCCGCGCAGTCGCTTGAGCGGCGTGAAGCGCCAGATCTCCTCACGACCGCTCGGCACCGGGTGGTCGTCGACGTCGAACGACCCCGCCGGGTGCAGGTGGGACTCGACGCGCTCGACCTCGAGCGCGTCCGCAAGCGCAGTCACTACCCGACCGCTCCTTCCATCTGGAGCTCGATCAGGCGGTTGAGCTCGAGCGCGTACTCCATGGGCAGCTCCTTGGCGATCGGCTCGACGAAGCCGCGCACGATCATCGCCATCGCCTCCTCCTCCGCCAGGCCTCGCGACATCAGGTAGAAGAGCTGGTCGTCGGAGACCTTCGAGACGCTCGCCTCGTGGCCCATGGACACGTCGTCCTCGCGGATGTCGACGTACGGGTAGGTGTCGGACCGCGAGATCTGGTCGACGAGCAGCGCGTCACACAGCACGTTGGACTTCGAGCCGTGGGCGCCCTCGTTGACCTGGATCAGCCCGCGGTACGACGTACGGCCGCCGCCGCGTGCCACCGACTTCGACAGGATCGACGACGAGGTGTGCGGCGCGGCGTGCACCATCTTCGCCCCTGCGTCCTGATGCTGGCCCTCGCCGGCGAACGCGATCGACAGGGTCTCGCCCTTGGCGTGCTCCCCCATCAGGTAGACCGCGGGGTACTTCATCGTCACCTTCGAGCCGATGTTGCCGTCGACCCACTCCATGGTGGCGCCGGCCTCGCAGGTCGCGCGCTTGGTCACCAGGTTGTAGACGTTGTTCGACCAGTTCTGGATCGTCGTGTAGCGGCAGCGGCCGCCCTTCTTCACGATGATCTCGACGACGGCCGAGTGCAGCGAGTCGCTGGAGTAGATCGGTGCCGTGCAGCCCTCGACGTAGTGCACGTAGGCGTCCTCGTCGACGATGATCAGGGTCCGCTCGAACTGGCCCATGTTCTCGGTGTTGATCCGGAAGTAGGCCTGGAGCGGGATGTCGACGTGCACGCCCTTCGGGACGTAGATGAAGGACCCGCCCGACCACACCGCGGTGTTCAGAGCGGCGAACTTGTTGTCGCCGACGGGGATCACGGTGTTGAAGTACTCCTGGAACAGGTCCGGGTGCTCCTTGAGCGCCGTGTCGGTGTCGAGGAAGATCACGCCCTGCTCCTCCAGGTCCTCGCGGATCTGGTGGTAGACGACCTCCGACTCGTACTGCGCGGCGACACCCGCGACCAGGCGCTGCTTCTCCGCCTCCGGGATGCCGAGCTTGTCGTAGGTGTTCTTGATGTCCTCGGGGAGGTCCTCCCACGAGGCGGCCTGCTTCTCGGTCGAGCGCACGAAGTACTTGATGTTGTCGAAGTCGATGCCCGACAGGTCGGAGCCCCACGTGGGCAGCGGCTTGCGGCCGAAGAGCTTGAGACCCTTCAGCCGGAGGTCGAGCATCCACTGCGGTTCGCTCTTCTTCGCCGAGATGTCGCGGACGACGTCCTCGTTGAGGCCGCGCTTGGCCGAGGCACCGGCGTCGTCGCGGTCGGCCCAGCCGAACTGGTACCGCTCGCGCAGTCCCTTCAGCTCCGGGTTGAGCTCCTCGACCTTGCTCGGGCCATCGGACGGAGCGATGGAGGTCATCGAGTGCCTACTTTCTTCGAGGTCTGGGGCGTGTGGGGGATGCAGGTCGTGCAGACGCCGTCGCCGTGGGCGATGGTCGCGAGGCGCTGGACGTGCCGGCCGAGCACCTGACCGATCGCCTCGGTCTCCGCCTCGCACAGCTGGGGGAACTCGTGCGCGACGTGGGAGACCGGGCAGTGCTGCTGGCACAGCTGCTCGGCGGAGGCCAGGCCGTCGAGGAGCGGGAGTGACCGCACGGATGCGGCGTACCCCTCGCTGGAGAAGACCTTGGCCAGCGCCTCCGCCGGCGTCAGGTCGGGATTCGCGGCGGTCACCGTCGCGTAGTCACGCTCGATGAACGCCACGCGACGGCGGGAGAACTCCATGACGGCCTCGTCGCCTCCGGTCTCCGCGAGGTAGCGGAGCGCCTGGACGGCGAGGTCGTCGTACTGCTGGTCGAACCGGTCACGTCCGGCCTCGGTGATCGCGAAGAGCTTCGCCGGCCGGCCTCGGCCACGCGTCGCCGTCGGCCGAGGCTCCCGCGCCTCGAGCACGCCCTCGTCGAGGAGGTGGTCGAGGTGCCGGCGTACGGCGGCCGGCGTGAGGTCGAGCCGCTCTGCGAGGTCGGCGGCCGTGGACGGACCGTTGACCAGGATCGACCGGACGACGCGCTCCCGCGTCGGCTGGTCGCCGGCGCCGGGATCGCCGCCCTGGTCCTTGAATTCCACAACGCCAGTGTGCCGTTAATGAATCGGGCGATTCAAGTAAGGGTCACCTAACACGCTCCCCCATGCCCCTGCCTCATCCCCGCGGTGTCATCCCCGGGGTCGAATCGGGCCAGGGGAGGTATCGCGTCGGGGACGGGTCCCTCTTGCTCGGCAAGGTGCGGCGGGGGTTCCGCACCACGACCAGGAGGAAACAACATGAAGCTCTTCCGAAGCGGGAGCTATGCGACGGTCGTCTCGACCGCCGCGCTGGTGCTGGCACTCGGCGGCACGTCGTACGCCGCTGCGCAGATCACCAGCGCCGACATCAAGAACGGCACGATCCAGACCAAGGACATCAAGCCCGCGGCCCGGACGACGGTCAAGTCGGTCCACAACGACAGCGGCACGCACCTCGACACCACCAAGACCGTCCTCAGCCTGAACCTGCCCAAGGGCGACTACGCCGTCTTCGGCAAGGCCTACGGCTACTCGAACGGGAGCTACGCGCAGTGCTGGATCACCGACCAGCACGGCAACGCCGTCGACTACTCCCTCGACAACGGCTCGGGCTCGTTCAGCTACTTCACCCTGAACAACCAGGCCGTCGTCTCGCTGAACAACACCGGCACCGTGCAGCTCAACTGCTACAGCGGCGACGCCTACGTGGGCAGCAAGAAGCTGACCGCGATCAAGGTGGCCTCGGCGACCGACCTCACCGGCGCCAACGTGGCCAAGGCACCGATGCCGAAGAAGCTCGGCTGACGAGGCCCACCCGACCACAGGAGCAAGGACGGCCCCGCCCCACGGGGCGGGGCCGTCCTCTCGTGGGGTGAAAACGCCGAAAGGGTCCCCACCCCTCTGCTTGACTTGGGGTACGCGGCGGCCGCCGCACAGCCCCGACCTCGTCTGGCGAGACCTGATGCACCGCTTGCGCACGATCGTCCGCTCACGGACCGTCCTGGTCCTCGGCGTCCTCGTCAGCTTGCTGGTGCCGGTCCTGACCCTGCCCAGCCTGCCCCACGTCAGCCCGTGGCCGGTGCTGATCGGACTTCTGCCGTGGGTGGTCGGCAAGTACCTCCTCTGCCCGCTCCGCTGGCGGTCGCTGACCAACGCCTCCCTCAGTCGACGCTGGCACCTGCGCGCCTACGCCGAGAGCGAGCTGCTCGGGCTCCTGACGCCGGGACACGTCGGCGCCGACCTCTGGCGGCTCCACCGCCTCACCGGCGCAGGACTCGGCCGTGGTGACGCCGTCCTCAGCGTGGGGACCGACCGCCTGGTCGGGGCGATCGCCCTGGTCGCCTTCGTGGCGTTCGCCGGGGCCACGCTGCCGGTGCACATGGCCCTGGCGGCCCTGGGCGTGACGGTGCTCGCCCTTCTGGCGGCGCTGGTCGTGCGCGTCGTGCGACCCGACCTGCTCCCCCGGCGCCCGCTCCCGCCGCCACGCACCCTGGCCGTCGCGCTGCTGCTCTCGGCGGGCTACCAGCTCTCGATCGCGGCCCTTCTGATGGGGGCCGTGGACGCCACCGGGCACGACTTGACGCCGCTGGCGGTGCTCGGGGCCTTCGGCGCCAGCCAGGTCGCCGGCGCCGTTCCCGGCCCGAACGGCGCCAGCCCGCGCGACGGCGCACTCGTGGTCGCGCTCGCCGGGCTCGGTGTGCCCTGGAGCGCCGCGCTCGCCGCGGTCGCGGTCAAGGCGGTGGTCGCGTGGCTCCCCGCTCTCCTCCTCGGCGGGCTCAGCCTTCTGCTCACCCGTCGGGCGCTGCGCCGCGAGGGAGTCACCGGGGATCTTGCGGCTGCCTGACGGAGTGCCTGACGGAGTGCCTGACTGACCGCCGATGGCATCCCGGTCGATGACCTTCGCCACCGGTCGCGAGGCTTGTGCGGGCGGGACCATGGAGGTACGACCACCTCGGTGTCATCAACCTCAGCCGTGGGCCGGAGGAACCCATGGACCTCGACAGCAGAACAACCCCGCAGCAGACGCACCGGACACACCAGTCGCCGGCCCCGCCGTTCGTCGCGACGCAGGTCCTCCTGGTCGCGCTGGGCATCTTCGCCTACTTCCGGATCCGCGGTGCGACGCAGTCCTCCGCGGGCCCGGCCCGACAGCACGCCCGTGAGGTGGTCGACCTGGAGCAGCGGCTGAACGTGTACGTCGAGCCGCACGTCCAGCGGCCGGTGCGGTCATCGGGGCTCCTGGAGACCGTGGCCAACTGGATCTACATCTGGGGACACTGGCCGGTGCTGATCGGCACCATGATCTGGCTCGTGTGGCGGCACCGGGCCCTGTTCCTGCGACTGCGCGACGCCATGCTGATATCCGGCGCAGTGGGCCTGGTGGTCTTCGTCGCCTTCCCCACCGCACCCCCGCGCCTGGCCGGCCTCGGGTTCCTCGACACCGTCACGCGGACCTCGGAGTCCTATCGCTTCCTGCAACCCCCGGCGTTCGTCAACCAGTACGCCGCGATGCCGAGCCTCCATGTGGGCTGGGACCTCCTGGCCGGACTCGCGATCTTCTCGGCGGCGGGGTCGCTGTTGCTGCGGGTCGCAAGCTGTGTGATGCCCGTCCTCATGGCCTGGGCGGTGGTCGCGACGGCCAACCACTTCGTGCTCGACGTCGTCGCCGGGGTGACGCTGGTCGTCTTCGGACACCTGGTGGCGCTCGGCCTGGAACGCCGGCGCGTACGAGGGGCCGCCGCCACATGAGCAAGCCCTCCTACGTGGAAACCCTGGCCATCGCCCACCGCGCCGGGAACTCGCTGGCCGGCCTCCACGAGGCGAACGAGCTGGGCGTGGACGTCATCGAGTGCGACGTGCACCATCACCGCGGCGGCCTCGAGGTCAGACACCTCAAGACGGCCGGCCCGCTGCCCTTCCTGTGGGACCGGTGGGAGCTGGTGCCGGCGTCCGCGCCCCGGCTCGGGCTGCGCGAGCTGCTGGCGGCTGACCGGCACGGCACCACGTTCATGCTCGACCTCAAGGGGGGCCGCCCCGCGCTCGGCATCGAGGTGGCGCGCCTGCTCCACGAGGTCGCCGGGGAGCATCCGGTCCTGGCGTGCGGACGGCACTGGGGGCAGGTGGAGGTCGTGAGCCGGCTCCCGTTCGTCCGCGACGTGTACTCGGCCCGCAACCGGCGCGAGCTCGCACGCCTGCGTGACCGTCTCCGGGCCGGGCCACGGGCCTACGGAGTCTCGATCCACCGGTCCCTGCTGGGTCCGCCGCTCGTCGAGGAGCTCCTCGATCGGGTCGAGGTGGTGATGACCTGGCCCGTCGACGACCTGGCCACGCTCGATGCCGTGCTGGCCACGGGTGCGAACGGCATCATCAGCACCGAGCCCGAGGTGCTCCGGGAGGTGCGGCGGCGGCAGGGGTGATCCTCGACCTACCGGAGAGCGTCACCGGTTCGGGCGTAGGGTGCGACTCATGCCGGGATCCATCCTTGGGACACAGGTTCGCCGGATCGAGGACCGCGAGCTGCTCCTGGGCCAGGGCACCTTCGTCGACAACCTCGACCTGCCGGGCGTCGCGCACGCGGTCTTCGTCCGCAGCCCGTTCGCCCACGCCCGGATCACCGCGATCGACACCACCGATGCCGCCACAGCCGAGGGTGTCCTGGGCGTCTTCACCGCCGACGACCTCGGACGCGAGGCGATCCGCAGCTTCGCGAACGTCAACGACCTCGCGCCCCGTGCGGCTCTGGCGGTCGACAAGGTGAGGTACGTCGGCGACCCCGTGGCGCTGGTGATCGCGGAGACCCGCGCCCAGGCGATGGACGCCGCCGAGCTCGTCGACGTCGACTACGACGACCTGCCGGCCGTGACCGACGTCGAGGAGGCCCTGGCGGAGGGGGCGCCGCTCCAGTTCGAGGAGATCGGCTCGAACATCGCGACGTTCCGCGCGGCGCGCGACCCCGAGGACGTCCTGGACGACGCCGAGCACGTCACCCGGGTCCGCCTGGTCAACCAGCGCATCGCCGTGGCACCCATCGAGGGCAACGCGATCGTCGCGCGCCCGACCGACGAGGGCATGGAGATCTGGATCTCGACCCAGCATCCCCACCTCTCCCGCGACCTCCTGGCCGACGCGCTCGGCGTCGAGAAGGAGCACGTTCGCATCATCGCGCCGCACGTCGGTGGCGCGTTCGGCGGCAAGGCGGGGTCGAGCCCCGACCACGCCGCGATCACCCTGGCAGCGCGCAAGCTCGGCCGCGCGGTCAAGTGGACCGAGACCCGCAGCGAGGCGATGCTGTCGATGCAGGGCCGCGGCCAGGTGCAGTACGTCGAGCTGGGGCTGCGCAACGACGGCACCATCACGGGGCTGCGGATGCGGGTCCTCGGCGAGTGCGGTGCGTACGCCGGCTTCGGAGGCGCTCTGGCGACCGGCGCGACGTACATCATGGCCACCGGGACCTACGTCGTCCCACGCCTGCGGTACGACGCCATCGGCGTGATGACCAACACGGCCCCCGTCGGCGCCTTCCGGGGAGCGGGACGCCCCGAGGCGGCCGCCGCGATCGAGCGGACGATCGACATCGCCGCGCAGGAGCTCGGCATCCTCCCGGAGGAGATTCGCAGGAAGAACCTGATCCCCCCGGACGCCTTCCCCTACCAGACGCAGACGAAGCAGACCTACGACGTCGGCGACTACGGGCTCGCCCTCCAGGAGGCGCTCAAGATCGCCGACATCGAGGGCCTGCGCGCCGAGCAGCGGCGGCGGATCGAGGCCGGCGAGACGCGGCTCCTCGGGATCGGGATCTCGACGTACGTCGAGATCACCGGCTTCGGCGGGTCGGAGTACGGCTCGGTCGAGATCCACGAGGACGGCTCGGCCACCGTGATGGCCGGCACCTCGGCACACGGGCAGGGGCACGCCACCTCGTTCGCGATGATCGTCTCCGACACACTCGGCATCCCCGTCGAGAAGATCCGCTACCGGCAGTCGGACACCGCCATCGTCAGGACCGGCGGCGGTACCGGCGGCTCGCGCTCGCTCCAGCTCGGCGGCAACGCGGTCAGCAAGGCTGCCGACGAGGCCCGCGCGAAGGCGCTCGCCATCGCAGCCCGGATGCTCGAGGCCAACGTCGAGGACGTCACGCTCGACGACGACGGCTTCGGCGTCGTCGGCGTGCCGGGCAACCGGGTCACCTGGCCCGAGCTCGCGGCCTACGCCCACGAGCACGACGGAGGCCTGCGGGTCGACACCGACTACACCCAGGACGGCGCGACGTTCCCGTTCGGCGCCCACGTCTCGGTGGTCGAGGTCGACACCGAGAGCGGCAAGGTGCGCCCGGTGCGCCACATCCTGGTCGACGACTGCGGCCGCATCGTGAGCCCGCTGATCGTGGCCGGCCAGCAGCACGGCGGCGGCATCCAGGGCATCAGCCAGGCGCTCTGGGAGGAGATGCTGTACGACGAGGACGGCACCCCGATCACCAGCACCTTCGCCGACTACGCGATCCCGACGGCCGCCGACGGCATCATGCTCGAGGCCTCGAACACCGAGACGCCCACGCCGGTGAACCCGATCGGCGCGAAGGGCATCGGTGAGTCGGCGACGATCGGTGCCACTCCGGCGGTCCAGAACGCAGTCGTCGACGCTCTCAAGCACCTCGGCGTCAAGCACATCGACCTGCCCTGCACCGCCCACCGCGTCTGGCAGGAGATCCAGCACCCCCGCTCGGACGTCTGGCGCGAGCCCCCGGCGGCGTTCGACCACCTGAACCGCCAGGGAGACGAGCCCGAGATCGTCGAGGCCTGAGCCGGTTCCTAGACTTGCCGCGTGTCAGCGCCGCTCGATCCTTCGGCCGTGCCCGCGCCGGCCGTCGAGATCGACGGGCTGGTCATGCGGTACGGCGACAAGGTCGCCGTCGACCGGCTCTCGCTGACCGTCGACCGGGGCTCGATCACCGCGGTCCTCGGCCCCAACGGCGCCGGCAAGACCACCACGCTCGAGACCGCGGAGGGCTACCGCGCGCCCCACGCAGGGTCGGTCAGGGTGCTGGGGCTGGACCCGGTGCGCGACCGACGGTCCCTGCTCCCCCGGATCGGCGTGATGCTCCAGGGCGGAGGCGCGTGGAGCGGCGTGCGCGCCGACGAGATGCTGCGACACGTCGCGCGGCTGCACAGGCACCCACTCGACCTCGACGCGCTGTCCGAGCGGCTGGGGCTGGGCGACTGCGGGCGCACGCCGTACCGACGGCTGTCGGGCGGGCAGCAGCAACGGCTCGGGCTCGCGATGGCGATCGTGGGGCGGCCCGAGATCGTGTTCGTCGACGAGCCGACGGCGGGCATGGACCCCGCAGCGCGGCGTACGACGTGGGAGCTGCTCGAGGACCTGCGCGGCGCGGGCGTGACCGTCGTGCTCACCACCCACTACATGGACGAGGCCGAGCGGCTGGCCGACCGGATCCACATCATCGACCACGGCCGGATGATCGCCAGCGGGTCGCCGCTCGAGCTGACCCGTGGCGGGAGCTCCGCGACCATCCGCCTGGTCGTCACCAAGCCCTTCCCGCCCGACGCGCCCGCGTCACTGCGGAGCGCCCTCGGCGACCGCGTCGACGTCACCCTCCTCGACGAGCGGAGCATCGTCGTCACCGGGCCCGCCGACGCCTCGAGCCTGGCCGTCGTCTCGCGCTGGTGCGAGCAGAACGGCGTGCTCCCGGAGTCGCTGACCCTGGGCCAGCGCACCCTCGAGGACGTGTTCCTCGAGCTCACGGGCCGGGAGCTCGCCTCGTGAGCCTCGACCTCACACCGCGCCCCGGCGCCGCGCCCTTCCCGCGGATGGTGGTCGCGCAGGCCGCGATGGAAGCACGGCTGATGCTCCGCAACGGCGAGCAGCTCCTGCTCGCCGTTGTCATCCCCGTGATCGTGCTGATCGGCGGCGTGGAGGGCGCCAAGCACGTCGACCTCGGGCTGTCGCACCGACCGGTCGACGTCCTCACGCCCGGCGTCCTCGCCCTGGCGGTGATGTCCACAGCGTTCACGTCGCTGGCGATCTCGACCGGCTTCGAGCGCCGGTACGGCGTCATCAAGCGTCTCGGCTCCTCGCCGCTCCCCCGGTCGGGGCTGCTCGCCGGCAAGGTCGGCGCGCTGCTGGTCATCGAGGTGCTCCAGGTCGCCGTCGTCTCCGTGGTCGGGCTGCTGCTCGGGTGGGACCCGGAGAACGGCGTCCTCGGGTGCGCGCTCGCGCTGGTCCTCGGGACCGCCGCCTTCGCCTCGCTCGGCCTTCTCCTGGCCGGTGTCCTGCGGGCCGAGGCGACGCTGGCGGCCGCGAACCTGGTCTACCTCCTGCTCCTCGCCGCCGGCGCCGTCGTGCTCCCCATCTCCTCGTACGGCGCGTTCGGGCACGTGGCCCGGTGGCTCCCGTCCGGCGCCCTCGGCGAGGCGATGCGCCACGCGTGCCTCGACGGCGGAGTCGCGTGGCGCGACCTCGGCGTCCTGCTCGTCTGGGGTGCCCTCGGCACGGCGCTCACGGCCAGGACGTTCCGATGGGAGTGACCGTCTGGGTGCGGCGGCTCGCCTGGGCCACCCTCGCCGCCAACGTCCTCCTGATCGTGACGGGCGGTGCGGTCCGCCTCACCGGCTCCGGTCTCGGCTGCCCGACCTGGCCGCGCTGCACCGACAAGTCCTTCACCCCCCACGGGGAGATCGGGCCGCACCAGCTGGTCGAGTTCGGCAACCGGACGCTGACCTTCGTGCTGGTCGCGATCGCGGTCGCCCTGTTCGTCGCCGCTCGGCAGCATGCGCGCGAGACGGGCCGACGCGACCTCCTCCGGCTCGCGGTGGTCCTGGCCCTGGCGATCCCCGCCCAGGCGGTGCTCGGCGGGATCACCGTGCTCACCGACCTCAACCCGTGGGTGGTCTCGCTCCACCTCGTCCTCTCGCTCGCGATCGTCTCGCTGGCCGTGCTCTTCCTCCACCGGCTCGACCACGCGCCCGCCCCGCCGGCGCGCGGCCTCCTGCCGACGCTCGCGTGGACGACGTACGCCGTGACCTGGGCGGTGCTGTACGCCGGCACCGTGGTGACCGGCTCGGGCCCGCACGCCGGCGACGCGAAGGCGCCGCGCAACGGACTCGACCCGCTCCAGGTGAGCCAGTTCCACGCCGACCTCGTGTTCCTGCTGATCGGGCTGACCGTCGGGATGTGGTTCGCGGTCCGGGCGACCGGCGGCGACGTCAGGCCGGTCACAGCCCTGGCCGGGGTGGAGGTCCTCCAGGCGATCGTCGGCTTCGTGCAGTACTTCGCGGACCTGCCGATCGCCGTCGTGATGCTGCACATGCTGGGCGCGGGCCTGGTCGTGGCCGCCGCGTCCTGGCTGTTGGTGACGGTCGTCCAGCCCGGAGATCAGCTGGGAGACCAGGGGAGAAATCAGACGACGGTTGGCCTGCACCCCCGTGGACAGGCCAACCGTCGTACCTACAAGGACGCACGGTAGGCCTGTTCGGTTGCCTCCGCAGGTCAAATCTTTTCGGCAATCCTTTGCGGAGACCCAACCTCCCCCGGCTCAACGGAGCAGCGGCTCGAGCGCGACCGCCACGAACAGCAGCGACAGATAGAGGTTCGAGGCGTGGAACAGGACCATCGGCTTGATCACGCTGAGGTCCTCGGTGCCGCGGGCCCGCGCCCACATCCGGTGAGCCTGCACCAGGAACATCGCGCCCAGCACGGCCGCCACCGCGGGGTAGAGCAGCCCCGTGCCGGCCACCGGCCAGAGCAGCAGCGAGGTCGCGACCATCACCCAGCTGTAGGCCACGATCTGCCGGCCGACCACCTCGGCCCGCGCCACGACCGGCAGCATCGGGACGTCGACGCCGGCGTAGTCCTCGCGGTAGCGCAGTGCCAGGGCCCAGGTGTGGGGTGGCGTCCAGAAGAAGACGACCAGGAACAGCACCACCGGCGGCCAGGCCAAGTGGTCGGTCACCGCGGTCCACCCGATCAGGGCCGGGAAGCAGCCGGCCAGCCCGCCCCAGACGATGTTCTGCGTCGTACGCCGCTTGAGCAGCATCGTGTAGACGAAGAGGTAGAAGCACTCCGCCACGAGTGAGAGCACCGCCGACAGCGGGTTGACCCAGAAGTAGAGGATCGCCGTGGCGACGACGCCCAGGGCGACGCCGAACGCCAGCGCAGCCGCGGGCGTGACGATGTGGCGCGGGATGGCCCGCCGCCGCGTACGCCGCATCTGCTCGTCGATGTCACGGTCGTAGACGCAGTTCAGGGCGGACGCCGATCCCGCGGACAGGGCGCCACCGACGACGGTGGCCACGACCAGCCCGAGGTCGGGCACTCCCCCTGCGGCGAAGAACATCACCGGGACGGTGGTGAGGAGCAACAGCTCGATGACCCGCGGCTTGGTGAGACCGACGTACGCCGCCACCACGTCGCGAGGACCTGCCCGGCCCGAGGCCCGATCGAGATCCGACACCTGAGGAGCCGGTGACCGGTGGCCGACGTATGTCACATGGGGTCCTCGGGTACGAGAGGAAGCGGGCGCCTCGCAGTCTAACGCCCGGGATGAGTAGGCTCGGAGACGCCTTCGGAAGGGGAGAGTGTGAGCCCGACAGCCGCTGATCTGGACTGGAACGAGCTGGACGACAAGGCCGTCGACACGGTGCGTGTCCTGGCCATGGACGCGGTGCAGAAGGTCGGCAACGGCCACCCCGGCACCGCCATGAGCCTGGCCCCCGCGGCGTACCTGTTGTTCCAGAAGGTGATGCGGCACAACCCGGCCGATCCGCACTGGCCGGCGCGCGACCGGTTCGTGCTGAGCTGCGGCCACTCCAGCCTGACGCTCTACATCCAGCTCTTCCTCGGCGGCTGGGGTCTGGAGCTCGAGGACCTCGAGGCGCTGCGCACGTGGGGCAGCAAGACCCCGGGCCACCCCGAGTACGGCCACACCGCCGGCGTCGAGACCACCACGGGTCCACTCGGCCAGGGCATCGGCAACGCGGTCGGGATGGCGATGGCAGCACGGCGCGAGCACGGCCTGCTCGACCCGAACGCCCCGATGGGTTCCTCGCCGTTCGACCACCACGTCTACGCCCTGTGCTCCGACGGCGACATCGAGGAAGGCGTGTCGGCCGAGGCCTCCGCCATCGCCGGCGTCCAGCAGCTCGGCAACCTCACCCTGATCTACGACAACAACCGGATCTCGATCGAGGACAACACCGACATCGCCCTGGCCGAGGACGTCGGAGCCCGCTACGAGGCCTACGGCTGGCACGTCCAGCACGTCGACTGGACCCATGGCGGCACCAAGTACGAGGAGGACGTCCAGGCGCTGTACGACGCCATCCGCGCGGCGGAGGCCGTCACCGACAAGCCGAGCTTCATCGTGCTCCACACGATCATCGCGTGGCCCGCACCCCACGCGCAGAACACCGGCAAGGCCCACGGCTCGGCGTTGGGTGCCGACGAGGTCGCCGCGACCAAGGAGGTCCTCGGGTTCGACCCCGACCGGAACTTCGAGGTCCCGCCCGGGGTCCTCGAGCACACCCGCCGGCTCGTCGAGCGCGGCAAGGCCGCGCAGGCCGCGTGGGACGAGGAGTACGCCGCGTGGGCGCGCAAGCCGTCGGCCGACACGGCGCTGTACGAGCGGCTCCAGACCCGCACCCTGCCGAAGGGCTGGGACGACCACCTGCCGACGTTCGACGCCGACGAGAAGGGGATGGCCACCCGCAAGGCCTCGGGCACGGTGATCAACGCGATCGCCGAGCACATCCCGGAGCTCTGGGGCGGATCGGCCGACCTGGCGGAGTCGAACAACACCACGATCGAGGGCGTCCCGTCGTTCCTGCCGGGCGATCGCGCCACGAAGATGTGGAAGGCCGACCCCCTGGCCGGCCGCGTGCTCCACTTCGGCATCCGCGAGCACGGCATGGGCGCGATCATGAACGGCATCGCCGCCCATGGCGGCACCCGCGTCTTCGGCGGCACGTTCCTCACGTTCTCCGACTACATGCGTGGCTCGGTCCGGCTCGCGGCGATCATGGGGCTGCCGGTGACCTACGTGTGGACCCACGACTCGATCGGCCTCGGCGAGGACGGCCCCACTCACCAGCCGGTCGAGCACCTCGCCGCCCTGCGTGCCATCCCCGGGCTCGACATCGTCCGGCCCGCCGACGCCAACGAGACGGCCGCGTGCTGGAGGACGATCCTCGAGCACACCGACCGCCCGGCCGGGCTGGTCCTGACCCGGCAGAACGTGCCGACCTTCCCCCGGGGCGAGGAGGGGTTCTCCGACACCAGCAACGTCCACCGGGGCGGCTACGTGCTGCTCGACACCGAGGGCGGTCTGCCGGACGTGGTGCTGATCGGCACCGGCTCCGAGGTCCAGCTCGCGGTGAAGGCGCGGGACCTGCTCGCCGCCGACGGTGTGCGCGCCCGCGTGGTGTCGATGCCGTGCCTGGAATGGTTCCGGGCCCAGGAGACTTCCTACCGAGAGACGGTGATCCCGCCGACCGTGCGGGCACGGGTCTCGGTGGAGGCGGCCGTGGCACAGGGCTGGCACGAGATCGTGGGCGACCACGGTCGCACGATCTCGCTGGAGCACTACGGCGCGTCCGCCGACTACGCACGCATCTACCAGGAGTTCGGCATCACCGCCGAGGCCGTCGCCGCGGCGGCCCAGGACAGCATCCGGAGCGCCACCGACTGACGCCCCCGCCCGATCGCACCACCCGATCGCACCAGAAGGAGATCCATGACAGACCGTCTGAAGCAACTGTCCGACGCCGGAGTCTCCATCTGGCTCGACGACCTCTCGCGCGAGCGGATCGAGACCGGCAACCTCGCCGACCTGATGGCGAATCAGCACGTCGTGGGCGTCACCAGCAACCCCACGATCTTCCAGGCCGCGCTGAGCAACGGTGAGCGCTACGACGCCCAGATCCGCGAGCTCGCGGCGCTGGGCACCGACCGCGACCAGGCCGTCCGGGTGATCACCACCGACGATGTCCGCAACGCCTGCGAGATCATGCGACCGGCGTACGACGCAAGCGGCGCGGTCGACGGACGGGTCTCGATCGAGGTCTCCCCCGGCCTGGCCCACGACACCGACGCCACGGTCGCCGAGGCCGCCGACCTCTGGAAGACCGTCGACCAGCCCAACCTGCTGATCAAGATCCCGGGCACCAAGGAGGGCTGGCCGGCGATCACCGAGACGATCGCCAACGGCATCAGCGTCAACGTCACCTTGATCTTCGGTCTCGAGCAGTACCAGCACGTGATGGAGGCCTACGTCGCCGGGCTCGAGAAGGCCCGGGAGAACGGGCACGACCTGTCCGGCATCCACTCCGTCGCCTCGTTCTTCGTCTCCCGCGTCGACACCGAGATCGACAAGCGCCTCGACGCGTCCGGCGCGGACGCCTCGCTGAAGGGCAAGGCGGGCGTGGCCAACGCCCGGCTGGCGTTCAAGGCGTACGAGGAGTTCTTCACCGGCGACCGGTGGGCGGCGCTGGAGGCCGCCGGCGCGCGCAAGCAGCGGCCGCTGTGGGCCTCGACCGGGGTCAAGAACCCCGACTACAAGGACACGATGTACGTCGACGACCTCGTCGTCGAGGACACCGTCAACACGATGCCCCAGAAGACGCTGGAGGCGGTGGCCGACCACGGTGAGATCAAGGGCGACCAGGTCAGGCCGTTCTACGACGACGCGGCGACTCACATGAGCGCCCTCGCCGACGCCGGGATCGACTACGACGACGTGATCGAGGTGCTGATCAAGGAGGGCGTCGAGAAGTTCGTGACGGCCTGGGACGAGCTGCTCGACTCGGTGACCGAGGCGCTCGAGGCGGCCCAGAAGGACGGGCGGTGAGCGAGGCCCCCGTCGACGCGACGTCGACGGAGGCCTGGAAGCGCCTGACCGGTCTCGCCGACGGGTTCGAGGCGGACCTGCGCGGCTGGTTCGCCGCGGATCCCGCGCGCGCCGACCGGCTCAGCTTCAGCGCGGGCGACCTGCACGTCGACCTCTCGAAGTCGCTGCTCGACGACGACGTGCTGGCAGCGTTGCTCGACCTCGCCGACCAGGTCGGTGTCGCGCGGCGTCGTGACGCGATGTTCGCCGGCGAGCACATCAACGTCACCGAGGATCGGGCGGTCCTGCACGTCGCGCTACGGGCGCCGAAGGGCGAGCGCATCGAGACCGGTGGCCACAACGTCGTGCCGGACGTTCACGAGGTGCTCGACCGCATGGCCGCCTTCGCCGACAACGTCCGCGGCGGCGCCTGGCTCGGGGCCACCGGCGAGCGCATCCGCGCGGTCGTCAACATCGGAATCGGCGGCAGTGACCTCGGGC
>DASSTL010000058.1:0-21744 GCA_035707985.1 Nocardioides sp. | reverse complement strand
ATCTGCAAGGAGGTGCTGCGCGTCGTCCGCCACTGGATGAAGCACGGCGTCCGGATCTTCCGCGTCGACAACCCGCACACCAAGCCGGTGGCGTTCTGGGAGTGGCTGCTGCGCGAGATCCGGCGTACCGACCCCGACGTGGTCTTCCTGGCCGAGGCGTTCACCCGCCCCGCGATGATGCGGGGACTCGGCGCCGTCGGCTTCCACCAGAGCTACACCTACTTCACCTGGCGGACGGCGAAGTGGGAGCTCGAGGAGTACTTCCGCGAGGTCGCCCACGAGACCAGCCACCTGATGCGGCCGAACTTCTTCGTCAACACCCCCGACATCCTCCACGCCTACCTCCAGTACGGCGGGCCCGCGGCGTTCAAGATCCGCGCGGTGCTCGCGGCGACCGGGTCGCCGAGCTGGGGCGTCTACTCCGGGTACGAGCTCTACGAGCACGTCGCGGTGCGACCCGGCAGCGAGGAGTACCTCGACTCGGAGAAGTACCAGATCCGGATCCGCGACTGGGACACCGCCGAGAAGGAGGGGCGCACCCTCGCGCCGTACCTCACCCGGCTCAACGAGATCCGACGCGCCCACCCGGCGCTCCAGCGGCTCCGCAACCTGGTGGTCCACAGCAGCGACGACGAGAACGTGCTCTGCTACAGCAAGCAGAGCGACGACGACCTCGTGATCGTCGTGGTGAACCTCGACCCGCACGGCGCCCGCGAGACGATGGTCCACCTCGACCTGCCCCAGCTCGGCCTCGACTGGCACGACAGTCTCGCGGTGCACGACGAGCTGACCGGCCAGGACTGGCACTGGGGTCAGCACAACTACGTCCGGCTCGACCCGGGCACCGAGCCGGCACACCTGCTGTCGGTACGGAGGACTGCATGAGCACCGGGCCCGGCCCGGGCACCGAGAGCGGCATCGTCGGGGCCACCCCCGAGCAGGACCAGCCCGACTGGTACAAGACGGCGGTCTTCTACGAGGTGCTGGTGCGGTCGTTCCGCGACTCGAACGCCGACGGCACAGGCGACTTCCGCGGCCTGATCGAGAAGCTCGACTATCTCAAGTGGCTCGGCGTCGACTGCCTGTGGGTGCCGCCGTTCTTCACCTCTCCCCTGCGCGACGGCGGGTACGACGTCGCCGACTACACCTCGATCCTTCCCGAGTGCGGCACGGTCGACGACTTCCGCGACTTCGTCGCCGCCGCGCACGAGCGCGGCATGCGCGTGATCATCGACTTCGTCATGAACCACACGAGCGACGCTCACCCGTGGTTCCAAGCGTCGCGCAGCGACCCGGACGGGCCCTACGGCGACTTCTACGTCTGGTCGGACACCGACGAGCTGTACGAGGACGCGCGGATCATCTTCGTCGACACCGAGCCGTCGAACTGGACGTGGGACCCGGTGCGCCAGCAGTACTACTGGCACCGCTTCTTCTCCCACCAGCCGGACCTGAACTTCGACAACCCGAAGGTCCACGAGGCGATCCTCGAGGCGATGTCGTTCTGGCTGGACATGGGGCTCGACGGCTTCCGGCTCGACGCGGTGCCCTACCTGTACGAGCGACCGGGCACCAACGGCGAGAACCTCCCGGAGACCCACGAGTTCCTCAGGAAGGTCCGGCGGTTCGTCGACGAGAACTACCCCGGGCGCGTGCTGCTCGCCGAGGCCAACCAGTGGCCGGCGGACGTCGTCGACTACTTCGGCGGCAAGCGTGACGAGGAGACCGGTGAGTTCGTCGGCGACGGCGACGAGTGCCACATGTGCTTCCACTTCCCGGTGATGCCGCGCATCTTCATGGCGGTCCGGCGCGAGTCCCGCTTCCCGATCTCGGAGATCATGGAGCAGACGCCGCCCATCCCCGACAACTGTCAGTGGGGCATCTTCCTGCGCAACCACGACGAGCTGACCCTCGAGATGGTCACCGACGAGGACCGCGACTACATGTGGGACGAGTACGCCAAGGACCCCCGCATGAAGGCCAACATCGGCATCCGGCGGCGGCTGGCTCCCCTGCTCGACAACGACGTCAACCGGATGGAGCTGTTCACCGCGCTGCTCCTCTCGCTGCCCGGCAGCCCCGTCCTCTACTACGGCGACGAGATCGGGATGGGCGACAACATCTGGCTCGGCGACCGCGACGGCGTCCGGACGCCGATGCAGTGGACACCGGACCGGAACGCCGGGTTCTCCTCCGCCAACCCCGGGAAGCTGCACCTGCCGGCGATCCAGGACCCGGTCTACGGCTACCAGAGCGTCAACGTCGAGGCCCAGCTCGAGGACTCCTCGTCGCTGCTCCACTGGATCCGACGCATGATCCACGCTCGCCGCGGCCACCCGGCGTTCGGGCTCGGCCGGTTCCTCGACCTGGGCGGCACGAACCCGGCCGTCCTGTCGTACGCCCGCGAGCACCTCACCCCCGACGGCACCGGTGACGTGATCCTCTGCGTCAACAACCTGTCGAGATTCGCCCAACCGGTCGAGCTGGACCTGCGCCGCTGGGAGGGCTTCGTCCCCGTCGAGCTCTTGGGCGGGGTTCCCTTCCCGGCGATCGGGGAGCTGCCGTATCTGCTGACACTCGGTGGGTACGGGTTCTACTGGTTCCGGCTGACCGCGCCACCCGAGGAGGCCACCGCCCCGTGACCGACGAGACCCACCCCGAACAGACCAGCAACCTGCCGTCGACCCCGACCGACGACAGCCTGCGCCAGCTCTCGGAGTACATCGAGGGAGCGCGCTGGTTCGGCGGCAAGGGTCGCAGCGCGCGCGTGACCGGCGTACGCCGGCTCGGCGTGATCTCCGAGGAGTCGCCACGCGTCGTGGTCGACCTCGCCGAAGTCAGCTACGACGACGGCGGGATGGATCTGTACCAGGTGCCCCTGTCGATGTACACCGATCCCGAGCACCGCCTCGACCACGCCTTCGTCGGCTGGTGGGAGGACCCCGACGTCGGCTGGACCCACGCCTACGACGCGATCCACGACCGCGAGGCGATGGCGGCGTACCTCCGGGCTTTCGCCTATCCGCCCGACGGGCCACTGGAGTTCCGTCGTCTGCCCGGTGAGGAGCTGGACCCCACGGCGCCGTCCACGCCCTTCACCGGCGAGCAGTCGAACTCCTCGGTTGCGTTCGGGGAGCAGGCGCTGCTGAAGTTGTTCCGCCGCATCACCCCTGGCACCAACCCCGACATCGAGATCCACGAGCAGCTGACGCTCGCCGGGTCGGAGAACGTCGCGGCGCTGCTCGGGTGGATCGAGTGCGATGCGGTGGGTGGTTTCGAGCCCTTCGAGACGGCTCATCCCTCGCCTCCTCAGGAACCAACGCTCGCAGAGCGACCTCCTCAACCGCCGGAGAGGCTCCAGCTGGGGATGCTGCAGCAGTTCCTGCGCACGGCCAGCGACGGGTGGGAGCTGGCGCTGACGTCCGTGCGCAACCTGTTCGCCGAGGCGGACCTGTACGCCGACGAGGTCGGTGGCGACTTCGCGGGCGAGGCGCAGCGGCTGGGCGAGGCGGTCGCCGACGTGCACCGGCTGCTGGCCGGGCACTTCCCCACGTCGGAGCGCACCGCCGGCGACCACGCCGAGCTCGCGAAGGCCATGGCCGAGCGGCTCGAGGCGGCGCTGGACGTCGTACCCGAGCTTGCCGAGCACGCTCCCGGGCTCCGCGACCTGTTCGCCGCGGTCGGGTCGATCGAGTCGGGGCAGATCCAGCGCGTCCACGGCGACCTGCATCTCGGCCAGACCCTGCGCACGGCCAAGGGCTGGAAGATCGTCGACTTCGAGGGCGAGCCGGCCAAGCCGCTGGCCGACCGGGTCCTGCCCGACTCGCCCTGGCGCGACGTCGCGGGGATGCTGCGCTCGTTCGACTACGCGCCCCGCGTCGCAGCGATGACCGCGTCCGCCACCGGCGACGAGGGCGACGAGCAGCGGGCCTACCGCGCGGCCGAGTGGTCGGCGCGCAACCAGTCTGCGTTCCTCGAGGCGTACGCCGGCCGCGAGCTGACCGGCGACGAGCAGACGTTGCTGGCGGCGTACGTCGCCGACAAGGCGGTCTACGAGTGCGTCTACGAGGCGCGCAACCGGCCCAGCTGGCTCTCGATCCCACTGGCGGCCTTCGGTCCGTCCATCCCAGGTCTGACGATGCCCGCTCTCACCGACTCCGTCCGGGAGGAACATCGATGAAGAAGGTGCCGATCGCGGAGATCGACCAGCTCACCCGCGGTGAGCACGGTCAGCCGCACGCGATCCTGGGGCCGCACCCGGAGGGCGACGAGGTCACCTTCCGGGTCTTCAAGCCGCTCGCCCGGACCGTGACGGTCGTGACCTCCGACGGCACCCGGGTGCCGCTCGAGCACGAGCACGAGGGAGTGTGGGTCGGGGTCTTGGGTGGTTTCGAGACGGTCGCAGAGCGACCTCCTCAACCACCGGGCGACAGCGAAGCGCGACCGCCTCAACCACCGGGCGATGCCGCCGTGCCGGACTACCGGGTCGAGGTGGACTACGGCCAGGGCACGATCACCGTCGACGACCCCTACCGTTTCCTGCCCACCCTGGGGGAGATGGACCTCCACCTGGTCAACGAGGGGCGCCACGAGCTGCTGTGGACGGTCCTCGGCGCGCGCGTTCACCACTACCGGTCGCCGACCGGCGACGTGACCGGGACGTCGTTCGCGGTGTGGGCGCCGGGGGCGCGCGGCGTACGGCTGGAGGGCGACTTCAACAGCTGGGACGGCCGGGAGCACCCGATGCGTCAGCTCGGCACCTCGGGCATCTGGGAGCTGTTCATGCCGGGCGTGGCCTCGGGCGCCGGCTACAAGTACGTCGTACTGGGCGCCGACCACGAGTGGCGGGAGAAGGCCGACCCGATGGCGTTCTGGGCGGAGGTCCCGCCGGCGACGTCGAGCCGGGTCCACGAGTCGACCCACGTGTGGGGTGACGACGCGTGGATGAGCAGCCGCGGCGACCGACAGCCGGTGTCCCAGCCGATGTCGATCTACGAGGTGCACCTCGGGTCCTGGCGCAAGCGGCACGGGAACGTCCTCACCTGGGACCAGCTGATCGACGAGCTCGTCCCCTACGTCGCCGACCTCGGCTTCACCCACGTCGAGCTGATGCCGGTCATGCAGCACCCGTTCGGCGGGTCGTGGGGCTACCACGTCACGTCGTACTTCGCGCCGGACTCGCGCTTCGGCGACCCCGACGGCTTCCGCCGACTCGTGGACGCCTTCCACCAGAACGGGATCGGCGTCCTGCTCGACTGGGTGCCGGGGCACTTCGCGACCGACGCGTGGGCGCTCGCACGCTTCGACGGGACGCCGCTCTACGAGGACCCCAACCCGCAACGCGGCTGGCACAAGGAGTGGGGCTCCCACATCTTCAACTTCGGCCGCCGCGAGGTGCGCAACTTCCTCTACGCCAACGCGCTCTACTGGCTCGAGGAGTATCACGCCGATGGTCTGCGCGTGGACGGCGTGGCCTCGATGCTCTACCTCGACTATGCGAGGGCGGACGGAGAGTGGAGCCCGAACAAGTTCGGCGGCAACGAGAACCTCGAAGCCGTCCAGTTCCTCCAGGAGATGAACGCGACCGTCTACAAGCGGGTCCCCGGAGCGACCACCATCGCCGAGGAGTCGACGTCCTGGCCGGGGGTCACGCGCTCCACCGACAGCGACGGGCTCGGCTTCGGCTTCAAGTGGAACATGGGCTGGATGCACGACTCGCTGGACTACCTCAAGCGCGAACCGGTGCACCGGGCGTGGCACCACAACGAGCTGACGTTCGGGCTGACCTACGCCTTCAGCGAGAACTTCGTCCTCCCGCTCTCCCACGACGAGGTCGTGCACGGCAAGGGCTCGCTGCTCCGGAAGATGCCGGGCGACCGCTGGCAGCAGCTGGCCAACCTCCGCGCCTACCTCGCCTTCATGTGGGCCCATCCGGGCAAGCAGCTGCTGTTCATGGGCGCCGAGCTGGGTCAGGAGTCCGAGTGGGCCGAGTCCCGCGAGCTCGACTGGTGGCTGCTCGACCACCCCGAGCACCTCGGGATGCACCGGCTGATGAAGGACCTGAACCGCGCCTACGTCGACTCCCCCGCGATCTGGTCGCGCGACAACGAACCCGACTCGTTCCAGTGGATCGACGCCAACGACGCCGGGCGGAACGTGTTCTCATTCATCCGACGAGGCGGTGACGAGGTGCTGGTGTGCGTGTCGAACTTCGCCTCGGTCCCCCACGGCGACTTCCGCCTGGGACTGCCGTCGGCCGGAGAGTGGCGCGAGGTGGTCAACACCGACGCCGCCGCCTACACCGGGTCGGGCGTCGGGAACCTGGGCGTCGTGAGGGCGGTCGAGGGCGGCGAGAGCGGCCAGCCCGCGCACGCCACGCTGGTGCTCCCGCCGTTGGCCACGATCTGGCTCCGCCAGGATTGACTCCTATCCGGGCACGCTCCTACCCGGGCACGCCCTATCCGGGCACGCCCTGTGCCCCCAACGGCCAAAGCGGAATCTGCGTTGTGGAACGACCCAGGCCCCCAACGGGCCCCCTGATGAGGAGGTTGTGGAACGCCTTGTTCCACAACGGCGGATGCCGCCTCGTGGTTGAGGGTCCACCGCGTTCTACAACGAAGAATTCGGGATCGTCCTTGTGGGCACGCCGGGTGCTCTGAACTGGCCTTGTCACGGCCTGTGGATGAGCGCCGACCGCCGACGCGCGATCGCGATACGAATGCACGATGCCCAGACGCATCGACTACGCCGGCCGTTTCGAGTTCATCCGTCAGGCGTGCTTCGCCGTCGTCCGTGACCAAGGCCCCGATGCCCTTTCTCGGCGACGCGTCGCCGTGGAGCTCGGCAGCAGCGTCAACACGATCCGTCGGCTCGTGGCCGAGTGGGCCGACCTCGCTCGACTGGCCGCCGACCACGTAGTCGCCCGCCGGCGTGCTGGGCGGCTGCACCGGCGAACCGATGACCCGATGGAGGCGGTCGGATACCTCATCAAGTCGCTCATGCCCGAAGACGCCAGCCACCTCGACGAGGAGCTGGTCTGGCTGAAGCTCGTGACGTGCTACGGCCTGACGCCGAGTGGGGTGGAGCCACCGGGTCAGGTGCGACGAGACTTCGGGATCGCGCAGCGCGGCCACGACGTCGAGCTCCTGGACCCGCCCGTCGAGGGTGCTCACGACGCCGAGGACCGGAAAGAACAAAGCGAGGACCGCGTCCGAGTCGAGGAGCGCCGAGAAGCGCTCCGACCCTACTTCGACCAACATCTCGAGGACCTGCACGTCGTGGTCGGCCGTGTCCTCGACCTGTTGGAAGTTCCTCACCCTCGAAAAGAAGCCGCGGAGCTGATGCTCGCGGTGATCGAGGGCTTGACTTTGGCGGCGTGCATGGGCCGCATCAGTCCGGAGGATGCAACCGAGCTGGCGATTCGCTACGCGACGGCGCGGCAGGTCGGTTTCAACAACATTGCCGATGTTCTCAGCAGCCCGCACGAGGGACTGTCACCCGGCGACGGCTACCAGCAGTCGCATCAGCCACCTCGGGACTCAACCTCGTGAAAGGGACCACACCACATGGCTCACTCCCGCAAGCTCCTGACCGCCGGCGCGGTCGGTGTCGCGGCGTTGGCGCTGATCGGAACCGGCGCAGGCGCCACGTTCACCGACGCCGTCCAAGCACACCGGACCGTCACGGCCGGCACCATGAACGTCCAGATCGTCTCGGGCGGCAACATCTCGGCGGACCACAAGTCCGTCACCCTGGCCGCGGTCGGACCTACCGGATCGACGTTCGAGTCGGCGCACCAGGTCGTCACGGTCAAGAACAACGGCAACATTCCGGCGACCTTCGACTCGTTCCAGATGACCGAGTCGCACAGCGACGCGGGCAACAACAACGCTCTTCTCAGGCAGGTCAACGTCTGCATCCGGAGCACGGACCACAGCGGTACGTGGACGGAAGGCAACGGGCCCCTCACGACGGCGCTGGCCCTGCACCCGACGGTGAAGGAGAACCCGGTCGTCCTGCAGCCGGGCCAGTCGGCGAGCTTCTCGGTCGACTTCTACGCCGGCCAGGACTCGATCTGCGGAACCACCTCCAGTGACGGCTCGAACACCCGGGCAGCCTGGGACGGCTACAACGGCGGGCCCTACCACACGCCCGCCAGCCTGACGAACGAAGCGCAGGGTGGCGTGATCACGCCGACCCTGACGTTCTCGTTCACCGGCTGATCGCTCGAGTGAGCTGCGGGGACTGCCCACGAACGGTCCCCGCAGCTCACAAAGCGCCGTCCATTTTTCGCTGACACCAGGAGTCCAGGTCATGACCCTTCCTCCCAAGCTGCTGATGGCTGCCGGCATCGCCGTCGCCGGGCTGGGCCTGATCGGGGCCGGGGCCGGGGCCACCTTCACAGCCCAGGTGGCCGGCAGCACCGCGATCACGACGGGCGAGGTCGGACTGTCGCTCAACGGCGGAACGGGTCACGACCTCCAACTCGACCTCGACGGCGACAACCTCGGAACGCACTTCGAGCCGATCAGCAAGGAGCTGCTCGTGACGAACACGGGCACCCTGGACCTTGCCTCGACCCAACTCGACCTCGCGGCCACCGGATGCGCCGGAAGCGACGGTGCACCACTGGCCCGCGCCCTGCACGCCACCGTGACGGACGTGACGCACTCGCAGCGGGTGTACGACGGCGACCTCTGCGCAGCCGACGCGCACCTCCTCCACCCGCTCCTTGCCGGGGACTCGGTCCTCTACGAGCTCGTCCTCCGGCCCACCGACTCCGTTCATGGGCTCCCACCCGCGGCGCTGGATTCCCACACCTCCGTCACGGTCACGTTCACGGGATACGACCACTGACATGCCCGTGTCAGCACGACGCCGTTCCGCGACCGACCCGACGACGAATCATCAACGCTTCCGCAGCGCGGTCAGTGGTCTGCTGCTCGTGCTCGCCGTGTGCGCCCTCGCCTGGTGCGGCGTTGAGACAGGCACGGGCCGCTGGCATGCCACGCCGGTCCTCTCCGGCAGCATGCGCCCGGGTCTCCAGCCCGGCGACGTCGTCGTCACCCAGCGGGTCCCCGTCAGTGACCTGCGCGTCCGGGACGTGATCGTCTTCCATCCCCCTGGCGAGACCCAGGGCCAGACGGTCCATCGGATCGTCAAGCTCAGGGTGAAGCGTGGAACGACGTACATCACGACGCGAGGCGATGCGAACTCGGTGAACGACCCGGAGGTCACCGGCCTGCGAGGACAGACCGCGTATCGGGTCACGCGCGTGGTTCCTCTGGTCGGGTACCCGGCGGTGTGGTTGTCGGGCGATCACCATGGCCTCCTTGCGATCGGGCTCGGCGTCATGCTGCTGGTCGTCGCAGGCATCGTGGTACTGCGCCCGGGGGACAGCGAGAACGCGGCTGGCGTGCACGTGCCGTCCCACCGGGACGAACATGCGAGCCCAGACGCGAGTGTCGAGGAAGCCGTGAGAGCCGAGACGGATGCCGCCAGTGTCTCGGTCCCCGCGGGCCCGATCGAGCGCATCCCCTCTCCATAGTTCGTCTCGTCCCCATCGGAGACCGCGGCCCCTGGTCCCACAGGACTAGGGGCCATGCCCACCCGCGCCTTGACCTGTGCCGAGCAATGAGGGAAGTTCAGGGCGCGATGTTCCGGGGGGACATCACGGGGGGATGGTCGGGATCCATGGTCTTGGGGGGGAAGGTCGCGCGACCGCTCATGGTCGCGCTCGTCGTGACGCTCGTCGTGACGCTCGTAGGGACGGCGTTGGTCGGTGTACTCGGGAGTGGGCTCGGCATCGGCGGACGCACGTCGTCGCGATCGATGAATGACATGATCGTCGTGTCGCGCGCACTGGCGACACCCGTCTTCGTGGCGGCCGGCGCCCTCCGCCTCTCCCGCTGGCACATCACCGGCGAGCCGTCCTGCGGTCTCCGCGGGATCGGTCTGCTACTCCTGGGCGGTGTCTCCCTGCCGTCGCTGACGCTGGCCCGGAGCCTGTCGACATCAGGCGGCGCGACCGCGATCACCTGCGTTCGGACCTTGTCGGTGGCCGCGGTCCTGTACGTGATGGTGGTTGCCCTCTCCGAGGACGTCCCCCACTGGAGGAACCTCTGGCGAAGGAGTGGCCTGCTCGCGACCGCCGCCGCCACCATGACCCTGCTGTTCCTCCTCGAACGTGAGCGGCTGCCGTCGGGGGTCTCGCTCCAGGCGCTGATGGTTCCGACGCTCGCGTTCGCTTGGCTCGCCCTGGCCGTCCGCATGGTGGCGCAGAGTCGCCAGGCGCGATGGGCCAACCACACGGCCCCCCTGCTGGCTGCGATGGGGATCGCCGAGCTGTGCCGTCTCCCCGGACGGCCGCTGACCACCGTGGTCGCCGCCAGCATCACCGCCGCGGTCGCCTTCATCGTCGCCGCCTCTGCTGTGGTCGACCTGATCCGCGCCGCCGATGCCGAGCGGGCGGCCGCCGAGGATCTCACGCGCGAGCTCACGCACGTTCGGACCGAGATCTCGGGCCGGGACGCATGGCGAGCCGACCTCGCACACGACGCTCGGGGCGCATTGGCGGGAATCCGGGCTGCTATCACCACGCTGGAACGCCATCCCGAGGACCTCGACCCAGCCACAGCGGACCGACTCCGTCACGCGACACTCGCAGAGCTGACGCACCTGGAGCACATGCTGGAGCCCAGGGATGCGGGTGAGAACGTCTTCGACGTGCTAGACGTCGTCCGATCGGTGACCGACGTACGCCGTGCCGACGGGCTCCCCGTCGAGGTCAGCCTCCGGTCTGCTCTGGTCCGCGGTGTCCCTGGGGACTTGGCCACCGTGCTGCAGAACCTGCTTGTCAACGCCCAGCAACACGCGCCTGGGGCCAGCGTCCGGGTGGAGGTGGAGAACGACCGAACGCACGCCCGGGTCCTCGTCCAGGACGACGGCCCCGGGATCCCGTCACCGGCCGCAAGCTCCGCCTTCGGCCGCGGCAGTCGAGGACCACACAGCCACGGGTCGGGACTCGGGCTGTCGATCGCTCGGACACTCGCTCGTCGGCACGGCGGCGAGGTCGACCTGCTGCCCTCCGTCTGTGGAACGACGTTCGTCGTCTCCTGGCCCCTCGCCGCGCGCGAGACCGTGATCGCACCCGAGTTCGAAGCGGCGGTCTCATGACCTCCGTCGTCACTCGTGAGCCGACTCGGGTCCTCATCGTCGACGACCAGCGGCTGCTCGCGGACGCCCTGTGTCTGGCACTGAGACGGGAGGGCCTCGAACCCGACCTCGCCCCGGTGACCAGTCGCGACGCCCTGGTCGACCGGGTCCAATCGAGCTCACCGGCCCTGGTCATGCTGGACCTCGACCTCGGCGGCGAGCTGGGCGACGGCACCGACCTGGTCGCGCCGTGCGTGGCCGCAGGCTCAAGGGTGCTCGTCGTGTCGGGTGTCACGGACGAGCTGTGGATCGCGGCCGCCCTCGAGCAGGGTGCCTGCGCGGCGGTCGACAAGGGTGTGGCCTTCGAGGACCTGCTCAGCACGGTGCTCTCCGCCGCTCGTGGCGACACCGTGATGGCCCCTCACGAGCGCCAGCGCCTGCTCGACCGTCTGCGCTGCCATCGCCGGAGGCGCCGACAGGAGCTCGCACCGTTCGAGTCGCTCACTCCACGCGAGCAACAGGTGCTGCGGGCCCTCTCCGCCGGGATGACGGTCCCCCGCATCGCCGAGTCGTGGGTCGTGTCGCAGGCGACGGTGCGCTCCCAGGTGCATGCCGTCCTATCCAAGCTCTGCGTGCGGTCCCAGCTCGAGGCGGTCGCCGCCGCCAACCGGGTCGGCTGGGTCTGACGGGCACGGCCGCGAGCTGTCGCCCGCTCAGCTCGCGACCGGCCAGCACACCTCGGTGGTGTGAGCGAGGAGGTCGTCCTCGTCCCCCGTAGGCAGGTAGCGCTCGCGCACCGGGCCGACGGACGACGTGGCCTGGTCGAACACCCAGCGGCCGACGGCGCCGTACGCCCGGTCGAGATCGAGGGGTGGCCCGTCGAACGTGGTGACCGCGAACCGGCCGGCGGGCACGGCGTACGACGTGACCCTCGGCGGCAGGCGGTCCGGCACCGCGGCCACGGGCACGAATGCCACCAGGTCCCCCACCTCGTCGGCGAAGAACTCGCTCGGGAACAGGGCACCATCGGTGCCCGCACGGGTGGCGCCGCTGGCCCGGACGGCGCGATGCAGCTCGCGGAAGGCGTCCATCCACCACGCGACGACATCGGCCCCCGGGACCCGGTCGGTGATCGCGAGCGCAGTGAGGGACGGCTCGTCACGGTAGGCGACCGGGAACGCCGCCCCGTCGTCCCCCAGCATCCGCCGGAGGGAGTCGACGGTGTCCTGGGTCTCGCGCAGCTGGGCGCTCATCCGGTCCAGGTGCTCCACGATCACGGCGTTCCTCGTCTCCTCGTCGGGTGCGCCCAGGAAGGAGCGCAGCTGGTCGATCGGCAGGCCGAGGTCGCGGAACCGCCTGATCACCTGCGCGGTCGTGACCTGCGAGGGGTCGTAGTAGCGGTAGCCGGACGACGGGTCGACGTGCGCGGGAGCCAGGAGTCCCGTCTCGTGGTAGTGCCGCAGCGTCTTCACCGACAGGAACGTCATCCGCGAGAACTCGCCGATGCTGAGCAAGGGGACGTCCGAGGTCATGACGTCATCCCACACTCTCCCCCTACCGGAGGGGCAACCGGGTTTGTGGCCCGGGCACCCGCACTGAGTCTCGACGCGGCGCGCCCTTGACCCTCCCCCAGGGGGAGACCGGAGCGTCCCCGGCATGAACACACGAACCGACTCGGTCGAAGACCAGGTTGTCGAGCAGGGCTGGGCTCCGCTCGCCGTCCTGATGGGCGGGATCTTCCTGGTCGTCCTCGACTTCTTCATCGTCAACGTCGCGCTGCCGTCGATGCAGTCCGACCTCCATGCCACCGACAGCGGTCTCGAGTGGGTCGTCGCCGGGTACGGCCTCACCTTCAGCGCCCTGCTGATCGCGGTGACCCGTCTGGGCGACCGCTGGGGCAGGCGCCGGATGTTCTCCTGGGGCACCGCCCTGTTCGTCGTCGCGTCCGCCGCCTGCGGCGCCGCGCCGACGATGGAGCTGCTCGTCGGAGCCCGCCTCGCCCAGGGCGTCGCCGGCGCGATGGTCTCGCCGATGGTGCTGGCGCTGATCGGCGATGTGTACGCCGGACCGCGCATGCCCAAGGCGATCGGCATCTACTCGATGGTCATGGGTCTGGCCGCCGCCACCGGCCAGCTGATCGGTGGCGTGCTGATCCACCTCGACCTCGCCGGCTCGGGATGGCGCGCGATCTTCTGGGTGAACGTCCCGATCGGGCTGGTCGCCGTGGCGCTCGCGCCGCGCCTCCTGCCGAACCGGCGTACTGCGAGTGCCGCGCGCATCGACCTCGTCGAGCTCACCCTGGCCACCGCCACGCTCACCGCGCTGCTCCTCCCCCTGCTGGAGGGGCGCCGCCTCGACTGGCCGCTGTGGACCTGGCTCAGCCTGGGCGGCGCCGTCGTCGCCGGCCTGCTGACGATCGCCCGCAGCCGCACGCTCGTCCGGCGTGGGATGACGCCTCTGGTGGAGCCCGCGGCGTTCCGCTCGGTCACCGTGCGGATCGCGATCGGCGCTCAGGCGCTGCTGTTCGTGGGGATGGCGTCGTACTTCCTGGTACTGGCGCTCTACCTCCAGAACGGCCGCGGGCTCGGTGCACTGTCCTCGGGCGCCGTCTTCACCCTGGTCGCGATCCCCTACATGGTCGGCACGGGCAGCCAGCGTCGCCTGGCAACGCTCCTCGGCCGGTGGACGGTTCCGACCGGCGCGGGGACCTTCGCCCTCGGGCACCTCGCCCTGCTGGGTGCCGTCGCCGAGCACGGTGTCGGTGGCCCGGTGATGGAGCTGGCTCCGGGCCTGGCCCTGGCCGGCTTCGGGATGGGGATCGCACTGACGTCCCTCATCGACGCGGCCATGGGAACCGTCGAGCCGGCGTACGCCGGAGCCGTCTCGGGTGTGCTGTCCACCGCACAGCAGGTCGGCAACGCTCTCGGGGTGGCGGTCGTGGGCATGGTGTTCTTCGGCGCGGTCGACCACGGCTACGCCCACGCACTCGAGTGGAGTCTCGCGGTCCTGATCGGGACGACCACCGCGGTCGCGCTGCTCGGCACCCTGCTTCATTCCCGCGGCCGGGCCGGGTCGGACACCGACGCGAGCACCGAGGAGAGCGTGGCTATGGTCGGGGCGTGACCACGGATGACGACCGAAACGGCGAGGAGACTCTCACCGACGGGGTCGTCACCCTCCGCCCCTTCGACGAGCGCGACATCGAGCCGCACGTCGCGGGCGAGGACGACGAGATGCGGTACTGGTTCGACCAGCCCGGTCCGTCGAGCCAGGAGGGGATGCGCGAGGTCGTCGAGCGCTGGCGACGCGAACGTGAGGCGGGCACCCGCCTCACGTTCGCGGTCCTCCACGAGGGCACCACGGTCGGCGTGGTGGAGGCTCGACCGAAGGGCGAGACCGCGTCCCTCTCGTGGAGCGTGTATGCCGGACACCGCGGCCGGGGGTTCGCCTCCCGGGCGGCACGGCTGCTGATCCGGCACCTCTACGACCACCACGGCATCCGGCGGGTGCAGGCCGAGGTGGACCCACGCAACCGCGCCTCCCACCGCGTGGCGACGCGGGCGGGGCTGCGGCGTGAAGGTCTCCAGCGCCTCGAGCCTGGCATGACGGACCGGCCGGACGCGCCGGGAATGGTGATCTACGCCGGCCTGGTCTCCGACCCGCCGATCACCGAGCCCGAGGGCTTCCGCGCTCTGCTCAACTCCTTCCTTCCCCGCAAGCGCGCGATCAGCCAGCTCCTCGTGCGCGACCACGACGGGCGCGTGCTGATCTGCCAGCTCACCTACAAGCGCGACTGGGACCTGCCCGGTGGCGTCGTCGAGGTCGGCGAGTCACCCCAGCTGGCGGCCGCCCGCGAGGTGCAGGAGGAGCTCGCCCTCGACCTGCCCGCGGGCCAGCTCCTGCTCACCGACTGGCTGCCGCCGTGGGGCGGCTGGGACGACGCCGTGTGCCTGGTGTTCGACGGTGGCGAGCACGACGCCGCGATCGTCGAGCGGAACGAGAAGGAGGCGCGGGAGATCCGGGCCGCTGAGTTCGCCACGATCGATCAGGTGCGCGAGCGCTGCGCGGACTTCACCGCCCGCCGGATCGAGTCGGCGCTGGCGAACCTCGGTGGCAGCGGGCCGGCGTACGTCGAGGGCGGCGGCTGACGCGTCCGCCGACCGCGTCGAGACCATCCACACGTCGCTGTGCCCTCGACAGGCTCGACCGCCGACGGCGAGGATCGGCCCATGACCTACGTCTACGACTTCACCGAGGGCGACAAGGACCAGAAGGAACTGCTCGGCGGCAAGGGCGCGAACCTCGCCGAGATGACCAGGCTGGGGCTGCCGGTGCCGCCGGGTTTCACGATCTCGACCGAGGCGTGCCGCGCCTACCTGGAGAAGGGCGACGTTCCCGAGGGCCTGTCCGAGGAGATCGACGAGCACCTGGCGACCCTCGAGAAGGAGATGGGGCGAGCCCTGGGTGAACCGGCCGACCCGCTGCTGGTCAGCGTCCGCTCCGGCGCGGCGGTCTCGATGCCCGGGATGATGGAGACCGTCCTGAACGTCGGGCTCAACGACGAGTCGGTCCGAGGTCTCGCGCAGCAGAGCAACGACGAACGCTTCGCGATGGACTCCTACCGCCGGCTGCTCCAGATGTTCGGGGCCACGGTGCTCGGGATCGAGTCGGAGGTCTTCGCCAAGGCTCTCGACCGGCTGAAGAAGGACCGCGGCACGGACTCCGACACCGACCTCGGCGTCGACGACCTCCGCGGTCTCGTCGACACGTTCAAGCAGGCGATCCGCGAGCACGCCGGCCGCGACTTCCCGCAGGACCCGCGCGAGCAGCTCGAGTTGGCGATGCGGGCCGTCTTCGACTCGTGGAACACCGAGCGAGCGGTCCTCTACCGCCGCCAGGAGCGCATCCCCGAGGGCATGGGCACCGCGGTGAACGTGCAGGCGATGGTCTTCGGCAACCGCGGCGACGACTCCGGCTCGGGCGTCGCCTTCACCCGCGACCCGGCGTCCGGCAACCAGGGCGTCTACGGCGACTACCTGCAGAACGCGCAGGGCGAGGACGTCGTCGCCGGCATCCGCAACACCGTGTCGCTCGCAGACATGGAGCGCATCGACAAGAAGTCGCACGACGACCTGCTCGCGATCATGGCCAAGCTCGAGCAGCACTACCGCGACATGTGCGACATCGAGTTCACCGTCGAGCGCGGCAAGCTCTGGATGCTCCAGACCCGCGTCGGCAAGCGCACCCCGGAGGCGGCGTTCCGCATCGGCCGGCACATGACCGACGAGGGCCTGATCGACACCGACGAGTCGCTCCGTCGGGTCACCGGTGCCCAGCTCGCCCAGCTGATGTTCCCCCGCTTCGACGACAAGGCCGAGCGCACCCTGCTCGCCAAAGGGATGAACGCCTCCCCGGGTGCCGCCGTCGGCAAGGCGGTCTTCGACTCCGACACGGCCGTCGAGTGGGCCGAGCGCGGTGAGGACGTGATCCTGGTCCGCAAGGAGACCAACCCCGACGACCTGCGCGGGATGGTCGCCGCCCGCGGCATCCTGACCAGCCGCGGCGGCAAGACGTCACACGCGGCGGTGGTCGCCCGCGGGATGGGCCGAACCTGCGTGTGCGGCGCCGAGGCGCTCGACGTGAGCGCCAAGAAGCGTCGGGCCAAGGTGCGCGGCGCCGAGGCGATCCGCGAGGGTGACGTGATCTCCATCGACGGCACCACCGGCGAGGTGTTCCTCGGAGCCGTGCCGGTGACCGACTCGGTGGTCATGCGCTACCTCGAGGGCGAGCACCTCGACGACGACCTGGTCACCGCCGTCGACCGGGTGATGAGCCACGCCGACGACGTACGCCGGCTCCGGGTACGGGCGAACGCCGACACACCCGAGGACGCCGCTCGCGCCCGCCGGTTCGGCGCCGAGGGCATCGGGCTGTGCCGCACCGAGCACATGTTCCTCGGCGAGCGGCGCCAGCTCGTGGAGAACCTGATCGTCGCCGAGGACGAGGCTGGGCAGGAGGCGGCACTCGCCGAGTTGTTGCCGCTCCAGCGCGACGACTTCCGGGGCATCCTCGAGGCGATGGACGGCTTACCGGTGACCATCCGGCTGATCGACCCGCCGCTGCACGAGTTCCTGCCCGACTACACCGAGCTATCGGTCAAGGTCGCGCTCGAGGAGGACCACGAGGCTGCCGACGAGCGGGACGAGAAGCTGCTCGACGCCGTCAAGCGCCTCCACGAGCAGAACCCGATGCTCGGACTGCGCGGCGTACGCCTCGGCATCGTGATCCCCGGCCTGTTCAAGATGCAGGTGCGCGCGATCCTCGAGGCGGCAGCCGAGCGGCGGGCCGCCGGTGGTGACCCCCAGCCGGAGATCATGATCCCGCTCGTCGCCTCGGTGACCGAGCTGAACCTGGTGAGGGGACAGATCGCGGAGGTCGCCGCCTCGGTCGAGCAGGAGCGCGGGGTGTCCGTGCCGTACAAGGTCGGCACCATGATCGAGCTCCCCCGCGCGGCCGTCACCGCGAACGAGATCGCGAAGTCCGCCGAGTTCTTCTCGTTCGGCACCAACGACCTGACCCAGATGACCTGGGGGTTCTCGCGTGACGACGTCGAGTCGTCGTTCTTCAGCCGCTACCTCGAGCACGGCATCTTCCAGGTCAGCCCCTTCGAGTCGCTCGACGTGGACGGCGTGGGACGACTCGTCCGGCACGCCGCCCGGCTCGGCCGTCAGGCCAACCCGGAGATCCACCTCGGTGTCTGTGGCGAGCACGGCGGCGACCCCGCCTCGATCCACTTCTTCGACGCGACGGGGCTCGACTATGTCTCCTGCTCGCCGTTCCGCGTCCCCGTCGCCCGTCTCGAGGCCGGGCGGTCGGCGCTGGGAGCAGGGGCGGACGCCACGGCGTAGACACTCCGCTGGTTGAGGAGCGAGCTCTGCTCGTCGGTGGTTGGGGGCGAGCTCTGCTCGTCGGTGGTTGGGGGGCGAGCTCTGCTCGTCGGTGGTTGAGGGGCGAGCTCTGCTCGTCGGTGGTTGAGGAGGCAGCGACCTCCTCAACCACCGAGAACCTCAGAAGGGCCAGGCGCGGCGCATGGGGCCGGGGACGCCGGGCTCGATGTAGTGCTCGGTGCCGAACACCCGGGCGAAGATCTCCGGCTCCATCTGGAGGAACTGCTGGATGTCGGTGGCTTGGGATCGGTGAGCCTCCAGAGAGGCGCGCTTCCGGTCGAGGTACGCCGACACGTCGACCTCCCAGGTGATCTCGTCTTCCGGGGTGCCGAGCGGGTTGCCGTCGTCCATCGGGTCGTCGGGGTTCCAGTCCCAGTCGGAGACTCCGGCGGCCCGGGCCTCCTCGAACATCCGAGTCATCGCCGTGCGGTTCAGCGTCGACTCCAGCAGCCGCGGCGTACGCCGGGCCAGCGCGGCCGCGGCGTGAGCGACGTGGTGCACCTTCACGTGGTCGGGGTGACCGTAGCCGCCGTGCCAGTCGTAGCCGACCAGCACGTCGGCGTCCTCCTCGTCGAGCACGTCGGCAAGACGGCGCGTGGCCTCGGCGACGTCGGCCTGGAAGAACGAGTTCTCTGCGTGGTTCTGCTCCCAGCCGGTCATACCGGAGTCGGCGTACCCCAGCCATGCCACCCGCGCCAGCCCGAGCACAGCGGCCGAGGCCTCGGCCTCGCGCCGGCGATAGTCGGCGACGGTCTCCCCCTCGACGGCGTCCTCGGCGACCTCGCCGTGGTCGCCGTTGGTGGCGAAGACGACCACGACCCGGTGGCCCTCCGCACTGGCGCGCGCCATGGCACCGGACGTCTGGGATGCTTCGTCGTCGGGGTGGGCGTGCAGGTAGACGATCGTGCTCACGCGGGCGCCCTCAGAACAGCGCCGAGGCGAGGTTCTGCCGGCCGCGCAGGACCCGTGGGTCCTCGTTGCCGACCGCCGCGAACAGGCCGAGCAGGTGCTCCCTGGCCCGGTTGCGCTCGTCGCCGGACGTACGTCGGACCAGGTCGACGAGGCGGTTGAACGCGTCGTCCACGTGACCACCGAGCAGGTCCAGGTCGGCCACGAGCGTCTGCGCGTCGACGTCGTCCGGATCGGCCGCGGCGGCCTCGCGCGCGGCGTTCAGGTCCACCCCCTGGGTGCGCTGGAGCACTTTCGCCATCGCCAGGCCGGCTGCCGCCTCCGCGTCCGCCGGGTTGGCGTCGACCAGCCGCTGGTACTCGGCAACGGCGCCGTCGATGTCGTTGTTCTCGAGGGCCTGCTGGGCGGCGGCGTAGCGCGGGTCGACCTGCTCCTCGCCGTTCTCTCCGGCAGAAGCCGGGCCGGCCGACAGCGGCTGGTGGTGCGCGGTGATGCCCTGCGCGGTGAGCCCCTGCGCGAGCTGGTTGAGGATGGTGTCGACCTCCTCGCGCTTGAGCACTCCCGGGATCGGCTGCGCGGCCGGCCGCCCCTCGAGGATCACCATCAGCAGCGGCACCTGCGGGATCTGCAGGCTCTGCGCGATGGTCGGCGAGGCGTCGATGTCGACCAGGCCGGCCAGGAACCGGCCGTCGTACGCCTCGATGGCGGCCGACACGTCGTCGGCGTACGTCGTGCTCTCGGGCACCCTGCTCGGCGAGTAGAACACCAGCACGACCGGAGCGGTGACCGACGACTCCAGCAGCGTCTGGAAGTTCTGCTCCGTGACGTCGACGGTGTACGCCGATCGCCCGCCCGCCACGGACCCCGCAGCCGAGCCGGCACCCCCCGCGGACGAGCCCGCCTGGGACTGCCCCGAGCCCGGGGCGGGGCGCTTGAGGCCGGACAGGTCGACGGCACCGGGACGCGTGAACGGCTGCTGCGACATGCCCTCCATCCTATTGAGCGGCCCTGGCGGTCAGTCCGGGAGGACCTCCTGAGTGACCACCCCGAGGTCGCGGCCGGTGCGCGCATCGACGAACTCCCAGAGCCGGCATCGCCCTGTGGTCGCGTCGGAGCACCCCGACTCCGAGACGAACGCCCAGACCCGCACGTCCCCCACGCCCCCCACGGCGTCGGGTGCGCTCAGCACGCCGTAGTACGCCTGCACCGTCGCCGGCATCAGCTGGAGCTTCGCCGAGTCGCCCACGAGCACGTTGTAGGCGCGCTGGGCGGACAGCGTGCGCCCGTCCTGCGGCCCGGGGCCCAGCGGCAGGAACGTGGTGCGGGGCTCGCCCGACTCGACGTGCACCGCGCGGCCGGGCTCGACCCTCGCGACGTCGACCGCCGACTCTCTCCGCGCGGCTGGGGCAGAGTCGCCCGCACGCAGCACCCACCAGCCTCCCGACGCGAGCAGCGCGCCCACGAGGACCGCGCCCAGCAGAGCCCGGTGCCGCCGCATGGACGAGATGCTCCGCTTCGCCCGACCCGACCGCAAGCGGCCGTCGAGCGAACACCTAGCATGCGGCTCTCCGCGACGATCACGCGGGCCCTGCGCCGTCGAGGCATGACGTTCCGGTTCACCCCGGATGACCCCACGCACGAGACACTGGCGCGGTCGGTGGAGCGGCTCTCCGCGGGACGGTTCCGTCTGGCTGCGCCGGCCTGACCGACCTCAGAAGCGAGCCGGCTCGCGGTACTCGCCCCACTCGGCGCGCAGGGCGTCGCAGATCTCGCCGAGCGTGGCCTCCACCCGGCAGGCCTCGAGGATCGGCTCGATCATGTTCGCGTCGGTGCGCCCGACCTCGACCATGTGCTGGAGCGCGGCGGTGACCGCGGCCTCGTCACGCGACGTACGCCGGGCCGACAGCGTGCGGACCTGCTCGACCTCGACCTCGTGGGAGATCCGCAGGATCTCCAGGTCGCTGGTGATCGAGTCGGTGTGGACGTTGACGCCGACGATCTTCTTGTCACCCTTCTCCAGGGCGGTCTGGTACTGGAAGGCGGCCTCGGCGATCTCGGACATGAACCAGCCGTCCTCGATGCCGCGCAGGAGGCCCTGGGTGACGGGGTTCTCGCCGTTGCGGGTCGCGGTGGCGAGACCCTCCGTGTCGGTGTGGGTGAGGTCGGAGCCCCCCATGGCCAGGATCTTGTCGAAGATCGCGTTGGCCTCGGCCTCGAGCTGGTCGGTGAGCGCCTCGACGTACCACGAGCCGCCGAGCGGGTCGGCGACGTTCACCACACCGGTCTCCTCCATGATCACCTGCTGCGTGCGTAGCGCGATCTCGGCCGCCTGCTCACTCGGGAGCGCGAGGGTCTCGTCGAGGGCGTTGGTGTGCAGCGAGTTGGTGCCGCCCAGGACGGCCGAGAGCGCCTCGAGGCCGGTGCGGACGACGTTGTTGTAGGGCTGCTGCGCGGTCAGGGAGACCCCGGCGGTCTGCGTGTGGAACCGCAGCCACTGCGCCTTCTCTGACTGTGCGCCGTACACGTCGCGCATCCAGCGGGCCCAGATGCGGCGGGCGGCCCGGAACTTCGCGATCTCCTCGAAGAAGTCGATGTGGGCGTCGAAGAAGAACGACAGCCCGGGCCCGAACACGTCGACGTCGAGGCCGCGGCTGAGCCCCAGCTCGACGTACCCGAAGCCGTCGGCGAGCGTGAAGGCGAGCTCCTGCGCGGCCGTCGAGCCGGCCTCGCGGAT
>DASSTL010000057.1:0-7659 GCA_035707985.1 Nocardioides sp. | reverse complement strand
CAAGGTGGTCACCGAGAACGCGTGGTTCGCCGCCCGCCCGAGCGGCACCGAGGACGTCTACAAGATCTACGCCGAGTCGTTCCGCGGCGCCGACCACCTCGCCGAGGTGCAGGAGGCGGCACGCGAGGTCGTCTCCGCGGCACTGGCCTGACATAGGGGGTGGTTTCGAGACGCTCGCAGAGCTCGCTCCTCAACCACCGAGCAGCACAGCGAGCCTCCTGAACCATCGACCTCCTCAACCACGGATCAGGGCGGCGAGCACTCCCAGGTCGTGGTCGGCGGCGGTGCCCGTCAGCGTGGCGGTGCCGTCGACCGGCGTGCCGATCACCCGCGGCAGCCGGATGGTCACCGGCCCTGCGACGACGGTCGTGACCGCGCCGTCGTCGACGAGAGAGTCGACCGACGTGATGGTCGGCACGGAGGCGTTCCCCGAACCCGACCCGCGCACCTCGACCCGCGGCGGTACGCCGACCAGCTCACCGTCGTGCTCGACCACCATCTGCGCCTGGGTGCCGCCGGTGAGGATCGCGGTGGCCAGCGTCGCTGCCCAGACCGGGTCGCCGCAGCCGTCGTACACCCAGCGCGGCCCGAGCACGCTGTGGTCCGAGGTGCCGACCAGGTGCTCCTCGGCGCCGGCGAGCGGAGCCCCCCGGTAGGTGAACGGCACCTGGAGAACGGTCCCGTCGGCGGTCCGCCACAGGATGGTCTCGACGCCGACCTCGCCCTGGGGGTCGTCGAAGCGGTACTCGCCGATCTTCTCGATCCCGCCGCCCGGCGCCCAGTCGCGCGTGGGCAGCCAGGCCTCGGCGAGCTCCTGCTTGTTCGGCGTGATGGTGGCGTTCCGGTGAACCAGGCCCATGCCCCCAGAATCTAGGCGGTCGACATCGAGGCGGTCGGCTCGGCCTCGCGATCACCGTGTCGGTGGATCACCTTCCAGGTGCCGTCCTCGTGGCGATACACCTGGGTGACCCGCAGCGTGTACCGCTCCGGCTTCCCGTCCACCGTGGTGGTCGTGTGCTCGCGGTGCGCGGTGTAGGCCAGGTCGCCGCTCACGCCGTACGCGACCAACGAGATGCCACCCTCGACCACGCCGGAGAACGACGCCTCGAGGGCGCGGAAGACGGCGCGAGCCTCGTCGGCGTTCGTCGCGTTGCGCCAGGCCCCGAAGAGCGTGACCGGCTCACGGGTCGACCAGGTGACGCGGTCACGCGGCCCGGCATCCCCGTTGTGCAGGGCCATTTCGGCGTCGTGCCAGGTGGTCTCGAACCACTCGAGGAACCCGCGATCCTCCGCCACGTCGACCATGCGCACGACGCTACGGCGATCCCCTCGCCGACCGCGTCCGCACATGGGATGACCGGCATCGGCCATCCGGACGGCAACCGTCCTGTGTACGTCCTAGCCTGGCCGGCATGAGCAGCGAGCTCCAGGACCTGTCGGGCACGACGTACGAGCGCACGAAGCTGCACGACGCGCGCTTCAGCTGGGTCGACCTCTCCGGGTCGTGGTTCCGCCAGAGCTCACTCAGCGGAGTCAGGATGCGCGGGGTGGAGCTGGTCGACGTCGAGATCGACGGTGAGCTCCAGAACGTCGTCATCAACGGCGTCGATGTCGCGCCCCTGATCGAGGCCGAGCTGGTGCGGCGGGATCCCGACTACGCCAAGATGAAGCCGCCGGACGCCGACGGCTTCCGCGAGGCCTGGGACATCCTCGAGCGCCGCTGGGCGGAGACCGTCGCCCGCGCCCGGGCGCTCGATCCCCACCTCCTCCACGAGCGCGTCGACGACGAGTGGTCGTTCATCGAGACCCTGCGACACCTCTGCTACGCCACCGACGCGTGGGTGAACCGCGTCTACCTCGGCGACCCCGACCCGTGGTCGTCGCTCGACCTGCCGTTCACCAGCATGCGCGACTGGTACTGGGCCTACGACACCGACATCCGGCCCTCGCTCGACGAGGTGCTGGCGCTCCGCGCCGACCGGCAGGCGAAAGTACGCCGCGTGCTCGCCGAGCTCACCGACGAGCGGCTCGGCGAGGAGACGGTGCCGGTCGAAGGCAAAGGCTGGCCGCCGGCCGACCGCTATCCGGTCGCCGAGGTGCTCGGCGTCGTGGTCAACGAGGAGTGGCACCACCGGCGGTACGCCGAACGCGACCTCGCCGTCCTCGAGCGCCACGACTGATCACAGCCGCTTGACGACCAGCGCCTCGTCGCCGTGCCGGCCCGCGGGCTCGAACCCGAGCCGCGCGTAGAACGGACCTGGGCCGCCTTCGCCCTCCGTGTAGCTCGTGTAGAGCTCGGTGCCGCCCTCCCCCCGGATGATCTCCGCGAGCCTGTCGACGACCGCCCGCCCATAGCCGCGGCCTTGTTGGTCGCGGTCGATCGCGAGCTTCCACAGGAACCACGGCCCGACCAGACCCTCGGCCGGGTCGACGTCCCACGCGAGCATCACGAACCCGACAGCCGTGCCGCCGTCGTACACCCCGCGGTACCACGGGTTCGCCTCCGGCGCCTCCGCCGCCTCGGCCAGCGAACCTTCGACGTCGCTGACGAACCGCCGCTGCTCGTCGGAGACGACCACCTCCCGGATCAGCTCCTCGCGGACGGCGTCGTCGATCTCGCGTAGCTCGAGCTCCATGCGCAGAACCTAGGGGGTCGCATCCGTCGCTGGGAACGCACGGCGCGCGAGCGGCACACCGGTGGTTGAGGAGGTCGCGCAGCGAGCGTCACGAAACCACCACCAGCCACACCGCACTTCCGGACCGGCCCGCGCCCTGACACCATCGCTCGGATGCTGACCGAGGAGCTGGACTGGCGCGGGCGCACGGTGCGCTGGGGTCGGGCGGGCAGCGGCTCGGACGTCGTCTTCTGCCACGGCACGCCGTGGTCGTCGGACCTGTGGCGGCCGATCGCGGAGGCGTTGGCGCCGTACTTCACCGTCCACCTCTGGGACATGCCGGGCTACGGCACGTCATCGAAGAGGCCGGAGCACCGAGTGTCTTTGGACATCCAGGGCGAGCTGTTCGCCGACCTTCTCGCCCACTGGGGACTGGAGGATCCCCACGTCGTCGCGCACGACTTCGGAGGCGCGGTCGCGCTGCGCGCGCTCCTGCTCCACCAGAGGTCCTACGCATCCCTGGCACTCGTGGACGTCGTGGCTCTCCGGCCGTGGGGGTCGGACTTCTTCCGGCTGGTGAGTGACAACCCGGGCGTCCTCGCGAGACTTCCGGCCGCCGTCCACCGCGGGGTCATCGAGGCGTACGTCGCCGGGGCGAGCCATGGCGGACTCCGCCGCGAGGACCTCGACGCGCTGGTCGCACCATGGCTGGGCGAGGAGGGGCAGGCGGCGTTCTACCGCCAGATCGAGCAGGCCGACGAGGCCTACACCGACGAGATCGAGAGCCGGTACCCGGCCATCGACGTGCCCACCCTGGTGGTCTGGGGACAGAACGACACGTGGATCCCGGTCGACCGTGCCCACCGGCTCCACGAGCTGATCCCCGACTCACGGCTCCGCCTCATCGCGGACGCCGGACATCTCGTCCAGCTCGACCGACCGGCAACCCTGACGGCCACGTTGACGACCTGGCTCACGTCGCAGGTCTGACCGACGGCGCGGGGTCAGGGGCTTTCGCGACCGTCCAGCCGCGACAGGTAGAGCCACGTGGGCTGGAAGCCGTGCCGTTCGTACAGCCGCTGCGCGTCGACGTTCCCCGACAGCGCACCGACGATCAGGTCGCGAGCGCCGGCTTCGCGGAGTCGGTCGTCGAGCATGGTGAGGAGTCGCGACCCCAGGCCGCGACCGCGGTACGCCGGGAGCACCGACAGCGACTCCACCTCGCCGACGAGCTCCCCTGTCGCCCAGGTGTCGGCGATCCACGTCGACGCCACCGGCATCGTGTAACCGAGCGCGTACCCGACCAGGTCACCCGCGTGGCGGCCGAGCAGTAGGACCGGGTCGTGGTCGGTGAACAGCTGGGCGTACAGCACGCGCCGCTCACGCCAGGTGGTGTCGTCGTCGACGTACGGCGCCAGCTGCGGCATCGCCCGCTGGTGCTGGTGATGGACCGCCACCCACAGCGGCCCCAGGAGATCGAGGTCGGCGACGCCGCCCTCCTCGACCACGAAGGCATCCATGCGCCGACCCTAGTGAGGTGCCGCGAGATCGAGCTCGTACCACGAGCCCTGCTTGCCACCGATCTCGTTCGGGTCCGCGGGTCCGACCTCGACGAAGCCGGCCTTCTCCAGCACTCGCTGCGACGCGACGTTCTGGTGCGACGTCGCGGCCCTGAGCCGGCGTACGCCGTGCCGAGAGGCCGCGAGCTCGCACAGGTCGCGCACCGCGGCCGTGGCGACACCTCGTCCGGCCGCCTGCTCCGCGAGCCGGTACCCCACGTCGGCGACCCCGTCCTCGCCGATGATCAGGTTGAACCTCCCCAGCACGGACCCGCCCTCGTCGACGAGCACGTAGTAGGCGCCCTCGCCCGCCTCCTGCTCCGCCAACCGGGCGCGATGCACCTGGTCGTAGCGCTCGAAGAACTCGTCACCACGATCGGAGATCGACCGGGCGAAGTAGCCGCGGTTCTCGATCTCGAAGGCCAGGACCGCAGGTGCGTGGTCGGGCCCGAGAAGCTCCAGGTGCGGCACCTCTCGAGGCTAGCCAGCGACCCCCACCAGCGGTCACCCGAGTTTCTCGAACAAGGACACGACGATCCCGTCGGGCCCACGCACGTACGCCATCCGGACGGCGTTCTGGTACTCGCCGACGCGCGAGACGAGCCGGTACCCGTCGGCCGCCACCGCCTCGAGCGCCGCGTCGAGGTCACCGACCTCGAACGACACGTTGCGGATGCCGAGCTCGTTCGCCAACGCCTCCGGCGACCCGGGGGCGTGGCCGGGGCTGACGAAGGAGGAGAGCTCCAGCAGCGAACCCTGACCCGGCGGGCGGAGCATGGCGATGTCGCACTTCGCACCCGGGATCCCGCAGACGTCCTCGACGAACTCACCCTCGACGGACCCGGTGCCCTCCACCTCGAGCCCGAGCCCGACGAAGAACGCGACCGCAGCGTCGAGGTCCGACACGGTGAGGCCGACGTGGTCGAAGCGTTGGACGTGTCCCATGCAGCTGCTCCTCCGAGTCTCCCGATCGTCCCGGCGGTCCCGCCGCCCGAGGTCTCGGCAACGTTACGCTCCGGGCATGCGCCGAGGCTCAGCCGCTGTCACCGTCGCCACTACCGTCGCCGTCTGCCTGACCGGGCTGACCACGACCAGCTCGCCGAGCCAGGCCGCGCCGAACCGATCGGCCCCGGGCCGGACCGCCCCGAGCCGGACCGCCCCGGGCCAGGGTGCCGCCGGCCGTTGCAACCCGACCACCACCAAGCCGACCTTCCGGCACGGCATGCCGAGCCCGAGCAAGGTGCTCGGCTTCCAGCTGGGCTCGCGCGAGGCCACGAACCCCGAGATCGGCCGTTACTGGCGCGCCGCCGACCGCGCCAGCGCCCGCGTGCGGACCGGGGTGTTCGCGCACTCCTGGGACGGCCGCCCGCTGCGCTACGCACTCGTCGGCACGCCGGCGAACCTCCACCGCCTGTCCGGGATCCGGCGCGACCTAGACCGCCTGCGCGACCCCGCGACCCCGGACGTGCAGGCGCGAGCCCTGGTCCGGCGTACGCCGACCATCCTCTGGATCGCCGCGAACGTCCACGGCAACGAGCCCTCGGGGGCGGACGCCGTGGTGCGGCTGCTGTACGAGCTCGCCGACCGCTCCGACTGCGTGGCGCGCCGGGTCCTCGGCAACGCGGTCGTCGGCCTCATCCCGGTGCAGAACCCCGACGGACGGGCCCACGACCGGCGCTACAACTCCTACGCGTTCGACATGAACCGCGACGGCCTCGTCGGCACGCAGCCGGAGGTGTCGGGCCGGCTCCGGCTGTTCTGGAAGTACCCACCGCAGCTGGTCGTCGACGAGCACGAGAACAGCGGCGGCGGCTACTTCTTCCCGCCGGACGCCGACCCGATCTACCACGAGACCCCGAACCTGCTGTACCAGCAGGTCGAGGACGTCTACGGCCCCGCCAACGCGCGGGCCTTCCGGGCGCACGGGTGGCGCTTCGAGACCTGGAGGTCCGGCTACGACTTCTTCGCCCAGGTGTACGGCGACACCGTGCCGACCACCCAGATGGGCGCGGTGGGCATGACCTTCGAGCAGGGGGACGGCAAGGACTACCCGGTGCGCGTGCGGCACCACTTCACCTCCGCCCTCTCCACCTTGTTCGCCGGCGCCACGCACCGCGCGAGCGTCCTGCGCAAGTGGCGGGCCACGTTCGTGCGGGCCCAGATCGAGGGGCACCACTGCCGCCTGGAGCCGAACCGCATCTACAACCCCGGCCACGACCTCCTGCGACGGGTGCCGAAGCGCAAGGTCTGCGGGTACTTCCTGCTCGGCAACTCACGCGAGACCCGGCGGGTGGTGAGCAGGCTGCAGGACGCGCACGTGGTCGTCGACCGGCTCGCCCGTCGAACCGTCGTACCCGACTTCCGGCCGTACGGCGACGCGCCACGCAGGAAGACGCTGCCCGCCGGCACGTACTGGGTCAGCCTCGACCAGCCGCAGAAGCATTGGGTGCAGGCCGCACTCAACGAGGACACCTACGTCCCCTTCCCCTACTTCTACGACGTGAGCGGCTGGAGCCTTCCGCTGCTCGCCGGCATCCAGGGCGGCTCCACCGGTCGTCCGGTGCGGACGCCGGTGCACCGCGTTCCGAAGCTGCGCGACCCGGGCGTCCCACGACCGTCCGGACGGCTCCCGCGGATCGCCGTCCTCGACCAATGGGCGCACACCTACAACGACTACCAGTACTCCGGATGGCTCAAGTGGCGTCTGGCCGAGGACTGGGGCTTCCGCTACCGCGTCCTGCTGCCGGGTGACGTCACGCCGGCGAAGCTGCGCAAGGTCGACGTCCTGGTCGTCGGGAACGTCGACTCGGATCCGGTCTACCAACGGTTGCACGCCGAGGGCCGGGCCGCGCTGGCGGACTGGGTCGCCCAGGGTGGTCGGTACGTCGGGTGGCAGGAGGGCGCCCTGCTGGCGTCGGCGCTCGGGATCTCCCAGGTCGGGATGAGCACCCCCGAGGCGGAGTCGCCCGGAGCCATGATGCGCATCCGCACCCCGCGCGGTCGCAACGAGATCGAGTGGGACAGCGACTACAACCTGGACCTCGCCCCCGGGACCGCGCGCGTGGTCGCGTCGTTCCCGCAGGACATGTACGTCTCCGGGTTCGCCACCAAGCCCGGCTCCCTCGCGGGCACGCCCCTCGAGACCGTGGAGAAGCTCGGAGACGGCAGCGTCACTCTCTTCGCCTTCGAGCCGAACTTCCGTGCGGTCGCCGACGGCTCGGCCAGGCTCCTTCGCCAGGCCGTCCTCCGCACGCCACCGGGCTCGGTGCCGTACGCCGCGTCCGCGCGGTCGCCACGGAGGCTGAGCGCCGCGAAGGTGCTGGCCCTCGGTCACGGCCGCGCCTGGCGCCTCGCCCACGACGATGGCGAGGGCCGCTGACGCCGTTTGACAGAAATAGCACGACCGTGCGATTCTGAGCCATGACCAAGGGCGAGGAGACGAAGGCCGCGATCCTGGACCAGGCCGTCGCCATCGCCTCCGAGGT
>DASSTL010000056.1:0-2880 GCA_035707985.1 Nocardioides sp. | reverse complement strand
CCGCGCTCGACGTAGGTGCGGGCCCGCCCGGACGTGCGGTCGACGAGCTGGTCGGGGACGACCAGGTCTCCCGGAGCCACCTCGTCACGGAGACCACCGACCGCACACGGCGCCAGGACCTGTCGTACGCCGAGGGAGCGCAGCGCCCAGAGGTTGGCGCGGTAGTTGATCAGATGGGGCGGATACTCGTGGTGCCGGCCGTGGCGCGGCAGGAACGCCACCCGGCGTCCCGCGACCTCGCCGACCGCGACCGGCGCCGACGGCTCGCCGTACGGCGTCTCGACGGTGACGTCGACCGGGTCGTCGAGGAAGGAGTAGAAGCCGGATCCGCCGATCACGGCTACGTCCGCGCGCGAGGTCACGCGCACAACCTAGTGTGGGTCACCTGCCCCGACCCCCCGGAGGTGCCCATGCCTGCCCGCACCCTCGCTGCTGCCGTCCTGGCCGCCGGCCTCGCCCTGCCGACCGCCGACGCCTTCGCCCGACCCTCGACGTCCGTCTCGACGCGCTCCACCACCGAGACAGCTGCGCCGCACGCCCGTGCCGCTGACCGGGCCTCCGACCGCGGCACCGTCAAGCCACGCGCGGACAAGTGGGAGACCAAGGTGCTCAGGCTGACCAACGCCCGCCGCAAGGCCCACGGCGTGAAACCGCTGAAGGCCCGGAAGTGCCCCGACCACTTCGCCGAGACGTGGACCCGCCACATGGCGCGCACCGGCGACTTCGAGCACCAGTCGCTCGACCCGTTCTTCCGTCGCTGCGACGGCATCCGCACGGCCGGCGAGAACATCGCCTACGGCTACGAGACGCCCCGGGCGCTGGTGAGAGCCTGGATGCACTCCCCCGGCCACCGCGCGAACATCCTCAACCCCCGGTTCCACCGGATCGGCATCTCCGGCTGGCGTTCGGCCGCCGGCACGACGTACGCCACCCAGGACTTCGTCGGCTGACGTGGTGGCTGCCCGCCGACTCAGGTGAGCAGCAGCGAGTCGAGCCGCCGGCGTACGACGAGCAGCCCGATCAGCCCCATCACCACGAGGTAGACCACCGAGACACCCGACTGCCAGCTGAGGACGCCGGTGGTCAGCTCGCGACACAGCACGACGCCGCGGTAGAGGGGCGTCGCCTCGACGATCCACCGCAGCACGCCGTGGAACGTCGTGACCGGGAAGAACGTGCCGGAGAACAGGAACAGCGGCAGCTGGACGAGCGTGATCTTGTCGAAGTCCTGCCAGGACTTCATCCACGTCGTCACCGCCATGCACACCGCGGCGAACGCGAACCCGATCAGCAGGGTCGCCGGCAGGGCGAGCACCGCCCACCAGGAGTGCACGAGACCGAGCGCCCACATCACCAGAAGGAACGCCGCGGAGTACGACGCGCCCCGCAGCTGGCCCCACAGGATCTCGCCGCGAGCGATGTCGCCGGTGGTGAGCGGCGTGGCGAGCATCTGGTCGTAGAGCTTCTCGTAGCGCAGCTTGAAGAACACGTTGAACGTGCTGTCGAGCAGGGCGCCGTTGAACGCCGAAGCCGCGAGCATGCCGGGAGCGACGAACTCGGCGTAGGGGATGGCGTGCCCGTTGAGCTCGAAGGCGTGGATCAGCTTGCCGACGCCGATCCCGATCGAGAACAGGTAGAACACCGGCTCGAGGAAGCCGGTCAGGAACATCTTCCACGACGACTTGTAGGTGACGTAGTTGCGGTAGACGATCAGACCGGTGCCCTCGAACGGCCCCAGGGGCGACGAGGCGGCGGTCGCGCGGGCGGTGGTGGTGGTCACGTCGCGAGCCTCCGCTCGAGGGTGCGGACGGCGACCCACCACCCGACGACCAGCACCGACGCCAGCACGCCGGCGTTGACCAGGGCGGTGGACACGTCGACGTGGTCGAGGCAGAGCATCCGGGTGAGGTTGACGCCGTGCCACAGGGGCGTGAGCCGCGCGACCCACTCCAGGACGTCGCCGAGGTTGCTGATCGGGAAGAACGAGCCGGAGAACAGGAACAGCGGGATCAGCCCCAGCCGGAAGAGCAGGCCGAACGACTCCTCGCTCCTGATGTGGGCGCTGAACGCGAACGTCCACACGGCGAACGCCATGCCGACCAGCATCGTGGCCAGCCAGCCGAGCACCGGCCCCCACCAGGTCTCGAAGACCCCGAACGGCGCCATCACCACGAAGTAGACGCCGCAGGTCGACCCGATCCGGAACAGCGTGAACGTGAGCATCGCGTTGGCCAGGTCGCGCACCTCGAGCGGACTCGCGATCTGCGCCCAGAAGCTCTTCTGCCACTTGATGGCCGACATCACCGGGTAGGTCGTCTCGAACATCGCGGTCTGCATCGCCTGGGCCGCGATCAGGCCCGGGACGATGAAAGCGAGGTACGACGGGGCGCCCTCGAGCCGGTCGGGACTGACGTGCACGAAGCCGCCCAGCAGGACGCCCATGGCCAGGACGTAGAGCAGCGGCGACGCGAACGACGTGACGACCGAGCCCTTCCAGGTGCGCTTGTAGTTGGTCACCCAGTAGTCGAGCTGACGGGAGAGGCCCTGCCAGACGGAGAGGCGCCCGCTGCCGGTCGAGACCATCGTGGTCATCAGTCCACCAACGTCCGTCCGGTCAGCCGGAGGAAGACGTCCTCCAACGTGGAGCGGCGTACCAAGGTCGCGATGGGGTGCAGCCCGCGGGCGTAGACCTGCTCGAGCACGTGCTCGCCGTCGTCGCTGTAGACCAGGATCCGGTCGGGCAGCACCTCGACCCGCTCGCCGAGGTCGGCGACCTTCTCGGCGGTCGCGTCGTGGTCGCCGACCGGGAAGCGCAGCTCGGCGACCTCGCGGGTGGAGTACTGCCGGATCAGGTCGAGCGGCGATCCTTCGGCCGCGATC